>CAZEHJ010000030.1:16884-37453 GCA_964512485.1 uncultured Rhodothermales bacterium | reverse complement strand
TCCGACTATGAGCTCCTATTTCATGCGCCCGATGCCCGGGCGAGACACGACTGAATCGCACCGCGCCGCCACACCGCTGGAACTGTTCTTTGACCTGGTCTCTGTTGTGGCCATCGCGGCGGCGGCGGCCGGCCTTCACCATGCGATTGCCGAGAACCACACCGGTGACGGCATTATCAAATATGTCATTTCCTTCTGGGCTATCTGGTGGGCCTGGATGAACTATACCTGGTTTGCCTCCGCGTACGACAACGATGATGTGCCATATCGCATCGCCGTACTGGTGATGATGGGCGGCGCCATGATGCTGGCGGCCAGCATCCCCCACATATTCACCGACTTTGACATGGGAATGGGGGTATTCGGGTACGTCATCATGCGACTGGCCCTGGGTTCGCTCTGGCTTCGAGCGGCCAGACATGACCCCGAGCGAAAAGTGACTGCGTATCGATATGCCGCGGGTATCTCTATCTGTCAGGTGCTATGGGTTCTGTTATACTTCTTTGCCCCTCAGGAGTACTTTCTTTATTTCATCGGGCTGGCCTGCGTCTGCGAGCTCTCCGTTCCCTGGTGGGCCGAAAAAGCTGCCGCAACGAGCTGGCATCGGCATCACATCATTGAGCGATATGGGCTGCTGACCATCATCGTGCTTGGAGAGTCCCTCCTGGCCCTCTCTATCGCGATTGGAACGACGGGAAAGGTATCGACCTGGATTCCGGATTTGTATCTGTTGATAGGAAGCGGCCTCGTGCTGGTATTCGGTATGTGGTGGCTGTATTTCAGCGAGGAAGAACATCATGCCGTCGATGGCTCCACCTCGAAAGGGTTTTTGTGGGGTTACGGTCACCTGATCGTGTTCGGGGCGGCCGCAGCCGTGGGTGCTGGCCTGGCCGTGCAGGTCGATGTTCTGACCGATCATGCAGCGGCGTCGGAATCCCTGGCCGCTGCGTCCGTAGCCGTTCCAGCCGCTCTTTATGTTCTCGGTCTTTGGATCGTGCACGAGATCCATACACATGATTCGGGCTGGCGTCGCTACCTCTTGCCCGTTGCGGCTGTTGCCATTGCCGCAACGATGTACCTGCCCTATACCGTATCGCTCGTCGCGTTCCTGATCGTGGTTGTGCTGATCCTGAAATTGCAGCACAATGCGCAACTTCAGGCTGCGTAAAACGAATCGATATCACACAAGATTGAATTCCTTCATGCGTAGATGTCTTTGTCTGGTTGCCTTCCTTCTTCTGGCAGGGTCTTTTGTTGACTCCAATGCCGTAGCCCAATCGGTATCCGAGCCGCTGCGTCAACTTGTGTTTGGCACATTCGAAGACGACTACGGTATCGAATACGACATAAGCGAAAAGACCTGGGTTCAGAAGCCATCCGGGCGCTACACGATCGTCGAGTGGCATTTGGAAGATGAATACGCGCTCCTGAACACGGTCTCGGATGAGGGTACGACGCTGTGGCATCGTTTCGACTGGATGGAGCTTCGGGATATGGCGCCGTGGGAATGGGCCTTCTGCATCACGACATGGGATGCTGCAACGAAGGAGGAAGCTCGATCGCGCGCCGAAGCTGACCGTGCGAATCCGCGCACAGGTTGCGGCGGATTCCCGTTTTCGAGGATGAAGCGTGACACGGGCTGGACGGAAGAACGGGTTACCATAGAAAGCGACGGGTGGGAGCTCATCGGAGATCGCGTCACCCCGAATTCAGAAGGTCCCTGGCCGCTGACTATCATGTTCAACCAGGCAGCTGGAACGCGTGAGCCGTACCGGGCAATGGCATACGCGCTGGCAGAGCGAGGCGTAGCCTCGATCCGGATCGATCTTCCCGGTCATGGCGAAAGCACAAACCTCGGTGTATTCGAACCGGGAGCGCAACGGCGCGACCCGATGATCTGGGATGCAGAGCAGAACGTGGCGGACATCGTTAGTCAAGTCCGGTCTGACACGGCGTACCGGGCCGAGCGTATCGCCCTGGTGGGCGCAAGCTACAGCGGAGAAGAAGTCGCAGAAGCAGGGCGTCTCGACGGATATGAAGCGGCATATGTTGTGCTTTCTCCGGGCTCTTTCGAACAAGCGTCCATTGATGGCATCGATGCCAGTAGCGTTCCCTGGCTGTTCGTCGCCTCTCGAGAAGAACGATTCCTGATCGAAATCACGGCTGACGTTCAGGCACGAAGTAAAACGATTGATATGATGCTGTTGCCCGGCACTGCTCATGCCACCAATCTCCTGGACGCATTTCCAGATCTGGCCGAACGGATTGCAGTGTGGCTAGAAGCACACCTGAAGGACTGAGGCGGGTCCCAAAACAGTCCATATGTAACAGATTGGCGCTGATATCGTCCAATTGGAGCATTGAATAGTTAGAGGGAATAGATCATGCTACCAATAGACACACGCGCCGTACTCCGAAATACGATCATTCTTTTCGCCGCCGGCATGCTCATGGCCACGGCTGTATTCTCGTAGCAGCTCGCGTTGTTTGCTTCGAAGTGTCGCCCGATAAGCCTTAGTTTGGATGAGCACCACAACGACTCATTCTATGTCTCGACTGACATTTTTCGCTCCTCTTATGCTTTGTGCCGTTCTGACGGCATGCTCGACCTCACCCGATGAAGCTGACCCTCCTGTGATAACCGAACCTCCTTTCGGCGGGACCATCTTCATTGATCCTGACATCATCACCTCGGACGACCCTACCGCATTTGCATCGATCAGTTATACGGGGCAGGACATGCGGACCATGTACGACAGGCGAGAGAACGACTGGATTCAGGACAATGCTTTTCTGTTTCACGTTGAGTTTGACGATGGTCTGACAACCGAAGTCCAGGTCAATTCCGAGTTTGAGACGTCGGACATGGCGCTTGTCGAGGCTACGAAGTATGCGACTGAAATTGGCCGCATTCCCACGGCTTTGCGCGTCGACATGAACTCAATGTGGATTCACAAAGGAGTCGAACCCTTTGGCGGAGGCAATAACAACGTGTTGATCCATATCGGTCAGGCGGCCAACTATATCCGCGATGGGATACTCGTCGAGACGCTTGTTCACGAAGCAGCCCACACCTCGCTTGATGCCCGATACTCAAACCATGCAAACTGGCGTTCCGCTCAGGCGAACGACCCGGCATTCATATCGACCTACGCTCGCGATAACCCGGATCGGGAAGACATCGCTGAAAGTTTTGTCCCGTATCTGGCCGTCAAGTACAAGAGTGATCGAATCGATGCCAGCCTCAAGGAGACCATCGAGCAAACGATGCCTAATCGAATCGCATTTTTCGACCAGCTGAACCTGGACCTGTACCCGGTGACCTCGCCTTCAGGGAATGAACCCCTTCCTGAGAATCAATGAATCACAGATTCGCGTGCAAGGAAAAGCGTCTGTCTTCAATCTGCCGGCTCGTGGCGAATTGACGAATCTGATCGCTTCGAAACTTGAACCGAATGCAGTCGTGCTATAGCCATCTTCCCAACCACGTCCCACCTCGATGAAAAAACTGACTCTGATCCTGTATCTCGGCCTTTTTGCCTTCGTTTCCTCGGCTTTTGCCCAGGACGCCGACCCCAATGATGTCAACACGATAGACAACATCATGCGGGCCTATTACGAGGTCGTGTCCGGTCCCGCGGGAGAAAAAGGAGATTACGAACGCGATAAGACGCTGCATCACGCGGACGCATGGATCGCCATTGCAGGCCTTGATGCCGAAGGCAAGCCCACCGTAACGACGATGAAGCTTGAGGATTTCTATGGAGATAACGCCCCTCGTGAGCAGAACTTTTTTGAATGGGAAACCGATCGACAGATCCGGCGCTCGGGCAATATGGTAAGCGTTTGGAGCAGCTACGCATCCTCTCGCGAACGCGTTGGTGGTGAAGCGTTCACCCGCGGTGTGAATACGATCACACTCTGGTGGGACGGAGATCGGTGGTGGGTCATGAACTGGATGTTCGACACATCTGACGGGTAACAATACCTCCCACCTCACCGTTTTGATGTCATGAACACTCTCTTGAACC
Source organism: uncultured Rhodothermales bacterium (assembly GCA_964512485.1). Taxonomy (GTDB): domain Bacteria; phylum Bacteroidota; class Rhodothermia; order Rhodothermales; family UBA10348; genus CAZEHJ01. Next base: position 33,422 of record CAZEHJ010000030.1, on the reverse strand, counting down.
GCATCGGCTGGTGGGTAATGCTCCTACTGGCCGCTTTCGTCACGATGTATGCGTGGACGTTTTTAATCTTGCCTCCAGAAGTGGGTTCACCTGAGATTCGGGCTCGATTTCTCGAAATTCCGTGGGCAGGACTGAGCCACGTCATCGGGGGTGGCATCGCCCTGATTCTGGGGCCGTTCCAGCTTTCGAAGAAATTCAGAAAGCGGTCCATGAACGCACATCGCTGGTTCGGCCGACTGTACCTGTTGGGAGTTCTGGCAGCCGGTTTGGCCGGCCTGTATCTGGCGACGGTGACAGAAGGTGGATTTCCGGCCCGCATGGGTTTTGGATTCCTTGCCGTGTTCTGGCTGTTTACGGGCACGATGGCTTACGTGCGTATCAAGCAGGGTGACAAGAAGCGCCATCGTCAGTGGATGATCCGCAATTACGCCCTGACGTATGCGGCCGTTATGCTCCGTGTTCTATTGCCTCTGTTCCTCGCGAATATGGACTTTGAAGCAGCCTATCAGGCGGTCGCCTGGATGTGCTGGGTACCGAATCTTGTTCTGGCAGAGTGGGTGTTTTTGCGACACCGATAGTATTTTTGCGATAGTATTCTACCGTCCGCAATCCCTGCCCACCCCGAGCCCACTCAATTTTAATCATGTTCATCAGCGCTCTTGACCTGTTCAAGGTCGGCATCGGACCGTCGAGTTCTCACACGATGGGGCCCATGGTGGCGGCTCTTTCCTTCAGGGAATCGTATGCGCGCAATCCGCGCAGCGGATTGCGCGCCCAGTGCGTTTTAAAGGGCTCTCTTGCTTTCACCGGAAAAGGCCACGCAACCGACCGGGCCATCGTTCTGGGTATGAACGGCTATTCACCGAAATCCCTGATTGACCGGGATGTAAATCAATTGATGTCCGATTTGTGGGAGCGCACAGAAATCGACTTCGATGGTGACGTGCTGCTATTTGAACCTGAGAACGACGTTATTTTCGATCGTGGTCCCGCGCTGGAGCAACACTCCAATGGCATGATCTTCAGACTCCTCGACTCGGGCGGCGCGATTCACGACGAACAAATCCTGTTCTCCATTGGTGGTGGATTCATCAGCACTCTAAAAGAGATTACTTCGCTGGAGGCACCGCTTGTAATGGAAGATGCAACCGCGTTCCCCTTTCCGTTCGAATCAGGCGATGACATGCTGGAGATGTCTGAAAAATGCGGCCTTTCAATCGCCGGTATGAAGCGCGAGAATGAGCATCAACATCATGGCGATGTTGAACTCGATCGAGGCCTCGACGAGGTGTGGACGGTTATGAAGCAATGTGTCGAAAACGGCCTGTCGTGTGAAGGCACTCTTCCGGGCGGTTTAAATGTGCAGCGACGCGCCACGGACCTTCATGAGCAACTCAAGAATGAGCCAACCTCTGCAAACCTGAATGACTGGCTCTGCGCGTATGCGATGGCCGTCAATGAAGAAAACGCGGCTGGACACATGGTCGTAACAGCCCCGACAAATGGGGCAGCAGGGGTCGTCCCGGCGGTCCTCTATTACCTGGTCCATCACGAAGGCATTTCGGACGAACAGATCCACGACTTCCTGTTGACTGCCGGTGCCATTGGCGGGCTCATCAAACATCGCAGTTCGATCTCGGGCGCTGAGGTTGGCTGCCAGGGCGAAGTGGGATCGGCATCGGCCATGGCCGCAGCCGCCCTTTGCGCCGTGCGCGGTGGATCGGTGCTTCAAGTCGAGAACGCAGCAGAAATTGCCCTCGAACACCATCTCGGACTGACATGCGATCCTGTCGCCGGCCTGGTTCAGGTACCGTGCATCGAGCGCAACGGATTCGGCGCCATCAAAGCCTTTACTGCCGCGTCGCTGGCGCTCCGCGGCAGCGGGCAACACATCCTGACGCTGGATGCCTGTATCGCAGCCATGAAGCAGACCGGAGAAGAAATGTCCCACAAGTTCAAGGAGACATCACTGGGTGGTCTGGCCGTGAGCATCACTGAATGTTGAGCGGGACAGCTCTTTTTTCTATTTTATAGAAATATTTTCTCCCACCCGTAACCTTCTCTTACTTCTTCTATATAATAGAATAAGTAGAGACCCGAAAAAATGCTCTCGAGAACAGAAGAAATCGTCCTTCTTTCGGTCTGTCGACTTCAGTCATCTGCGTTTGGCCTCGACATCCGCAAAGACGTTGAAGACGTTACAGGAAAACGTCATTCGGTCGGAGGCATATACGTGCCCCTCGAACGACTGGTGAAAAAGGGATATCTGACTTCTGAATCAGAGTCAGGCTCGGCGGAGCGGCTTGGAAGACCTAGAAAACGATTTGTCATAACGGCAGATGGGCTTCATGCGCTTTCGGAAGTTCACGCACTGAGCCAGACAATCTGGTCCGGATTACCCGACGCGGTTACAACCAAGTTGAATCTGGCTCCGGGGTCGCTGAGCATCTGAGCATGTCTTCGCCAAACCATATGCTGCCAACGTGGGCGGCGGCGTTGCTCGAACGCCTTGTCCCGTTTCGTCATCACGCTGATGTGATCGGTGACATCGCAGAAATCTATTCCTGGATTTCCGCAGACGAGGGACGGCTTCGGGCATACCAGTGGTATGCCGGTCAGCTTCTTCGGACTCTACCCGTTTTTGTTTTCGATGGTTTTAACCTGGGTAGTTCCATGTTTCGCAATTATGTCCGTGTCGCGGTTCGCAATCTGGCCAAAAGGAAGTTTTATGCCGGTCTCAATATTGGTGGTCTCGCCATCGGGATGGGTATCTGCCTCCTCATTCTTCAATACGTCACGTTCGAAACCAGTTTTGACAAATACCACGAGCGCACGGACGATCTGTATCAGGTAAACGTGCAGGTGTTTGCCGGTGAAAAAACGCAGACATACGACACCTACACCTGGCATGCTATGGCTCAAGCCATACGTTCATCTGTTCCCGAAGCCGATGAAGTTGTCCGGATGCATCCGGTGTATGGATCAGCAACAATAACACTGCCCGACGATGCCGAAGCCATTTTTGAGACGTCCGAGTTCGCATACGTGGATCCGGCCTTTTTCAACATGTTCGACTATGAGGTACTGGCAGGCGATCCGGTGTCGACCCTCACGGATCCACAGGGAATAGTTGTTTCTCGAACAGACGCAGAAAGACTCTTTGGAACCACGGATGTCGTCGGTCGCCAACTGAAAATCTATTCCTGGATTGACGAAACGTATTCCATTGGCGCAGTTCTGGAAAACACCAGCGGCAATTCCCACATTCATGAGACTATGTTTGCCCCTCTTCAGCCTCTCATAGATGATGAGAATGGACAGTATGCAGAGGACAACGGATGGAGCTGGTCAAATTTCATCACGTACATAATGCTGCACCCGGGTGCAGATGTACAGGCGGCCACCAATAAGGTGAGCGACACGATCTACGCTGCAAATCGGGAAGAATGGGACTCCCGTCAACAGAGCATTGTCGCAGGTCTGCAGCCCGTAAAAGATCTGCATCTTTTTTCGACTTTTGGCGGTCAGTGGGAATCGGCAGGTGTCTATCGCACGGTGCTGTTTGTGAGTATAATCGGCCTGTTTGTTCTCGTAATCGCCTGGTTGAATTTCGTCAACCTGTCCACTTCCCGGGCAATGGAAAGGGCGATGGAAGTGGGAATCCGAAAAGCCTCCGGAGCAAGACGGGCACAGGTGACAACGCAATTTTTAACGGAGTCTCTGGTCACCAACGCAGTAGCACTCGTCCTTGCGGTTGGCGTTGCGTATTACGGCACCCCATGGCTCAACGAGCTCGCTGATACCAATATTTCTACTGAAATCTGGAAGAGTGTCCGGCTCTGGATTCTGCTTTTCGCATTGTTCGGACTGGGCTCCGTTCTCGCCAGTTTATATCCTTCATTCCTGGTTTCGCGCTATCAGCCGGCTACCATCCTGTCCGGCCTGAAGACAGGAGGCGTGAAAGGTGCGAGAACGCGTCAGGGTATGGTCGTATTTCAGTTCGCGTTATCCATCGCCCTGTTATCCGGGACGTGGATCGTGTACAAGCAGATTCAGCACTTGAAAGAAGTCGATCCCGGCTTCAGCGTCGACCAGGTTCTGGTAGTGGAGCGACCCGGGATAATTGACGATGTTGATCAATATGTATCCGCTCGAAATGCGTTTCTGGAGGAAATGCGCGGCCTCTCCTCCATAGATATGGTCACCCATTCAACCATGGTACCGGGAAGTGGTTACAACATGACCACTCTCGCGCGGCCGGCGGCCGCGCCGAACGATGAGAGCTTTGTCGTCAGCGCTTTCTGGATCGGAAGAGAATTTCTGGAAACGTATGACATGACGATTGTGGCCGGTAGAGCGCTGGATCTGGATTCTGAATCCGACAGAGAGTTTGGGATGATCATCAATGAAACGGCCATGCGCGAATTTGGATATGATGACCCGGCCGAAGCCGTAGGAGAGCGCGTTACGATAGGAGATGACTCGCCTGCAGATATCGTAGGCATCGTGAAAGATTTTAACTGGATGTCTGCCAAAGAGGCCACTTCTCCTGTTCTGATGTTTTCGACCCGAGGTGGCAGCTACTTCTCTATGAAACTGGTTGGCGGAAGCATTTCCGCGACGCTACCGTCGATCGAAAATTCGTTCAAGGCGAGCTTTCCCGGAAACACGTTTGATTATCGTTTTGGTGACGAGCGCTTCAATGAACTGTATCAGGATGAAGTGCGCCTGATGAATCTCGTATCCGTATTCGCGTTGTTCGCGCTTCTGGTCGCCGCTCTGGGACTCGTCGGACTCGCAGCTCTGACGGCATCACAGCGATACAAAGAAATCAGTGTGCGCAAGGTTCTGGGTGCGGGTCACCTTAACGTGGCCCGGCTTATGACGGGTCAGTTTGTAAGTCTGATCGCTGTCGGAACGTTTCTCGCCGTACCAGCTGTCTGGTTCGTCGCGAACTCATGGTTGAACAACTTTGGATCCCGGATGACTCTCACCCCGGACCTGTTCATCTTGCCAGCACTCGTCGTCTTGACGGTTTCTATCCTGGCGACTGCCTACCACACATGGCGGCTTTCGACATCCAATCCTATTGAAGGTATTCGAGCCAACTGATCCGGTAAGGGCGGTGGCCTGATCCCATATTGTTCGCAATTGCGTGTCCCAGATTGAGTAATGACACCAATTGATCAGCCCGCGTGCGGCGCTATGAGGCTGAAGATGCACTATGGGAGAGCAGAAAACCCGAAAGCGGGCGATCGAGCGCGAGACCTTGATCACTCACGATGGCACGACGATTACCGTGGCACACTTTCATGTCTCGGGCCAGGAAAAGGGCATTATCCTGATTCCACCGCTCATCGGCGGCTCGTTCATCCTGTTTGGGCGGCAATTCTCCTACCTGGTAAAACAGGGATACCGAATCGTGTCGTTCAACTATCGGGGTCATGATCTGTCCCAGGGCAGATTTACCCTTGCCTCGATGTTCAGCGACACGCTTGATATCGCACTGCGGCTCAAGAACAGTCAACCGGACACACCGCTGTTCGCCGTCGGCACGTGCTCCGGGTCGATGCCGCTCTTTCATATAGTAAACCGAATTCCCCATCTGATTCAGGGCCTCGTTTTCGTTAACGCCATTTACGATCTGCAACAAACAGCCACACCGTGGGAATCCATGAAGATATATGTCCGCTCAAGAGGACTTTCTATTCCGCACAGTGCGGGGGAGATCGCATCTGTGGTTCTCGACGAAGTGTTTCCCGAGATCGACAAGGGACCGGATCACTTCGGAATACTGACCTATGATCGCGTCAATCTGACCAGAATCTCTTTCGAGTATGTTCTGAAACTGGGGCCCAGGATGAATTTCACCTGTCCGATTCCGACGCTGTGTATGTACGGAAAAGGGGATGAGATGCTCGGTATGGACGATCCGAACACCGAAATCAAGTACCGGGAAGAGTTTGAGAAGCGATTTCCGAACATCATGTTCTCCACATTCGAGGCAGATCACTTCATGACGGGGCTCAAAACGCAGGTCGCGCAAACGATGCACCTGTTTGTCGCTCCACTCAGCGCCTCGGCTTGAAAACATGACCGGACACGCGGCGCCATCCGTGATACCCAGTGCGCGAACAGGAACGAGGTGCATTGGACGATTTCTGAGAGTCGGGCGGTTATCTTGGGAGCTAAGACGGTTTGGAACACATCACAGCCCACGGAGACGATATCTCTTCGGCTGGACCCGGACGTGCTCCAGTCATCCCATCCAAATCACCTTCCATCTTGCACTATGGATATCGAAGTCTTTGAACTCGAACGCACCCAATCACTCTGGGAAAACACGGTCGACTACAATCTTACCGAGACGGGTCTTCATCCCTACACGATGAACGAGCTGCTCACCGACGAGGAGCGGGCTGCCCTGGTGGATGTGAGACTCGGATACGGCCAGACCAACGGATCAATTCCTCTTCGGGAAGCTATCTCGGCGTTGTATCCGGATACGGATGCAGACAACATCATGGTTACCAGCGGATCCATCGAAGCAAATTTCGTCGCCTGCTGGACGCTTCTCGAACCGGGAGATGAACTCGTCCTGATGCTGCCCAACTACATGCAGTTGTGGGGAGCCGCGCGTGCTTTTGGAGTCGATGTCAAACCGTTCTATCTGCGTGAAGACCTCGGTTGGCAGCCGGATCTGGACGAATTGCGGGATCTGGTAGGTCCGAACACACGCATGATCGCCGTGTGCAATCCCAATAATCCAACAGGAGCCGTTCTGAGTATCTCGGCCATGGATGCCATCGTGGAGATGGCCGAAGAAGTTGGCGCGTGGGTTTATGCCGATGAGATCTATCGGGGAGCAGAGTTCGACGGCAAAGAAACACGAACATTTTATGGTCGCTACGAGCGCACCATCGTCACGGGAGGCCTATCCAAAGCGTATGCCCTACCGGGGCTGCGCATCGGCTGGCTGGTAGGACCTCACCAGGAAATCGCCGATACCTGGAAGCGTCGGGACTACACCACGATTACGACACCTATCCTTTCCAACGAAATCGCCACGATTGCCCTCCAGCCCGATCGTCGTGAAGGAATTTTGTCGCGAAACAGAGCAATCCTGAACCAAAACCTGCCCCTGATATCTGACTGGGCTGCCTCCCACGGAGACCTGCTTTCGTTCCGGCCACCACGCGCGGGTGGAATGGTATTTTTCAGCTACGATCTTGATATCAACTCGACGGATCTGGTGGAGAGAATCCGGCATGAGCAAAGTACTTTCGTCGTCGCCGGCGACTGTTTCGGGATGGACTATCGACTGAGAATTGGAATTGGATCAGAATCAGACTATTTGAAAGCAGGACTGGATCGAGTATCTCAAGTGCTCTCTGATCTGGAATAGATCCTCAAATCCCACATTCCCCAATCCGCCTCCCCCCAATCCACCACCCCATGCCTAATTCCCCACGATTCATCGCTCTGCCAGAATTAAAGACTTTGCTCAGGGAGATTGACCTTTCGCCCCTCATTGCGGAGGGCTTCATCGCCTATTCCGAAGGAGAGGCAGTCGTCCCACCCGTCGGTGAACTGATTCTGGAAGATCCTCCCGGGGAAGTGCACATCAAGTACGGCTACATCCTCGATGACGACCACTACGTGATCAAAATCGCGTCTGGATTCTACAAGAATGTGGAGCTCGGCATACCATGGGGCAACGGAATGATGCTCCTGTTTTCCCAACACACGGGTGAACCCGAGGCTATCCTTCTTGATGAAGGGTATTTGACGGACATTCGCACGGCCGTAGCCGGCGCGGTTGCGGCGGGCGCGATGGCGCCTGAAGAAGTCACCCGAATCGGAATCGTTGGGACCGGTGTGCAGGCCCGACTTCAACTGCGCTACCTCTCCACCGTCACCGATTGCACAAAAGTGCTCGTCTGCGGCAGATCCGAATCCAAGCTGCACACCTATGCCAGCGAGATGTCTGCTTTCGGATTCGAAGTCGAAACCACGATGGACATTTCCCAGATCGGGGCTACCTGCAACCTGATCGTCATGACCACTCCGGCAAAAGAACCACTCTTGAAGAGCGAACATGTCCGCGAGGGAACACACATCACGGCGATGGGATCGGATACTCCAGAAAAGCAGGAAGTGGACTCACTCGTGCTTCAAAGGGCGGATTTGGTGGTAGCGGACAGCATTTCTCAGTGTCTGACCAGAGGCGAAATACATCACGCGATCAACAATGGGGACGTGAGAGAAAACGAACTCGTCGAACTGGGCGACTTGCTCTCGGGAAGGGAAGAATGGACGCGGCGGTCGTCCGATATCACGATCGCAGACCTCACCGGAGTGGCGGTTCAGGATATCCAGATCGCGAAGGCGGTTTATCTGGAAGCATTGTAGATCGTCCAGCCAATCTTTCTGAGGCCGAAGGGCGAGACGGAAAATACTGGGAGCCGGGTCAGTACCCGTAGATCGAGAAGTCATCCCGCCTCATATGCAGAGACAGGACGATGGCAAGGAGCGCCGAGTTCGCAAGCAGCGCCGATCCACCGTAGGAAATGAAAGGTAGCGGGATCCCGATCACAGGTAGAAGCGAAGTGGCCATGCCGATATTGATGAAGATGTGGATCAAGAACATGCCTACGGAGCCAGAGGCTATCAACACGCCAAACGGGTGCTTCATGTTGGCCCCCAGTTGAAGCATGCGAATGAGCAAGGTGCCGAAAAGCACGAGCACGATGATCGACCCGACGAATCCCCACTCCTCGCCGATAACCGAGAAAACGAAATCGGTCGACTGCTCGAGTACGTAGCCGCCCTGGGTCTGCGTGCCTTCCATGAATCCCTTTCCGCCAAGGCCGCCGCTACCTATCGCGGCCATCGAGTTGACTTGATGATAGCCCACTCCCCGTCTGAACTGCTCGGCTCCCGGGTCGGTGAATGACAGGATGCGCTGCACCTGATAGTCACTCAGGATGGTAGTCAGCGCCAGGTTGGCGACCGCGATCGTGCCGCCGGTAAACAGAACGGAGACGATACCCATTTTCGTGTCCCGGGTCTTCCACCACATGAACCCGGAAAAGGCGACGACAAATATGATCGCCATGGGCATCGACACAACGGCAAAGTAGCCAGCTATGGCAGGCGAAATCATCACCATCAAGAGATTGGCCTCGATGCCGCTCCAGTAGAGTACAATCGGGATCAGTCCGAAAAACACGAGCGCCGTTCCCGTATCATTCTGCGCCACGATCAGGGCTGCGGGAAGCGTGATGATGCCCACGATGATCATGGCGAATCGAAGGTCCATTGTCTTGGGCCGTCGCATGCCAACGAGCTGCGCCACGGCCAGAATGGTACCGACCTTCGCGATTTCAGACACCTGCAGACTCATGGGACCGATATGCAGCCAGGATTTGGCCCCGTTGATCTCCCGTCCAAAGAACAGCGCCACCAACAGAAGCACGATCGTCAGACCATAGAGCGGAAAGGCCACGGTCTGGAAAAATCGGATAGGCAGCAGTAAAGCCAGGATCAGTCCTCCGATACAGATAGCAAACCAGGTGATCTGATTGGTAAAGTTCTGCCGCGGACTCGACTCGTAGAATTCAGATGCCGGGCCGTGAGTCGCCGAATAAATGGCCAGCAGTCCGATGAGCACCAGGGCGAGCCAGGTGATCAGGCTGACGGGATCCAGATTTCGGTAGCGTGTCCTCACGGGCGAATCAGTTGGTCGTGTCAGTGGTCGTGATCGCGTCCGGCACGTTGGAAGTGAAAAGCCGCTGCATCAGGGATCGTCGGGTGCCGTTCATCTCGAGATGACCCCTCAAATATCTCTCAGCCATAAAGCTCCCGATGGGACCGGCGGTCGTGGATCCGTATCCGGCATTTTCTACCAAAACTGCGATCGCGATTTGCGGGTTTTCAGCCGGAGCCGCAATGATGAACCACGAATCGTCTTCATTCTCATCCAGCCCGGTCCGATTGTTTTGTGCCGAGCCCGTCTTCCCGATAGACGTGATGCCCGGAATTTCAAGCCAGGAGCTCTTCTCGCGTACAACGCGGCGCATTCCTTCCTTGACGACATCAAAATACACGGGATTGACTTCCAACTGCGTACTCGTGTTAGTTTCGGGATAGCTGACTTCCCCTGTTTCGGGATCGGTCATGCTCCGTACGAGCCGCAGGTCATGCAGCGTTCCTCCATTGGCGATCGCTGATACATAACGCACCAGTTGCAGCGTCGAGACTTGAAGCTGACCCTGACCGACGCCCAGATTCATGACCCATCCTTGCGTCCATCCACCCACGTCCTCGCCGAGCGCATTGAAATAGGCTGAATCCGGGACCAAACCCTCCTCTATCTGGCTGGCTGCAATATCGAGATACGGTTTCTTGCCAAAACCGAACAAAGAGGCCATCCTGTTCAGCGAATTGACGTCAACGCGACGTGCCATTTCGAAGAAGAAGGTGTTGCACGAGTGCATGATGGCTTCGACCACATTTACCGACCCGTGCTCGGCCAGACAGGTAAAGAAATCGCCATGACCCATCGGGTGTCCCCCATCGCAGAACACCTCGTCATCCCGATCGATGACTCCCTGCTCGAGGGCAAGCAAGGCAATAAGTGGCTTGAACGTCGAGCCCGGCGCGAGAACACTCTGGGTAACCCGATTGAAAAGAGGCCGGTCCGGATGCGTCCTCAGGCTGTCCCAGACTTCAGGGTCCAGACGGCTGGTGAACATGCTCAAATCATAATCCGGTGCTGAATGCATGGCCAGCACTTCGCCGTTGTTCGGATCCACGGCAATCACGCCGCCTCGTCTGCCGACAAACAGTGACTCGGCAAAAGCCTGCAGATCTGCATCGATGGTCAGATCCAGATCGAGTCCGTTGACGGCCGGACGGTCTTCGCGTCCGCCGAGATAATCTTCGACGACCTGACCGCGGACATTGACCATTTTGAAATCACTCCCCGGCTGGCCGCGGATATCAGACTCGTATTGAAGTTCGAGTCCTCCCTGACCATATGGATCTCCCCTCCGATAGCCTTCATCCTGGCGAGCCTTCAGGACAGACTCCGATATTTCCCTCACATATCCCATCGCGTGGGTCATTCTGGCATCCGTGAGATAATGCCGTTTCTGGGTAATCTCGTAATCGACACCCGGAAGATTGTGACGCTGCTCAAGCACGCGGCTGAGCGCTTCGAAGGACACGTCTGCGCGCAAGGGTGATCGCTTGAACGAACTCCAGGCCTTGGCCGCCTGGTACTGATTCTCGATGGTTGAATCCGCAACAAATAATAGATCGGCGAGCAGCGGAATGGTCGTCTCATCGAAATAGGACGGCGTGACGAACAACGTGAAGCTCGGTTCATTCTCGACCATAAGCACACCGTTTCTGTCGAAGAACCTTCCCCTCGGGGGCTGGACCCGCCGTTCACGCATGGCATTCGCTTTCGACTCCCCTGTGTGGTCCGAGGCCTCAATCAGCTGCAGTTTCCCCAAGCGCAGCGAGAGTATTCCAAATATGATTGCTATCAGCGCAACAAATACCCGAACCCGGGAGCGACCTTCATCCATCAGAATTCATGGTTGTGGATGTACGATATGTACGACAACGGGTTTAACATCCCGTCCTGAATTGAGGTCTTGCGACCGCTGATGAAATCGCGCCGACACCGCACGGGTTCCGTTCATGGGCAAGATCGTTCTGATCAGTTGTGGAACGCTACGATTGGCGCCGAAAAGCTGTTTTTTGGGTCTGAAAATTGCGACTCTCAGGCTGCAGACATTTATTCGGCATGGCAATTACCATTTTCTGAGGATCGTAACGCACCTGTGTGTAGTTGATACGCCTGTGTGTGGTTGATACGAAGCCGGAAATGGATTCAGCCTCCGCAAATACTCTGAACCAGTATCAATTCTTTAGGTAGCATTCCCCCGCCTGTACCTGAAGGTCATAAAGTCGGATTTCCTATGATTCAGTCTCAAAGAAGAAATCGCCAGCGTCCCGTCGCACGATTTCTGAAGACCATTCTGGCGGTGCTCATTCTCGGAGTCATGGTGATTCCGACCCCATCGCAGGCGCAGTATTTCGGACGCAACAAGGTCCAGTACGACGATTTCGAATTTCAAACATTCAAAACAGATCACTTCGAGTTTTACCTCTACCCCGAAGAAGAAGAAGCCGTTGGCGATGCCGCGCGCATGGCAGAGCGCTGGTATCAGCGCCACAGCCGCACGTTTCTGAGAGAGTTTTACGAAAGAAAGCCCATCATTTTCTACGCAAATGACGCCGATTTCCATCAGACGAATGCAATTGGTGGGAATCTGGGCGAAGGAACGGGGGGTGTCACTGAGAGCCTGAAAGAGCGTGTAATCATGCCGCTGACGGGCATCTACAAGGAGACCGATCACGTCCTGGGACACGAGTTGGTTCATTCATTCCAGTATGACATTGCGCTCTCGCGCACGGATTCTGTTCGCTTCGCATTTCAACTCGTTCCGCTCTGGATGACCGAGGGAATGGCTGAGTACTTTTCCGTTGGGCGTCTCGATGCCCACACAGCCATGTGGATGCGGGATGCCGCCCTTCGCGATGATCTTCCAACGATCGAAACGATTACCCGAGACATGAGCTACTTTCCTTACCGCTACGGGCAGGCTTACCTGGCTTACATCGGTGGCAAGTATGGTGATGTGGCCGTTGCAAACCTGTTCAAACTGTCCGGTCGGGTTGGGGTTGACTCCGCTTTCGTCTACACGCTTGGAATTACGGCCGATTCCCTTTCAACCGAATGGATCGGAGCTGTCAAGGATACATACTTGCCTCTCACAGAAGGACGCGACGATAACGCTGCCGCGGGTCGCGAGGTCTTGTCCAAGGACATCGATTCAGGAGACATGAACATTGCCCCTGTTGTGAGCCCGGATGGGCAGTACGTGGCGTTCCTGTCTGAAAAAGATCTGTTCGAGATCAATCTTTTCATCGCCGACACAAATACCGGTGAAGTCGTACGGAAACTGAAGTCCGGAAACAGGGATTCGCATTTTGACGCGATTCGCTTCATTGCATCGGCCGGCTCCTGGTCTCCCGATGGTCGCAGCTTTGCGTTCATCACGTTCGTTGATGGAGACAATGAAATTTCCATTCTTGACTGGACCAAGGGTGACATCACTCAGCGGTTCGCAGTAGACGGCGTGACGGCAATCACGAACCTGGCCTGGTCGCCGGACGGCGATGCTATCGCCTTCTCCGGAATGGACGGCGGCATCAGCGATCTGTACCTGCTCACGATGGAAAGCGGCGAGGTTCGCCAGCTCACCAACGACCGGTTCGCAGATCTTCAACCCGCCTGGAGTCCCGACGGTGAAACACTCGCGTTCACGACGGACCGTGGTGAAGCGGGCACCAATTTCAGAACGCTGGAGTATGGCGCGCCCAGGCTTGCTACGATCAATACCAATTCGTTAGAGATCGAAGTACACCGTCCTTTCGAAGGCCTGCATCACAATCCTCAGTTCTCGCCAGATGGGCAGAATCTGTATTTCATCTCGGATTACGATGGATTCAAGGACCTGTATCGCCTCGATCTAACAAGTGATGATGTCTACAAGATTACCAATCTCAAGACAGGGGTATCTGGAATTACGGCCATGTCTCCGGCCATGTCGGTCGCGTCCCAGAACGGGCGCATGATGTTTTCCGTATTCGGAGACAGCAAATACACCGTCTATGCGCGCGAGGCAGACGAACTCGTTGGCGAACTTGTTCAGTTCGGCGAAGTGAGGGATCGAGCAATTGCTTCAGTTCTTCCTCCCTATCGAAATACAGATGAGGGCCTCGTCGGCAACTACCTGAATGATCCACTGACTGGACTTCCGGAGGATCAGGACTACTCCTCTGATGTGTACAGCCCGAGATTGAAGCTTGACTATGTAGCCCCACCGTCAATCGGTGTACAAGCTGGTGGTCTGTACGGCGCCGGCGTATCGGGCGGTGTCGGATTTTTCTTCAGCGACATGCTGGGAAACCAGAATCTCACGGTCATCGCACAGGCCAATGGCACGTTCAAGGACATCGGTGCCCAGGTCGGTTATCTGAACCGACAAAATCGTCTCAACTGGGGTGGTGTCGCAGGACACGTTCCCATTCTGTTCGGCCGATCATTTGTGGGCAACGACGGTCAGAGCATTCTGAATCTGCGTCAACGAATCTACATCGATCAGCTTGAGGGAACAGCGTCCTATCCGTTCACGACGACGAGGCGTATCGAGGCATCCGGTGGTTTTACCCGCTATGGATTCGACTACGAGCTGGACACCTTCCGATTTGATCCGCTTACAGGATTTGTGACGCGCAATCGAGAACAACTGGACGAAGCCGAGCCGGACGCTGTGTATTTCGGAACGGTGGGTCTGGCCTTGATCAGTGACTATTCATTTTTTGGATTTACATCTCCTATACGTGGGGGTCGTTCGAGATTCGAAGTCACTCCGTTCATCGGGTCTCAGCAATTTCTGAGAGTACAGGCGGATTTCAGGAAGTATTTCCAGATCAACTCCTTCACGCTTGCCTTCCACGGACTACACGTGGGTAACTATGGCGCTAAAGAAGATCAGAATTCGCTTTTTACACAGGAATACTTGGGCTACGCGAACAGTATCGGTTTCGTGCGCGGTTATAGTTTCACCTCGTTTGACGACATTGGTGAGTGTACCGCAACCGCGCAAGGAGCCTGTGCTGAACAAGAGCGACTGCTGGGGACGAGGGTGGCCACGGCGAGTGTTGAACTCAGAATCCCGCTGTTGGGCAACGACTCTTGGGGTCTGCTGAATTTCCCTTATCTCCCAACTGAAATTACTTTGTTTGCAGATGGTGGTATGGCCTGGACAAAAGAAGACCTTCCTGTTTTGAAGTTTGAAACCGAAAGGACGACAGATCGCGTTCCGGTTTTCAGTACGGGTGTTTCGTCACGATTCAACCTGTTTGGATACACGGTTCTGGAAATCTTCTACGCCAAGCCATTTCAACGGCCGGAAAAAGGCGCACACTTTGGGTTCCAACTCATCCCAGGCTGGTAGGCTGAAATCACTTGTTTGAGGATCGTTTCGATCCGTGTCGGGCCCGTCGCGCAAGCGACGGGCCCTTTTTTATGCATTCAAGCCTGTTATTGAGTCAACATGAAACTCAACAGGATAGTTTGCGTCACAAACTTGTGTGTATATTAAAACTATCCGCGTCAGCGAATAAGACAATCACTCTCATCATGGCACAACCAACCCAAACCAGGTCAACTTATGCCGACGTAGATCGTGTCATTCACGAGCCTGCACGTCTGATCCTGCTGACGACCCTGTTTGTTCTGAAGAAAGCCGACTTTGTTCGACTCGCAACAAGAACGGGGCTCTCCGGAGGAAATCTGTCTTCCCACCTCACGCGTCTCGAGAATGCCGAATATGTCACCATCAGCAAGTCGTTCGTCAATAACCGCCCACACACGTTGGTGGAACTGACGACTCGGGGAAGAACTGCGCTTTGGCACTACCGAGGAGTCATGGCTTCCATTCTCGGCCTAGGTGAATAGACAACCTTCAAAAGGACATTTCGGCCGTCATCACCGTCACAGCTTCTCCCCTGAGGATCACCCGGTCCCCCGCGATCTCAACATCCACGTTTCCGCCCCTGGCAGAGATTTGCCGACCCTTCAATCGCGTCTTGTCGAGCTTCGCCGCCCAGTACGGCGCGAGGCAACAGTGAGCTGAACCCGTGACCGGATCTTCTGGAACGCCACATTGCGGAGCAAAAAATCTGGAAACGAAGTCCAGATTCGCATCTTCGGCCACTGCCGTCACAATGAGACCCCGGACAGGAAGCGCTGCAATGGCTGACATATCCGGCTTCAGTTCGCGAAGCACCTCTTCGCTTTCGACTTCAGCTATCGCGTCCATGCGATTGGCTCCGTGAAACTCACAGGTCGTCTGGATGGCATTTTCGATCAGCTCCTGGGGGAATCCCTTATCGGCCGGCTCTGCCGGAAACACCATCTCAAGCACGCGCCCTTCTTTGCGCGAGACTCGCAGTTCGCCACTTTTCGTCTGAAAGCGAATCGTTACGTCCGGGGCGACCATCCCTTTTTCAAACAGGGTGTGAGCGGATGCCAACGTCGCGTGGCCGCACAGATCTACTTCTGTGAGCGGAGTGAACCATCGAAGATTCCATTCGTCATTTTCGCCAGGAGTCACGAACGCCGTCTCGGCGAGATTCATCTCGTTGGCGATCGACTGCATGGCCGGCTCGTCGAGCTCAGTGTCCCTGACACATACGCCAGCCGGGTTTCCTCTGAACGGCTGGTCGGTAAAAGCGTCAACCTGATATATGGTAATGTTCATTCGTTCTACCTGCTTTTCCCATTTGGGAATTAGCGTATCTTGGTGCGAGTAAAAATGGACGTGTCGTCCTCAGGATAAACCCGTCCACAACATTGTGTTCCGACCAACACCGGTTCCGACCAACACCGG
>CAZEHJ010000030.1:0-16784 GCA_964512485.1 uncultured Rhodothermales bacterium | reverse complement strand
GTTCCGACCAACACCGGTTCCGACCAACACCGGGTTCCAGCCGAGCCAATCGCATACGCATGTATTCCAAGCTTCGGTCCTTTCTGTTTTCTATGGGTCCCGAGACCGCCCACACGATGGCCTCGGGAGCCGCTCAGTTCTCCCAGAAATTTACTCCGTTTCTGCTGGACTCGATGTACCAGTATGCACATCCGAGCCTGCATCAGGAAATACTGGGCAAGACGTTTGCCAACCCCATCGGACTCGCGGCAGGATTCGATAAAAATGCCCGCATGATTCCCTTCTTCAGAAAAGCTGGATGCGGCTTTGTGGAAGTGGGATCTGTCAGCGCTAAAAAATCGAAAGGAAATCCGAGGCCCCGTGCGTTCCGTTTGCCCGAGGATCAGGCACTTATCAATCGCATGGGCCTCAACAACGTGGGCGCCAAAGCCGTTCAGCCACGTCTCAAAAACCATGCGGGACAGATCGCTTTTCCTGTCGGGGTCAATCTGGCCAAGACCCACGATCCCAGGATTGAGGGCGAAGCGGCGATCGAGGACTTCTGCCAGAGTTTCCGTTTGCTGGCACCGTGGGCCGATTACGTGGCTCTCAATATTTCGTGTCCCAATACGGCTGAAGGGAAAACGTTTGAAGACCCGAACTCACTCGACGAATTGCTCTCCGCCATCATGCGCGAGCGAAAAGAGATGAATCGTCGTGTGCCCATCCTGGTGAAGGTTTCCCCCCCGCACGCCGAACGATTCATCCTCGACAGCTTCTTCGACGAGATCCTGCTCGTCTCACTGGCCCACAAGGTCAACGGATTCATCGCCACCAATACGGCTTCAGATCGCAGGAATCTGGTGACATCGAAAGAGCGAATCGAAAAAATCGGAAAGGGCGGCCTCAGTGGCCAGCCAATCGCGGACCGCGCTACGGGGCTCGTTCGCTATCTCTACAAAAAGACGAACGGAAAGGTGCCCATCATTGGTGTTGGTGGCATCGCATCGGCCGAACAGGCATACGAGCGCATCAAGGCAGGGGCATCTCTGATTCAGCTCTACACCGGTCTTGTGTATCAAGGACCAGGACTCATCCGTGATATTAAGGAAGGTCTGGTGCGCCTCCTGGAAGAGGAAGGTCATTCCTCGATCAAAAAGGTCGTGGGCTCGGAGGCCGACTAGTCTGCAATCGGGCGCTTCGGACTGATCTCCTTTCGGCTCTAAATGCGTGTATTTCCATGCAGGTCTGGCCTTGTGAATTCAGGGTTTGTGGTCCTACATTCATGTCCTCGCCATTTTCAGGTCGTTCCCGTTGACATCCTACCCTATGACTACGCTCGTTGATTTCAACACCGTCCCCGAATTATTCAATCGGTTGATGGCCTACCACGAAGGCAAGAAGCAGGTTGTTCTTCGGTATGTCGACAAAGAGTCCAAGGAATGGACAGATGTCACCTGGCCCGAGTTCAGGGATAAAGCGCACGCGATGGCCGGGTATCTGTACGCGCAGGGCGTTCGACCGGGTCACCGAGTGGCCATCCTGTCCGAAAACAGGCCGGAGTGGGCCTATGCTGACATCGCTACACAGCTGCTTGGCGCGGTCAATGTGTCACTCTACACGACGCTGCCGTCCAAGGAAGTCAGTTATATCGTCCATGATTCGGGCGCATCGGTATTCATCGTTTCGACGGGAATACAGCTGAAGAAGGCTCTTCAGATCTATGACCTGTGCCCGAAGCTGAATCGAATCGTGTCGATGGTGCCTCCTCGGAATGAAGCGCCGGACTACCTCGATCTATACGACGACGCCATGGAGCAGGGTGCGGGGCTGTATGAAGAGTACAAAGACGCCATCCATGCCAACGAGGCCGCGGTAAAACCCGACGATCTGTCCGTATTGATTTATACATCCGGCACGACAGGAAATCCGAAAGGGGTCATGCTGACGCACGCCAATCTGTGTGAAAATCTGAAAGCCACCATTACCCGGTTGCGATTCAAAGAAGGCGGGCGCCATCTCTCTTTCCTGCCGCTGTGTCACTCGTTCGAACGACTCGGTGGGTACCTCGGTACCCTTTCCTGTGGCATGATTATCTCATATGCCCGCAGCATAGACACCGTAATTACAGACATTCTGGACGTCAAGCCGACCGTGCTGTTGTCCGTGCCGAGACTGTACGAAAAAATCTTCAATGGAGTGTCGAAATCTGTTGAATCGGGGTCGCCAACCAAGAAAAAGATTTTCGTCTGGGCTCAAAAAGTCGGCTACGACTATAATCTCAAGAAGACGCGTGGTCAGCGAACAGGCCCCATTCTGTCGATGCAAAATGCGCTCGCGCAGAAGCTTGTGTTCTCGAAACTGAAGGAAAAACTGGGTGGACACATTGAGTTCGGTGTCTCGGGAGGCGCCGCTCTCCCAAAATCCATTGGTGAGTTCTTTTTCTCCGCCGGAATTCCCATCGTCGAGGGATATGGCCTGACTGAGACCAGCCCGGTTCTGTCCGTCACCCCGTTCGATGATCCGCGTTACGGAAAGGTGGGACACATCATACCCGGAGTCACTGTTGCCATCCAGGATGTGGACTCGGCGGAAATCCTGGGACAGATGAAGGGTGACGATTATCCAAGTGACTTGACGACCGAAAGCGGAGAGATCATCGCAAAAGGTCCCAACATCATGAAGGGATACTGGAATAACCCTGAGGCCACGGCCGAAGCCATCGATCCAGATGGTTGGTACCACACCGGTGATGTGGGCCGATATGATGATGGTTTTCTGATGATTACTGACCGGATCAAGCACATGATCGTATCTGCTGGTGGCAAGAACATCTACCCCGGCCCCATCGAGGAAGGCTTCAAGCATGAACCGTGGATCGACCAGCTCATGGTGATCGGAGAAGCCCGCGAATACCTGACCGCACTCGTCGTACCCGACGCAGACATCATCCGCAGCTATGCGAAGGAGCAAAAACTTGAAGCCTCCAAACTCGAGGACATTCTGGCAACGGAAGAAGTGCAGCGCGTCTTTACGCAGTTGTTCAAGTCGTACTCGCGTCAGGCGGCCGCACATGAGAAGATTCGCGACTTCCGACTGGTCACGGAGCCCTTCTCCGTAGAGAATGGCATGATGACACCCACGATGAAGCTCAAGCGCAAGGTCATCAGAGCCAACTTCCTCGAGCTCATCGAGTCGATGTACGCAGGAGTGGTTTAGAAAGCGCTCGCGCAGCGCCGACGAGGCGACCCGACCCAGCATTGCCTACCTTACCCCGCCTTCCGACACATCCGTCTTTTTCTGCCAGATCCCGGGTCTAGATGAACGTCCTGACAATAGAATCCCTTCACAAAAGTTATGGCGTCAAACCGCTGTTGGATGATGTGACGTTTGGACTGGCGGACGATGAGAAGATGGGGCTCATCGGTGCAAATGGGTCCGGGAAAACGACCCTGATGCGCATCATTGCGGGCCTTGAGAAGGAAGATGGCGGTCGAGTCATGACGCCTGCGGGTGCGCGAGTCGCGTTTTTACCTCAAAACCCGTCATTTGAGCCCGGACACTCCGTCATAGATGCGGTTTTTGATCAGGGTGATCCTACGCTTCGATTGCTGCACGACTACGAGGAAGCCTCGCACCAACTTTCCACCGCGAAAGAAACAGACGAATCCCTTTTGGCCCGCGTCTCAGACTTGAGCCACCAGTTGGACGTGAGCGGGGGTTGGGATCGAGAGGCGGCCGCGCGGGCCATTCTGGATCGACTTGGCCTGACCGATTTTGGGGCCAAGGTGGGAACGCTTTCCGGGGGGCAACGAAAACGCGTGGCTCTGGCCCGCGCCCTCCTGCTTCAACCCGATCTGCTTCTGCTGGATGAGCCCACCAACCATCTGGACACGGAAACGATCGCCTGGCTGGAGGCCTATCTGTCCCGCTACTCCGGTGCGCTGCTGCTTGTAACTCACGATCGCTATTTCCTTGATCGAGTCACCAATCGCATGTTGGAAGTTGGACCAGGTGGCGTAACGAAATACGAAGGGAACTACAGTCGTTATCTGGAACTGAAGGAGGAGCAAGACAGGCTGGCAGAAGCCACTGAAAGAACCCGTCAAAACCTGGCGCGACGCGAACTGGCCTGGCTGAGGCGCGGACCGAAGGCGAGAACATCCAAAGCCAAATACCGCGTAGAGCGAGCCCTGGCATTGCAGGAAGAAAGCAGGTCGAGTCCTGATGCGAAACTTGCGCTCGCGGCTGCTTCCACCCGCCTGGGAAAGAAGGTGCTCGAGCTCGAAAATGTGTCCAAGTCTTATGATGAACAGATCCTCATCGACGGCTATTCGCGGATTCTGACGAAAGAAGATCGCATTGGCATCATCGGACCCAACGGGTCGGGCAAAACGACGCTCCTCGAGATGATTGTCGGCAACGTGACGCCCGACTCGGGTAGCATCGAGTCCGGCCCCACGGTCGTAGTCGGATATTTCGACCAGGAAGCCCGCCCGCTCAATGATTCGCTGCGGGTCATCGATACCGTCACGGAAGTGGCCGACAACGTGCGAACGGCAGATGGAGCTGTTATTTCGGCCAGTCAGATGCTGGAGCGCTTCCTTTTTGCTCCAGCTGTTCAATACACACCGGTGGCCAAACTTTCGGGAGGTGAACGGCGACGGTTGCACTTGCTGCTCGTGTTGATGGAGGCACCAAATATCCTTCTGCTCGATGAGCCAACCAACGACCTGGACATTCCCACTCTGGCGGCGCTCGAAGAATACCTCGACACGTTTCCAGGAGTGTTGATTGCAGTATCTCACGATCGGTGGTTTCTGGACCGAACGGTCGATCACATCATTTGCTTCGAAAGTGACGGAAAGATCCGGAACTACCCGGGCGACTATTCTGCGTACCTCGAAATTCGCAAGCGTGAGGACGATGCGTCCGCCAAGAAAGTGACGGCCAAAAAAGGCGCGTCGACGAAAGCCAAAAAACAGGCCGCTTCCCAGCCCACATCCAACAAGCTTTCCTATAAAGAGAAAAAGGAGCTCGAAGAGACGGAGCTTCGAATTGAGAGTGCCGAGGCACGAAAAGAGGAGATCGAGTCTCTTCTTTCGGAAAATCCCCACGACATAGACGCGATCACCGCGCTTTCCCATGAACTCGGCGAGCTGTCTGTAGGCCTCGAACGCGACGTTGATCGCTGGAGTGAACTCGCCGAGCGTGCGTAACGCGTTTGGAGGCGACGAGTGTTGTGGGCAATTCGACTTGCACACCGAAACCAGGCTTCAGAAACCATGTAAACGAGGCAAGAATGGGTTGACGCGGTGACCTTCAGAGCGTGATTGAGGGCCTTCAGAGCATGATTGAGGGATGGTGAGAATGAAAAACTTATTTCTGCTGGTTTTTACCGGCCTATGTATGACCTTGAGCGGCTGCCAGCTGCTGGGACCGGACTCGGATGATGATTCAAAATCGACGTACCCGTCAGCCATGGACCTCATGCCTGCTTCGTTCGTCCAGATTGTGGATGGAACACATGAAGTCGGCGAATTCAATCTGACGGCCTTCGTTGTTGGGATATCCGAATGTCCCGAAGACCATGCGTGTCTGATTGCGGACCATATTCAGGTTGCTGAAAATCCGCACACTGACGGTATTCCGCTGCTGATCGATGCCTTCAAACCCTCGCAGTTCGAAGTCGAGGCTGAATACGTTTTCTCGGTAGAGATTATAGGAGGAGGATTTCCAGAAACTCCACAATCACTGTACGTAAGGCTGCTGGGCTATTCGGTCACGAATTAGGACTTGGGCCGGGAAATTGTTTTTAGAGATGCTTGAGTGATACTTTGCCGCCTCAATTGGCAACGTATCCCTCATCCGTCCATGACAAGATCGAACCGATCCGGCATTTTCAGCACGCTCATCATCGTGACGAGTCTCACGATTGGCTGCGAACCCGAGCCAGCCTCCGTCTCCCTGTTCAATGGCGTTGATCTTCAGGGCTGGCACGTGGATGTGCCGGAGATGGACTCGTTGGACGTGCGCGATCCATTCATCGTTCGTGACGGCAATCTGGTCAGCCTGGGAACGCCACAGGGACACCTGATTACAGACGCGAAGTATTCGAATTACCGACTCCAGGTCACATATCGATTCCCGGGCGAACCCGGAAATTGCGGCGTTCTCGTTCACGCTTCGACCCCGCGTGCGTTGTACAAAATGTTTCCCAAGTCCATCGAGGTGCAGATGATGCATCAGAATGCCGGTGACTTCTGGGTCATCGTGGAGGATATCCAGGTTGAGGACATGGTCGAAAGGCGCGGACCTCAAGAAGAATGGGGGATCACCGAAGGCAAAAAACGGCGGATCGTCAACCTCACAGACGGCTCCGAAAGTCCGCTAGGGGAATGGAATGAGATGATTGTTGAAGTCGTGGACGACGAAATCAAAGTCTGGATCAACGGGGATCTGGTCAATCACGGATTCGGGGCGACAGTAACCTCAGGCCAGATTGCTGTCCAGGCAGAGGGAAGTGAAGTAGAGTTCGCGAGGATTGAATTGACGCCGATCACAGCGGTCTCACCGTAACTGGGCTGGTGCGTCACCAATCTGGATCTTCCCCTACCGGGCTTGTCCCCAACCCGGATTACCCCCAACCGAGCGCCATACCACCCTGGTAGATGACAAGCGAGAACAGGTACGCCAGGCCTGTCATGTACAGCCACATGACGGCGGGCCACTTCCAGGTGTTCGTTTCTCTTCGGGCAATGGCAAGCGTGCTCATGCACTGAAGCGCCAGAACGAAGAATACCAAGAGGCTGACCGCGACGAGGGGTGTGTACACCGGGGATCCATCTTCGTAGGTGTCCGCCTTGAGCTTGTCCCTGAGCAGGGGGCTGTCTTCATCCACATCTCCAACACTGTAGATGGTTGCGAGAGCCGAAATGATCACTTCACGCGCGGCGAACGCAGATACGATTCCCGCGCTGATCTTCCAGTCAAAGCCTAAAGGCCGCATGATGGGCTCGAGTCCGTGCCCCAGCATTCCGATGAAGCTGTGTTCTATCTGATATCCTGCTTCAGCCGCATCAAGCGTGTAGTATTCATCTGCCATCTCAGTCTCGACGGCCGAGAGTGCATCCTCTTCGCTCATTCCGGACGCGACCATCTCAACCCGACTCGATTCGGCGCGTTGATCTGCATCGGCCCGCTGAGCGGCCAGTCCCGGATCGGCGTCTGAAACAGGAAAACGGGCCAGAATCCACAGGATGATGGACATGCCGAAGATGATCTTGCCAGCTCGCACGACGAATGCCTTCGAGCGATCGATCATGCGCCAGAAGATCTGACGGAAGCGCGGCATCCTGTAAGGGGGCAATTCCATCGCGAAAAAGGATGATTCACCCTTGAAGACGATGCGCCGCAACACAAACGCGGCGACGAAGGCCATTACTGTCCCGAGGAGGTACATGGAGAACATCGCCACTCCCTGAAAGGAAAACAGGCCCAGAATCGTCCCGGTGGGAAGAAAAGCAGCGATAAACAGCGTGTAGACCGGCAGGCGAGCCGAGCAACTCATGAGCGGAGCCACGAGAATGGTAATCAGCCTGTCGCGGGGATTGGCCAACGTGCGCGCCGCCATGATACCCGGGATGGCGCACGCAAAAGAGGACAGGAGTGGCACGACGGAGCCACCGCTGAGTCCGACCCGGCTCATGAGGCGATCCATGATAAAGGCGGACCGGGCCATGTAACCAGTGTCTTCCATCAGACCCAGGAAAAAGAACAGCAGGAGGATCTGGGGTAGAAAGACCGCCACGTTTCCCACGCCCGTGATCATTCCGTCGACCACCAGGTCCGTGACGAGGCCTTCGGGAAAAACCGTTCTGACACCTGATCCGAGATTGACCACGCCCAGTTCGATCAGATCCATTGCGGGCTCTGCCCACGAGAAAACCGCCTCGAAAATCAGGAGCAAGAGTAACCCGAATAGCAGCGGGCCGGCGATTCGATGGGTCAGGACCGCATCAATCTTGTCGGAAAGCGTGCGTTGGGATGGATCAATCTTGCGGGTGGTGACACGGGCGACCAATGGGCTCAGCCAACCGTATCGGCCCATGATTTCTGCCTGTCTGAACGGCGCTTTCTGTTCCTCGAGCATCTCGCGCGTCTCCAATACGTGCGCGTGAAAGACGGGTGCCCGATTCTCCCAGGATTCCAACATGGTATCGTTCGTGAGGCACTGCAGTGCCTCTATGAACCGACCCTTCTTCTCAACTTTGCCTTCGAGCGCTTCCATCAGCTCTGGTAGAACGACATCGACGACAGGCATGATGGACCACTGACGGGTTGCGCGAGGCGGCAGCTCTTCCTTGCGCATCTGATACTTCAGCTTTCCCAATCCCTCGTTCTGGGAAGCGACCATCGGAATCACTGGCACGCCGAGCGCCTCCTGCAGTCCTGGCACATCGATCTGGAGACCTGCTTCTTCGGCCGCATCGGTCATGTTGAGAGCAACGATGACAGGGAGTCCGACATCGATCACCTGGGTCACGAGGTACAGATTGCGCTCGAGATTGCTGGCATCCACAACACAGACAGCCAGGTCTGGAGCGTCCTCTCCCTCGACGTGTCCCATGAGAACATCATATGCGATGCGTTCATCGAGCGACTTTGGACTGAGGCTGTAGGAGCCGGGTAGATCAATAATGTCGATGGCATCTTTGCCCGCAAGACGTCCAACTTTTTTCTCGACCGTGACGCCTGGGTAGTTGCCCACTTTTTGACGCATTCCCGTCAAAATGTTGAAGACGGTCGTCTTGCCCACATTCGGATTGCCGATCAGCGCGACGCGGCGGTTGGCCGCGCTGCCGGGACGGGAATCTGCTGCTGGATTTTCCATCAATCAGAGCTTCTCCACCAGAACGTGTCCGGCTTCAGATTTACGGATGGAAAGATGATACCCCCTCACTTTCAGATCGATCGGGTCACCGAGGGGAGCATAACGAACAATTTCTACTTCGGTACCCGGGAGCAGACCAAATTCCAGGAGTCTGGAAGGGGGTTCGGGAGTGGACCAGCCTGTGATACGCGAACGCTGACCCGGCTTCATGTCCAAAAGAGTCATGCTGGTTGAAGAACTGCAAAAACGTTCATCGCAACTTCCCTTCTCAGAACAACCCGGCTCGCTTCAACCTTGCAGATCAGTGATTCAGCATTGCGAATCACATGAATTTCGTTGCCCTCCCTGATACCCAGATCACGCAGGCGTTCAGCCTCTGCAGGAAGCAGAGAAAGAAAGGCCAGCTGTACCACAACACCGCACGCAAATGACGTCAGAGGCTGTGGAAGTGATACGGGACTCATAAAGAGTGGCTTTTGAAGGTTGAGACCGGCTGATAGTGCCAGTCGTGTGCTTTTTTGGGCCTTTATGTTCTGTTTCGGACGATTCACGTGTGGGGCGATCAATCATCCGAAGGGAGACGACTCTGTTTCCGGCTAACAGAGGGCGCCTTTCTTATTTAGACCCAATCTAAATAAGAATACTTCAATGTCATTGGACTGCTTCGTTAAGTTTTGGACAAAACACTCTTCTTTTATCAAATATCCGGCCTCAAAGGTCCCGAACACAACGAACACCGATAGTTGGTGTCCGAACGGTGCCAAGCGTTCCAGCCCTCCAGTACGTTCTTGCGATGTGTATTTCAGCCGAATATCCGCCTCCCCGCGCCAATCTCAGCTCACGCTCGTCAAGATTGATCCATACGGGCTCTGTGCCTGGTTCGGGATAGAACTCATAGTACTCCCCGATCCACTCGGCCACATTTCCGCCCATGTCGAATAGACCGAAGTGGTTGGGCTTTTTTCGTCCTACTGGAAAGGATTCAGCCATGCTGTTTTCACGATGGCGCACAAAATCATCGATCTCAGTTTCGTCGTTCGTGCCCGGATACAGTTGTTTTGTCTTGCCGCCTGCCGCAGCGTATTCCCATTCATTCTCGCTGGGAAGACGACCGCCGATATGTTCGCAGAATGCCTTTGCGTCTGCCCAGACCATATTCCCGGCGGCCCGCGTGCCCCGGAAGCTCTGCTCGGGGAGAACCGTTTCTCGCCCGGTGTCCCTGGCGAACCAATCATACTGGTCGAGAGTGGTCTCGTAGCGTGATATGTAGAAGTCCGGAACTACGATGCCATGCAGAGGCAGCGCATCCTGGTCCTCGCGCTCGAACGAGTCGCCAACCAGGAAAGGGCCTCCTTCGATCTTGACCCACTCGAAGCCAATGGCCTCGAGTTCGGCCGGCACTTTCACGCTCGCGCATCCTGCAAAAACGAGGATGAGGAGCAACGCACTGTATGGCAGTTTCAATTTCACATCGCTAAGACGCAGATCCCGGCCGCGTGTTGCTCTTAGTAGTCTGGTGGGGCTATAAATAGTGCGGGGGCGCGATCGAAGATCGCGCCCCCGCACAAATACCCTCAAATACCGGCTGGTTCTATTCGTACCGCAGCGATTGAACCGGGTTTGCCGTCGCCGTCTTGATCGACTGATAGCTCACGGTCAGCCAGGCAATTGTCAGCGCCAAGAGCCCGGAGCCTGCGAAGACCCACCATCCCATGGTTGTTGCGTAGGCGAAATCCTGAAGCCACAAGTCCATGGCATACCAGGCCACGGGAAATCCAACCAGACACGCGATCAGCACCAGGTAGGTAAACTCTTTGGAGAGCAATACAACGATTCCTGGAACGGAGGCTCCCATCACTTTGCGAACACCAATCTCCTTCGTTCTCTGAACCGTTATAAACGATGCCAGACCAAAGAGGCCCAGACATGCGATGAGAATCGCAAGAATGGTGAAATAGGAGTACAGATTGCCAAGGCGCTGCTCCTGCTCGTAATACTGCTGGTATTCCGTGTCCATAAAAAAGTAGGTGAACGGATATCCCGGTTCCCAGGCAGTCCAGACCTCTTCGATTTGCTTCAGCGTCGTCGCCACGTCTGCAGACTGAATCCGGATGGGAGCGTAGCGTTGATTCATCTGCCAGTGGCCAAGCACCATCGGTCTGACTGCTGTATGCAGCGATTCGAAATTGGCATTCTCGAAAACGCCCAGTACAGTCATCACACGGTCGGTTCCGTCCGCGTTTCCTCCCAATCTGGCCAGCGTTGTCCCAACTATTTCCTCGGGTGTGAAGCCCAGTTCCGCGGCTGCTGCCTCGTTGATTACAAAGCCTGAAGTATCCGACGGGAAGTTCGCGTCAAAATCCCTACCCGCTATCATTTTCAGGCCCATCGTCTCTACGTAGTCGTCGGACACCTCACCGAGGGCGGCGATGATGAATTCCTCATCCCGCATGCCTTCTCCCCGAAACCCCGTGTTGTTGTGAATATGTTCGGGACCGGGCACCATCCCTGCTGACGCAGCATCCGCAATGCTGGTGTTCGTCAGCAGTTCGTTTCTGAACGTATCGAAGTTCTGCAGTGCAGTGCGGGTCTCAATGGGGACCACAACAACCTGCTCTTTTTGGAATCCGAGATCTTGTTGCTGTATGAAATCCAGCTGCTTGTATACGATGGCAGTACCAACCAGCAGCACAATGGAAATACTGAATTGAAATACGACCAGCGCAGACCTCAGAGCTTTTCCTTTTTTGCTGGACGCAAATGACCCTTTGAGGACAACAGCAGGCTGAAAACCTGAAAGAACAAATGCCGGATATAATCCGGCCAAAATACCGGTTACGAGTGCAATCATGACGACCACGCCTGACAGCCATGGTGCCACGGACAGAGTGGCTCCTGCCATTTTAGAAAATGCAGGCAGAGCCAGCAGAACTATTCCGAAAGCAAAAACCATCGAAATTGTCGCCGTGGCAACGGATTCACCCAGAAACTGCCGAATGAGTTGGCTTCTATCTGAACCCATGGTTTTACGAATCCCGACTTCGCGCGCACGTCCTGTTGCACGGGCGGTAGACAGATTCATAAAGTTGATGCAGGCGATGATCAGTACAAAAAGTGCGATCGCACCCAATATGTACAGATATCGAACATCGCCCGTTGGTCCAAGCTGTTCCGTTGACGGAGAATGCAGATAAATCTCTGCCATTCGCTCGAGTTGCCATTCGTATTTCAAACCGGCGTTCAGCGCTTCGTCATACGGCTGACCCATGAACTGTTCGATCTGCGGACCGACGTAGGTTCGGATGAATTCAGGGAATTTGGCCCTGAGGGCTTCCGGATCTGCTCCGGGTCGCAACCGGAGATAGGTCATGAAAGAATTGTTCAGCCAGATGGGATCATCAACACGATTACTGGTCAGAAATGAGGTGATGACCTGAGGACGAAAATGAGTCGTATGTGGTACCTCCGCCAAGACACCCGTTATCTCATAATCCACTCGGTTGTCGTATTGAACCGTTCGGCCCATCGGATCCCCGTCGCCGAAATACTTTCTGGCGACGGACTCAGAAATGACCATGGTGTTCGGGCGATTCAGAGCCGTTGCCGCGTCGCCTTCGACGAGTGGCAGCGTAAAGACGTCAAACACGCTCGAATCCGCCATGAAGTAGTTGTCTTCGTAGTACGGTTCGTTGTCAACCGTTATGAGCACGGCTGCGGAAAAGTTGTCTATTCGGGTCGCCGATACAATTTCCGGAAACTCCTGGAGGAACTGAGTAGCCATGATGGCCGGAGAACTCGCGTCCAGGATTTCCTGCTCTCCTACTCGAGCGTCCATGAGAACGCGATAGACATCGTCGCCATGCTCCTGATGAGCATCGAAACTCATTTCATTCTGAATGAACAGAACGATCAATACAAAGGCCGCCATTCCTGTTGCCAGGCCGGCAATATTAATGAATGAGTATCCCTTGTTGCGTTTCAGATTCCGAAATGTGATTCGGAGGTAATTCTTGATCATAGTTGGTGGGCCAGGGAGGCTAAAGCGAAAGAGGTCGTCTGCGTCTTGACCGATTCTTTCGACTGCGCTGTGACTGTGTCGATTGCGTGTGCAGTACACGGCGCTATCGAAGGAATTGTTACACATCGTAGCTGAGGACGTTGCGGTAGAGGGGCGCAGCTGTTTCGTTGTCGAAACAGTTATCAGACACCGTGACCTGGAACGAAAGCCTGGAAAACGCCTACAGGGCCGCGATTAGGCGCATTTGAGGGATCGGGCCGAAAAGGATGGTCCAGTGGCACGAGTGTTGTCATGAACTGGGCAGGACAAACGTTCAAACAAAAACACACTCGACCATGAAACGCTTTTTCACACTCGCACTCCTTTTCGCAGCATTCACCTCGAACGCATTTG
Organism: uncultured Rhodothermales bacterium; assembly: GCA_964512485.1. Lineage (GTDB taxonomy): Bacteria > Bacteroidota > Rhodothermia > Rhodothermales > UBA10348 > CAZEHJ01. Next base: position 3,501 of record CAZEHJ010000030.1, on the reverse strand, counting down.
CTCAGGCAAACGTCGCAAGCCAGCAGGTAACAATAAACGTAGCCGAGATCGCAGTCATCGCCGTTCAGGGCAACATAAACATGACGATCAACAGCGCGACGGCCGGTCAGGCTCCAGAGGCCGCTTCCGCATCTGCTACATACGCTGTTTCGACCAACGGAACGCAGAAAAAAATCTCTGCCGCGCTGGATGTCGACATGCCAACCGGCCTTACGCTCAATGCCACAATGGACGCTCCTACCGGAGCCAATTCTCAGGGCAAACAGTCACTTTCGCAGTCTGCAATCGATCTGGTAACGAACATCACCCGGGTTCGTGGATCAGGCCTCGGTCTCGCCTACGAAGCTCTGGCGACAGTTGATGCCAGCCCGGACGCTTACGTTCGCACCGTGACCTACACGATCACAAACAACTAGGATCAGAAATACTGAAAACCGTGCTGGCTCTAGGGTAGGGGCAAACAGCGCGCGCGGGCCGGCGATGGGTGAGGGAGCGATCAACGATCGCGGAATTCACCACCATCGCCGGCCCGCACTCGTTTAGATATCCATCACCGATTCAGGAAGCCACCCTTCAAAAGAATTGGAATCGCAGCCAGGGCAGGAAGCAACGATAGTGGCCCGATTACCTTGAGCCAGATTCCTGCAGGAAAGGAAAACGGCCAGAGTGTTGAGGGAGGAAGCAAAAAGAATATCAGCGTCACACAAGACACCACAAACAGCTTCACCCATCTGTCGTGGTCTTTGGCCAGAGCCAGGACAATTGTCACAGTGACGATGCCCAGAAGCAGCAGGTGCAAAAACAGGACCCGATCCTGATGGTTGTCGGCCCACCATATCGGCGCCAACGGAGCAAGGATCGCCAGGGCAGCTCCTTTGAGTCCCAGTGCCAGGACCGGCACCTTCCAGAACGAATCAGCCGCACGCCAGAGAGGCACGGTCAGCAGAAGAAGGCCGATACCAGCCAACAGCGCGCCTGCACGAGCGCGCATCATTGCCGTCTCACTCAGCAGGTCGGAGGGCATTCCCAGAACGGGCGAGAGCCCAATTCCAACAAAAAGAAGGATCGTAATCACGGCGAGGGTCCTTTTCTTTGGCAGCTCAGGTTTCAAGACCTGAATCAGCACCGCCACCGCAGCCAGAGTGAGCCATCCCTCCGTGAAATAGCTCAAAAACATGTGTTTGAAGATATCAATCAGGTTTTCTCCACCCATCCCGAGTGGACCAACTACCGATATTCCCCATGCCCCAAGCGAAGAGAGAAACAGAAAGATGACGGACAACATGCTCACCCGTCGAAACAGCCCCGAACCATGACTAGCGCCTCGCCCCGTCCTCAGGTAGTCGAAGATCCATCCGTACCAGGCCAGCATGATGAGGCCCGACACGACAACGGCAGGAGGAAGTGAGAGCGACGCCACCTGGGTGGATTCATATCCGAACAACAGAAACAGCGGATAGGAAAGAACGCCCAGAACCAGCACTATCCAGGCCCATGTCAGACTCTGCTTGGATCCTGGATGCAAAAGAACGAACAGCGAAGGTGTAGCCCAGGAGAAATACATCAGGTGGGAATGAGCGTGGCGAATGTTTGCCAGAGTAAATGATGCTGTCCAACCACTCTGCATCCCGACACGAAACAGTACACCCGACAGTGCCGCCAGCACGAAGCAGGCCAGAGCCGAGGCAATCAGACGTCGTTCTCGATCATTCAACGGCACCACCATGGCTGGCGGACGAAGCGGAATCGTCGTCCGAATTGGCACGTCCCGCACGGGGCAGTCCGACGCCTCGGGTCATGGCGTAAAACCTGAGTCCGCTCGTGGTCAGGGCGGCAACAGCAATCTGGGCGAATCGACTCCATCCCGCAGCATCGGCTCCCAACAAAGCGGCTCCTCCAAGGAGGGCAGCCGTGGCGTAGAAGTCATGACGGATTACGGCTGGTACTTCGCGCACCAGTATGTCCCGCACTACGCCACCTCCCGTCGCCGTGAGCGCGGCCATGATCATGACACCAATGGGCCCGAGTCCGAATTCCATTCCTTTCACACCGCCGATCGCGGCGAAGACGCCCAGTCCAATGGCATCCATGATCATCACGCGATTCCATTGTGTTGCTACCTTTTCAGAGGCCAGAAAAACAAGGAGCCCCGCGGCCAGACAGACACTCAGATACAGCTCGCTCTGGATGGCCGCAACCGGTGTCGCACCCAGGAGCATATCGCGAATCATGCCGCCTCCCACTCCGGTAGCCACGGCGAGAACCATCACTCCGAGGAGGTCGAGATGGTGACGCGTGGCCCTGAAGGCGCCCGCCACGGCAAACACAAACGTGCCTGCGATATCCAGATAATCGACAATGTTCATGATACTCTGATTCGGGGAGGTCTGACGGCGCAGAATCGCCCTCTGGACCTGAAGTCGATCCCATTGAATTCGGGTCCGAAAGATAATTCACGTGGATGATCTGCCGAAAAAGAATATTCCGTGATACACAATTAATATATTAGTGATATATTAGTTTAAATGGCTGCTCCCACGCCCTTTTTGAGGGTTTTAGAGCACGATTCGGTATTTCAACCCATCCTATACAGATCATGAGCACTGACTGGAAAGGCGTATTTCCCGCCGTAACCACAAAATTCAAAGAAGACTTCTCACTCGACTACGCGGGCACCCAGAAGGGAATCAATGCTCAGATAGAGGCTGGCGTCCATGGAATCATTACGACGGGAACGCTCGGAGAGGCAAGTACACTGAGTTTTGAAGAGAAACAGGAAGTACTGCGCATTGCGGTTGAAACCGCCGAAGGACGTGTACCCGTTTTGATGGGAGTCGCCCAGAACACCACGGCTGAAGCTTGCCAGGCGGTTGAAGACGGTCAGGTCAACGGAGCCGATGGCTTCATGCTTCTACCCGCCATGTTATATCACGCAGATAGGCGCGAAACAATCGCCCACTTCCGTACGGTTGCTCAGGCATCGGGCAAACCGATCATGATTTACAATAATCCCATCGGTTACAAAGTGGATTGCACGGTCGACATGCTGGAAGAGTTGGCCGATGAGGACATGCTCGTCGCAGTAAAAGAATCATCTGACGATGTCCGGCGCATCACCGATATCGTGAACAGATTGGGAGACCGCTACCAGCTCTTTACCGGCGTCGACAACCTGGGCATGGAAAGCCTCCTCATGGGAGCTGTCGGTTGGGTCGCCGGTCTGGTGTGTGCCTTCCCTGAAGAGACCGTCGCCATCTACAATCTGGTGCAGGCGGGCCGGATTGCCGAAGCGCTCGACATCTACCGCTGGTTCAGGCCACTTCTGGATCTGGACGTAAACGTAAAGCTCGTTCAGAACATCAAACTCGCCGAAGTTGCCGTCGGTCTCGGAACAGAAACGACACGCCCTCCGCGTCTGCCGCTGGTAGGAGAAGAACGAGAATTCGTTCAGGGTGTCATCCGCAAGGCGCTCGACAACCGACCTGACGTATCGGATTACGT
>CAZEHJ010000029.1:15688-38478 GCA_964512485.1 uncultured Rhodothermales bacterium | reverse complement strand
GTGAAACCAATTGTGCATCCTTTTTGCTGATATGGAAAACGAACGGACAATTTCGAGATGCTCAGGGAGGAGATTTGGGTTGTTGAATCAATCCAAGAACAGCACCATGTCACGCATAATTACTTCCCTTTTGTTTTGCTTCCTGCTCGCCGTTCCATCGATCGGCCAGACAGCAGAAGATCTTTTTCAGCAAGCCATCCGAGTCGAACGACTCTCCGGAAACACCGAAGCCGCCATCGCGCTCTATCAGCAGATCGTGGATGATCATTCGTCCAATAGAAGTGCCACCGCTCGCGCATTGCTACAAATTGGCAAAGCGTATGAGATTCTGGGACGCGACGAAGCACAGGAAGCTTACGGTGTAATCTTAAGAGACTATTCGGACATTGAGGATGTTGTAGAGGAAGCTGCAGCCCGAATTGCTGCGGTGGATAATCCGGCAGCCGTTTCGACTACAAATGCGCCTGGATCAAAAAGCGTATTGGTGCTCGAATCAGGGCGTAGAGAGGCTCCTGATCCTCTTTATGGCGCTGCCATGTCCCCTGATGGTCGCTACGTCGTACGCGGAAAGCGAGGCTCGGACTTTCTTCATATCGATGATCTCTTCACCGGAAGAAAGGACTCTATCACCGTAGCGAAAGATTGTACGTGGCAGTACACTTCTCGCTTTTCTCCTGACGGTAAAACAATTGCGTTCACGTGCTATCAGGAAAATGATACCAGCTTGGGATTGTACGATACTGGCAATCGTACCTATCGAACGATGTTCTCTCTAAAGGAGTATTTCGACCATCCAGAAGACTGGCGTACAGAAATGGAAGTCCATGATTGGTCGCAAGATGGATCTGCCGTATTGGTCTCCGCAGAGACATTTAAGTTGAGAACAGATATTCCTGGAATACATCACATGGTGCTCGTACCCCTAAATGGTGCCAGGCCAACCGTAATCGACCCAGAATACGGCGAATACGAGTTTTGGGAAACCGAAGCATGCTTGCTCAGAAACGGGCGCTTCATGTTCGGTCATTATGGATTTAAGACTTGGGATATACATCGTATCGACACGAAAACAGGTGAACGTATGAATGTTCTCTCTTCGGACGGAACGCATTACCAGTTGTTCGATTGTCTCAAGGAATCAAACACCTTGATCTTTTCGCGCGAGGTGCTCGAACCGTCGGTGACCTCATTGTATGCTGCTTCTGTTTCGAATACAGGAGGACTGGGTACTCCCCGGTTGTTGACCGGCTTACCAAACGGTGGCCGCGCGGTGCCAGGAGCCCGAGACGGGAATATTTACTTCGGAGAAGGTGGAATCCTGTCCGCCAACAATTTCGTAGGCCATGCCAATTTGAGTGCTGATTTATCTGGCATTTCGACGCTCACTCCAATCGGAAAGCAGCGCTGGACTGCCTCGGTCAGATGGTCGCCCGACGGTGACTGGATCATGAACAATTCACTTGGGCGAGTATCCGTCACAAATACGGACGACAATAAGACGTACGAATGGAGAATGTCAGAAAGAACGGGAAAAGTTATGTGGTCTCCCGATGGAACATCACTCATGTCATCATTTCCGTTTCGCAGAGAAAACGGTCCTTATTTCGGCACGACAGTATTTGATATCAAGTCGGGTGAGGTTACCCAGCGCGTTGATTCCCTCGGCGGAATCGGATGGCTTCCGGGTGGGCAAGGATTCTATTTCGCGCATGAGGGAGAGAAAGAAACGTGTATCCGTACCTATGAGTGGACGGGAGCTATGTCTGGTGATCTGGCCTGCATGAGGCTTCCCGTGAGTACATATCCCTATTGGTGGGCCGTGGCTCCAAATGGTACTGATTTTGCAGCGTGGACAAGGACTTCTGACGATGGGGATCTTGGTCTCTCTCTGCTGAATATCAGGAGCGGAGTTTCAAGCGGTCCGACTACGGTAGCAAAGTCGGCCCGATATTCCCGGATAAACTGGTCTCAGGACTCCAACGAACTTCGTTTTTCTTCCAGGGATTTTAGTTCTACCTGGATATACGATGTCGAGTCGCAAGAATGGACGAGTGTGGATTTGGGAGACTTGTTGCCGGTCGATCTCACAGCGGCCAGTATTAGCCCTGACGGTAAGAAAGTCGTACTCGCGGGAAGGGCAACCGTGCTTAATTCGGTTGAATTGCGCGTGCTTCATAATCCCCCTGGGCTTCTCGTTCAGGAGTGATTGGGCGGCTCAGATAAGGTGAAATGTTTAGTGGGGCGGCGCGCAAGCGCCGCCCCACACTTTTATATCTTATTTGTCCGGCTCAGCCGAAGGCTTGGGTCTTGAAGCATCCTCAATTTTAATCCGGTCTCCGATCCACGTCTTGATCAACGATTGACGTGTGATGCCGAGGTGACGAGCCTCTCGGTCAAGCCGAAAGACCATCCATTGAGGGAAGTCGACGTTCACGCGTTTGGGATCCAGGCCCGGTCTGCGAGCACTCGAGTGATCCACGTATTCAGACATATCCTCCCCATCGTCGAACCGACGGTCAAACTCTGCTGCTGAAATAGTTTTTCCTTTCATCTTTTCTGGCCCTCCTGACAGATATAATTCGAATCAAATCATCTCGATACGTCACGACGGCCGTCCAAGCGGTGCCGTCAATCGCACCGGTGAGCAAGAATCGTCTTTCATCGTGAGTCTGACTTGGTTTTTCAACGCGATTCAGATCTTCCCACAGTAGCTGAGCCTGCACGAAGTCAATTCCGTGTTTCGCCAGATTTAAACGACTCTTGTTCAGGTCGAATATAAACAAAAGGGTATGAAAATTATACTATTACGGAATCTTGAGACTCACTCATATCGACCCATGAAATCCTTTGCTATAACCTGAAAGCGCGCCCTATACCTCACTGAATACTCCAGCAGCAAGACACAATCGTCAGGTTTTCATGACAAAACAATTACAAATCCTGACATCCTGCTGATAGTTCTCTGATCTGTGCCGGTTACTCTGAAAAGGTCGAACTCCACCAAACAGAGTGCCGTCGTGAAAAGAATTCCATTGGTTTTGCTCGTTGCAATCTTGACCCTTGCTTCTTCTGCTGCATCAGCTCAAGAAATCTCGTTTGATTCGACAATCAACATATCTGTCGCTGCAAAACCACGTGCATTGGCGACCGGGGATTTCGACGGAGATGGTGCGCCAGATCTGGCGATAAGTCACACGACGGGTAACTATGTCGCTGTGCGCTTGGGAGTCGGTGACGGTACGTTCGGTTCGGGCACCTATTACGCGGTGGGCGCAAATCCGATTTCGCTGACCACCGGCGACTTCAATGGAGATGAACGACCTGACTTGGTTGTCGCCAACGTCAACGGAAACAGCATATCAGTACTTTCAGGTAATGGAGATGGCACATTCAGTGCAGCGGTTGCCTTTGCCATGGGCGCACGCCCGAGAGTCGTTGTGACGGGGGATTTCGATGACGACGGGAATCTCGATGTCGCCACAGCAAATCTGAATAAGAGCTATACGACCGTCTTTCTGGGCAACGGTGATGGAACGTTTCAGACGCCTTCCAACTTCAGCGTGGGAGCGCCACAAATCTCTTTGGTAGTCGGAGACTACGACCGCGACGGTAATCAGGATCTGGCCTTGGCGCTTTCAGGCAGTAATGTTGTTTCGATACTCCTCGGGTCAGGCAGTGGTACGTTCGGAGCTGTGGCCAACACCACATTGAACTCACAGCCATTCTACTTATCCAGTGCTGATTTCAATGGTGACGGGAATCCAGATTTGGCGGCTGCGGATCCAACCAATGATTTGTTGTCGATCCTTCTGAGTAATGCAGACGGGACCTTCGGCCCCGAGAGCAATATTTCGGTGAGCTCAAGACCAGCTTCCATTACCGTTGCTGATTTCAATGGCGATGGCAATGTTGATTTGGCTTCTGCCAATCAGGGGAGCGACAATGTAGCAGTTTTTTCAGGCCATGGAGATGGCACATTTGATACAGCTTCTCACTTTGCCATTGGAGATTTGCCAACTGTGATGGTAAGCGATGATTTCAACGGTGACGGAAAGGCTGATCTGGCCGCAACCGACTTTACAGGCGCACAAGTGTCGATTCTTCTCAATATCACAATCTTTGATATGGATGGTGACGGAGTGATTGATCTTGAAGACAACTGCCCCGAAATCCCAAATGGTAACCAGGCCGATCTCGATGGAGATGGCATAGGCGACGTTTGCGACGCCGAATTGAGTATTGAAGGGGCAATGGCGACTGTTGGCACCATGCTCGATGATCTCCAGATTAGAGGTGGGCTTGTCGGGGCTCTGGGCTCGAAACTGAACAACGCCCTCAAGAGCTTCGAGAAAGGGAAATCCAACGCAGCAGTCGGCCAACTGGAAGCGTTCATAAATCAGGTGGAAGCGAAGACCGGCAATGATATTTCTCAGGACGATGCTGATGCGCTCGTCGCGGCCGTCAAGGCCATGATCAACGCGATTGCTGGAGAGACGGTAGGCAAACATGACTTGGCCGACACGCCTACCGAAGAACTACCCCAGGCAGTCACTCTATCGCAGAACTATCCGAATCCGTTCAATCCTCAGACGACGATTCGGTTTGAGTTGCCCGAATCCGCACCAGTCTCGCTCCAGGTTTTCGACATGATGGGTCGCCTGGTCGAAACGCTGTTGGTCGGAACGATTCCTGCCGGAACGTACGCGGCTGAATTCGACGCAGGATCTCTGCCCAGCGGGGCGTACATCTACAAACTCGAAACACCGACCGGCTCGTTGACCAGGATGATGCTCCTCCTCAAATAGCGGGCATTCGGTTCGGTCTGAAGGGTCGGGGTTTGTGGGACCCCGGCCTTTCTTGGTTTGTGCCTATCGCGGGTTGGCGGGGAAGAAGTACTCCAGAATGATGTCCTGATGGGCGCGCCACATTCCCCAGGAGTGGCCTTCGTGCCATTCATTCCAGAGGAGCTCGTTGCCATTGTTCTCGAGGGCTGCGATGAAGTCGGGGGCATATCTGGCAATGGGAGGTTCGTACGTCCCCCATTCCACATAATACTTGACCGTGGATTCACCCGAATCAGCGATCCGGGACAGAAGGGCGCCGCGATCCACGCCGAAGGCTGTGGACAGCGGCGCGCAAAGGCCGAAGACTTCAGGATGCTCGTTGCAAAGTTGTGCGGAGATATTTCCGCCCAGTGAAATGCCCGTGACGGCTGTGCGACCGGGTTCACGAGAGATATTATATGTGGATTCTGCCCAAGGCACGAACTCTTCGATGACGAAGTCGACAAATGCTTCATTTGAGGAGCGGGCGTACTCTTCCATGCGATCCGCAGGATCCAGGAAGAAAGCGACCAAGGGTTCGATGCGCCCGGAAGAAATCAGATTGTCCAGGATGGCTGGCATATTTCCCAATCGGAGATAGTCGGAGCCGTCGTGAAGCAAAAGTGATCCGTAAACACGGTCCGAAGACGCGTCATAATTCGGAGGAGTATAAATCGTCACCGTTCTGCTCGATCCCAGATGCGTGCTGGAAACAGAATGTTCAGAAAGCTCTCCTCCCACACCACCGGGCTGCGGCTGGATTTCCTCCGGCTGCATGTAGTCCGGCATAGACAACTCCGAGTTGCTTCCAAATCCTCCCGGCATGACCTCTGGATTTGCGGGGTCCAACGTGTAGTGCTCCTTGTTCACTACGAACTGATAGTCCAATCTGGCATCTGACTCAAAACTCATCTCACGATGCCACAAGTCCGTTCCTTCAAGACGGGACATTGGAAACAGGTCCGGATTCCACTCAGAAAAGTCACCGACGACGCTGACAGCTGATGAGTCGCTTCTGAACAAAAAGACAGCCAACGAATCCGATTCGATAAGTGGAAGCGATGGAAGAGAGGTCCACATCGAATCAACCTCACTTTGCCTCTGTTCGAGAGGCAATTCTTCCAGTTGCTCTACGAAGCGGGCATTATTCTGAAGTGCAGGCTGGGAGCAGGAAACCAGAAAAAGACAGGCAAGGGCGATTCGCATAGTTCAATCTGCAATGTGGTGACGAGATTGAATGCCGCGTACGGCTTCCTGATCCGCAGGTGTCTCACTCCGGGTCGGTGTGTACGACGCCGGGTACTTCAGGCGACCAGTCGTCATGAGAGCGCTTGAGTTCATCTTCGAGAAGCATTTCTGCAGGCGTCCTCCATTCTGGATTCGAGCGCGAGCGAGCTCTTCGCACGTTCACGTGCTGATACGTTGCCTCGAACTTCTGATCAGCCATCTGCTCATTGAGCGACTTCTCGATGCTGTTTTCTAAGTGAATCTTGGGCTCGCGAGTATGCTGATACAGCACAAACTGCTTCAATAGCAGGCTAAGAAGGCCCGCAGCCACGATTATGAGGAGATAAAACGTCATACGCTGTGTATCGACCAGCTTCAAGAAGAATAAAACCCCCAAACACACGCTGAAAAGCCTGAACGCGCCTTTTTGGATGAAATAGCCCCGTTCTGTGAATGGGAAGTAGAGCGAATATGGAACCTCGTGGATCGTAGTTCTTATTACACGTGTAATAACACGTGTAAAACGAGGTGTAGCGTGCCCAAGAAGCTTACTTTAACAATCGACGAAGAGATTTACGACGGTTTGTATCGTGTAATCGGCGCCCGTCGGATCAGCCAGTTCATTGAAAAACTGGTCCGTCCGCACGTGTTGGACCTGGATTCTGCTTACGAAGCAATGGCAAGAGACGAAGATCGAGAGTCGGAAGCTCTCGCCTGGGTGGAAGAGGTGGGAATAGACGCATTGGGAGGTGGCGATGAAACGGGGTGAAATATGGTGGGTCTGCTCGAATACCCACACAGGAGGGGAATTGCCGAAGATGCGGCAGGCCGTCATCATCAGTAATGATGCGGCGAACAGGCATTTGAATCGGGTTCAATTGATACCGCTTTCAAAATCCACGGGAAAGGTCTACCCGTCGGAAGCCATCGTCCGGGTCAAAGGGAAATCGCATCGAGCCATGGCGGATCAGATCATAACGGATTCCAAAAGGCGATTGACCAACTTCATGGGAGCCCTGTCCGATGAAGACATTCGAAAGGTAGAGACGGCATTGCGCATCCACCTGGGTTTAAGCTGATCTACAATTCCAGGAAGTTCTTGAGCAGTCGGCTTCCGGCATCCGCGCTCTTTTCGGGGTGGAATTGGACAGCGTGAAAGTTGTCGCGGACGAGGGCCGATGCAAATTGGCCCAGATAGTCCGTGTGGGCAACGGCATCTGATCCGTCTTCAGCGAAATAGCTGTGCACGAAATACGTGTATTCCGGACTGTCGAGTCCCGTGAACAGTCCGCTGCCGTCATGGTGAACCGTATTCCATCCGATCTGAGGAATCTTGCCTTCGCCGCGGAACAGCCGCACCTCATTTGGGAAGATGCCAAGGCATGGAGTGTCAGCTTCTTCCGAATGAGCACACATCAGTTGAAGGCCGAGACAGATTCCCAGTACGGGTTGAGTCAGGGATGGAATCACCCGGTCCAGCCCTCGCGCTTTGAGGTAGGACATCGCCGAGCTCGCTTCCCCTACGCCGGGAAATATGACATGTGAGGCGGCGCGTAGCGCCGCCTCATCGTCCGTCAGAACGGCATCGACGCCCAATCTGGCAAGTGCGAACTTCACCGACTGCACATTGCCTGCGTTGTATTTGACGATCGCTACCGACATCAAAGCGTTCCTTTTGTTGAAGGCATCGCATCCGCATCTCCGCTTCGTGCTACCGACATTCCCAACGCACGGGCGAAGCCCTTGAAGATAGCTTCGACGATGTGGTGCGAATTATCGCCCGCCGCCTGGATATTCAGGTTCATGCGCGCAGCATCGCTGAGCGACTTGAAGAAGTGGCTGAACATTTCCGTCGGGACATCTCCGACCCGCTCGGCGATCAGGTGCACGTTCCAGACCAGCCAGCTTCGACCGGACAAGTCGATGGCGATGTGCGCCAGGGCATCGTCCATAGGAGCTGTGAATCCGTATCGCCCGATGCCCCGCCGATCTCCGAGTGCCTGATCGAGCGCCGTGCCGAGAGCGATGGCCGTGTCTTCAATTGAGTGGTGTTCGTCAACTTCCAGATCGCCCTTACATCGAACGGAGAGATCAATTCCGGAGTGCCGAGCGATCTGATCCAGCATGTGATCCAGAAAACCCAGCCCCGTGCGACAGTCGGATCTCCCCTTGCCATCCAGATTCAGTTCGATCGTGATGTCGGTTTCATTGGTCTTGCGGCGAACGAAGCCGGTCCGGGCGATCGACGAGCGATCCGCATCAAGTCGAACAGATACTGCGCGTGCGTGTCCGTCCAGTTCCTCGGCGGCAGCCATCACCTGTACGTGTGGTCCCAGCGAATCGAGTCCTTCCCGGGTTGCTTTCTGGAACGTGATCTTTCTGACGAACGAGTCCAGAGAAACACCCGAATAAGCGCGTGCCGATCCGTTCGTCGGAAGTGTATGATTGGTGCCCGACGCATAATCACCCAAAGACTCGGGTGTCCACGTTCCGATGAATACCGATCCAGCCTGTATTACCTGTTCGGCCAACGTTTCTGCGTGATGCGTCTGTATGATCAGGTGCTCCGGAGCATATGTATTCACAACCGAGAGCGCCTCTTCTGCAGAATTGCAGACGACGATACGGGCATTGTTGAGAGCAGCGCGCGCAATGTCCGCGCGGGGAAGATCGACAAGTTGTTGTTCGACCGACTCCATGAGCGCTTCGGTCTCAATGGCGCCTACCGACACCACAATCACGTCGCTGTCCGCTCCATGCTCGGCCTGGGCAATCATGTCCGCTGCTACGAACGAGAGGTCTGCCGACTCGTCAATCAACAGGGCTACTTCAGTCGGACCTGCCGGGATATCGATGGCCACTCCATCGGCGGCAACCAGCCGCTTGGCAGTATCAACCCACTGGTTTCCAGGTCCAAAAATCTTGTCGACTTTCGGAATCGTTTCCGTTCCGTAGGCCATCGCCGCTATCGCCTGCGCACCACCGACGGGGTAAACAATCGCAATACCAGCTTCAGCCGCCGCAATCAGGATGGCGGGATGAATCGAGCCATCCTCAAGAGGGGGAGTGCAGAGCACGATCTCCGGGCATCCGGCCAGTCGGGCTGGAAGGGCCAGCATCAGGACGGTGGAGAAGAGCGGCGCTGTGCCGCCCGGGATGTATATACCCACACGCTCGATCGGGACGGACTTTCTCCAGCAGGTCACGCCCGGAGATGTTTCGATCAGGCTGACTTGCTCCTTTTGGGCCCCATGAAAGGCGGATATGTTGCGGCTTGCCACCAGAATCGCCCTTTCGAGCTCATCAGGTAGGGAAGGCACGGAAACAGGAATCCGTAGATCAGATAAGTCGACGCCGTCAAATTCCGAGGTGAATCGCCTCAGCGCTTCGTCTCCTTCTGCGATGACAGCCGTGACGATTTCCGCCACCCTGTCAGTCAGGTCGTCTGCTTCAACGGCCCGACGACGGCAGATGTCTTCAATGTCCAGGTCTGGCGTATACGAAATAACATTCATGATCAGAGCACCAGTTTTTCGATCGGCACGACCAGCATGCCTTCTGCTCCGGCATCCTTGAGCGAATCGATTACGTCCCAGAACGAATTCTCAGGGATGACTGAGTGTACAGAGCTCCAGCCCTCCTCGGCCAGCGGCATCACGGTCGGCGCTCGCATACCCGGGAGGATTCCAGACACCTCGTCGATGGACTCGTTCGGGACGTTCATCAGGATGTAGCGGTGATTGCTCGCGCGTTGGACGGACTGAATCCTGAAGCGCAGCCTGTCGAGGAGCGCGGATTTCTCAGGCTCCAACTCTGCGCCCGCAATCAGAACGGCTTCAGAACGCAGAACGACATCAACCTCTTTCAGTCCGTTGCTGATGAGCGTACTGCCTGAACTGACTATATCGCAGATTCCGTCCGCCAGTCCTATTCCAGGAGCTATTTCGACTGAACCGGAAATCTGGTGGATGGACGCATCGACTCCTTTCTCTTCGAAATAGCGACCCAGCAGAACTGGATAGGAGGTGGCAAAATGCAGTCCATTCAGGTCCTCCAGGGATTCGTAGGGGTGAGACTTCTGGACAGCCAGAGAAAGTCGGCATTTGGCAAATCCCAGTTGGTCGAGAACCTGCACGTCACGAGCCTTTTCAAGGACGACATTTTCTCCCACGATACCGGCATCGGCAACACCATCAGCAACATATCCCGGAATATCATCATCGCGGACGAACAGCACTTCCAGGTCAAAATGCTCGGCGACCACGCGAAGTTTGCGGTCCGGCTTGCTGGCCTTGATTCCGCAGGCTGACAGGAGATCGGTCGTAGCTTCCGAAAGCCTGCCTGAACTCTGAATGGCGAGTCGTAGTCTGTTACTCATTGTACTGTTATGATTGAAATCCGAAGGGAAGCTGAATTCCCCAGTTGATTGAGCGCAATAAAAAAGGCACCCCGATACGCGACCGAGATGCCCTGATAGGTTTAATCAGTGGATATCTGGTCAGAAACCGGGTCCGTGATGGTGGGTGTTCTTGACAGCGCGACCTGCATGATGGCGTGTGCTCATCATGGTTGCATTCAATTCTGCCAGTAGGATGGTCATGTGTCCGGTATCCAGTAGATTAGGCGCAGCATCGGCTGCTGCGAGGGCCAAATATATGACCGGGCTCTGCAATTATCACCAACAAAACGTGAAGACACGTTTTTCGGACTCGAATGGTGCGTAAAGCGAAAGATCAGTTTTCAACTTCGCTGGCCTGGACCAGCGACGACCCGATGGGCCTTGTCGTCGATCGGGCGGAGGGGCCGTATATCTATCTGGATGACGGATCCCGTCTGATCGACTTCATTTCAGGAATCGCAGTTTCCTCAATCGGTCACCGCCACCCCTATGTATTGAGCGCCATTCAGCATCAACTTGATCGTCACCTTCATGTGATGGTCTACGGTGAGTTCATTCAGGAAGCACAGGCAGGGTTTGCCTCAGATCTTACGGACGTCCTGCCAGCATCGCTGGATTCGGTGTATTTCACCATGACCGGGACAGAAGCCAATGAAGGCGCCCTGAAGCTGGCGAAGAAACACACCGGTCGAACGAAGCTGATATCGTTTCGGAATTCCTACCACGGCGACACACACGGATCGCTTTCGGTTACGGGCCGGGATGTGTATCGGGACCCGTTCCTGCCGTTACTTCCAGAAGTGGAGTTTCTGGAGTTCGACAATATCGAATCGCTGGATGCGATCGATGATCAAACCGCTTGTGTGATTACCGAGCCCATTCAGGGCGAAGGAGGAATAATCGTTCCATCGCGCGAATGGCATCAGCGCTTGAGGGAAAGGTGCACGAACCAGGGAGCCCTTCTGATCTTCGACGAGATTCAGACGGGTTTCGGGAGAAGCGGCAGTCTTTTTGCCTTTGAGCAGTTCGGTGTGATACCGGATATCATCACGTTCGCCAAAGCGATGGCTGGCGGGATGCCGCTGGGCGCATTCGTCGCATCGGCGGCAATCATGGCCTCGTTCCGCAACGATCCTCCGCTAAGCCATGTCACGACGTTCGGAGGTCATCCGGTTTCGTGCGCCGCGGCACGTGCTACGCTGAAGGTATTGAAGCAGGAAAACCTCGCTGAGCGGGCAGGCTGGATTGAGGAAAGGGTGAAAACCACCTTGTCTCACCGCCACATTGTCGAAATCAGGGGAATGGGAGCGATGCTCGGATTGGAGCTGAGGAGTGCCAATTTGACCGCTGAAGTGGTGGGGGAGTGTAGAAAAAATGGCGTTTTACTGGGATGGACCCTTCATTCCAACTCCCTTATACGCATCGCGCCGCCTCTGAACATATCAGAGGCGGCGCTTGATGCCGCATTGAATGTCATTCGAGCAGCGCTCGATAACGCTTAGCCGCCGTATTTGGCTGGGATCGGTCCTCCCGACTCAATTGACTGCCAGAAGATGTTCACGACCCACCAGCGGTTTCCATCATTGAAGAGTTGAAAACTATTGATGCCACCCGTGAAAGGTTTTTCATCTTCAAGTGTTCTACGGGACTCATACGTGCTGAAATTGTGTGAGATATTGCCGTAGCGTTCTTCAAGACGATGTACCTCTTTCTCGAAAAAACCGATCTGGGTAATCTGTTGGCCCGGTCCGCTGATGTAATCTTCGACACTCATGAAACGCATCCCGCAGTTTCCGTTGTTGGGATTGCATCCGCCGAACGCGAGTTGCGCTTCGGGTCGAAAGAGTGATCTGAAGCGATCCCAGTCGCGTTCGACTCCGGCGCCGCCCGAGATTACATCGTAGACTGCAGCCATGACGCCATCTATGGTTTCTACATCGGCTGGGAATGGTTCGGGTACGTCCGGCGTTTGCTGCGCCTGGGCTGGCACGATGACGAGGAACATGAAAAGGAAGAGCAGTGCGTAACTGCGCAAAGATTTTGGCATAGTATCGGTGGATTGGTCGTCCGTTTATGAAAGGATGCTAGTTGGCGACGGACCGAAATCCAATACGGGCACTCTACGAAGAAGGTTGCCTGTCAAAAAGGGCATTCACACGTCACCGATACTCGTCTTAGTACAGGTCGTATCGTCCCAAACGGCCTTCCATGGCTCCATTGACAAGCTCACGTTTCCATTTTGTCCGAAGGCCGACACTTTTCAGCAACTCCGGTTTTCCGACATAAATGTATGCGGTCGAATCCGTGCACTTCTGTTTCAGAAAGTCTCCGAGTGACTTGTAGAATGTTTCAATTCCTCCCCCGCGACCCATGCGAACTCCATACGGCGGGTTTGTGACGATCACGCCCGAATTAAATTCTTCAATGTTCTTGAAGTCCATCTGCCGGAGCTCAACAGAATTGGAGCCAGGTAGCATCGACAGATTTTTTTGAGCAAATCGAATGGCTTCAGGGTCAATGTCGCTGCCAGAAATCAGGCCCTTTTCCACTGGTACGATGGCTCCGTTGACCTGCTTTCTCTGTGCTTTCCAAGCCGCTGCGTCAAAATCCGGCATCTGATCAAATCCGAATCGATCGTGGAGAAATCCTGATGGTATCTTTGCGGCCGCCATCAGAGCCTCCGCGAGGATGGTTCCCGATCCGCACATCGGATCCAGCAGTGGAATATCGCCTTTCCACTCGCTCATGCGAATGATGGCGGCCGCCACTGTTTCCTGAATCGGAGCTTCCAGTGCGTCGATCCGGTATCCGCGTCGGTGCATGGATCTCCCTGAAGCATCGAGGCTGATAGTGGCGCGGTTGTTATCGATGTGCAGATTTAGAGACACATCCGGGTTGTAGCGATCAACGGAGGGTCTTGAACCTGTTTCGTCTCGAATCGAATCAACGATCGCATCTTTGAGCTTCAGCGCTGCATATTTTGAATGGCGTATGCGGCTGTGAGAAACGGTCGCAAAAATGGCGAAGGTCTTCTCTACTCCGATTAGAGACATCCAGTCGAGCTCGCGAGCACGCTTGTACAGATATCTGTCACTGTGGCAGTCAAACGTCCTCATGGGCGCAAGGACACGCGTGGGTATTCGGGCCTGATAAACAATGGAGCGTAGCGTCGGGGCATCTGCAGAAAACTGCACGCCACGATACGCTTCCTCGACGGCGGTCGCCCCGAGTTCACTCAGTTCATCGCATCCCAGAATTTCCGTGGGGTGCGCTACCTGGGCGAAGTACTGACCGTGTTCCTGGTAGAGATAGTCCACGTTATCGCAATATCGAGGACAGCGCTCCGGCGGTACCGTCGTTGGGGGATGGTTCAATTCCCATCACCGAGGCCATCGCGTTGTAGATCTCTATGTTCAGGAAGGGAGCGATCGTCACGCCGTCGCGAAAGCCCGGGCCGTGCGCGATAAAGGTGGCGCGCATGGACTCGAGTTCGTTGTCATAGCCGTGCGTTCCGCCCATAAATCTGCCCGGATTCTGGTCAGCAAACTCGCGAGTTCTCGCGAGCGACCATCCGTCATCTATGTGTCCGATGATATCCGGAATACGAACGTGACCGGAATAGTGGAATCGCTCGGGGAAGTCCTCTTTCAGATACACGTGCATGTTCGGATGGGCATCCTTGAGGGCATTGTATACGGTGTCCGTTCTCCCTTCAGCCGTGTGTAGGCCAAGCACTGGAGTACCGTCGATATGGGTCAGATCATCTAGATTGATGAATTCATCGAGCGCGATGACGCGATCAGGCGACAATTGGGACATTCCGTGGTCAGCCACGATAATAATGTTTACACTGTCGTAGATGCCTCTCGATTCGAGGCCCGCGATAAGGCGCCCGAAAACGGCGTCAATGTCTGCGACAGCATCCCCCGTGGCTTCGGATTCCGGTCCGTTCCTGTGTCCTGCGTCGTCGATGGAACTGAAGTAGGCAGAAATAAATTGTGGCCGTTCGCTTTCAGGCATATCCAGCCATGCAAGCACCTGATCTACGCGATCCTCAGCTGACACGCTTCCGTCATACCGATACCAATAGTCCGGCCGCACGCCATCAAATGGGGTTTCGGAGCCGACCCAAAAATATGTCGCTGCATGGCCACCTTGTTTCTGGACGGCGGTCCAGATCGGCTCACCATCACTCCACCATCTTGGGTCTTCAATGGCTTCACGGTCAGAAATGGCAAAGGTGTCATCCAATTCCGAATCATACATGGAGTTGGATACAATGCCGTGGCTTGACGGATACTTGCCCGTAACGATACTGTAGTGATTCGGAAATGTCTTCGAAGGATACACCGGCTTCATTCCTTCATTCGCGTGTGCGCCGCCCGCGATCAGTCGATCCAGATTCGGTGTTTCATACCAGTCGATGTAATGAGATCTCAATCCGTCCACGGAGATGAGAATTACCGTGTTCTCAAAGGATGCAGGGTCGGTTGCTACACTTGCAGGATCCTGGGAGCATCCGGATAGGAGAAATAAGGCGGTGAAGAGGTGCAAGAATGAGCGCATGTGACAGAACGCCAGTTGACTGCGGTGATCGGGGCAGACAGGATATCGCTCCCCGAGTAAAGAATACAGTCCGTGGTGCAGGATCCTTGAAAAGCTAATGCTTCGGGCTAACGACAGGAACCCTTGATGAAAGCCTACTGTTGTAGGGCCGATTGGCGAACAACGCCAGAAATCAAGAAAATTCAGCCACTTGGATGCAGATAGCTGACCTCACATTTCCTGATCGACCCATCTTCCTCGCTCCTATGGAAGATGTGAGTGATCCTCCATTTCGCTTGATGTGCAAGCGTTTTGGAGCGGACATGTTGTACACGGAATTTATTTCGTCAGGAGGTCTGGCCTACGGCGCCGAAGGATCGCATCAGAAACTCGACATCTACGAAGAGGAGCGACCCGTTGCCATTCAGATATTCGGCGGCGACGTCGAGCAGGTTCGTCAGGCCACGAGGGTTGTGGATGCTGTTGGCCCGGACATCATCGACATCAATTTTGGGTGTCCCGTCAAGAAGGTGGTTCGCAAAGATGCCGGTGCCGGAATCCTGCGGAATCTGCCGAAGATGCAGGAAATCACGGCAGCCGTCATAGAGGAATCGAGCCGTCCGGTGACTGTCAAAACGCGTCTGGGGTGGAACGATCAGAGTATCCATATTCTGGACGTTGCCCGCATGCTGGAAGAGACGGGTGTCAAAGCGCTGGCCGTGCACGCAAGAACACGTTCGCAGTTGTACAGGGGAGAAGCCCGATGGGAGTGGCTGCGACGAATCAAGGACGAGTCCGGCATATCAATTCCGCTCATCGGGAACGGTGACGCCAGTTCACCTGAGCGCATAGAGGCGATGTTTGATGAAACGGGAGTCGACGCCGTGATGATCGGACGCGCTGCCATCGGGAATCCGTGGATCTTCCGGGAAGCCCGTATTTTCAGGGAAACGGGTGAAATGCCACCAAGACCTGACTGGCAAGAGCGTTGTGAAGCAGTTGCCGAGCACCTGGCTCTGAAATGTGAATGGCTGGGAGAACGAAAGGGCGTTCTCGAAATGCGTCGGATGTACGGAGGCTATTTCAAGGGATTCAAAGGAGCAAGCCGCCTTCGTCACCTGATTATGGAAGAATCCACACTGGATGGCGTGCTCGAAGTGCTTCTCAATTTCACGGAAGAAGATGCGGAGACAAAGATTCCGGCAATGAATGTAAAGGCGGTGGCAGTAAAAGCTTCACTTCCTGTGGCCACAAGAAAACGGGTCGAATCAGTCTGACGAGTCCTCCAGATACTCCTCGCCACGTCCTTTTATGTTTTCGTCCCAGTGCTGCATCCATGAAGGGCTTTCCGTGGAAAGACGCTCCCAATCGATGTCCATCGCGTTGATTTCGGCTTCCCTCATCCATTGGGGAAGCCGTGACCGGTCGAGATCAGTTCGTGCAGGAATCCGGAAGTACGTATTTGCCTGCGAGATCAGAGCGTCTTCGCTCGTTACAAACTCGTAAAACAGCCGGGCCGCGTCGAGTGCCGGGCCGTTCTTGACCAGCGCAATGGCATCGTTCAGGACGGGTGTTCCACTTTCGGGCAATGAAAATGAGAATGGATATCCGTTCAACTCAGACTGGATATACGTGTCAGGCATATTCCAGAGCGAGAGGTCGCCTTCTTGCCGCGCGATCTTCAGATACAGCTGGGTTGGGTCGGCGGCGTAGGTCTTCGTGTTCATGTCAAGCCGGGCAAGCCATCGATAGCCCTCTTCGACAGATTCCTGACGCATAATCAGAGCACCCCAGATCGTTCTCATAGTCGAACTGGCGAGTGGGTATCGAATGATGATTCGGTCTTTCCATTCTGGCTCTAGAAGGTCATCCCAGTCGCGTGGGATCTCACCCTCCACGACCGTGCTGTCATTGAAAAGGAGAACCTCGGGAGTCAGATAGGTCGCGAACCATGAATGGTCATCGGCGCGCGCTTCGTCGGGTACGGCATCTGCCCAGGAGGGAGTATATGCCTCGAGCAGGCCTTCACCGGCGGCTCGCGAAAAAGTCGGACTGTCGCCGCCCCACCACAGGCTCGCAGTCGGATTAACCTTTTCCGTTCGGACTCGATCGTACGCATCCTGACCACCCATATCCAGCCACTGTACATTGATATCCGGGTGCTCGGCCTCGAATGCCAGTTCGTAATCGCCCAGCATTTCCTTGCCGTGTGGCGAATACACGACGAGGGCAGTGCGATCATCAGAGGCGCACCCAATGAGCAGCGAAACGATAAGAAAAAGTGGCAGTGATTGACGCATCGGCGAGCACTGTTTTTGGGTTCGGGGCTTGAGGTTCGGGGTGTAATCAGCGACTCCAACGTTCGAGAAGGCCCGTCGATCCGCCCAGGGTCACGTACTCAGCCAATCCGACGCAGTCGCGCCAGCCGAAGCAGCAGCTTTTTCTGGCCCACCTCTTCGAAAAACACAACAGCCTTGGCCTGCTGGCCCGCTCCTTCCATCGATACAACTTTCCCTTCACCGAAGAGGTGATGCTCGACCTGCATTCCTGGAGCAATATTGGCGCTTTCCTCTTCGTCGTAAACGATGCGTCTTTCTCCAGATGCGGGTTTTTTCTGCGCCGTTTCGCGGAGGTTTTTTCGGTAGTAGTGGGGATCCATCTTCTGATAGGATGGACCACCTGCCCGGCTTTTGAATCGATCCTTTTCGGGATCAAATGACTGGCCTGTCTCGGTCCGCAGGAGTTCTGGGTCGATTTCCTCGAGGAATCGACTCCGCATCATGGGAGTCTGTTCACCAAACCGGAAGCGGCTTCGTGCATGCGAAAGAAAGAGAAGGCTTTTGGCGCGAGTGGCACCCACGTAGAACAACCTTCGCTCTTCTTCCAGTTCTTTGGCGTCTTGAGCCGCCATCTGCAACGGAAAGAGGTTCTCCTCCATGCCAGTCAGGAAAATGACAGGAAACTCCAGGCCTTTCGAAGCATGCAGCGTCATGAGCGTGACCCGATTTTCCGAGTCTTGAGTCTCATCTGCATCCGTGAGAAGCGACACGTCCTGAAGGAACGCGCTGAGGGTTGATTCTTCGCCTTCGTTCTGGGAGAATTCGGCGATGGCGTTCAGGAGCTCCTGCACGTTTTCCCAACGGACGAGATTCTCGGGCGTGTTTTCTTTTCGCAGGTCATCCAGAAGTCCCGAATCACGGATGAGTGCTTTGGCCACTTCGGCGGCGGGCTCGGTTGCCGCCCGATCTCGGTAGCTGCCAATCATGTCCCGGAAGCCGGCAACCGCGCCCGCCGCCCGGGGTCCGAGACCAACTTCGTCCACCTGCTCGAGCGTTTCCCAGGCGCCGATGTTCATTCTTGCCGCGTAGCCCCAGAGCTCTCCCTGGGTCTTCGCGCCGATACCGCGTGTCGGAAGGTTGATCACTCGCCGCAGACTGGCAACATCATTCGGGTTTACGACCAGTCGCAGATAGGCCAATGCGTCTTTGATTTCGCGCCGCTGGTAAAACGAGACGCCGCCGACTACCCGGTACGGAATTCCGCCCCGGCGAAGAGAGTCTTCGAGTGAGCGGCTCTGTGCATTGGTGCGATACAGGACGGCAAAGTCCTTGTTCAGGTGGCCCAATCGTACCTGAACGTCTCGGATTCGACGTTCTACTTTCTGCGCTTCATCTCTCTCCGAAATCGATTCGAGAAGAATGATCGGGTCTCCTTCATCGTTGTCCGTCCAGAGCTTCTTGTCGATCTGGTGCCGATTGTTTTTGATGATCGAATCGGCCAGTCGAACGATTTTCTGGGAGGAGCGATAATTCTGTTCCAGACGGACGGTTGTAGCGTTGGGGTAATCACGCTGGAACGAAAGCATGTTCGTGATATCTGCTCCGCGAAACGCATAAATACTCTGCGCATCATCTCCCACAACGCACAGGTTGCCCTGTTTCTTGGCCAACATGCGGGCCAGCAGGTACTGGGCCTTGTTGGTGTCCTGATATTCGTCGATGTGGATGTAGCGCCATCGGCTCTGATACTTTTCGAGCACATCAGGGTGATTGTCGAACAGTTGGATGGGTTTGAGCAGCAGGTCATCGAAGTCCATCGCGTTGGCGTTGCGAAGCTCATCCAGATAGGGCTGATAAAGTTCTGCAGCCCGGACCTGCGCCGGAGAAACGGCCAATTGCGCGTATTCCGCCGGAGAGACCATCCTGTTTTTTGCGCCCGAAATCATATGCTGCACGGAGCGCGGCTTTACCTGCTGGGTATCGATTCCGAAGCGATGCATGAGGTCGCGAAAGATGCGTCGACTGTCATCCGTGTCGTAGATCGAGAAGTCGGACGTGTACCCGATGCGATCTCCGTCTACTCGCATGACCCGGGCGAACATCGAGTGAAATGTCCCGATGGCCATGCCACGACCAACCTCTTCACCAACCAGATCCAACACCCGCTCCTTCATTTCCCGGGCAGCCTTGTTGGTGAATGTGATCGCCAGGATTTCCCACGGCTTCGCTTTTCCTGTGGCAAGAAGATGCGCGATGCGATGCGTGAGCGTCCTGGTCTTACCCGATCCCGGGCCTGCCACAATCAGGACTGCACCGTCTGATGCGACAACTGCTTCCTGCTGGACTTCGTTGAGTCCATCAAGAATATCACTTGCGGACGTGGAGGCCGATGGGCTGTGCTCGTCAGGAAGCAGCGTGAACTGGGTCATCTAAAAACAGAAAATGTAAAGTCTGGGTACGAATCGAAGTGGGCTCTAATCCACATCTACGGTCGGAACGGTTTCATCTTTTGCCTTCCTGATTCCGGGGCCGTAGGAGAGGGGGCAAGATACGCGAACACCAAAAACACCGCTGCTCTTTTAAAGTGATTCTTGGGCATTTCTTGGCCGCGTGTATATTCCACGACGCATTCGCCCAAGAACCCACTACGGATATGGATTTCATTGCACTTCTTCGCGGTCTTCTCGGACTGGCGACGATCCTCGGACTGGCCTACCTCGCTTCAAACAACCGGAGTCGGATCAGTTGGCGTATGGTGCTCTCCGCACTGGGATTGCAGCTGATTCTGGCCATATTCCTGCTCAAAGGCGCGGATATGGGCGAATTTTTCGCTCCCCTGGGCTGGCCCAAGATGTTTTTCTCGTGGGTGAGTGGATTTTTTGTTCTGGTTTTGAACTTCACGACCGCAGGAGCAGAGTTCATCTTCGGTGATCTGGCCAAGCCCGTCGGTACAGAAGGAAGTATGGGTCAGTTCTTCGCTTTCCAGGTGCTCCCCACCATCATCTTCTTTGGTTCGCTGATGGCTGTGCTGTATCACCTCGGCGTGATGCAGAAAGTGGTGCAGGGAATGGCCTGGGCAATGAATCGCGCTCTTGGCACCAGTGGTGCTGAAAGTCTGTCCGTGACGGCCAATATTTTCGTTGGCCAGACGGAAGCCCCGCTGGTTGTTCGACCGTACCTGAAGGGAATGACCATGTCCGAATTGATGGCTGTCATGACGGGAGGCATGGCCACGATCGCTGGTGGTGTGATGGCCGCCTACATCCAAATTCTGGGCGATCCCTATTCGATCGCAATGGGTGTCACGCTGGATGCCGGAAGGCTCATGTTCGCGGAGCAACTGCTGGGCGCCAGTATCATGGCAGCTCCGGCCGCTCTTCTACTGGCCAAAATGCTGATTCCTGAGGTTGACGAGCCCGAAACGAAAGGTGCTGTCAAGATCGAAGTAGAGAACCGCTCGGCCAACGTCATCGACGCGGCAGCCTCTGGTGCATCCGACGGTCTCAAGCTTTCGCTCAACGTCGGTGCCATGCTTCTGGCCTTCCTCGCCCTGATTGCTATGCTGAACTACATCATTGGGTGGGGCGGTGGATTGTTTGGTCTTACGCTTTCGATTGAGCAGCTTCTCGGATGGGGCTTGTCGCCTCTGGCGTGGCTCATCGGTATTCCTTCTCAGGATATTTTCGAATTCGGATCGTTGCTGGGGACAAAGGTGATTGCCAACGAATTTGTCGCCTATCTGAATCTTGCTGGTTCGATAGCAGCGGGATCATTGACGGCCAAGACCATCACCATGGCCACATTTGCGTTGTGTGGTTTTGCCAACCTCTCTTCCATCGCAATTCAGATCGGAGGAATAGGTCCACTTGCCCCTGAGAGAACCTCGGATCTGGCCAAATTGGGTGTAAAAGCGGTTCTAGCCGGGACATTTGCCAACCTGATGACGGCAACGATCGCGGGTATTCTGATCTAGAAAGGGGCGCCGAAAGGCTGCGACCGAAAGGGGCGCCGAAAGGCTGCGACCGAAAGGCTGCGACCGAAAGGCTGCTATTCGGAACCAAACCGGACCTTCATCCGGGTCCAGGAAGGAATCGGATTGGATCGGCCGCCGCGAAGGACATATGCCGGCTGCCAGCGCATCTCAGTGATGGCCCGCATAGCAATGCGATCGAGAATGGGGTGGACTCCTTCGAGTTTCTTCAGTGCAATTGGCACGCCTTCTTTGTTGAGCGCGACCTGGGTGAACACGACTCCGGAAATCCCCTTTTCCTTGAGACTGTCCGGAATGACGATAGGGATGTCTTCACCAAGTTTCGTAAGACTTCTGGGGTAGGTGAAGTGACGAGCCAGTGTTTGATACGCCTGTCTTTGATACTGGCTGATGAGAGGCTGAACGTCGCCTTCCAGATTAACACCTTTCATCTTGGGAATAACGAACCGGTCGAACAGCGAATCGACGATATCGGGTTCGTTTCGGAATAGTTCAATCAGACTTTCTTTGACATACTGATTGAATTTTCGCTGGGCCATCTCCATGTCCACAGAAGAATTGCCATCCAGTGTCAACGACAAGAGGTAGCTGCCGGGTACGCCCATGTCTTCCATGGTTTCCAGTGGTCGGAAAGCGTTGACGGTATCCGCGCTGATATCCCACCAGTACGTGGAATTGCCATCCCATCCCTTGGGACTGGACACGGGTATTTCCTTCTCTTTGCTGCATCCAGAAAAGAGAAAGGCGATAGCCAAAACTGGTATGATGATCGCGAATCGTCCCATGGTCCAAAATAATCCCTGCAAGTATCGGAAAAGACACTGGGAGGGTGCAAATGTTGCGAATGTTGTCTCTTTCACTTCAGAGACAAGAATATTTAGTCAGGCCTGGGCGAGTGTTTCGGTGACAAGACGAACGAAGTATTTGCGTCGGTCCATCGCCACGACCTTTACATTGCTGCCCGCTGAAATGAAATCACCTTCGGTGACAACCTCGATCCGTTCGCCTTCGATTTCTGCAACGCCTGTTGGTCGCAGTGGCGTAACGGCGACTCCTTTTTTGCCCAGATATCGAGCTCGATGTTCGCTTTCTTTCGCGACCAGTTTGTCATCCGACTTGAGACTGGAGGATAGGATAAACCTGTTCCAGGCCCCGGATCTCCACAGCCACCAGAAAGCGCCGCCAGTGACAACACTGGCTCCACCCATGGCCATGAATCCTCCCAACGCGCCCGCCTGAAGAAAAGCCATGGTTACCGCCGCGAGCATCATCAGCGCCCCGAGGACGCCAATAACATTGAGTCCCGGTATCAGATAGACTTCTGCGATGATGAGCAGAACACCGACGATGATGAGGGCGATAGGAAGAAGCAATTCGACTTGGATCGAGTGAAAAAAGACGTATCCGTCAGGTTTACGTAAAGATACGAAGATGTTGCAGTGGCGGCACGAGGCAAAATACGATATCGCCTTTACGCTAGAGGTTCGGGACCAGTTCGGAATAAGTTCGGAACAAGTTCGGAACAA
>CAZEHJ010000029.1:0-15588 GCA_964512485.1 uncultured Rhodothermales bacterium | reverse complement strand
AAGTTCGGAACAAGTTCGGAACAAAATCGCGTCTTTTCAGGCTGGAGACTGAGAGTCACCGTCGTCGGCGGGAGAGGTGAGTCTTTTGGTTTCCCGAACGAGGACTCGCGCACCCTGCACGTCTACAACCTCGATGGACTCCCCTTTTTCGATGTATTCACCGGAAGTGACAACATCGATCCGATTTCCATCAATCTCAGCAGCTCCGGCTGGTCTCAGTGAAGTGGATGCAATTCCGTGCCGACCAATAATATCAACGTTCGAGTCAGCGGATGTGTATCCCGAGTCGGAGGAAAGAACAGGCGAAAGCACCAATTGGGAAAATCGTTGCGTCTTCGGGAGGAACCGACCCAATGAAAACAGGAGGATTACGAACATGACCATCGTGGCCGCCAGAGTTGAAACGGCGGAGCCAACGAAGTCGACGGATGGGAATGAGAATCCAATATTCCCGATCAGGGAGACGCCCAGCGAAATCACAATGGCGATGAGGCCCGAAATGCCTGCAATTCCAAAACCGGGTATGACAAAGATTTCGGCGGCCAGCAATAAAAGGCCGATGACGAAAAGAACTATCTCCCAGCTCTCGACGAGACCGAGCAGATAGTGGGGGCCGAAAAAAACGGCGGCTCCAAAGAGAGCGATGAGGCCAGGAAAGCCCACTCCAGGGGTCTGTAGCTCAAAGTAGAGGCCACCCAGCATCATGAGCATCAAGATTGACTGGACGACAGGCGAGGAAAAGAATCTCAAAAGGCTTTCGGCTGAGCTCAGTTCATGGGCTACACGTGTCGCTTCAGTGAGCTTGTAGAGTTCGAGCAGGTCGTCGATGGACTCCAGTTCAGCATCAGCCACGCCCAGTTTTACTGCTTCGATCGTGGTCAGTGTCAGAACACTGCCTGCTTCGCTCACTCCTTCAACTTCGAGCTGCTCGTCCACCATTGCCGCGGCAATATCCGGATCTCGTCCATTGGCTTCGGCCGTAGACCGCATCAACGAGCGCATATAACTCTGATATTTGTCCGGCGCCGCTTCTCCTCCAACTCCTTCGACCACCGTCGCCGCCCCGATGGACGCACCGGGTACCATGACAATCTTGTCGGCAGCGTAAGAGATCAGGGCGCCGGCCGACGCTGCATTCTTGTTGATAAACGCCACGGTCGGGACTGATGCGTCAAGCACCGACTGCCGAATTTCATCCGCAGCATCGAGAAGGCCGCCAAAAGTGTCGACATCGAATACGATTAGGCCGGCAGACGCATTTTCGGCGTCGGTGATGGCACGATCCAGATATCGAGCCAGAGGATTGTCGATCATTCCCGTCACCGGTACCACATAAACAGGTCCTGAGAGCTCATTCTCGAATGACAGGGCTGATTGCCGCGCCTGCAGTTCGCTGTCGAAGGTCGCGGTCAGCAGCAGGACTATCGGGATGATCTGAAGTGCTTTTCTCATGGGTCAATCAATACAGGTGTTCCAACTTCAACAATATCCCACAGCCGGTCAAGTTGAACGTTCTGAATTGCCACGCAGCCTTGAGTCCAGTTTTGCCGGGTGCCCGTTCCATCTCCATGGATTTCAATCCAACCACCCAGTTCCGTGTTCATCGGGGGCATCGAAAACGACTCTTCTGCCGTCACTATCGACTCGTACTGCTGCTGGGTAATCAGTTCGTTTTCCATTCCACGCTTGGCATCTTCAGCATTCGGGTAGTTGAGGACGAGAGCTTTGTAGAATTGGCTGTTCGGATTTTTTGATGCGACGAAAAACTCTCCTTCCGGTGTTCTCCAATGATCCGGGTCGCCGTTGCTTCCCCTACGTTCCTTATCAGCGAAAAAATTGTATCCAAGATCCGTGGGTATGCGGGCGATAAGATTGGCTCCGCGATAGGCGAACAGCGTCTGTGACGTCTTGGAAATTCTGAGCCAGACATTCGAGACGTTTTCTTCCCGAACCAATCCATTGGCTCCGTCAAATGTTCGGACGCGCTTCCAGCCGGGCCAGAGCGGGTCTTCTTCCTCGACAACGTAAAGGGGCTCGCGAAGTTTGAGCCGCATGTACGCTCTGGTTGTGTCCTGCGCGTGATAGAGTACCGTACGCTGTTTGGTCGCGTAGTAAATGTCCATACCGGGTTCGATCTCCGGGCCGCTCGCCTGACCGGAAGCCAGGTCGTAACCAGGGCCCGGGATTGTCATCAGGACGAGAAGAAGGAATAGTCGAAAGAGAAGCCGGTCCATTTCAATCGGATTTGGTTGGACTCGTTGAGTACACGGTATCCTGTCTCAGGATCCAAGTGTCTCCATTATTGCCTGTCTGCCGCCATTTGGTAGGCTTCGAGCACAGCATCGATGTCATCGAGCGAGCTCACATGGTCTGCGACCTCCTTGGCAGACGCGTCCGCATTTGCCGGTGCGAACGAGTAGCCACACGCTTCGAGGGCACCTGCGTCGCCGTTGGAGTCTCCGATGAACGCGATTTCGCCCATTTCGATATCAAGTGTTCGTCCCAACCATTGAAGGCCCTCCACTTTGCTCAAACCCGGAGGAATGACGTCGATGCTGATGTGCGTGTGGAACGTCTCATAGGTCGGGAAATGGCGAGCCACCCAGTCCTCGATTTCTGCAAGGGCATCGAAGAGCCCATGTTCTTCTTTTCCGGCGAGAGCTGCTTGCGAGACCTTGCCGTAATCCATCCCCAGTCCCGGGCGTGTTCGGATGGCCGCTTCCATGAAGGCTTTTATCTCGCGAAGGTCTTCTTTGACACCATCGGTCAGGCTCGGGTGCAAGGAAGAAAAGCCCGTATTCACATCGAACATGCCGGCGCCAGCTTCGAAGAGTACGGGAGTCGTGATCGAAAGCAATTGCGTCATGGCTTCGACGTATGCGTAGGCGCGACCCGAACAGATTGACAGTGCAGGAAGACTACTTTCTGAGTCCGGGGTGCCTGCTTCGCGGGCAAAACGCGCCAGCTCGCCGAGTCGATCCAGTCGAAACGGCTCATACGGCATGGCGAGACATCCGTCGATGTCGGATACGAACAATCGGATCATCGGGCGATCCTTATTTGCTGTACGCTTCGGCCAAATCGTCGATCAGAGCGTCGGAAATTCCCATGGTACTGAAGCCGCCGTCATGGAAGAGCGTCTGCATGGTGACCATACGCGTGAGATCACTCAAGAGACTGACCGTGTAGTCTGCGCAGGATTCAGCGTCGGCGTTGCCCAGAGGAGCGATGCGCTCGGCGAACTTGAACATGGCGTCGAATCCGGTAATACCCGATCCGGCCGTTGTCATCGTCGGGCTCTGTGAGATCGAGTTGATCCGGATTCCGCGCTTGCCCAATCGATA
Organism: uncultured Rhodothermales bacterium; assembly: GCA_964512485.1. Lineage (GTDB taxonomy): Bacteria > Bacteroidota > Rhodothermia > Rhodothermales > UBA10348 > CAZEHJ01. The sequence continues at coordinate 12,244 of CAZEHJ010000029.1, read as the reverse complement.
TCCATACGAACGGACGATGCTCTCGAGCAGGGCCTTGGCGTCCCCCATTTCCGAGTATTTTGAGAACGTGCGCTGCGCTCCGATGTAGGATAGGGCCACGACAGAACCACCGTCTTGCAGAGCACCCGTTTCCATGGCCGAGTGGACAACGCGATGCAGGCTTATCGCCGAGATATCGAGCGACTTCTTGAACCACTCATAATTGAGGTCTTCATACGGTCGGTTTTTCCGGACATTCATTCCCATACCGATCGAATGGATGATGAAATCTATTCCACCGTACTCCTCTTTGGCCTGATTGAAGAGAGCATCGAGGTCCTCGGCGCTTGTCGCATCTGCCCAGGCGATTTTGGCCTCGGTTTTGTCAGCCAGTTCGTCCAGTCCGCCCAGTCTTTTGGCAACCGGTGCATTCGAGAGGATGAATCTGCCGCCTTCGCGATATGTGGCTTCGGCTATTTTCCAGGCAATGCTGCTGTCGTTGAGTGCGCCGAAAATGACGCCTTTTTTTCCTTCGAGGAGACCGTGTCCGCTCATGGCTGTGCTTTGGGTGTTGAACAGAATGGGGGTGTTGAACAGGATAGAATCCGCAAAGGTAGCAAATGCGGAGGAGTTATTTGGTATCGGGAGTACGCAGCGGGAGGAGTCGTTCTATCATTTCACGATGAATCAACCCGTTGGATGCGACGATTTCAGATCCCAGAAGGGCATCGTTTGAATCGCTGAAATCTGAATATCGTCCTCCAGCTTCCTCGACCAGAAGGGAGCCTGCCGCAACGTCCCAGGGCATAAGCCCCTGTTCGAAGAAACCCTCGAATCTACCACAGGCTACCCAGGCAAGATCAAGAGAGGCTGAACCCGGCCTTCGCACTCCGCGAGAATCCTGCCAGAAACGCCGGATACACTCTGTATAGCCATCGATGTAGTCAAAGTGTTTGTAAGGAAAACCGGTTGTGATCAGCGAATCGGAAAGTGCTGACTCATTGCTGACGCTACAGGCGTTCGAATCGTAGAACGCTCCCTGACCAAGAATCGCATGAAAAGATTCACTGCGGCAGACATCGTGGATCAGTCCCATCACAGCTTCTCCGTCGAGCAGCAGCGCAATCGAAACGCCATACTGAGGAACGCCGTGCATGAAATTGGTGGTCCCATCCAGCGGATCGATGATCCAGAGGAAGCCTTCGGCATCGCGCAACGAGGACAGCTCCTCCGCGGGTCCTTCCTCAGCCAGAATTCTGTGGTCGGGAAATCTCTCCGCGATGGCGCGCACTATCAACTCCTGAGCTCCTTCGTCTACAAACGAAACGATGTCATTGAGTCCTTTCGCCCGGATTTCGCTTCCGGCTACTGATCCTGCGTGCTTCTGGATAAATGAAGCCGCTTCGACGGCTGCATTTTGGGCTACGCGGAGTGCATCATTCAGCAGGGTCTGACGGTGGGAGTCTTCCATGTGGATCGAGGTGAGGAGATTGTCGTATCATGCAATGCGAACGAGTCCGTCAACCATTCTCACGCGTCCAGGTTCTAGCTGGTATGCCGAAACCGACCCCGTCTTCGACACCTTTCAGCGCAATTGGAGTGATGCTTTTTTTCAGCATTACGATGCTGATGTCGAGTGGCTGCAATCGATCGAAAATATCACAGACTGGTCCTGTAGAAGCAGCGGAAAGGGATTCGATCGTGACGTTTCTGGAGGGGGTGAGTCAGGAGGCGATGCGCTCCGCGTTTCAGAAACTGGAAGGATATACCTATCGGCGTTATCTGCGCACAGAACAGTTTGACGTGGAAGACTTCCTTCTGGCATACACTGAACATATCGTGGATGCCGGGATGGGATCTTCGGGGCGAACAAACACAATTACCCGCGCTGATTCAGGTGGTGCGTTTGATTTCGGGTTTTTCAATCAGTTCGTTTCTGAAAACGTGGACGACCCGGATCCTGTCGACCTTGTGCCGTTTTTGATCGAGGACGAACCCTCTTATTTGAGTCCAAAAAACATCGATCGGTATTCGTTTCGCATGGCCGGCGACACGCTGATGTGGGATCGCTCCGCTCTGATCGTGGAAGTCAATGCGAGGCCGGACCTGGCAGACGGCCTGAATATCCGGCGCGTCCGGCACTATATCGATTCGACGACCAATGAACTGGTTGCGATGTATCTCGAGCGTATTGACCTGGGACTGCTTTTCCGTGAGGAAAGCACCTTTTTCATGCATATCCAGCCGGTTTCAAACGGAGATATGCTGCCGTTCAACACGCGATTTCAAACCATGATCAAGACACCGTTCAAGGGGTCGTACAGGATTCGTACGGTGTCAACTTATACAGACCATCGCCGTAGTCCGAGGGGTTGAGGCTCGGATTGATTAGTCCTGCTGCAGCGGATCGTCAAGGAATAGGGCGGCAAGCTGTACGTCTGTAAGAATTGCGTTCATTGAGAGTATCGAGTCATCGATCGCTTTCGCGAGAACGCCCCGGGCCGCTTCGATCTTTCCTTGCGCAATGAATACCCTGGAAAGTTGAACGTGACCTCGTGGATCTTCGTCGTTCTGAGCGACAGCAATGCGGGCGATGGACTCGGCGCGCGTAGTCTGGCCAAGTTGGAGAGCGCACGCTGAAAGTCGGATGTAGCGATCAATTCCCTTCAGAATAAGTCCACTGGCTGTGTCCAGCGCCGACAGGGCCTCATCCACACGTTCGGTCCGGGCGGCCGTTTCGCATACGAGTAAATGTGCTTCTCCGTCATCAGGCGAAATAGAAGCCGCTTTCCACGCGTCCAGATGCGCTTCTTCCGGTCGATCGAGATCCACAAGAATTGCGGCCCTCAGCTTCAACGCGTCCAGATCCTCGGGACGAGCCATCAGCACCCGGTCTATGCGGGCCTTTGCTTCGAGAAGGCTGTTGCCCGTTGACCATGCGGTATGTGCCCGATGGTATTGGACGTTCAGCTCCGGGGGACGAAATTCCTGACCCTGTGCCACCAGAGAGGTACAACCGACGATCAGTATGAATACGAGTTTTTTCATATGCCTTCGAGAAAGCAATAATCATTCCCGTGAGGGCGAATCATTGCATAGCCGGATTCAGGCTAAATTCTGAAGCGTCTTTTGTGCACAATGCGTGAGGTGTGTCTATTATAGATGACATGACACTATGGATGAAATGACACTACAGATCACATGACATCGGGGCTGAAATGACACTACAGATGACATGACATCGGGGCGCACACCAGATGATGGCCTCTTGAAAGATTCGCCCTTTCCCGTACGGGAGAGTGGTATTGGGATGGGGTTGCGTCATTATGAGCGAACAGATTCTACCAACGCCCGAGCCAGGGATTGGGCGAATCATGGAGCGCGTCACGGTTCCATTGTTCTTGCCGATTATCAGACGTCCGGGCGCGGCAGGTTCGACCGGTCGTGGAGCTCGAATCCAGGACAAAATCTATTGATGACCGTCATCCTTCGGGTGAACCTGCCGCGCCCGGCACTGCTTCCCCTGGCGACGGCAATGGCCGTGCTGACAAGCCTGAAGAAAGTCCATGCCCCACTGTCCCTGGAGGTTAAATGGCCCAACGACGTGCTCATCGATGGAAAAAAATGTGCGGGTATTCTGGTTGAGTCGCCCGAGGAAAACCTGTATCTCGTAGGCATTGGGGTGAACATCAATCAGGACTCGTTTCCGGGTGTGGTTCCTAGCGGTGACCGGAGTGGACCGACGTCCCTTCTCCTTGAATCAGGACTGCGATTTGACCGCCGGGAAATGTACAGTGAGCTACTGGGTCAGATGGAAACGGTAATGCAAAGCATGTTGGAGCCGGATTTTATTCAAGCGTATTCCCGTTTATTGCGCGGTGTCGGCGAGAAGATCTCGCTCTCGACGGGTCATCAGGGCGTTTTTGTCGGATTGAGCGAAGATGGCGGGTTGATTCTGGAGTCGGACGCAGGACGAGACGTGTTTTTTGCCGGAGATGTATCACTCCGCGAACAATGAGCTTCTGCAGTCGTGTGAGTGCTGACTGAAGAATCAGTCCGAAGAAAACCCAAACTGTTGTTGGAATGTGGCTTCTCATAGATATCGGAAACAGTTCGTCGAAGGCGGGCCTCTATGACCCTACTTCCGGCTCGGAGTCGGTTCCGGGCGAAATGGTCGCCACCAAGCGTTTTGAGCATCAGGACCATCTTGAATCCGCCTTGAACGATTTCCTGAGGGGAGCGTCGTTTGCGCGTGTTGGAGCGGTATCCGTCGTTCCCGCGCAGAGCAGGGTGTGGGAAGACGAGTGTCGCCGTCTTCTGGATTGCCAGGTGGAGTTCTACGACGAGAGTTCGAACCTTCCATTTGACCTCACATACCGGACGCCCTCCACGATGGGGAACGACAGGATCGCTGCCGCAGCTGCAGGATGGCGAAGGCACGCTGTTCAGGGACATTTGGGCGTGATAGTGATAGACGTTGGAACGGCTATCAACTACGAGGTGGTCACGAAAGACGGAGTATATCCGGGCGGCGTAATTGCCGGAGGCCCGGGTCTGATCCGAAGTGCTCTGCGCACCGGAACGGCACAACTTCCTGAAGTGAGTCTCGCGGAAAACGTCTCTGCAATCGGTCGGACGACGGATGAAGCGATCCGGTCAGGCGTCATGCACGGCGTTTTGGATTCCATCACTGGAATGGTGGCCCGGATTCAGAATGAGATGGCTTCCGAGTGTGAGGTCGTCCTTACAGGAGGCTGGGGGCAGCGGGTGCAGGAAGCACTTGACAACGGCTGGCATTTTGCCCCCGATCTCGTCCTGATGGGAATCAGCGATCTTATGCGTCTGGCGGACTGATCAAGTCTTCGAGGCGATGTTCGTAGGACAACGACCTGACTCGGGCCAGTACCATATCGAATGCGACCTCGTTGTAACCGCCTCTCGGAATAATGAGATCTGCGTGGCGTTTCGATGGCTCAACGAATTCGATGTGCATGGGCCGAACTGTACTCTCATACTGTTCAAGAACCGATTCGAGTGTTCTGCCTCTTTCGACCATGTCTCTTCTGACTCGGCGAATCAGACGAATATCATCGTCTGTGTCAACAAAGAGCCGGATATCCATCTTTTCTACCAGCGAAGGCTCTGCAAGGACGAGAATGCCTTCGACAATGATGATCGGAGTGGGGCGAACCTCAATCGATTCCGAAGTTCTCGTGTGCCGGGTGAAATCGTATATCGGCTTGTTGATCGTCTTTCCGCTGAGCAGTTCATCAACGTGTGAGACAAGGAGGTCGGTTTCCAGAGAATCGGGATGATCGAAATTGATCAGAGCTCGTTTTTCAAGGGACATTTCGGCCAGATCCCGGTAGTAGGCATCGTGTTCGAGCACCGAGACGTGGGCTGGGCCCAGTTCCTCATGAAGTCGATGCAGGATGGTGCTTTTTCCCGATCCGGATCCTCCTGCCAGGCCGATGATAACGGGACGCGTCATGGGATTGGTGGCCGATCAACCGCGCTTGATCATGACCAGTTCGTGAGTACGACTTTCTTCGTCATACGAACATAGTGATTCGTCTACTCGGTAGCCATCAGGATGCTTCCATTCCATGATCATCTCCTCATCAAGGCTCTCAATCGTTTCCTTGACGATGTGATTGACCAGTTTCCCACGCAGCGGCTTGACGCCATGGGTGACAGGTTTGAGTTCGGCTCCTTTGCGGGCCCTCTTGAAAAACTTGACGCGGACCATGGCATCGTAAGTCACTTCATTTTCCCATATATCCTCGTGAACTCCGGGGAGGAAATTCCATACGAATCGTCCTGTGAGAGTCTCGTTGAGCGCCTTGCTCACGGGATCCTTCCAATAGGCCGAAACCTTTCCGATTTCCGGGATGGACGCATCCATGCGGAGCTTGTACATCGGGATCAGGTCGTCAGGTCTGAGGAGCCCGAACATTCCTGAGAAGATTATACCTTCCTCAAGAAGACGGCGCTGGGCCCCAGTCGGTAGGCCGGGGAAATCCATGGCTTGATACATTACGCCAGGGGAGTAGCGATCGAGTGCCGAGATGAGAGGAGCGTTGTAGACGCTCAGATTGGCTTCGACAGCTTTCGCCAGGTGCTCTTCCTTCAGACCGAATATGGCCTCGAGGTCATGCTCACCGCTCTTGATGACGGCCTGAAGCTGGTCGATCAGATTGCGACGCTGTGGGTTGAGCTGATGGAAGAAATTGAACGTGTTCGAAGTACGGTAATCGAACATGTCCGGTGCAAAGGGATTTCCGCCCTCTTGCTTTCCCTCCGCTGGTGGAAGCAGAATGGAGAAAATGGGCATGGGTCAGTCTACGGTGATGTGGAACTGAATAATCAGCCGTCCGATGGCTGCTGGCGGATCTCGTCGAGCAGGGCATCAATGTCTCCACTGATAACGTCTGCTTTCTCTTTCGCTTCTGCTACGAGGGCGTCGCCGTCTCGGCGAGCTTCGCCTGAAGATTCTTCTTCAGCGATAGCCTGATCAATAAAATCAGCAACTACACCACCCAGATTATCCAATTGGTACGCAACCTTGCGTCGCAGTTTCTTGCCTTCTTCGGGTGCGAAAAGCACACCGAGTGCAAAGCCGGCGGCCGCTCCGAGAAGCAGGCCCCAGGTGCCTGTTCTTACAGCTTTACCTACTGAACTATCCTTCATGATTATTGCCCTCAAATTCAATGTCGATTGCAGAACAGTCTGTGGTTTCTGAAAACCGACGCCGATAAAAAAACCCACGGTACTTGTACCGCAGGTAGGCAGAAGCAGTTTCGGAATATTTTCCGAATCAGCGGGAAAAATCGGGATAAAATCGTTGGGCTGGATTCGCCCTTGCGGTAATCCACAATTGTTCGAATCCAGCCGCAAACCCTAGACCGCTACTTCCCTTTCTTCTTGTGCCGGTTCTTACGCAGACGCTTTTTGCGCTTGTGCGTGGCAATCTTATGTCTTTTTCGTTTGCGACCGCAAGGCATGGTATACTCCTTTTGTTATAGGCTTCCAAATGAGGCCAGAACCGCTAAAATAGGAAACGAGAAAGGGCTCTGCAACCTGAAATCGGGGTTTCAAATTTGAAGAAAGGGAGCATTTAACCATGAAATTTACCACAGGCGCCAGTCGAAAGGCGCGAATTTGCAGGCTGACCACTATTTTCTCCTGCAGGAAGACACAATAAGCACGTCTCTGAACAGGAGACGCCGAAAGAGCACGGTACATGGCGACTGATTCGTACGAGATGAAAGAAGTGGATGGGATGCGGTACGCAGAAGCGGGCTCTGGCTCCGATGCCACGCCAGTAATCCTGCTTCACGGGATGATGGGGACGATTGAGAATTGGGAATACCTGATTCCCGCTGTTTCCAAGGCAGGGTACAGAATTATCTGCCCGATACTTCCCATGTACACGATTCCACTCAAGAACGCCAATCTGCAGGGTGTTATCGACTTTGTGCATCGCTTCACCGAAGCAATGGGAATGCAGAAGGCTGTTGTTACCGGAAATTCGTTCGGAGGACATATAGCAGCCATGTACGCTATGCAATATCCGGAGCGAGTGGCTGCCCTGGTCCTGACCGGTGCTTCCGGCATTTACGAAGTCGAAATGCAGTCTTCGGTCATGCGCAGAAATGACAAGAACTATCTGCGGCCGAGAGTCGAAAAGACCTTTTTTGACCCCAAACACGTAACAGATGAGCTGCTGGATGATGTGATTGATATCATTACATCGAGAGAAAAAGCACTGCGCCTGATAAAATTCGCTCGTGCCGTAGACAAGGGAGTCATCGGAGACGATCTCCACAGAATTGAAGCTCCAACCCTGTTGGTTTGGGGGAGGCAGGACGAAATCACGCCACCACACGTTGCGGAAACCTTTCGCGACGGAATTCCGAACGCAGAGCTTCACTGGGTTGACGAGTGTGGGCACGTCCCAATGTTCGAGCAGCCCGAAGATTTCAACGCCATCTACATCGATTTTCTCGGGCGCACGATAGGAGAAGGCTCCACTGCGATTGCTCGATAGACCGTTCGTGCGTCGAATTTTACGGTCCGCATCTGAATAACCTGACAGTCAGGGCTTCGCGGGTACATTATCGTCGAACAAGTGACCGTGGACTGCACAAAGCTCATGCACAGTTTGATTCATTTTTCCGTACCTCGCGCTTCCCGAATCCCGTTGATTCTGGGATGCCTGTTTCTGTCTGTTGCGATCCTCACGGGTTGCGATTCAGAGTCACTTCATGAAGACCCCGACCCGGGCAATCCGGGTGGGCTTCAGATTGGTGGATTCGATCAGTCCGATCTTCGGGGTGACACATTCGAACTCAACAGCGCGTCGATTGACGGTAACAACCTGAAGATGAGCGTCTCGTATTCCGGTGGATGTGAAGAACACGAATTCTCGCTTTTCATGCCCGAAGCGCACATCGCCATCTTTCCCCCTCAGTTGACCCTGTATGCGGTTCATGACGGAAACGGGGATCTCTGTGAGGCATACATAACCAGAGATGTAGAAATTGATATGTCAAACCTGTTCGAGTGGCTGAGCGCTCCCTACCATCTGAGTATCTACAAGAACGACTCTGATAGAGAGCCAACCTCAATTGATATGACTGGTTGAGTGAGAAAGACTGGCTACATATTGATTCTGATTCTGTTTGTCACGGGATGCAGCCCCAAACTGTCTCCGCTTTATCGCGACTACGAAGTGGATATGGAGCAAACGGCTTCGGTGGGAAGCGATGTTTATGAACGCATCGAAAGAGGCCTCTCGGATGCCGGGTGGGCTCTAACAGAAGGGATTACGGACAATGTAGTCGCGACCGAAACGAGGACATTCAGGCAGTGGGGTCTTTATTCGGTCGAAGTCGAGCTCGAAGTAGCGCCTGTTGGTGGAGATTATGTGAGATTGATGGTGCATCCTTTTCGGGTCTACTTTACGGGAGCGCGTAGTAAAATCCCGTATTTGAGAGGAAGTCTGGCACGTTCAGTTCTGAAGGATTTGCACGCTTCGTTTGAAAATGAAGGGCTGATTCACATCGGTACAGCCCAATCGAGGGACAGAGCGGCGACACGCGTCGATTGAGAGCCGGGATTGCCTCCACAGTATTCATCCGTTTCTGACCTGTTGCCCGGTAGAGCCGGATCAAGTATATAGGTGTTCCATTCCTGTTGAACCCACCTGTATTCTGCGATGGAACGCTTCTTCAAGGCTCTCAATATTGTTTTTGTGTCACTCTTGTTGGTGGCATCGTCGGTCGGCCAAGATCTAGATGGGTACCAGACTCCACCCGATGCGTTGGCGGCTCTGGTAGATGCACCGGTAGCTCCGGGTGTGTCAATCAGTCCCGACGGCTTGACCATGCTGCTTCTGACCAGACAAGGAGTGCCTACGATCGAACAATTGGCCCAGCCCGAACTTCGTTTGGCCGGACTCAGGATCAATCCAAGAAACAACGGCCCGTCAAGAACCTCGTATTCGGTTGCTCTGGCCCTCGGCTCTGTTGATGCGAAAGGTGAAACGCCTGTGACAGGAATTCCTGAAGGCGCGTTGATCGGCTCGGTCTCATGGTCTCCAGATGGAGCGCACTTCGCGTTTACCGTGACCTCGTCAGAAAAAATCGAACTCTACCTCGCTGACGCTGCCACTGCATCTGCTCATCGTCTCATCGATCGGCCGCTGAATGTGGCTATGGGCGGAGCGTATACATGGATGCCGGACGGGAAGTCCATGCTGGTTAAAGCGACCGCGAATTCCCGTGGCAACAGGCCCGAAAAGCCAGCAGTGCCCTCCACTCCTGTCGTTCAGGAAAACGTTGGAAAAGCTGCGCCAGCAAGAACATATCAGGATTTGTTGGCCACACCCTATCAAGAAGACCTGTTCGAGTGGTACGTACAATCAGACGTTTTGCAGGTATCAGTGGATGGAGACGTCTCGGACTTTGGCCTGTCTGGAATGGTCTCCTCGATGCGGCCCTCTCCAGACGGAGAGTACGTGCTCACTCAAGTTGGGCATCGTCCATATTCTTATCTGGTTCCGTACTACAGATTTCCAAATCGGATTGATGTGAGGACTGCGTCGGGTGAGGTGGTGCGCGATATCGCCGACCTTCCGTTGATGGAAGAGGTACCCACTGGATTCGGCTCGACGACCACTGGCGTTCGGTCCATCTCCTGGAGAGGAGATGCAGATGCCACGCTGGCATGGGTCGAGGCGCTCGATGGAGGAGACGCGAATGTTGAGGCGGACTACAGAGATGAGCTGTTCCAGCTGGCTGCCCCGTTTGACGGCGATGCTGTTACGCTGGCAACCCTACCACTACGCTACCAGGGAATAAGATGGAGTGATACCGGTTTTGCACTGGTAAGCGAAGGCTGGTTTGCTACCCGTCAGCAGACAACCTACAAATTCGATCCGGACGATCCTGTGTCTGGCATGGATGTCGTGTTCGACTACTCCTCGGAAGACCGATATGCAAATCCGGGATCCCCGATGTCCCATCGAAACGATGACGGGCGTTTTGTGCTGGTAACATCTGACAATGGGGATTCTATTTATCTGTCGGGAACGGGTGCTTCGCCGGAAGGAGACCGACCCTTCATGAACAAAATGAATCTCGAAACAGGAGAAACGACGGAAATATTCCGCTCTGCTGCCCCGTTCTATGAAACCTCGGCCGGCTGGTTGGACGCAGAAGCCGGTACATATCTGACACGCCGTGAGTCGAATTCTGAACCGCCAAACTACTTCAAGCGGACGGTCGGGAGCGACAAGTCCGTGGCTGTCACTGAATTCCCACATCCGTATCCGGAAATGGACGGCATTTCGAAGGAGTTGATAAACTATACGCGAGAAGACGGTGTACCCCTCACAGCCGACCTGTATCTGCCGGCAGGATATAATGCCGCGAGTGACGGTCCGCTTCCGACGCTGGTCTGGGCGTATCCAAGGGAATTCAAAAGTGCCGCTGCTGCCGGTCAAGTTTCCGGATCTCCCTATCGGTTCAAAACTGTGTCATACTGGGGAGCTGTCCCGTACGTGCTTCAGGGTTATGCCGTGATGGATCGCGCCGCGATGCCAATCGTGGGAGAAGGGGAAAAGGAGCCAAACGATTCGTTCGTGGAGCAGCTCGTGACCAGCGCCAAAGCAGTGATTGACGAAGGCGTAAGAAGGGGAGTTGTCGACCCAGACAGGGTTGCGGTGGGTGGCCATTCCTATGGGGCGTTCATGACCGCCAATCTATTGGCTCACAGTGATCTGTTCAGAGCCGGTATCGCCAGAAGCGGAGCATACAACCGGTCACTGACGCCATTCGGCTTCCAACGCGAGGCTCGCACATTCTGGGAGGCTCCAGAGATTTATTTCGCCATGTCTCCGTTCATGCACGCACACAAGGTCAACGAACCCATTCTGTTGATCCATGGCATGGCCGACAACAACTCAGGTACTTTTCCTATTCAGAGTGAACGCTTCTATGGTGGCCTGAAAGGAAATGGCGCCACTGCTCGCCTCGTCATGCTGCCGCATGAGAGCCACGGATATCGTGCACGCGAGTCTCTGCTTCATATGATGTGGGAGACGAATAGCTGGCTGGACACCTATGTAAAAAATGCGCCACCACGAAGCGTAGAAGTGAACAAACCCACCGGAGACTGATAATCCCGCGGGCGCAGCCTTGTTGAGGAATTGGGGCGGCCTCTGGCCGCCCCAACCTGCTTTGGCGAAACAATTAGTCGCCGATACCTCGTATAAGCGGGTATTACGACCTTCTTGGGTGTAGTAACTTAGCTGGGCAGGATGCATTCGCCGAATCGGGGCGATTTCGTCGTGCAAAGCTGTTCTTTACAAGTATGGGGATGTCACGGCTTCGACGGGTAGACTGTAAAGCAGGTTGCGTGTCGAGCTTTCTGGTATGCTCGTAAATCTCGCCAGAAAAAGACAAATGCTAACGATTACGCATTCGCGATGGCCGCTTAAGTCTATAAGACATTAAGCCTTGCTATCTGTCCTGCAGCCTGCCTGTCTATCGGCGGCTGATTAGGGCATCAACTCTGATAGAATAGGATGCGCCATGCCGGCTGAATAAGCGTATCCAAAGCTCGATCAGCCTTTAAGTGCTACTGGCCTTTGACGACCGGCCACGGCAGCACTCGAGAATGAGTAGGTCGACTACACACGTAGACGCCTGACTGGACAACTATTCGGACCTGGGTTCGACTCCCAGCATCTCCACCATAC
>CAZEHJ010000028.1:0-39153 GCA_964512485.1 uncultured Rhodothermales bacterium | reverse complement strand
GGCAGAAACGTGCTTCTGGTCGATGACGTGATGACAACCGGAGCAACGCTCGACGAGGCCGCATCCACGCTCGAAGCTGTTGGATACGACGTCACTCTCATGGCTCTCGCATTCAGACGTGAAATGTTCGCCCGTCCGGACTACAGAAAATCTTCGACATCCACATGATGCTCGCAGGCTCGGGCCTCTTCCGGCTCGTTCGTGGCAACGATTACGATCTTCCCGTTCGCCAGGGCAGTATCGATCACAGATCGCACCATGGAGATACCTCCAACATCCAACGTGGCCGTTGGCTCGTCCAGCAAAAGAACAGGTGGATCCGAAAGCAACGCAGATGCAATTCTGACTCGTTGAAGCATTCCAGATGAGAACGTGTTTACGGCGTCGTCTGCGCGGGCGAGTATCTGTACCTGGTCCAACACGCTTGAAATTCGATCGTCTCGATCTTGAATTCCCCTTGCCTTGGCCAGAAAATCCAGGTTTTCGCGAGGAGTAAATCCGTCATAGACGTTCAAATAGGGCGCGACCAGACCGCAAGAAAGGGGCCGGACCGCATCTTCAATCCTGTGCCCGTCCACATTCAACATCACCTCGCCACGTGTCGGTCGCATGAGTCCCGCCAGAATGCGGACCAGAGTCGACTTGCCAGAACCGTTCGAGCCCGTAATAGCCGTCGAGTGTCCACCTTCGAATTCGAGGTTCATGCGCCGAAAGAGAATCCTCTTCCCGAATCGATGCCCGACGCGTTCTGTTTGAAGTGAGTGCATGTCGCAAAATAGGGGGTAGCCGCTGTTCAGACCATGATTTGAACACTTGACATCCGTTTTGAGTGCCAATTCGACATGAAAATGCTTACTTATAGGGTGATATTGTGAACACGCCCGCCCGTGACTTCGCCACAGACGCAGAAATGCACCGCCTTTCCAGAATCATAGTATTGACTGCGTTGGCCCTGACAGGATGGTTTTTCCTTCTGTCGGATATCCAGCATTCGCCGGAAACCATCCAGAGTGAGTTTCAGGAATCACGGATTCCCAACGAGTACGGATGGATCCAACGGACTTTTCCTCATTTCAAATCCGCGCCAGACGCGTATGCCCGCGCTTACCGTGACCTTCAGGCCCTGAAGTCAGGCGCAAAGATTGGTCTGGGAGGATCGTGGGAGTTTGCGGGACCGGGTAACATCGGAGGGAGGGTAGTCGACGTCGCTTTCGATCCTCGCAACTCTGACGTTATCTATGCTGCGGCCGCAACGGGAGGAGTTTTCAAGTCGGAAAACAAAGGCCAGTCTTGGGCTCCAATTTTTGACGACCAACCAGTGTTGACAATCGGCGACCTCGCACTGGCGCCCTCGAACCCGGATATAATTTATGTGGGAACGGGAGAGGCCAATGGATCGGTAAACAATTATGCCGGAGCAGGCATGTTCAAAAGCATGGATGCGGGTTCCTCCTGGAGTCCCATCGGACTTGAATCCACTGCCAGCATCGGACGCATTCTTGTTCATCCTGAAAACCCGGATGTTGTCTGGGCTGGAGTAGTCGGATCCTATTATCTGCCGGATGAAAACCGGGGAGTGTACAAATCGATGGACGGTGGCTCTACCTGGGACCGCGTTCTGGCGATTAACGACTCTACGGGTGTCATCGATTTGGTGATGCGCCCTGACGATCCGGATGTGATTTTTGCAGCCTCCTGGCAGCGTGTCCGACGTCCAACCGGCTCGCGGCTTTTCGGACGTGGGAGCGGAATCTGGCGCTCGAATGATGGTGGCACAACCTGGGAATTGCTCGACCACACGCGTGGCCTCCCCAATCCGGATGATCACATCGACTCTGAAGGAAGGGCAACTATCGGTCGGATCGGGATCGATATCAGCCCCTCAAGCCCGGATACGATGTATGCTTTTTATTCGGATGGGACGGGATACCTGGGTTTCTACTCTTCATTCGATGGAGGCGATTCGTGGCAAAATGCGGATCCGGACAGACGAATGACGCAAAAAGCCAACATCGGGCAGACACCGCATCCTGTCCTGTTTCAGTTTTCCTGGTTTTTCGGGCAAGTCAGAGTGCACCCGACTGATCCGGACAACGTTTTTGTCCTTGACGTTCAGGTCATAGAGTCGAACGACACCCAAAATCTGTGGGTACATAACGAAGGCACCCATGCGGACCATCACGCCATGGCGTTCGACCCGAACGATTCTGATGTGATTCTGGAGGGCAATGATGGAGGCGTGGCGATTTCGGAAGACGGAGGAAATACGTGGTCAACCCTTGCTCCACTTCCTATCACACAGATCTACGAAATCTCCTATGATCCGAACAACCCTGAACGCCTGTACGCAGGTACCCAGGATAATCACCCGATCCGGACCAAGTCCGGGTTTGCCAACGATTGGCATGACCTTCTGAACGGCGGAGACGGCATGACGGTTATTGCTGATCCCCTGGATCAGAATACCGCCTGGGCTATGATCCAGCTTGGAAGACTGTTTCGCATCGATGGACTCTGGGCGCTCCCGGGCGGAAGTACCCAACCATTCCTGTTTTCCGGGTCAGACGTGGGAATTCCAACCGAGGACCCAAGAAACTGGAATACACCGTTCGTGATCGATCCATGGGATCCGAATGTGTTCTACTATGGAACCGACAAGATTTACCGAACAATGAACAGGGTCCGGTTCGGTTCGCCCTGGGAAGCGATTTCACCGGACCTGACGAAAGGGCTCGGCTACGAAAAAATTGGCACGTTGACCCGAATCGTTCCTGCTCCGTCGAACCCTGATGTGATCTACGCTGGAACCGACGACGGCAGTGTTTGGGTCTCCCCCGATTTCGGGACAACCTGGAATAATATCACCGGCGCTCTTCCATTTCGTGCGGTGACCCGCATCGGAATTCATCCGGACGACCCTTCTACGGTCTATGTGACCTTCTCCGGCTTGTTCTGGAGAGATCCTGAAGCTCATATTTTCCGGTCCCGGGACATGGGTCAGAGCTGGGAAGACATTTCTGGTTCTGGATCCGGTGCACTGCCCGACATTCCGATAAATGCGTTCGCTATCGATCCCGACCACCCGGAGCACCTCTTCGTTGGGACGGATATCGGAGCATTTGTCAGCCTCGATGAGGGTGCCACGTGGGTACCAATGCAGGACGGTATGCCTCTGGTCACAATTACTGATCTGGAAGTCAACAATCTGGACCGATTGCTGATAGCAGGCACCTTTGGCCGTGGGTCCTATACGTATCCGATCGACGCGCTCGTCACGTCGAACGAAGAAGGCGCCGAAATACCGAACTCGCTCTCCATTTCTGCGGCATACCCCAACCCCTTTGTTCATCAGACCAACGTTCCCTTCGAGCTCTCTATCTCCGGTCCCGTTTCCATAGCGGTGTTCGACGTCAGTGGGCGACGGGTAGAGACAGCCGACCTGGGTGTTCTTTCTGCCGGTACCCACGAATGGACCTGGACTCCAACCTCTTCGGCTTCCGGCACCTACCTCATCTCGGTCAAGAGTGGATCGTTCACACAAACAAGGTCTGTCGTCCGGCTCAGATAGGCGCTACAAATCGCCTGTAGATCACCCTCGGGCGATCTCTGAGTTGCTTTTCCTCTTTTTTGTGCGCTCATTACGCATAGACAGTCTTTCACCTGTCAATACAGCGAACAACTTGGGGACCCTCCCCGGAATCGATCCGTGGAGAGCCCAGGAAAAACGCCGGTGAAAGAATCGCAGTCAGTCTCCGATCCGATAGTATCGACTATGAATGAGGTGGCCACCAGAGCTCTTCAAGGCGACCGGGATGCCTTCGGCGAACTTTACGATGTCCTCATTGACCCGCTCTCTCGGTACCTCTACCCGATGACGGGTTCCAAGGACATGACAATGGACATCATTCATGATGTGTTTGTCCGGCTCTGGGAGAACCGCCACAAGATCATCATCAAGGGCTCGGCGCAGGCGCTGATTTACACCATGGCAAGAAACCACGCCATAAATGTTTTGAAACGATCAAATCGCTCGATCTCAACCGATTTCGAGTCTTGGCAGCCTTCGTTTGAACACCATTCGCTGCAACCAGACGCTGCAGGGACAGAGTTTGCCCGGGTACTGAACACGTGGATTCAGGAGCTACCACCTCGCAGGTCTGAGGCGTTCATGTTGAGCCGTTTTCATGATCTTTCCCACGCGCAAATAGGTTTGGTCATGAATCTGTCTGAGAGAACCGTTGACACCCACATACAACACGCTCTTCGTGATTTGAGGGAGCGGGTAACCCGATTGGAGGCAGAATCGTGAGCGATAAAAACTATCCCAACGATGGGCAAATGGACAATAAACTGCGACCGATTCTGGCTGATATGTCCGAGCAGGAAAAAGAGGTCACCCAGAATATCCTCGACCAGATGAATCACTTCGAAGATGCGAATGTGCTCACGAATTCGGACAAGGACGCACTGTTTGACAGGATCGAAGCTTCGATGGATTCCACGGATACGAACTCCAATCTCAAACTCGTTTCCCTCCCGTCCGAACATTCTACACTCCCCGAAAACGATTCAACTCACCAACCAGCCCCCAGAACGCGTCGCAAGCCCTGGATGCAAGCATTTAGGCCGGAGTTTGCCTCCGTTGCCGCGTCCATTGTCGTTGTCCTCGCATTGGGAGTCCTGTTCCTGTCCCGACCACGGACCTTTGTTGCCGAGCGAGGGGCACAGGAATCTTTCACATTGCCAGACGGCTCTCTGGTCACCCTGAACAGCGATTCCCAGATTTCTTACTGGTCAGGTGTCTTCTGGAATAGATCCATTCAGCTTGAGGGTGAAGGATTTTTCGATGTGACACCGGGTGAAGAGCAGTTTTCGGTTGAAACCACGGACGCCGTTGTGACCGTTCTGGGTACGAAGTTCAATGTCCGCTCGAGATCCGACACCGGCTCTCGGCGGACACAGGTCACAGTTGACGAAGGGCGTGTGGGATTTCGTTCGGTTGAACACAGCCAGGGCGTGATTCTTACTGCTGGACAGCGCAGCTCCCTGATCGAGGGTGCCCTTCGTCCATCCACGGTAGAGTCGTTCAACGAGGATGCTCCTTTCGAATGGATGAACGGAGACCTGATCTTCAGGAACGTCCCGCTCGAGAGTGCCGTCGCTGAGGCTTCTCGTCGATTGGGGGTCGAAATACTTCTTTCAGCTCCTTCACGGGCAGACACAGACATCACTGTTTCGTTTCGCGCGCCTTTGACTATGGAAGTCGTTCTTCAAGGATTGAGTGCGCCACTTGGATTGCAGTACAGGGAATCGCAATCCGGGTTTGAGATATACCATTCGACCGTCGAACTAATTCCGGACGATGCCGATACGGAAAACGAAGAGGTTGGTGATATTGAATGATGCGAATTTGAGTCGGTAGGACATGACTATATCAAGCACCCGGCGCTGGATCGTGGGGATCCTGTCTGCGATGGCAATCGCATCAGGATCCCCGTCCTCCGTTCTGGCCCAGGATGCGGCCAGAACGGATTCGACGCATGTGTATTCCTTTGCCCTCGTCGGAGTGCCCATGAACCAGGCACTCAATCTGCTGATTCAGAGCACGGATATCAGTCTGTTTTTTGAATCGGACCTGGTGAGATCCAGATTCTCGAGCTGCAGAATTGATAGCGCGCTTGTCGAAGAAGCACTCGGATGTATTCTGGCAGACTCCGGCCTCGACTACATCCGTATGTCCAACGGAACCTACGTCGTCACCCTGGCCAGCAAGAACGAGCCAGCTTTCGGTTCCATCTCCGGAAGAATCACCGACGCGTACACGGACCTGCCGGTCTCCGCAGCATCCGTTCTGGTGAGAAGTACGGGCATCGGCACGGCAACTAATCACGCCGGTTGGTTTCACATTCCGCAGTTGCTGCCGGGTGAGTACGAGATCGTGGTGACACACGTGGCGTATGATGACACCAGAGCGCTGATTGAAATCCAGCCGTTCGAAGTGGCGACGATAGTGATTCCTGTAGAGCAGGAAATCGTTCAGACCGGTACGATTGTGATCAATGGCCTGACTATGAGACAGCCTTCCTCTGTGCTGGGAGCTGAAGCCATTGAGACACAGCAGCTCGAAAGACACCCGGCAGGGGCCTATTCGATTGCCAACAACCTGGAATCGTTGCCTGGTTTGAGTTCTTCCGCAGCTCTCGGCGACATTCATATCCAGGGCAGCAGCGCAGGAAGTCACGAATATGTGCTCGATAATGCGCTGATTTATATGCCCATCAAGAACGGATCATTCGTCGGCCCCTTTTCTCCTCTCGCCATCCAGAACATCACGGTTCAGAAAGCAGGATTTGGAGCCCGTACGGGCAGCCAGCTCGCCGGTTTTATTCAAATTGGACAACATTCGCCGGGTGAAAACACGCCTTTGGCGACGCTGCAGGTCGATCCTATCGCAACCAATGCGCGATTCTCCCATCGATTTGACATGCGAGACGGGCGATCGGTGGACGTGATGCTGGCAGGACGTAAGAGCTTTGGTGCAAGCCTCAGACCTTCGCGTCTGGTTCAGCGCTTTGAGCAATGGAGCAGCCCCGACACATTTCTGGCCGATCAACTGGGCCTGCGCGACAGCAGCATCGACAATCTGGACCGTCCGGTCGAAATCGACTTCACAGACGTGCATTCCAAGATCATTTGGAATCTGGGGAATACGCGAACATTGTCGGCATCTACCTACTACGGATTCAACGTTTTTGGAAGCGACCTGTTTGAAGTCGTAGGTGGTTCTGACTCCCGTTCGACGGATGAGTACCAGTGGACCAATCGGATGACGCAGATCAAATATGAATGGGTGCACGGATCCCGTGCTTTCATCCAGATGGGAGTCTGGCAGAGCGACTACCGCCTCGAACATCCATTCACGCAAAACCCTCTGGTTCGCTCGGCAAAACTGGGATCGGGTCAGGAATTCAATGAGATCGATCAACTGGGCGGCAGGTTGTCTTCTGACTTCACGCTTGGCAGTCGGTCATTTATTTCTGCCGGAGTATCGACGCGTGTGTCCGACAGCGATTTTGTCGTTTCGTCGCGTCCACTTCTGGACGAACCCGACCTCACCGCAGGAGGCCTTGATCCATCGAGATGGCTTGTGGATGGTTATCTGGAGAACACGTATTCGATTTCGGAGCTGGCTTCGCTGAAGACGGGATCGAGATTTTCATTCATACCCTCACACAACAGAGTCTATTTCGAACCCAGGGTTTCATGGCGTCAAGACGTTGAAGGTGAGAGGTTCATACCGTGGGCATACCGACTATCGGCAGGAATTTACCGTCAGTACACCTCGCAGTATGACCTTGCGCCGTACACTGAATCAGCGCTCCTGCCAAGTTTCCGACTCTGGATTCCGACCGGCAAGAATGACCATCCTCCTTATGCCTATCACCTGACCGCAGAATTCATTCTCACGCCAGGGACCCACAGTTCTGTAACGATAGAATCCTTTCTCAAGTATTCGCCCCGCAACCCTGTGCTGAACTATTCAAGGATTACCCAGGGCCCCGTGGCGGACGCATCCAACAGAATTTTCGGAGGATCATTGGCGGCATCCTGGGACTGGAGCCGGATCGGCCTCGAGGGATCTTATTCCTATGAAAGCAGCAAGATCAAACAACCGCATCGATTTCTGGGAGAGTGGACCTCCTCACCCTGGGAAAGCCCCCATCGTATTCACTTCTCGTCAAGATTATCCCTGACTGAGCACCTGCACGCTGATGTCTTGTCGACCACAATTCTGGGCAGATCGTGGGGATATCGTCTTTCGTATTACAACTATCTACCTCTGATATCCAGTACGGACGAAATCGGCGCGCTGAATCTTGATGACCCCGAGTCCCATACGTTGCCGGCATTTGTGCAGATCGATGCCGGCTTGACAGCGAAGGTGTCAACTCCCACCTATGATCTGAGCTTGAGACTTTCGGTACTCAATGTCATGGACCGGGAGAACGTTGTCGATTGGATGCTGCAAGACCCTCGCGCTCTCGCTTCCCTCGGCAACACCCGCATCGAACGCAAAGCGCTACCTCGTTTGTTACTGGTCTCACTGCAGTTTTCTTTTTGACCTGTTACGCATAGCTGCCAAGTCGATTGTCTGAGCTACTGAACCGGGTGCCCAATCCCGATCAGTCCTCACCAAGGATCAACCTTCAGGTCCCGCATGAACAATCGATCAGTCAGTCCCACTTTCCAATTCTTCTTTGTGGCCTTGTTGTTTGCCACGATGTCCTTGGCCACGCCAGCTCACGCTCAGCGGGTCACGATCAGCGGAACGATCACGGATGAGTCAAACGGGGAATTTCTGATCGGAGCACATGTATTTGCGCTCGACGTCAATCGCGGAGCTGTCAGCAACAAATATGGATTCTATTCGCTCACCATTCCCCGACAGGACAGCGTTGCCATCGTGTTTTCGTTCCTGGGCTTTGAGCCTTCGATCAAAAAGATCCAAACTGAGGAAGACATCAAGCTGAATGTTGCACTTCACATTCGCACTGCGACTCTGGACGAAGTCACCGTTTCAGCAGACCGACTGGATGACTTCAACATTTCTGCGACGCGAATGGGTGTCATTGATGTGCCTATTCGTGTGGTTGAGCAGTTTCCGGCCATCCTGGGTGAGCAGGACGTTCTCAAAGTCATTCAATTTCTGCCTGGCGTACAGGCGGGAAATGAAGGAACAACCGGATTTCATGTACGCGGTGGAAATATTGACCAGAATCTCGTGCAGCTGGATGAGGCGACGGTGTACAATCCAAATCACCTGTTCGGCCTCTTCAGCACCTTCAACACGAGAGCGCTCAACAGCGTGAATCTGGTGAAAGGTGGGTTTCCAGCGCAATACGGGGGCCGACTCTCATCTGTCGTTGAAATCGCCATGCGCGAGGGCAACAAAAACAGATACGAAGGCCAGGGCGGGATCGGCCTCGTAGCGTCGCACGGCACGTTTGAAGGGCCCATTAAAAAGGAAAAGGGTTCCTTCATCGTGTCTGCGCGGCGCAGCTATCTCGACCTGGTGATGCGTCCGTTTCAGAAGGCAGGCCAGAAAAATCTCTACTACTTCTACGATACCAATGCCAAGGTGAACTATGAGCTGTCGCCCAACGACCGCGTTTTTCTGAGCTACTTCCGCGGCAGGGATGTCGCCGAGTACGTAGATGTCTCCGGCCTTGGCTACGGCGTGGGTTTTGGCAACAGTACAACGACAGCCAGATGGAATCACATATTCGGAAGCAAATTGTTTTCGAACGCTTCCCTGATCAGGAATACCTATTTCCTCCGGGTATCTACTGTTCAGGGACAGTTTTACTCCGAGAACTACTCCGCAATTGAGGACCTCACGGCCAAAGCTGAGCTGCAATACTTCCCAGGTGGAGGCCATCAGGTGCGAGTCGGCGGAGTGTACATGGATCACAAGTACAGTTCAACCGGAACCGAGGGCGAGGTCATCAAGAATCTCGTCGTGCCCGAGTTGGATACCAACATCATCGTGCCGAGAACGGCCGAAGAATGGGCACTTTACGTCAACGATCAGTGGGAAATCTCTGATCGAATCGGTCTCAATCTTGGGCTTCGACTTCCAACCTATCGTACTGAAGACGCATCCTTTTCCGAAATCGAACCACGTGCTTCGATTCGGTTCGGGTTGAATGACAACACGTCATTGAAGGCCTCCTACACCGTCATGAACCAGTTTGCACATCTGGTACCGAGTACGACGGCATCCCTTCCGACCGATATCTGGATCCCCTCCAGTAAACGAACGATCCCCCAACACTCCGAACAGATGGCGGTGGGGCTCTTTCGGAATTTCAAGAACAATGCTTACGAAACAAGCCTGGAGCTGTATACCAAAACCATGAAAAACCAGGTGCTTTTTCGTGAAGGTACCCAGTTGTACAGCTATCTCGACATTGACAACGAGCTCACCTACGGAAAGGGATGGAGCAGGGGTGCAGAGCTTTTCCTGAAGAAGAACCAGGGCCGACTCACCGGATGGATCTCGTACACGCTGTCCAAAACAGAGCAGAAATTCCCTGAGTTGAACGCCGGGCGGAAATTCCCATTCCGCTTTGACAGACGACACAATCTTTCCGTCACATCGCAGTACGACCTGAGTGGTCGCTGGAAGCTGTCGGGCAACTTCGTTTTCAATACGGGTGCCGCATATACGCTTCCGCTGGGCCGTGTCTATTCCGCCCAGGGAGGAGACCTGTACGCGGGACTTTTTTACGACTACGAGAGCCTCAACAATTACAGAATGAGGCCCTATCACCGCATGGATGTCTCGGCAACGTATTCCCTGAGGCCCAAGCGTGTGCGCAAGTCGGAACTGGTGTTTTCAACCTACAACATCTACAGCCGGACCAATCCCTACTACGTCTTTCTGGATCTGGACCTGAACACAGCAGAGCCGATCGGAAAGGAGGTATCCCTTATTCCCATCGTCCCCAGTGTGACCTACAACGTCTGGTTCTGAGCCCGTCCAATGAAGACCTGATCACTGTCTTGAGAATCCTAAAAAACAGCCTGTCATGAAATCTCGACTGTCCATACTATTGCTGAGTCTCCTCATTTCGGGATGCGTCAAAACGATCACCGTTGATCCGGGTCCGTATGACTCCAAGATTGCCATCGAAGGATTGCTCCTCCCGGGCACGGAACCCTCGATCCACCTCAACTCCACGGTGCCGTTCTTCGATCCGGCCTCTTCTCCCTCCCAGCTTTTTGCCCGTTCTGCGACGGTCTCAATCACAGGGCCGGACGGCGTAGATCAATTAGTTGCCGACTCGCTCTACAACAAATTCTGGTGTCGCTGGGAGCCATTCTACAAGGGCTCGATCCCCATTCGCGAAGATCAGGAATACACCCTCAACGTATCCTGGAGGGGAAAACACTGGACTGCTTCGACAATCACCGATGTCGATCCGGTCACTATTACCGGTACCGATTATGTCGAGACTTTCACCGATATCTACGGAGGACACGAAGGCGTCATCGTCGACTTTGAAGACATCGTCGGCCAGAACAACTTCTATCGCTTCCAGATGGACCGGCCGTTGGACAACATCCATGAAACAGTCGATGACTATGAATGGAGCAGCCCGTGTCTGGCAGACGGCGAGACGTACGTCATTCAGGAGTTCGGACGTTTCATCTACTACGACACGGATCTCGACGGTGCACCCGTCAGGTTCGTCGTTGAGCCCGCATACACGCATTTCAAGGATGACACCGGAGTCATATACATCCAGAGTCTGAATGTGGATGTTGCAGACTACTACGACGTTCTTGACCGACAACGGGAAGCCAATATCAACCCGTTCATCGAACCAGTTTTTCTGAAGACCCAGATCGAAGGAGCAGTCGGAGTATTTGGTGCGATCAATAGATCCGCACCGGTGGACTTCGTCTTCCCCATTGATGCCGGGTAATGTCCGTCCTTCCCCCCGCCCGGGATATCCGTTTCTCCTAAATGTAAAAATGCTCCTGTGAGCGAATCATCATGAAAACGATCAAAACAACTCTCATTCTGCTGGCGGTGGTCCTGACTTGTGCCTTTTTTCTGGGTGGCTGCGACTCGTCTGCTTCCGGCCCGGAAGTCACCAGCCTTGCCCTTCCAGATCCGGTTGTTACAAGTAATTTCCCTGCCAGTATCAGTCAGTACAATCGGTTCTTTCCCCTCGAGGAAGGATTAACGCTGACGATCGTGGGTAATGTACCTGAAGGCCAGGAACGCATTCTGGTCGAGGTAACCGACCGAAAGAAGCTGATTCAGGGCGTGGTAACAACCGTCGTCCGGGACCGGGTCTGGCTCAACGGTGAGCTGATTGAAGACACCGACGACTGGTACGCCCAGGACAAGGACGGAAACGTCTGGTACTTCGGTGAAGATGTCAAAAACTACCGGGACGGTGTACTGACCGACCGCGGCGGTTCGTGGGAGCACGGTCTGGATGGCGCGATGGCCGGAATCATCATGTACGCGAATCCGAAGGTTGGTCAGATTTATCGTCAGGAATATTACCGCGGGCATGCCGAAGACGTGGGGGAGGTGATCGCAATCAATGAGACGATCGACGTGTCATGGGGCACGCTCACTGGTTGCGTACAAACAGAAGACACAACGCCTCTGGAGCCGGATGTCCTCGAACACAAGTATTTCTGTCCGGGAATCGGTGTCTCTCTCGAAGTCAACATCTCTGAAGGAGGAACACGATTTGAATTGACCGATCTTTCTCGACCATGAATCAAGCGGAATGTTTTCCCCATCAGGGATACTGGCTGAACACATCTTTCGCCTGAAGCGTAACCAGTGGGAATAGATCACTCCCTGCCTTGCCTTCTTCCGAATTCCATCTCTATGGCCACGACGACACCGAAAGGATCGTTGCTGTCCAGCCGGTAACCGACAGAGTCTCCCACAAGGGACATGTCCGCGTTTATCGGCGCTCAGAAGATGGGCTCCGAGTGAGGGTATCGGAAGAGGCGTTCTTTCCGTTCTTCTTCCTTTCAGACATCACCTTCATGTCTGGATTCGATAGAACCAGATTTCAATATCAGAAACTGAAAGGACGTCTCTATTTCAGTCATCTGGTCGTTTTTACAAACTGGAATGAATACTGGAACGGAGTTCGACACGTAGATCGGAAGGCTAAAGCCGTGGGCAATAGCAACGCTACGTTCACCATCCCGTCCCCTTCCCAGCAGTACCTGATGCAGACCGGGAAGACGTGTTTCAAAGGCATGCACTTCGACGATCTTCATCGTTTACAATTGGACATCGAGTGCATTTCGGAGCGGGACTTTCCGAATGCCGACCGCCCGGCAGATCGCGTTATTCTGGTAGCCGTATCGGACAATCGTGGATTCCGAAAAGTGTTGGGTGGCCCGGATCAGGATGAAGCCTCCCTTCTCGAAGAAACGGTCCAGGCCATCTTGCGACTTGATCCGGACATCATCGAGGGGCATAACATTTTCCGTTTCGATTTCCCGTATCTGATGCGCCGCTGCGCCATGCACGGGGTTCCGTTTTCCATCGGCCGAGATCGCAGTGAACCCCGGACGTTTGCGACTTCTACCCGATTCGCAGAACGGAGCATGGACTATACGGCTCTCGACATCGCAGGACGACACGTCGTTGATACCTTTTTTCTGTCGATGGCTTATGACTCGATCAAGCGAGACTTGCCCGGGTACGGTTTGAAGCAAGTCGCGAAGCATTTCGGGTTTGCGCCCCCCGATCGGACATACGTTGCAGGTGACGACATCAACCGGATGTGGGTCGAAGATCCCGAAACCCTGATTCGATATGCCGGGGACGATGTCATTGAAACGGAGAGGATTGCGCGCCACCTGTCCGAATCTAATTTCTACCTGACCCAGATGCTTCCCATGGAATACGGACAGGTGGCGCGCGTAGGCCCGGCTTCCAAGATCGAGTCCCTTTTTGTCAGGGAATATCTACGCAAGAAGCACTCTCTGCCTCGATCAGAATGGGGAACGCAGACACACGGAGGATACACCAACATCTTCTTTTCCGGCATTACCGGTCCCATCGTGTATGCGGATGTCGAAAGCCTGTATCCCTCGATCATGCTCAGCTACGACATTCGGCCGGACAGGGACACGTTGGATCTTTTTCCTCGCCTCCTTGCGAAATTGACCGATTTACGACTCGAGACCAAGAAGGCGATGCAGTCTGCAGATTCGTCTGAACTCAAGAGCGCGCTGGACGCCCGCCAGAATTCGTTCAAGATTATCATCAACAGCTTCTACGGCTATCTCGGATTTTCAGGGGCGCTATTCAACGATTACTCTGAAGCAGACCGGGTTGCACTCACCGGTCAGAAGATTCTTCTCTCGATCATGAAATTGATAAAAGAACGAGGAGGAGAGATCATCGAGGTAGACACCGACGGCGTCTTCTTCGTACCGCCGGACACGGCGCGGGAGGAGTCTGCGGAACGATCATTCATCGATCAACTGAATCAGGAAATGCCCGAAGGCATCCGGATCGGGTTCGATGGTCGATACGAAAAAATGCTCTCGTACAAGAAGAAGAATTATGCGCTGATGGATTACGACCAGAACATCAAAATGAAAGGCTCGTCTCTGGTGTCGCGGGCCGTTGAACCATTCGGCAGCCGATTTGTCCGGAAATCGGTCCACTTGCTCCTTCGGGAGGACATTCAAGGCCTTCACTCGCTGTATCTCAACATTCGGGAGCACATCACGGAGCACAAATGGGAGGCGGTAGCAGATTTTGCTCGTACCGAGTCGCTGAAAGAGAGTCTGAATACCTATCAGAAGAATGTGGCGGCCGGAAAGCGGACAAGAAGTGCTCCCTATGAGCTCGCCTTGAAGCGTAATATGTCAGACGGGCCTGATATAAGGAAAGGCGATCGGGTATCCTACTATGTAGCCGGGACCACTGACTCCGGCCCCGCTTTCGAATCGGCGCGGCTTGCCGAGGAATGGAATCCCGATCGGCCGGATGAGAATGCCAGTTTCTATCTTCGCCGGCTGGATGAGTTGTCATCCAAGTTCGAGATGTTTTTCAGATCTTCCGACTTCAGATCCATCTTCTCCCCTGAAGATCTTTTTGGATTTGACGCCTCTTCGATATCCACAACCAACCATAAATATGAAGTCCCTGATGATGTTGGAAACATTGACGGTCTCGAGTTTGACGACCAGGATGAGGAATTCTGATTTTCGTGATCGGCGACTCTCGGTCTGGCACATTCTGGGCCTGGTTCTGTTTCTGGGTGCCTGTTCAAGCGGGCCGAGTGACCCGATCGCATTGATTGATTCCGACTTTCGAATCCCCACGATTGACCTGTCTGAAGTGAAACGTCTGCAGCACGTGGTTGACCGTGAAGCCGGACAGTATCTGGGCCACCCGACGACCGTGCTGTTGGATGACGGACGCACCATCCTCACTACGTATCCCAAAGGACACGGCAGCGGCCCCATTGTATACAAACGAAGCGACGACGCCGGTGTAACGTGGAGTGAACGGATGGAGACTCCTGAATCGTGGGAGACCTCCAAAGAAGTGCCGACCCTGTTTCGCTTTCATCGAGCAGATGGATCACCTCGCATTTTGCTGTTTTCAGGTCTTTATCCCATCAGAATGGCTGTTTCTGATGACGATGGGGAAACGTGGACTGATCTCGAATCTATCGGTGAGTTCGGTGGGATCGTTGCCATGTCCTCCATGATCGAGCGCTCTGATGGTTCGCTTGTCACGTTCTTTCATGATGACGGACGTTTTTTTACCGAAGATGGCGATCGAGCCGACTTCACGGTGTACAGCAGCGTTTCCCGCGACGAAGGACTGACATGGGAGACGCCACAGATTGTAACCACACACGGTGAACTGGACCTGTGCGAACCGGGGGCAATCTGGTCTCCCGATGGGTCTGAGCTGCGACTGTTGCTGCGAGAAAACAGTCGTACGAGTTTGTCCCACTCCGTGCACTCAAATGACGAAGGACGCACATGGTCTGCTCCGTCAATACTTCCCGCGGAACTGACTGGCGATCGTCATACCGGCCGCTACCTGCTCGATGGCCGACTCTTCATTGCCTTTCGTGACATGGCACCTGGCAGTCCGACCAAGGGGGACTGGGTGGCCTGGATCGGAAGGTATGACGACATCGTGGCGGGAAGACCCGGCCAGTTCAGATTGCGTATTATGGACAATACCAACGCCTGGGATTCCACCTATCCCGGAGTCGAACTTCTTCCTGACGGCTCCATCGTGACGACAACGTATGGGCACTGGGTTGAGGGAGAAGAGCCATTCATCGTGACGGTCCGGCTGCATCCTGACGAAATGGACGGATGGCAGTCTCAACTATCTGATTGATATGAAAGTACTATTTCGCCTGTTACTCGTGCTCCCGTTCGTCCATGGGTGCACAGCTCCTGTTGAAATGAACGTGGACATCATTCCTGTTCCGGTTTCCATGGAAGCTTCGGAAGATGCGTACAAACTCCGATCTAGTTCGGGATTTCTGGTGCAGGATGCTTCGCTTGAGGGGGTAGCACAGTTTTTTTCAAATGAGCTCAGTCAGCCAACAGGCTACGTTATGGCTGTTTCAGGGACAGATGGCGACATTGTCCTGGCTTTGGATTCCTCTCTGGATCCGGAGTCATACCGGCTATCAGTATCCGGTTCAGGTGTGGAAATATCCGCCGGAGACGAAGCCGGAGCATTCTATGCTCTGCAGTCAATGCGCCAGATGCTCCCCCCTGAGATCGAATACTCCCACCCCACGGATAAAGTGGAATGGATTCTTCCTGGCGTAGACATTGAAGACAGTCCCCGATTCCCCTACCGGGGTCTTCATCTCGATGTCGGCCGGTATTTTTTCGATGTCGATTTCGTCAAGCGGTACATCGACACAATGGCCCGTTACAAGTTCAATACCTTTCACTGGCATTTGACTGAGGACCAAGGGTGGCGAATCGAAATCAATAAATACCCGCGCCTCACGGAGATCGGAGCCTGGAGGAAGGAGACGATCGTCGAGAAGAACTTCGATCCCTACATCGGAGACGGAATTCCTCACGGTGGCTTCTATACACAGGAACAGATTCGCGAGGTGGTCGCATATGCTGCCGAAAGATTTATCACCGTCATTCCAGAAATAGAGATGCCCGGTCATGCGACAGCGGCGATTGCTTCCTATCCGGAATACGGCTGCACGCAAGAGCCGCTCGAAGTCCTCTCCCGCTGGGGTGTCATGCCCAATCTATTCTGTCCCACAGAGGAGACGTTCTCATTCCTTCAGGACGTACTCAGCGAAGTAATGGATCTCTTCCCCAGCTCCTACATCCACATAGGTGCTGACGAGGCCACAAAAGATCAGTGGAAGGAAAGTGCCATCGCCCAGTCCGTCATGAGAAGAGAGGGTCTTTCAGACGAAAACGACCTTCAAAGCTACTTTATAAGGCGTATTGAGGCATTCCTGAACGATAATGGACGAAATCTCATAGGATGGGACGAGATTCTGGAGGGTGGACTGGCACCAAATGCTACGGTCATGTCCTGGCGTGGAATGGAGGGTGGGATCGAAGCGGCCCAGCATGGTCACGATGTAATCATGACGCCGACTGACTACACCTATTTTGATTTCTACCAGGGAGACCCGGAAACGGAACCCCTGGCCATGAACTGGGCCAATCGCATTATTCCACTCGACACCGTGTACGCGTTTGACCCGATGCCACCCAGTCTTTCAGAGGCTGAGTCGCAGCACATTTTGGGAGCTCAGGCCAACGTCTGGACCGAATATATAAGTACACCGGAATACGTGGAGTACATGGTCTACCCACGGGCCATTGCACTGTCCGAAGTAGTCTGGTCTCCCGTATCTCATCGCAATATTGACAGCTTCTACGAACGCCTTTCCGGCAACCTTCCTCACCTGGAAATGCTTGGTGTCAACTACAGAATTCCGGAACGACTTGATGCCCGGATGCTGGATCTGCCACCGGATAGTTGAGGCTCGCATGCCCTTCGAGACTTGCGGCGGACCAATTCTCCGCCAAGACGATCATGCTGGACGTCAGGTCCATAATCAGAACGAGTCGACAGAACGATAGGCATCGATCAGTGCGCGTTCTCCAGGTGCTCCCGATATGGAGTTGCCGTGCTCCATGCCCATAATACCTTCAAATCCTTTAGAATGAATGTGTTTGAACACATTCAGGTAGTTGATTTCTCCGGTTGTAGGCTCTTTTCGACCCGGGTTGTCACCTATCTGGAAATAGGCGATTTCATCCCATGCAGCGTCGATGTTGGGAATCAGATTGCCTTCAGTGATCTGCTGGTGATAGAGATCATCAAGAATTTTGCAGGACGGGCTGTCGACTGCCTTGCAGATCTCGTAGGCCTGGGAAACCTTTTTCAGAAACAGGCCCGGGTGATCTCTCGGGTTCAGCGGTTCCAATACCATCACCAACGAGTGGGGCTCAAGAATATCGCATGCCCGCTTGAGGGTCTCGACAACGTTGGCGGTCTGATACCCCATGTCCGTTCGCAGATCCACGTGGCCCGGAACGACGGTCATCCAGGTAGCATTGACCCTCCTGGCAACATCAACTGATTCCCGGATATTGGTGAGAAACTCCTCCCGCCAGTCGTCTTTGCCCGAGGCGAGATTGGGCTCCTGCCAGTAAATCTTGTGCGCCACGAACACGCCCATCGAAATTCCACGCGCCGCCATGGTTCCGGCCATCGCCTCCTGGGTTTCGACGGAGCGCCCCTTCATCGAATTGTCTTCAAATGCTCGAAATCCTTCGTCAGCCATGAAGTTCAATTGATCCACTGGATCGTCCCCGGCGAGGTTCTTAAACATTCCCAGGTGAGGTGCATAATGAAGTTGGAACGGATCGCCCGGTTTCGACACAGATGCTGGCGATTCTGCAGCCAACGAAGAAAGTGAGGGTACAGCGACGGCGGCACCGGCTGCCATTGCCGCGGTATTTCGAACGAAAGAACGTCTTTTCATGGCTTGTCTCGGGTAAGGAACTGGCGATGATCCCGCCAACAGATTCTACTAGGGTACGATTTCCTCTGCTAGAGTACGCCCCTTCTACTAGGGCACGCGTCTTCTACTAGAGTATGCTTCTTCTGCTAGAGTATGCTTCTTCTACTAGAGTACGACCGTCTCTCCCGGAACCGGAATAGGGTAATAGCCTTCCGCATTCGGTAATACAGGCGGCTCCGCGTCCCAGGCGTAGGTCTCTGGCATGATGCTGCGTTCCGAAGCAATAGCCTCGTCCCAGTCAACCATTTTCCCTGAATACGTTGCCATTCGACCTAGAATGGCCGTCATCGTAGCGTTGGCGCCGCGCTCAGCATCCCAGTACTTGTAGTCGCCAGCCGCAACGGCAGCAAACAGTTCGTCGTGCTCGACCTGATAGGGATTGGCGTCATTTTTACCCTGATGGTTGTACAGGTTGTGTCCCGACGCTGAGACTAGAACGCCTGGAGAAGGCGCAGAACCGTTTGTCCCATGGAAGGCCTCGCTCACCCGATTCAAACAATTGGGTTGGTGGCGACACTGACTGATCATGCGCGCGCCATTGGCATACTCGTATTCGACATAATGATGATCGAAAATCTCACCGTGATCCTTGCCGGTCCGTACGAGTCGACCACCTTGTCCCTGTGCCCGAACCGGGACCTCTCCCATCACCCAGTTTCCAACATCCAAATTGTGGATGTGCTGCTCAACGATATGGTCACCACACAGCCAGTTGAAGTAGTACCAGTTCCGCATCTGGTATTCCATTTCCGTCAATGCACGACCCGCGTCTTCTTCCAGCGATGCGCGATCGCGAACCCAGACTCCACCGCTGTTCCAATACACACGAGCGGTCGTGATATCGCCGATCATACCTTTGTGCATGCGATCGACCCACTCCAGATATCGACTCTGGTAGTGGCGCTGAAGTCCGACGACAACATTGAGATTCTTGGCCTTCGCGACTTCGGCAGCTGCGAGCACGCGTCTGATACCTGGAGCATCTGTAGCTACAGGTTTCTCCATGAAGATGTGTTTGTCAGCTGCGACTGCGGCCTCAAAGTGTATGGGACGGAAACCCGGAGGTGTGGCAATCAAAACGACATCGCAGAGCTCGATGACTTGCTGATACGCGTTCCAGCCTACAAACCGGCGCTCTTCAGGGACGTCGATTCGTCCTGCTACGGTCTCCGCAAAGTCAGCATCGGGGTTTGTCAATGACTCATAAGCCCTGTCCAAACGATCCTGGAAAACGTCCGCCATTGCTACAAGTTTGATATTTTCCTTGGTGCTCAGAGCCTGAGAAGCCGCGCCAGTTCCTCTTCCTCCGCACCCGATAAGGCCAACTCTGATCTCATCATTTGACGAATAGTAGGCGTTTGCCGACACGGGCATTTGCGATGCAACAACAGATCCGACGACGGCGGCCGAGCCGCTTTTCATAAAGTCGCGACGTGTGAGTACGGTGTGGGGGCGTTTCATGGGAGAGGAAGTTGATGATAGAATGGTCCCCATCCGACGAGAAGTCCGGGGGAATCAGAAACATTGGAATCTAATCGAATGCTGCCCGTCGTGCCACTCTCAGACTGCCATTTCTACTGGAAGCCCCAGTTGATCACTCGCCCAGCACCAGCGTCCAAAAATCAGCGGCAGCTTCTTCAGACGGTGGATTTGCAGGAGCCAACAATCTGAAGCCCAGAAACGGAGAGTCAGTATTCCACCAGAAGCTCTTGGGGATTTGGGGATCACGGCGTTTCCAGTTGGTGGTCGATTCCAGCCTGGCTCCACAACGGGCAGCTTCGGATGGGTCATCATACGCACCTCCCCTCACGGTTCTCGGGTGCAGTTTCGTCGGTCCAATCCACGGATCCGGGTCCGAACTTTCAGCAAGGCGGGAGTGGTAATCCGCCACGTATTCGTCCATCATCCATTCGCTGACGTTCCCGTGCATATCGTGGATATCCCAGGCGTTGCTCCTTTTGGTCCCGACATTATGCAGTTCGTTGCCACTGTTATCCATCAGCCAGGCGTAGTCTCCGATGGCGGCGGCATCATCGCCGAAAAAGTAAGCGGTCTCGCTTCCTGCCCGACATGCGGTCTCCCACTCCGACTCCGTGGGGAGCCGAAAAAATATCCCGGTCTTCTGAGACAGCCACCGGGCATAGTGCAACGCCCCCCATTGGGTCATCCCGACCGCTGGTTTTCTTGGTCCTCCCAATCCAAACGCCGGGTCTTCGTAGGGTGGACTTGGTCGTGAAATCGCATCCACGTGATAGGAAACACCTGCGACGGCAGTCGTGTCGGCATCGCGTTCGGGATAACGGAATACAGAATATTCTGTATCGGTCACTTCAAATCTGCCAATCCAGTAGTCACTGAGCGTTACCTCAACCCGTGGGCCTTCGTCTTCTTCTCTACCGTTCTCGGAATCGGGCGTACCGACTCGATACGTTCCACCAGAGACAAACACCAGTTGAAAGTTTACCTCAGTGCCGGGGATGTTGATCTCCCGAACATCACCGGTTTGGAATTCAGTGGTTGTGTCAGCTTGTTCGGGAGCACGTGCGTCCCCCGGTTCGGGCGAAGCGTCCTCTGGCGGCGAGCCGTCCTGCAGAACCCCGGAGGTTGCGCAGCCACTCAATAGACCAACAATCAGCAGCAAAACAAGACCCGCCGGGTTCGTGCTGCCGTGAAAAAGATGATTCAAAATTGAAGTAACAGAGTGGGTGATTCGACGTCTCAGGATTACCAATATAATTCTCTCGGGTGTGAGGATGGGATCCTTTCTGTAATGTTGGTCTTAGAAAACCAGACATTATCTTTCTTCCCTGCGCTGCGACCCGCGCATTTGCAACCACAATAATTCTGTTCTGGGCAATCAATGCAAGTTCCTCTGGCTTCTTCGATAACTACCGCTGAAACGCGGACCGAACGATACGTTCGTGTCCGGCGGCAAACGGAAGACATATGTAAACCGTTGGCTACTGAAGATTATGTGATTCAATCGATGGAAGACGTGAGTCCTTCCAAATGGCACCTGGCCCACACGACCTGGTTTTTTGAGACATTCGTTCTGGGGGAGTACAAATCCGACTATGTCCCGCTGAACGAAGACTATGCCTTTCTCTTCAATTCCTATTACGTCCAAGCGGGCGAGCGTTTCAGCAGACCCCATCGTGGGTTGTTGTCGCGTCCTACAGTGAGTGAAGTGTATGACTATCGCGCGCACGTCGACGAAAACATGCTCCTGTTGTTGGACTCGGGGGGCATCAGTCCTGAAACAGCCAGGGTAATCGATATCGGACTGAATCATGAACAGCAGCATCAGGAGTTGTTGGTAACGGACCTGAAACATGTTTTTTCCGTCAACCCGTTGTATCCCGCATACTCGTCCGAACCAGTAACTCCGAGACCTGAAGCCACCGAGCAAACGTTTCTGGACCGTGATGAGACACTGGTTACCATTGGTCACCGGGATGAGGGTTTTCACTATGACAACGAAGCCCCCCCTCACAGACAATTTCTCGAGCCATATTCACTGGCAAATCGGCCCGTCACAAACCGTGAATACGCCGAGTTCGTGAATGATGGAGGATATTCGAATCCGCTGCTCTGGCTTTCTCAGGGTTGGGCGAGGGTGCAGGAAGAGGGTTGGAAAACGCCATTGTACTGGATTGAAGAAGATGGCGGCTTCGCTGAATTCACCCTTTTCGGCAAACTCCATTTGGATCCAGAATCTCCTGTGACTCATGTGTCGTATTTCGAAGCCGATGCGTACGCTAGATGGTATGGCGCTCGACTTCCAACCGAATTTGAATGGGAAAATGTTGCCGCTGAATGCCGGGCCATAGGTCATTTTTCTGATGAACTCAGTTTTCATCCGACCTTGTGTGAGCCCAATGCAGAGGGGTTCATCTCTATCTATGGATCTTCGTGGGAATGGACCAGCAGTCACTATTCTCCCTACCCAGGATATCAGGTTGAGGAAGGGGCTCTCGGCGAGTACAACGGAAAGTTCATGGCCAATCAATTTGTGCTTCGTGGAGGATCCTGTGCAACCCCGTCGGATCACATCCGGGCGACCTATCGAAATTTCTTTCCATCCGATGCTCGCTGGCAGTTCGCCGGAATTCGACTGGCAAAATCCTGAAGCACCCGATGAATGTAGAAGCATCCTCTTCCCTGTATCTGGATCTTTCTCCGGATACGGAATCCATGTTGGAATCCGTACGCGAAGGCCTGAGCGCTGAACAGAAGACTCTCCCGTCGAAGTACTTTTACGATGCGCGCGGATCTCAGCTGTTCGACAAGATCTGCGAACTTGAGGAGTATTATCCCACTCGCACCGAGCTGTCCATCCTCACAAGGAATCTGTCTGCCATCAGAGACCATATGGGCGAGTCGATCATTCTGATCGAATATGGTAGTGGAAGCAGTACGAAGACCAGGCTTTTACTGGAGAATATTCCAGCCATCAAAGCCTACGTACCAATTGACATATCTCGGGAGCATCTCCTGACTGCTGCAGAGGCTATTGCGAGGGAGTATGACCATTTCGACGTGCTCCCGGTTTGTGGCGACTACTCTCACGCCATTCATTTGGACCTAGATGAGCGATACGAAGCAAAAGCTTGCGTGTTTTTCCCGGGATCGACCTTGGGTAACTTCTCACGGGAGCACGCTATCGCATTTCTCAAACGCGTTCGGGACATGGTTGGCGATGAAGGAGGAATGTTGATCGGTCTCGATCTCGTCAAGGACGCCTCCGTACTGCACGCAGCCTACAATGATGCGAAAGGCCTCACCGCACAATTCAACTTGAACATTTTACGACATTTGAATGATCGGCTGTCTTGTGGTTTTGACCTGGAGGGATTTGAGCACCGTGCTTTCTACGATCCCGTCGAGGAAAGAATCGAAATGCATCTGCTCAGTCTTAGAAGCCAGTCGATTCTGCTCGGCGGTGAGACCATTCACTTTCGAGAAGGAGAAACAATCCGAACCGAATACTCCCACAAATATCGGAGTGACGGATTCGAAGAAATGGCCGGTCAGGCAGGATTCAAAGTGGACGCCAACTGGAGGGACGAACAAAACTATTTTTCAGTCCAGTATCTGAAAGCCATCTAGGCTTTCTCACTGCCCGGAAGATTTTTGCGAACCGCAAGTGTGAGCCTCCCTGTAGAAATCAGGCTTCCGGATTCATCACAAATGTCTACTGTCCACACCTGAATCGTTTTTCCTATGTGAACGGGAGAGGTGGTACCTGTTACGGTACCGTTTCTCTTGGCTCTGACGTGGTTGATATTGAGCTCCACACCGACACAGTACTCATTTTCCTCACTGGCGGCCGTCGCAGCAACACTACCCAGCGTCTCGAGCAACGCTGCCGATGCACCCCCGTGAAGCAGACCGAACGGTTGTTGGGTACGCTCATCGACAGGCATTGTCGCGACAAGACATTCGTCTGAGATCTCGGTGAAAACGATGCCGAGGAGTTCGACCATCGTCGACGAACTGAAGGCATTCAGATCATCGAGAGAGAGCATCTTTTTCCAGATTGACTGTGACATGGTGTCTCTTACTATGCGATGGTGATTTCAGGGAGGTCAAGTGAGATAAGCAATCGTGATTCTGGCTACCGAGATTCTCGCTGGGGAGATTCTCGCAGGGGACGGACGGATTCCTATGTTTGAATGACTCCTGGATTGAACGGTGGAATATCAGGATTCAAGTCTGCGATCTCCAAACCCCGGCTGATCCATTGACGGGTTTCTTCCGGTCGAACAATTTCATCAACCCACATTCTCGCAGCAGCATAATATGGAGTCGTCTGGTTGTCGTAGGTCTCCTGGATCTGCGCCAACATCTTATGTTGTTCTTCCTCCGAAAGTGCCGAGCCGCCGCGCTCAGCCTGTGCCTTTCTGATCTGAAGGAGGGTTTTGGCTGCTTGTGCTCCGCCCATCACCGCAATTCTTGCCGATGGCCAGGCACAGATCATTCGGGGATCGTACGCCCGACCGCACATGGCGTAGTTACCGGCTCCGTACGAATTACCGACGATCACGGTGAACTTCGGTACCACCGAATTCGATACGGCATTTACCATTTTCGCCCCGTCCTTGATGATGCCCCCGTGTTCGGCTCGAGAACCGACCATAAACCCGGTAACATCCTGGACGAAAAGCAGAGGAATGCGTTTCTGGTTGCAGTTCATGATGAATCGTGCCGCCTTGTCAGCCGAATCGGAATAGATCACACCTCCGGCCTGCATCTCATCGGTTTGAGCTTTTACACCCACCCTGGCTTTCACGATTCCCCTTTGATTTGCGACCACACCTATGCTCCATCCATCGATTCTGGCGTAACCCGTCAGGAGTGTCTTTCCGTATTCTTCCTTGTATTCGGTCCAGCTATCGGCGTCTATAATTCGACCCAGCAGGTCGTACATGTCGTAAGGTTCGGCACCCGTTTCCGGCAATATTCCGGTTAGTTCCGACGCGTCATGTGCCGGCTCCTTGACGTCTGATCGATTGAATCCCGCTTTTTCTTCGGGCCCCATTCGCGAGACAAGATCACGAATTGTTTTCAGACACGTTTCGTCGTCGGGGACCTTGTAATCGGTTACTCCCGAAACTTCAGAATGTGTTGAAGCGCCCCCCAACGTTTCTTTGTCTACCTGTTCTCCAATTGCCGCTCTGACAAGGAAAGGCCCGGCCAAGAAAACAGAGCCCGTTCCGTCTACAATCAATGCCTCATCGCTCATGATGGGCAGGTATGCACCTCCTGCAACGCAGCTGCCCATTATTGCAGCAATCTGTGGAATTCCTTTGGCCGAAAGCACGGCGTTGTTTCTGAATATGCGTCCGAAATGATCCCTGTCTGGAAAAATCTCATCCTGCATTGGAAGAAACACGCCTGCGGAGTCCACCAGGTAAATGATGGGCAAGTGGTTTTCCAGAGCGATTTCCTGTGCCCGGATATTCTTCTTGGCGGTTAGTGGAAACCAGGCACCGGCTTTGACCGTCGCGTCGTTTGCTACAATCATGCACAGTCTTCCGCTGACATGACCCGTTCCCATCACCGTTCCGGCTGAGGGGCAACCACCCTCTTCCTCATACATCCCCCAGGCGGCGAACGTGCCTATTTCCTGGAAGTCTGAACCCTCGTCGATCAAGCCCTCAATGCGTTCTCGAGCAAGCATTTTCCCTCGATCGTGTTCGCGTTTCTGACGCTTCTCGCCTCCGCCTGCGTACACTTCTTGCTGGCGCAGAGCGTACTCGGACAAAAGGTCGTTGTAAGCGTCCGATCGTTTTTTGAATCGCGCTGATTTCGGGTCCACATCTTCCCCGATGGATCGGGATTCCTGAAAGTCACTCATATGGTTGAATAACGGAGTCGACTGGTTATTGAAAACGGCCGGCAAAAAAAAAGCCCGGCCTTGAAGGCCGGGCTTATCTGAACTCAAGGAGATTTTCCGCTAGAGAAAAGCAGATATCTTCTGAATGATATCTGGCTTGGGCTCTCCGGTTTTCTCGTGGATAAGATCGACCATCACTGACAGTTTACCACGGGCTTTTTTCATTTCGGTATCACCGAATTCCTGATCGCTCCAGATCGTTTTGATCTGGTCTACGACCCGGGCCCAGCTGTCATTCATACTTTGGGTTGCCATCGAAATTTGGGGTTGTCTATGTCATGGCTAAGAGCTTCATAAGGTAAGAATTTATGGGCATAATTCCCGTTCAGGGTCGTTTTTAGTGTTTCCCCGTCGTCCTGAGTTGTTTGAATAGGGCTACGGGGATTGAACCCGTTTGAGATGAAGCATCAAAACGTACCTACGGATTCGCGTATGAACGACGTTTTCTTGTATTCAGCCAGAGAAAATGAGTCGACCTGAATCGCGTCATCCCTCAGTTTTTCAGCTTGCGCCAGGGCGCTCGCCTGATCTTGAGTGAGAATGCCCAGGTCAACTGCTGAAGTGAGCTGGGAGGAAAGCGATCCTTTTCCCAATTTCCCGGAGCGGCTGGCCTTTTTGAGTATAGAATGGATCGGCGCAGTCTCAACGCTTGCCAACATGGCACGCTCAAGTCGACCGGTCGGGCGACTGACATCTGTAGCAACATACATCCCGTCCGTAAGTCGATCTCGTTGAGGGCCCGGCTGCTGCAAAATCGAAGCAACCTCGTGTCCATCACGGTCTGTTGGCCCGGCAGAAAATCTGTTCATCCGCGAGTACATACCCACTGGGCCCCTGAACAGCCAACTGATGATCGGTAGCCGGAGGCTGAAATACAGCTCATCAAAAGCAGACTGCATCCGGAAAAAAGACGTGTCCATTGCCCAACGGAAAAATGGCGCGTCTTCTTTCAGCTGGCCTTCCGCTTCAAACCGGTGAAGGGTGGCCGTGGCCAGATACATCCACGAGAAAATGTCAGCGAACCTGCCCGTAATCTTCTCCTTCCGTTTCAGTGTTCCCCCCATCAAGGCAAGCGCAAGATCTGCAAGAATGCTGAACGAGGCTGATGCCCACGCCAATTTGCGATAATATTTGGCGGCCGGTCCTCGAACCGGTGAAGGAGCAAGTCGTCCCCTCGTGAGCGAGAGCAACACGGATCTGAAGGTGTTTTGAATGACCAGTCCCACATGGCCCCAAAATGCCACATCGAAGGCCTTAACATCACCATTCTCCAGTGCCTGAACCTCTTTCAATACCCACGGATGAGATCGAATCGCGCCCTGACCGAATATGATCAGTGTCCGCGTAAGAATGTTCGCTCCTTCAACGGTCACACCAATGGGCGTATTGATATATGCATGCGCCAATGCATTTCTCGGGCCTCGAGAAATAGCGTTGCCACCGAGAATATCCATCCCGTCGTTGATCGCCTCCCTGAATAATTCAGTTGCGTTGTATTTCATGATCGCAGTCACAACAGCTGGTTTCCCACCTTTATCCAACGCCCCGTTCGTGAAGCGTCGCGCCGCATCGAGCAGATAAGCATATCCCCCAATTCGGGCGAGAGGCTCTTCGATGCCTTCAAATTTTCCGATCGAAAGACCAAACTGTTTGCGGATTACGGCATGGGCGCCGGCTACCCGAGCTACGGTCTTCGTCCCGTAGGTTCCAACCGCCGGAAGAGAGATTCCACGGCCTGCAGCCAGCGATTCCATCAGCATCCGCCACCCACGGCCAACACCATCCGTTCCTCCGATGACTCCCTTCTCCAGGTCAACAATAACATCTCTGCCATATGTAGGCCCATTATAAAATGGTATTCCCAGTGGATCATGCCTGTTTCCATTATCGACTCCTTTCGAATCGCTTGAGACAAGAGCGCACGTGATCCCCAGATTTTTTCCTTTCCCCAACAACTCCTCCGGGTCATACAGTTTAAACGCCAGACCGAGAACTGTTGAAATAGGTGCCAGCGTAATGTATCGCTTGTTCCAGTTGAGCCGAATCTTGAGGCGTCCGTCGTCTCCTTTGAAAACTTCACCCCTGGCGGACATTGCCCCGGCATCTGATCCAGCTCCTGGTTCTGTCAAGGCGAACGCTGGAATTTCCTCGTGCGACGCGAGACGTGGCAAATAGTAGTTTTTCTGCTCTTCGGTGCCGTAATGAATTAACAGTTCAGCGGGGCCCAGCGAATTAGGAACCATCACCGTAATTCCCAAAACAGCATTTGCCGAGCTCATTTTACCGACGACTGCACTGTTCGCCGAGGCAGAAAAGCCCAATCCTCCATATTCTTTGGGGATGATCATCCCGAAGAACCGATGCTTCTTGAGAAGCTCCCAGGTTTCAGGAGACAAGTCTCTTCGCTGAAACACATCCCAATCTTCGGTCGCATCACACACTTCCTGTGCCGCGCCGTCCATGAACGCCTGCTCCTCTTCCGACAGCCCCGGGTAATCTTCCCTCAAGATGCTTTTAAAGTCCGGATTTCCCGAAAACAACTCTCCTTCTACCCAGGTCGTCCCCGCATCGATGGCTTCTTGCTCCGTCTTCGAGATGGTTGGTAGAAACTTGAGCGCCACAAGCAATTTCATCACGCCGGCACTGAGGATCCGCCTGATCACAGGAACGGCGAATAGAAGCAAAGCACCCGCCCATACCATCCACAACCATAGGCCAACACCGCATCCATACAGAATTACAGCGGCGAGCCCCAGCCAGGCTTTGATTCCGAAGCCGTGAAAACCGAGATGCAACACGGCAAGAGTGATTACGACCGGTACGATCCAGTCGAACGGTACAAGCTCAAAAAAGGAGTAAAATGGCAGATCCATGGCTAAAAGCGGTTTTCCGATTCAAAAGTGATTCTCAGCCGATTGGGTGGATGTTGATCTGGGGATCAGTTTGTGATTGATTTCAATTTGTTCAGTTGTCAAATATGCTTCAGGACAGGCCGTTGAGTTCAAAGACTGCCGCAGCGCCCATTCCTCCGCCAATACACATCGTACAGATGCCGTATCTGACGTTCCTGCGGCGCATCTCGTGCAGAAGAGTGGCGGTCAATTTGGCTCCCGTGCATCCCAGTGGATGACCAAGAGCAATTGCTCCACCGTTGACGTTTACGATGCTCTCGTCAAAGCCTGTCTCACGAATCACAGCGAGCGACTGCGAGGCAAACGCTTCGTTCAATTCTACGAGGCCGATATCCGAAGTCTTCAGTCCGGTCTGCTTGAGGACCTTTGGGATGGCGGCAATTGGACCAATGCCCATCACTTCAGGTGCCACTCCAGCCACAGCGAAGCCCACGAGACGGGCCAGTGGGGTCAGATTATATTCCTGAAGCGCAGACTCGCTGACGATCAGCGAAGCTGCAGCGCCATCGGACATCTGGGACGAGTTGCCTGCGGTCACGCTGCCTCCCTGTCTGAAGACAGGTCTCAGTCGAGCCAGAGCTTCCAGCGATGAGCCTGCACGAGGTCCTTCGTCCGTATCGAAAACCACTTCATCGCGAACCGGCTTACCGTCGATGACTGTGTCACGAATTATGTCAAGTGGGACGATTTCCTGTGCAAATTTTCCTGATTGGATAGCCTCCAGAGCTCGGATATGGCTCTGAAGTGCAAATCGATCTTGCTCTTCCCTCGAGATTTGATACTTCTCCGCAACGTTTTCAGCGGTATTACCCATGGATACGTAGACGTCAGGGTCTTCTCGTATCATGTCAGGATCGGGTTGGTAGTAAAACCCGGTCATTGGAATTTGGCTCATGGACTCAACGCCACCGGCAACAACCACATCGGCGAATCCGCTGGATATGGCCTGTGTCGCCATGGCAATGGTCTGCAATCCTGAGGAACAGAATCGATTCATCGTAGCGCCCGGCACCGAATCGGGGAGCTTTGCCTTTTGGGCAATCAGCCTTCCCACATTCATTCCCTGAGCGCCTTCGGGCATCGCACAACCAATGAGAACATCATCAACCATCTCGTCTGGAAGATCAGGTGCTGTATCCAGAGTCGCCCGAACCAGGCGGGCGGCCATATCCTCAGGCCGGACATTTCGAAGCGTCCCGCGGTGAGCCTTCCCGACGGCGGATCTCAATGATGAAACGATATATGCAGATGAACTGGTTTTCATTTTCTGTCCATTATTGCTCAATTCGACTGGTTGGTTGTCAATTCGTTTGCTGGTTTCGCATCCGTCAGTTTCTGAGTGGTTTTCCCTTCTCCAGCAGGTGTCGGATGCGTTCCTGGGTTTTCTTCTCTCCAAGAAGGCTCAGGAATACTTCCCGTTCAAGATCCAGAATGTGAGTCTGAGACACTTCAGCATTCCCAGTCAAATCACCTCCTGTCATCACGTACGCTAGTTTTTTTGCGAGAAGAAAATCATAATCGGAAATAAAACGACCTTGATGGAATTGATACGCCATTGATTCGAGGGCCGCACGTCCAGGTGCGCCCAGAACCCGGACAAACGGCGCATCTGACTGAGGTACATAACCCTGCTCGGAAAATCGCCTAACCTCGGCGGCGGCGACAAAGAATCTCCTTTCCTCGCGCATCACCACAGGCGCGCTGTTCGCCAGATAACCCATTTCCATTGCGTTCCTGGCGCTGCTGGACACTTCAGCCATAGCCACTTGCTTGAAGCGGAGTTGAAGTTGCTGAAGGATTTCACTGGGGTGTTGTCCGGGCGAGGCGGAAGCTGCGCTTTCCATCAGACGCAGACATCCGGTCCCTGCCGGGATCAATCCTACACCCAGTTCAACCAAACCGAGATAACTTTCAGCGGCAGCGACAGGCGTCCTGCACGACATCATGAGCTCCGTTGCCCCTCCCAGAACACGGGAGTGGCAGGCGACGACTACTGGCTTGGAGCTGTTCCTGACTACCTGCATTGCCATCTGGAAGCGGGCCACGGCAATTGCGATCAGGTCGAACTTACCGGCCAGCAACGCCTGACCCATTTCAGCCAGATTGGCGC
This sequence comes from uncultured Rhodothermales bacterium, assembly GCA_964512485.1. GTDB lineage: Bacteria > Bacteroidota > Rhodothermia > Rhodothermales > UBA10348 > CAZEHJ01. Next base: position 8,109 of record CAZEHJ010000028.1, on the reverse strand, counting down.
CAACCGAAAAATTCGATCCCGCATTTGCTACCACCAATCCTCGAAGGTCCGACCTGTTTTCGACCAGCCGTACTGCTTCCATCAGGTCGGTGACCACGCCCGACCCCATCGTGTTTGCTTTCGAGCGGAATTCGAGAATCGCGACATCATCAGTGAGTCGTCTCAGCAGCGTGCTGTCAGATTCCTTCAACACATCCCGCAGTGACGCATACGTCATTTCATCAGCAGACCGTTCAATGACCTGATATCCTGCTTGCGACGGAACGAAGACAGAATCTGCTCCTGAATCGTTTCCGTAAAAGCTGAAGTCACTGTCCAATGAACTGATCCAGTCAGGAACTGAAATTTTCATTTCCCCCATTTTCGTACGAACTGCGTCAAACCCGAGTGTATCCCAGATCTCGAATGGTCCTTTTTGCCACCCAAAGCCCCATTTCAAGGCGTTGTCAACAGATTCCGGGCTTTCTGTGATTTCGGGTATTCGTCGCGATGCGTACGCCAGAAGCGGAAGAGTTGTGCGCCTGAAGGAGTCCCCGACACGGGATTCGTCCGAGAATAGCGCCGCCAGACGGTTGCTCAATCCGCCCTGTTTCCTGATCGCCGAGACAGAGTCCAAATTCATGTCCCGGGCTGATTCGTATTTACCGCTTTCGGGATTCCAGGAGCGGATTTCGCGGTCTTCCTTCTTGTAGTATCCAGCACGAGTCTTCGCGCCCAGTTGCCCCGATTCCACAAGACCCGCCAGCTCATCCGAAACAGTGAACACGTCACGGGATTCGTCATCCGCGACCGACTTGCCGAGGTTTTCGATCACGGCTCTCATTACATCCAGTCCCACCACATCGGCGGTCCGGAAAGAAGCTGATCGGGGATGACCCACCAACTCACCTGTCAGCAGGTCGACTTCCTCCATCGTAAATCCATGCTCGCTACGCTCTTTCAATGCCAGCAACATGGCGAATATGCCGATTCTGTTTCCTATGAAATAAGGCGAATCCTTGGCGATCACGACGCCCTTCCCCAGATGCATCCGCGCAAATTCGCTTATGCGTGTCGTGACAGCGGGGTCGGTATCAACTCCGGGAATGACCTCGAACAACTTGAGGTATCTGGGAGGGTTGAAAAAATGGGTCCCCAGGAAACGGGACTTGAATGACTCGCTTCTTCCCCGGACCAGGTCCGAAATAGATATACCACTGGTGTTGCTGGAGACGATCGTGCCTTCGGATACAACCGAATCGATTTTTTCGAAGAGCGATGTCTTGATGTCCAATCGTTCGACGATCGCCTCGACGACCCACTCCACCTCCGACAGGCGATCCAGGTGGTCTTCAAGATTACCGAGCCGGATCCTCTTTGCCGATTCCGCAGAAAACATTGGAGCAGGCTTCAGCTTGCCTATGCGTTTGAAGGCATTTTCGACAATTGCATTTCGATTATCGCCTTCAGCCGGAATGTCCAGCAGTTCAACGTTCAGCCCGGCATTTGCAAAATGCGCAGCGATCTGTGCTCCCATGGTGCCTGCTCCGATAACGGCAACCCGGGTGAATGGCTTCGATGGAATTTGGGATCTGGTCATTCTGATTTGGTTGGCTGTTCAGTCGACAGATCCTCTTCGGAGACATCATGTTCGTCCTGATAAAGCGATTCAATTTCTGAGTCGAAGTGCTTGCGTACATGCGCACGCTTCACCTTCAATGTTGGGGTCAACAGGTCATTTTCAACCGTCAATGCAGACGGCACGAGAGTAAACCGCTTGATTGTGGACCAGTGGGACATCCCTTCATTGGCCCGATCAACAATCTTTTGCACGTGTGAAATCACGCGCTCATTCTCGCACAACTGAGCAAAGGATTCGGTTGTAGCGCTGGCCAGATCCCGCAGGCTTTCTTCGTTGGGGAAAAGAAGCGCCGTTGCAAATTTGTGACCGGATCCGATTACCACCGTCTGATCAATCAGGGGCTCGGCCGAAAGCTTGTTCTCCAGAGGCTGGGGCATGACGTACTTGCCCGTCGACAGTTTGAATAAGTCCTTTTTTCGATCGGTAATCGTCAGAAAACCGTCTTCACTCATTTCTCCGATATCACCCGTGTGAAACCATCCATCTTCATCGATGACCGATGCCGTGCGTTCTTCGTCCCGGAAGTAGCCCGCCATGATGTGAGGACCTCGGGTCAAGATCTCACCGTCATCGACAATTTTTATTTCCACACCTTCAAGGGCGTTTCCAACGGTCCCCGGCCGATTGGCCTCTTCCCGGTTGAATGCGATGACGGGGCTTGTTTCGGTCAGTCCATATCCCTGAAGAATCGTCAGACCGGCGTTGTTGAAAACCTCTGCGATCTCTGCGCTTAGCGCTGCTCCGCCACTGATGATCCACCGGATCTGTCCCCCGAAAACTGCTCTCCATTTTTTGAAAACCAGTTTATCCGCTGCCGCGTGCATGACTCCTTTAGCCTCTGTCGTGCCGCGCGCGCGGGAAAGCCCCCACTTAGCAATTCTTCCCTTCAGTCCCGAGGCGTTTTCTGTTTTTGTGACTACTCGAGCATAGACCTTTTCAAGGACCCTCGGTACGGTTGATATGATGGTCGGTTTTACATACGCCAGGTCATCTATCAGTCGATCCGGGTGAGAAAAGTACAGACTGGTTCCGTGTGCGAGAGCGCCATAATAGAGGGTCCGGGCGAAGACGTGGGTCAGTGGCAGGAAAGAAAGCATTATCTCCCCTCCCATACCAGAACGGTAGTCACGCATGCCGGAATACGCCATCAATGCATTGGAACTGATATTTTCATGCGTCAGCATGACCCCTTTGGGCCGACCCGTAGTTCCACTGGTGTAGATGATCGTAGCGAGATCGTCTGGATCCAGCCGATCCGAGAGAATTCGTACGTTTTCGATGTCCTTCCGTATCAACGTCCTCCCTCGAGAGCGGACATCAGGTAAGGTCAGCAGCTCAATGTTGGCGGGCACACCGAGCGCTTTGATATCTGGAGCAGGCTCGGTGAGGATTATCGTCCTGACGTTTGTGTCAGACTCCAGAGCTTCAACCAACTCATCGAAACGATCTCCACCCGAGGCTATCACAGCATGAGCGTCGGCGTGGTTGAGGACGTATTTAATTGTTTCCGGAGTGTGGGTCAGATAGACCGGAACGTCCACCAGACCGGCAATCAGACATCCCATGTCCGCAAGACAGAAGTAAACATCGCTTTCCTGATACAGCGCGACCCGATCTCCGGGACGCAATCCCAGGTCCAGCAGTCCTACCGCCAGTTCTTCCGCCGCCTGTCTGAAATCATCGGAGGAATAGTACTCCCACGATCCCGAAATATGCTGCGCGAATGCTCGAGCGTTGGCATGTGAGGCATTGGCGTGATAAAGCAACGACGGCAGTGTGCGTCCCAGAAATGTTCTGGGCCCGACGTGCTTCGCTATGTTTGGTCGGTCTGCCACTCAAACGTGTTTCGGTTAGTACTGTGTGTTGGTCAGACTCCGCTCGTGATTGCCATGGAGGTTGCCTTGAGGTTGGCCACGATCTGATCACAGACCCCATCAATCAGGACCTGCGGCTCTATTCGCTTGTCAACACGCTCGGACGAGAGCAATGTCACGACCCCGTGAAGTTGAGCCCACGCCAGGTTGGCACAAAGCATTGACTCTTTTTCGGAAAGAACACCTTTTTCTGTTGTTTCCCGCATCGTACCGGCGATCAATTCTAGAATGCGGCGCGCTTTCCTGTACTTCTCGGCCGGATATCGCTTAATGTACTCGGGATGCAGTACATACATGATCTCATAGTATTGTGGTCGGTTGAGTCCGAACGTTATGTACACATTACACATGGCCCTCAATCGGGCAGCTGCATCCGATGCTGAACTATCTGCATCGTTCATCTGCTCAAACAGCAGATCAACGCCTTCATCGATGAGAGCATGCACCAGATCGTCTTTGTTTTCATAGTACAAATAGATACTGGTCGCGCTATATCCGATTTTGTTTGCGATATTGCGCATTGACAGACGGGCATATCCGGTAGCGATCAGCAATTCTCTGGCTGTATCCAGAATCAATCGCTGAAGACCTTTTTGGTCTTTACCTTTCTGTTCCTTGTTACTCATGTCGCTGCGTATTTAAGCAGGGTTAACACTGTTAAGTGAATCTAAGCGACAATGCATTACAAGTTCCACTCCGAAAGCGGAAATCAGGGACGATCTTAAGGCTGGATAGAGATAAAAGAAGAGGGGGCGCGACTGCGTCGCGCCCCCTCAATTTCGTTGGCCAAGGGACTATTCATCCCGACGTGTTGGTCCAAACGTCGCTCGGAATCAGTTTCTTCTCAGGGACACGTTTCCGACTCCGGCTGAAAGGGAAATTTCCGGACCTCCGCCGTTGACTTCACCACTGAACGATTTAGACATCCATTTTCCACGGACTCTGAGATCGAAATCGCTTTTCGCATTTCCGAGACTCGATCGCGCTTCGACGTCAGCTCCGACGGTATCGTCGAGATAAACGATGACATTACCGGCACCGGTATTGAACGATGAGTCACCATAAAGGTCTTCTGTAATCGTGGCTTCGATATTTCCGGCACCTGTCCTGGCATCAATCTCGCCGAGCACATCGTCGAGTATGATATCGCCCGCTCCCGAGTGCACGTGAATCCTCCCTTCTGCACCTTTCAGCCGGATATTTCCAGCTCCCGTCGAAACATCAACGGGTCCTTCAATATCCCCGATTGTCACGTTGCCAGCTCCGGTACGACCATCGATCATGCCGTAAAGGTCGTCGATTTCCACGTTTCCAGCACCAGTTATGAAGTCCACATTGTAATCGGCGGGTACAGTGATGTAAAAATCAATCTCCAGGTGGTTCTCTCTTTTCCAGCGACGCCAGGCACGGTCATTTTCGTCCTGATCGAATTCTGATTCCACAACCACGTCGTCACCGTCACGGTCCAGATAGTACTCGTGGTGTTCCAGAATCTCTTCCAACTCACGGCTTGATGCGCCGTCGACGTCGCGTTCCATCGTAATGGAAACCGTATTCCCGCTTCCGGTGATGACTTCGACATTTCCCCAGTCAATATCCAGATACAGAGTACCTCCCTTGCTGACCGAAAATGATTCTTCAACGACATCCTGGCGTGCAAGGGCCGATGTACTGATGGTCGAACCCGCAATGATCGCGATGACCAGTATGCGGGTTCTCAAACTTGTGTTCTTCAGGGTCTTCATTTCTCTTTCTGGACCGTTTAGTAAAATCAAATTACGCGGCACCTTCCGACAAGGTTACAAGCGCAAATCGCAGTCTTCAGAATTAATGATCGTCGTCATTCATGATGTTGATATAGCCACTTTGCAGCGACAATTCTATCTCGCCACTACTACCGCCACCTACCTCGAATTCGGCTCTCCGGTCGCCCGATTCCCTGGTCGATCCACGGCGGCCGAGAACTCTAACGGACCAACCATCTCTGTCAATTTCAATGTCACCACTCTGCAAAACGCTGGCAACGATATTCGTTTTCGTATCTGAGGGAAGAAGAATGTCAATTTCGCCAAATCCCATTTCGACCGTAATCGTTCCGGATGACAGGAAGTCCGCATCGGAGACTTCGATATAAACCTCTCCAACTTCAGCAACAGCTCTGACACTGTTCGAAATGCCTTCCAGCTCGATATCTCCGGCGAGCGTTTCCAATCTCAGCTCTGAAGACAATCCGGCCCCTTCAATATCGCCACCACTTGTTGTTGCGGTGACCCTGCCTTCCACATTCTGAAGTTCGATATCACCACCACCCGTCGAAATGATGGCATCGCCTTCAATGTCATCAAGTTCGATGCCGCCTGCAGTAGTATTGATGTTTACGTTTCCTTCCACATTGGAAACCTCTACCGATCCGCCGGCAGAGACTACCTCCACATTTTCCTCAACACCGTCAATTTCGATCATGCCGCCGCCGGAGGTCACGGCAACCTTTCCGCTTACGCCGACGATACTCATCTCTCCACCAGCGCTGGAAATGCTCACATCGGAGTCAACTCCGTCAATCTCGATGGCTCCACCATCGGAACGGATATCCAATGGACCGGCGATGTTTTCAATATCCATTTCGCCGCCATCCATTCTGATATTGACATAAGCGTCAAGATCTGAAAGTAACAGCTCTCCTCCTTCTGATTCGAACGAAACACTGAGGCCCGAGGGTACCCTGATCTCGTACTCTGAGTCTGAAGCTCGACTACGGCCCGATATTGTCAGGTATCCGTCAGAAAACTGTGTTTCCAGTTCGAACCTGTTTCCGTACTCAAGTGCTTCTTCTCTTGAGCGGCCACGAGCTTCCACCTTCTGACTGATCATAATGTCAGGACCTGGACCCGAAACAATCTCAACTTCACCGGAGATCTTTTCAATAAACACTGTGGTCGAAGACTCAACATCAATGACGTAATCCCTTTCCCAGACCCAATCACCTTCTTCTCCCCGTACATTCTGAGCTTGAATCGACGAAGCGGTGAGCGAGCCCAAAAGAAGCAAGGAAGCGACAAACATACCGCCCACCCTGGCTCGGGTAACTATTATATTTCTACGAATGATCATACACTTGAGTCGCATTACTGCTCGATGACTTCCAATCTACCAGTCTGTTCAAATTCAGTCAGGGCGGATTCAGCCTGACGTCGAATAAACGGATTATTGTCTGTACGTGCTTCCTGAAGGGCTGTTTGAAGGTCAATGGAGGCAAGTTCACTTCGCGTGAGCAACTGTAGCGCTTCAATTCGCAACGCGCTGCTTTCTTCATTCAACAGGATATCTATCAAATGCGCCTTTACACCGTCAGATACGGGTGATCCGACATGCAGGGAGTTCAGTGCTTTGAGCGTTTGCAGGCGAATTCCGTCGTTCGATTCAGCACCCAACACACTCGTCAACGCATCGATCAAGGTCGGGTCAGGACGGACGTTCAGGAAATTTGCTTCTGAAACGGCACGTGCGGCACGCAATCGGCTTCCCGGATTGTCATCATCGAGCAGCGCGAGTCCCAGCAAGGCCTGAACGCGTGAATCCGAAATGTCTGCGGAAATTGTTGATTGCGTGGGAGACTCATATTGGATTTGAAGCAGGCCATTTTCGTCAGTCTCTATATTTGAAACGAGCGCCTGCGAGGCCAGATCAAAGTCGGCGGACGGAGCCGTGAGGGAGGAGTCAACAGAAGTCCTGCCAAAGAAAAAGGCAACAACCACCGCGGCTACCGCAAAACTCCATCGCGCTTGAACCGGCATGCGAATTACTACTTCCCGCCCTCCTCGCGACCGTGCCTCGGCAGCCAGTCGTTTTGAGGTCGCCTCCCGCACGGCATCTATGGTGGAATCGCTCAAATCGATGGACGGCGAGCGAGGGACGCTCAAAGAGATCGACTCGATGGATGCCAGGCTTTCTCTGCACGATGTGCAGACGGCGAGGCGTGCGTCAACATCGAGTCGGGCGCTTTCGGACAGTTCGTCGTAGAAATACAGAACCAGATCGTCCCGATTGTGCGAACAAGCTTTGTTATGAGAAACTGAATGTGCCATATCTGCTATCTGTTTGGGACTGCGGGCTCGGCGGCGTGCTCTGCTGATACCGAATGAGCTTGCAATACCTCGCGTAACTTCCGTGTAGCTCTGAACAGGTAATTCTTGACCGTCCCTTCCGCGCAACCGAGCATTTGGCCGATTTCGCGAAGTTTGTAACCGTGCATGTGCTTCAATACGAAGACGGCGCGTTCACGATCTGAAAGCTTGTCCAAGCCATTTCTTATTTCTTCGGAAAGTTCATTCGTTACATAGACTTCATCCGGAGATGCCTGAGAATCTTCAAAGCTGACCGATGATGATTCAAGCATTTGATCCAGCGATAGTCTCTGTTTCCACTTGAGTTTCTTCTTCATGTTCAACGCCTGGTTGATCACGATCCGTGTGAGCCATGTTCCGAATGTACTTTCGTGCCTGAATGAACCGAGCTTTTGAAATGCGCGAATGACTCCTTCCTGGTAGGCATCGTAGGCGTCCTGCATGTTTCCCATGATTCCATGAGCAACCTGAAGGATACGCCTGTCGTGCA
>CAZEHJ010000027.1:4434-41771 GCA_964512485.1 uncultured Rhodothermales bacterium | reverse complement strand
TCAATGTGTCGATAGGCGGGGCCTTCTCCATCGGAGAAGGCCCCGCTGCCCTTTTGTGCCAATCTAAGAAACATCCGGGCTCTATTCACAAGCCAGGTATTCTTACACCGATTGAGTCATCCCGCCGGTCTTTCTTGAAATCGGCGCAAAGGGAAACTCCTGACCCGTATTTCAGGTTGGAGACGCAACCCGCCACGCGCTCGTGTTCGAGCCGTATACGATCGATGATTTCACCTTGACCAATGGCTGCCTTGAGAAAGTCCTTCCACAGTGATCTGACACGTACCATTCGCTCGATGAGCGAACGGCAGCGGTCTGTATTGCGCATGGTCGTCAAGTCGTTCATCGAAACAGCCGGCCCGGTAGGGTCGAAATTCGTAAAGGACGAGTTCAACCTGGGCATGAGTACAGCTACGATCCGAACTACGATGAGTGATCTCGAATCGTTGGGTTTTCTGAACCATCCACATACGTCTGCGGGCCGTGTCCCGACCAGACTGGGATATCAGGCGTTCGTAGGCCAGCTCATGGAAGCGGCGGTTCTTGAAGAAGAAGAAAAACGCGTCATGCAGCAGGAATTGATTGCCAGCATCGATGATACCCAGGCTCTTATCAAAGAGAGTTCGAGGCTTCTTGCCCGCCTGGCGCAGCTTCTTGGAGTAGTTCTGAGCCCCAAAATGAACAAAGGCGTTCTTCAGCGACTCGATATCGTGCCTGTGTCGTCCGGTCGGGTCCTGTTTGTAATCAGCGTGGAAGGAGGATTTATTCGGACCATCCTCATGCAGATCGGATCGGAATTGAACCGAAGTCAAATCGATCAACTCGTTTCGCTGCTCAACGAGAGACTGGCCGGTTTGACGCTTGATGAAATCAGGAGAACGTGCATTCCTCGCATCAGAGATCTGGCAGCGGATGACACGGGCGTCGTTCAGCTGATATTGAACAGTAGCACAGAGCTGTTTTCAGATGAGCCTGAGAAGCGTACCGTTCAATTTGACGGAACGACGTTTATCCTGGAACAGCCCGAGTTCGCTGAATCCGCGGATTTGAAGGACCTGATAGAGCTTATGGATGACGAACCTACGGTCGTTCGGCTTCTGGAAGAGGATCCCGAAAAAATGCCTGGGCAGGCGACCATACGGATTGGTTGCGAGACAGGAAAGGAGCGTGATCAGTCTTCCACCGGAAAGATCTCTATCGTAACTGCACCGTATATACGGAGCAATTTGAAGGGCACAATCGGAGTCATTGGTCCGACCCGCATGAATTACGCCAGGGCAGTTGCCCTCGTTGAAGGAATGGCCACATTGATGAGCCTCAGCGGTTCAAGAACAAATTTAGCCTGATTCCAAACCCACCCATTCAGTTGGCCATTATTCAAGACGCATGACAGAGAAAGAGTTGAATCCTCTCAGTGAGCAGGAATTGCCCAAAGATCAGGAAGTGGACCACATGGTCGATCCTGATCAGGAGAAAGATGTCGTCCTACAAGCCGTTGATGAACTGGCCGATCGAGCACATGAGATTGAACATCTCAAGGAAGAGCTAAGCCAGACAACGGACCAATTGAAGCGACAGGCAGCGGAATTTCAGAATTACCGAAGGCGAACGGAGCAGGAAAAGGCACAGGCCGTTTCGCTCGGCAAGAGCATCGTGGTTCAAAACCTCCTCGATATCGTGGATGATTTCGAAAGATCACTCGAAGCCACAGAAAAAGCTGAAGCCGAGGTGACTGGCGAACTATCAGCGGCGTATCAATCGCTGAAAAGCGGCGTAGAACTCGTCTACCAGAAAGTGATGGGCGACCTGGAAAAGCTGGGAGTCGTCCCTATCGAGTCTATTGGACAGCCATTCAACGAGGATGAACACGAGGCCATGATGCAGCAACCTGCTGCGGAAGGCGAAAAAGCTGGCATCGTCGTCAACGAAATTCAACGCGGTTACCGCATGGGAGAACGAGTACTGCGGCACGCCCGCGTGATCGTCTCCACCTGATATGAGAGATTATTACGACATACTGGGCGTTGAGAAGACTTCTTCTCAGGAACAGCTCAAGAAGGCCTATCGAAAACTGGCTCTGAAGTACCATCCGGACCGCAATCCGGGAGATTCGGAAGCAGAAGAAAAGTTCAAAGAGGCTGCAGAAGCCTACGAAGTGCTGTCTGATTCGGCGAAACGCCAGCGATATGATCAATTCGGTCATGCAGGTATTCGCGGTGGAGCAGCTGGTGGAGGCGCCGGTTTCCAGGATATAAATGACATCTTCAGCGCGTTCAGCGACATTTTCGGAAGCGGCGGGAGCATTTTCGATGAGATGTTTGGTGGAAGAGCAGGTGGTGGGCGCAGACGCAGTCAGGGCCGACCAGGCAATGATCTGAGGATCAAACTGCCGTTGTCTCTAGAAGACATCGCCGAAGGAACCGAAAAAAAGATCAAAGTCCGCAAGTATATCTCGTGTGAAACGTGCGAGGGGAAAGGGGTCGAAAACCCTGATACCGGATTTGAATCCTGCACTACCTGTCAGGGTGTGGGCGAAGTCAGACAGGTATCTCGCTCTGTTTTTGGTCAGTTTGTCAATGTTCAGCCGTGCCCGACGTGTCGCGGAGAAGGACGAATCATCAAAGAACCCTGCGAAACGTGTTCGGGTGAAGGACGCACCAAAGGCGAGGAGACGATCAACATCACCGTTCCTCCGGGAGTATTGGAAGGTCACTATCTGACGCTGAGGGGAGCTGGAAACGCCGGTCAGCGTGGTGGAAGTTCGGGGGATCTCAGAGTCGAGATCGAGGAAAAACGCCACGAGCATTTCACACGCGAGGGACTCGATATCTACCACGAGTTGTATGTGTCATTCCCGGATGCCGCCCTAGGCACGGAAGTAGAGGTACCCACACTGAAAGGGCGTGCGCGTCTACAAGTTGACGCAGGCATTCAATCGGGCAGAATACTCAGGATGCGCGAGCGGGGACTTCCCGACATAGAATCGAGTCGAGTCGGTGACCAGATGGTCCGTGTCCATATCTGGACACCCACCGAAATGAACGAGCAGGAGAGGGAGCAAATGGAGAAGCTGCGTAATGCAGATTCGTTTCAACCCGACCCGGAATCACTTGGCGATAAACGCGGCTTTTTCTCGCGTGTCAAGGACGTTTTTTCATAGCCTGAACCCAGACAAATCATTGTAATCGAGACTGCCATGAATCCAGTCGATGCAGAGACGTTTCGACGAGGTATGCGCCACGTGCCTACAGTCGTAACTGTTGCCACGTTTGATGCAGACGAAGCTCCTTGCGGCGTCACGATCGGATCGTTCGTGAGTCTGTCGCTGGATCCTCCTCTGATTTGCTTCAACATCAGCAAAGAGTCATCTGTTCACGATGAGGCTATCGCGACGGATCGATATCTGATTCACGTTCTGAAGGACGATCAGGCAGACGTGTCTGACAGATTTGCTGATCCCCTACTTTCAACGAGGGAGAATCTGGATCCTGAAATGACCGAAATCGGCCCTCACGACATCCCTACCCTCAAAAATTACCTGGTTAGATTCGATTGTCGCCGTACCCACGTCTACGAAGGGGGAGACCATTCCATCATTCTGGCCTGTATTGAAGGAATTGATGAAGGAGATCCTGCGCGTCCTGTTGTCTATCACCAGAGAGCGTACCACGCAGTTGGAGAGCACGTCGCTGACAGAAATCCCTGATTCAGGGTCTCTCGAGAGATTCTCCGGCAGAACCGGATCCAAACAGCGCAAAATCATACTTGCACGGGTCCTGAGGGTCTAATTTCCTGCAGCTTTCTGTGAGTTGATCCACGGATTTCCAGTCGTTGGACTTTCGCTCCAGCAGCCCAACTGCCCGCGCTTGCGTTCCGGAATGAACGTCGAGTGGCAGAAAAAGCTGATTTGGATGTAGAATTGACCATATCCCGAGATCGACAGGCCCCGATCGAACCATCCACCTCAAATACATATTCAGTCGCTTGCAGGCGCTACCTGTGGAAGGACGGGCAATATGTTGTTTGATGCGTTGTGGCCGACCCGGTACTCCGTCAAGCAGACGATCAGAGAAGGATTGAATGCCCGATCGGACGGGTTCGCTGGCGTCAATGCCATGTGAAAACGCCTTCTGAAGAGATTTTCCTTCCAGCATGTGATTCAATGAAACCAGAATCCCATCCAGATCAGCAGCATTGAACGTTCGGTGTACAAAACCCGTCAATTTCTCCGAATCCCTCGAGCTACGGTACTCATGGACAAAGGCGGCAGGCTTGAAGGACATTCGTTCGCAAAGTTCTCCGAGCTTGCGCAACATCACGTCGCGCCGGCCCCAAGCCAGCAGGGCTGCGAACAGGCCGATAATTTCCTGGTCATCGGCCTCTGAAAATGCATGAGGAATGGATATCGGATCGTCCTGAATGAATTCAATGGATTCAAATCGCTGAGCAATGGGATCCAGATAGTCCTTCAGGGATGCCACTCTTTCGCTTGTCACGTCTTCGCCTGGGCGCCTTGATATTCCCGGAACAGTTGCAGCACACTTATAAGGTCAACATTTCCACCACTGATGATGATGCCAACGCGGGATCCTGTTACATCAACTTGTCCCGAAAGCAATCCAGCAAGCGCAAGTGCCCCGGTCGGCTCGACGACGAGTTTTGTTCTTTCCCAGAAAAACCGCATAGCCTGAACCAGCTCGTCATCCGGGACAGTTATCATTTTATCCACGTTTTGTAGAACGAGAGGAAACGTGATCGTTCCCAGATAAGGGGTGCGGGCTCCGTCTGCGATGGTTTCTGGATTGTGTACTGTTTGCAGGCTGCCTGAATAAAAAGAACGGGTAGCATCGTCGGCGGCTTCGGGCTCAACCCCGATCACCTGACATTTGGGCTGCAGTCTTTTCGCCGAAATGGCACAGCCGGACAGCAGGCCCCCTCCGCCACAACAGACGAACAGGTATTCGAGATCGTGAGCTGCCTGCAGAAATTCCAACCCAACCGTACCCTGACCGGCAACAACATGTTTGTGGTCGTATGGAGGGATGATGGTCATTCCTGTCTCAGCTGCTATGTCAGCGGCCAGCGTTTCGCGAGACGTTTCATGCTTGTTGTATTCGACGATAGAGCCTCCGTATCCGGCAGTCGCCCTTTTTTTGATTTCAGGGGCATCATCCGGCATGACGATGGTCGTGCTGATTCCCAGCATCTGACCTGCCAGTGCAATCGCCTGTGCATGGTTTCCAGAAGAGAAGGTAAGTACGCCTTTCTCCTTGTCGCTTTCCTGCATTCGGCTGAGCGCGTTATAAGCTCCGCGAAACTTGAAAGCTCCGGTCCGCTGGAAATTCTCGCACTTGACGAATACAGTCGCCGAAGTCAGCTTGTCGAGCGTACGACTCGTAATGACCGGCGTTTTGTTGGCCTTCCCCGACAAAAGATCTGCCGCGGACAGGACATCATTAAACGTTACCGGAGCAACGGCCGAATGGCCATTCACCTTGCGTGGAGGAAATTCATCGGACATGAAGAGGGCAGGGGAAGGTTGGGTGTGTAAAAAGTCCCCCCGAAGATAGGATCATTCTTCTTCGGTTGATACTTCTTCTACTTCAACCTCGGTGACACCTTCTTCTTCTCTCTCTACAACGATGTCTACATCGGTTACGAGTGCTGCAATCGCGCTGATGGCCGCAAGTGGTGCAGCAAACAGTACAGCAGCAGCGGCTCCGCCAACTCCTACTGAAAGTGGCACTTCAATCAATGTCCTGCCATCCTTGCGAATACTCACCTTGCGAGCGTTTCCTTCTTCAATGATTTCTTTGACCTTATCAACCAACTGGTTGCCTTTGACCTTTACTTCTTCAAAGGAGGTGCGAACTTTTTCTTTATCAACCATCGGTTTCACCCTGATGCATGCATTTTAATTATTGAAAGGTCTGGCTCCTCATACGCGTCCGCAAAACCGTAGTTGCGATTATTTGTGCTCTGAGCTCTCTTTTTGAAGTACGACTTCACACTATCTTCACATATAAATGTTTTAAGGGGGGGGGCTACCTGTCGATACCGCATCCAGAACGAATTCTCCGAAACGAAGTGCGTTCTACCAAAATCTGTGACTTTACACAAATGAACAAGGAGGTTCACCAATGGGTCAGCAGCAACTTCTTCTCCTCGTACTCGGTATCGTAATCGTCGGCCTCGCCGTCGTAGTTGGTATCCAGGCATTCTCAGAAAACCAGAAACAGGCTAATGCCGATCAGATGGTTAACGATTCAATCCGAATCGCATCAGACGCACAGGCTTGGAAACTGAAACCTTCCGCTTTTGGTGGTGGTGCTTCAGCAACAAACTGGACCGGTCTTGACTTTGGTCAGATGGGATACGCAGTTGGCGACCAGGGTCTACACCCAGGTACCGCTGCAGAAGCCGATCAGTACGAAAACCTGAACGCAGTCTATGATCTCGCGGCATCAGGTACAGATCTAACGGTTACAGCTACGAGTTTTGATGCCGGTGGCACAGCACTCAATACGGTTGTCGTCGTGATCGACGGAACTACTCCAGCAGACATCGCAACGACTATCAACTAAGTCTAGCGAATACGCTAACCTAACGTGACTTGTCACAGAAGGTAGAGTTTCAGAGCGGGGGCCGGTTAGGCGATCTTGAATCGCCGAGCACCGGCCCCCGCTTCCGTATTCATACGCCCTCCAGCGGTTTCACCGCTCGGAGGGCGTATGTCGTTTTGTACCAATTGATTCATTAAGAAGTCACCCTGCTCGCCGATACCATTTGTATCCCGGTATGCGCAAAAGGGATTTCCATTAATCAGCCATCGGACGCGATGGGACAGCAGCAACTACTATTACTTGTTTTCGGCATCATCGTCGCAGCCACAGCCGTGGTTTCGGGGATCGTCGCGTTTCAGGAGAAAATGCGACAATCCGAGATGGAGCAGATCGTAGAACGGAATCTGAAGATTGCTTCAGCAGCGGCTCTATGGAAAACGAAGACAGATCCGTTCAATGGGGGAAATGCCTCGTACGCAGGTCTTGCGACAAATGGCCTGAACCGCTTGAACCTGGAGCCGACGACCTACCATGCGATCTACGAGATCACCAGCGCATCAGGATCAAGTCTCGTCGTGAGTGGCATGAGTACCAGGTTTACCGAATTGGGTGCCAGAACATATGTCGAAGGGTACTCGGTTGATTCGACCATCGTCAGTTTCTCGGGAGAAATCACCGTCGAATAAGGAATATCAATCATGGCAATTAAAGAGTTCAGATTCAATGGTATCAGTAAGGCCGGGCAACCCGTTCAGGGTTCCGTCTTTGCGCCGAGCCAGAAGGCTGCCAAGACAAGAGTGGAATCTCTTGCGACTCGCCATGCATTCAAGACTCAGAGCATTGAAGTCCGTGCGACCTTCACCTATAAGGTCAAGCATATCAATGGCAAGACCATTGAGGGTGAGCAGAAGGCATTCTCAGAAGCAGAGCTCCGGACCGCGCTTTCGAAAATGGGTCTTGAAGTAGTCAAGATTCAGAAGAAAGTTCTGGACTATCAGAAAAAACCGCCTTCAACAGATTTGATCATGTTTGTTCGCCTTTCAGCGAACCTCTTGAAAGAAAAACTTCCCTTCGATGAAGTACTGAACCTGCTTGTGAATGACGTTTCATCGAGAAGCTTGAAGCAGGTGATCAGGGACCTGAACGCCGACCTGAAGGGTGGAATGGAAGCCCAGCAGGCTTTCATGAAGCAGCAGCATATGTTGGGTAAGTTTACCGCCTATATGCTTGGAATCGCCTCCCAGACAGGTAACATGTCCGAGATCTATGAAGCCACTGCGCGTTTCATGGAGCGCCAGAACGAATTCCGGAAAAGTGTGAAGAGTGCCATGATCACGCCAGCCATTACGCTGTTGATCCTGATGGCTGCTTTCGTCTTTTACATCTGGTACATCTTTCCGCAGACGGCTGGTCTGTTTGAAAACTTCGACATCAAGCTTCCTCCGCTCACGCAGTCCACATTGGATTTCTCGAAGTGGATGGACTCGAACTACGGATATGTGTTCCTGGTCTCATTTCTGCTATTTGGAGCTATCTATATGTTCCTCAAATCAAACAGAGGAACGTTCCTGACTCACCGATTC
Organism: uncultured Rhodothermales bacterium; assembly: GCA_964512485.1. GTDB lineage: Bacteria > Bacteroidota > Rhodothermia > Rhodothermales > UBA10348 > CAZEHJ01. The sequence continues at coordinate 33,625 of CAZEHJ010000027.1, read as the reverse complement.
ATGATTCGGATCCCGGTTATTGGAGCTCTACTGCATAAACTGAATCTCGAAATTTTCTGTCGAGTATTCGCCGTGCTCTATTCAGGTAGTGGAGACAATATCTCCGTTATCAAAATCGCCGCAGAAGCAAGCGGAAACCGCTATATCGAGCATCGGGTCAAGACCGTTACGATTCCGATGATGGTCGCACAGGGTGCTGACCTGGTTAAATCGATGGAAGCGTCAGGTGTATTCACGTCAATGACGCTGGCTCGTTTCAGAAGTGGGTCTGAAACTGGGAATGTGCGCTCCAGTGCGCGGCAGATGGCTGACTATTACGAGAGCGAAACCTCGCTTAAGCTCCGCTCCGTTGTGGAAATGATTCAAACGGTTGTCGCTCTGATTATCACGCTGGCCATTATGGGACTGACAATATTGTCATCCGAACTGGCTTTGGTTTCTCCATCAGCAGCCGATTTCATGTAGGAGGGCAGCGCCTGAAAGTTAAAAATGGCAAAACGCAGATTTGACATATCGAAGTCTAAGAAAGGGAAGCGAACGAAAGATCGCGGCCCTAAGGCTTCTTTGTCCGCTCTTCGCGAGAAGAAGATTGTGGATGAAGTGATAGGCGAACTGAGTACGTTGTCTCTCGGAGAGATGATGGATGCCCTTTCCACTCTGGATGAACCAGCTCCTCAGATTCGTGAGAGACGACCTTCGCGAAATCAGCCGATTGAGAACGAAATTGTCTCTCTCGAAGATGTTTATGGCACAACGGACCACTCTGGTGAAACGGAAGGTGTCGAATCATTAGATGATTTTGATGCCTCACTCGTGGAAGAGCCTGTAGGCGAATCCGTTGACGCACCGGTGGAAGAGCCTGTAGGCGAATCCGTTGACGCACCGGCGGAAGAGCCCATTGAAGAAGCGATCGACGAGGTCGCTGAGGCTCCAGTAGAGGAAGTCGCAGGTGCGCCGGCCGAAGAACTGATTGACGAATCGTCCGAAGCTCCTGTTGATGAGATCAATGAAGTTCTGGCTGAAGACGCGATCGAGGAAATCATGGAGGGCTCAGTTGAAGAGCCTTCTGAACCAGTCTCAACAAATGAAATCGCTGAAACGCTCGAAGATGAATCAGCGAACGAAACCCTCGAAGAGAATTCAGGCGATCTGACCGGCGAAGCGAGCGCCGAAGAATCCACCGTCGAAGTATTTGACTCAGAAACGGACCAAGATTCTAACCAAGAATACAGTGTCGGACCAGACGATATGTCTCCAGTGTCATTTGATACTGACGCAGACGAGCCGACCCAGGAATACGACGCTCCCGTGCAAGAATCTTCAATTGATGCCCTGCTTGAAGATTCTACCTATGATTCGTTCGAAATGCCCTCGGACGATTATGCTTCTGACGCTCCTACTGAAGAATCCACTTTTGACTCATACGATTCGTATGACGAGCCGGTAGACGATGGATTCGGCGGTTTCGAGGAAGAAACCGGCTTTGATGCCGATGATTCGTTCCTGTCCTACGATAGTGAGACTGAAGAATCGCTTCCCGAGATCTCAAACGAAAATGAGGAAGCTGAGGAAGAGCGAGTTTCGCCTGTTTCAGGCGTTGTCCGAGACGAAATCGTTCTCTTTTTGCTGCAGAGCGAACTGGTATCGATGTCCCAGGTATTTGATGCCATCAAAGAACGAAAGGAAGGAAAAGATCTCTGGAGAGTTCTGGCTGACCATCCTGAGCTCGATACGAAGGAAATACACGAAGCGGTCGCCAATGATCACGGGTACGATTCACAGCCATATCTGGAATCCGCTCCTACGAAAGAATTTGTCGCTGAAGTTCTCGATTTTGTAGCCGGGCCTGACCTTGCACGTTTCGTGACTGCAGGACTTCTCCCGACTGAGCTTGATCTGAACATTGAAACCGGTCGCCACGAATTGGTGGTTCTCAGTACAGATCCACTCGACGGAAATGCTCAGGCTGCTCTGCTATCCAGTCCGATTCCGACGACCTGTCGCTATTCTGACGCAGAATCGATTCCCGGATCGCTGGCCGAGATCTTCTCCTGGTTGCCGGAATTTGGCGTGGAGATAGATGAGGATGGACAGGTCATTGACGCAGAACCTGAAGCCGAGTCCGAGCAGCTTTCGAACTACGAGGTTGTAGACAACGCTTCTGAAGAGGATTCGAAAAAAGCGGCAACTGAACGGTCAGAAGAGACGCCTGCCAAAGGACGTGTTCGAAAGAATAAAGCAGGACGAGAAAAGAAATCGGCCATGGACCGCGTGGTCAAGCAGCTGATTGCTGACAACGTTGTTGACGACGCCAAACTTGCCGAGGCGACAGCCGAATGGGAAGAACAGGGAGGCACGCTCGCCTTGTGGCGAATCGTGGCAGATCTTCCGGGTATGTCCCGCGAACGCGTGTACGAAACGGCTGCAAAGGTCTATGCCTTCAAGCAGGAAAAACTGAGCCCCGGCCGACCTGATCATGATTTCGTTCGCCTGACAATGGAAACTCTAGGCCAGAAGCACCACGACGAAATGTTGGAAATGCTTCTCGTACCGTTCGAGCACTCGATTGACTACGAAACCGGAACGGGTCGCATCGTATTTGTGACCCCGGATCCAACCCGTCCTGAGATCAATCGATTGGTCCACGAACTTGAATTGGGTCGATTTGAATTGAGATACTCTTCAGAAACAGAAATTCTGAAGCTGTACGACGAGCTCTTTCCGAGGAAGAATGAGTATCTGGAGCGCATATCAGACGAAACTGATGCGTTCGATCTCGGCATGTCCTACGACGAAGGCGACGACATCATCGATGAGGATGCGCTTGAAGCCGAGATCAGTCGATCCAAACTGATCAACCTGTTTGAAGCTTCACTTGTTGAGGCTGTGCGCCAGGGCGTATCTGATGTTCACCTTTTCCCGAATCCCAACCGACAGGTTGAAATCCATTTCAGGGTTGACGGGCGTCTGAAAAAGTGGCATACCGAAGACAAAGTTCATCCCGAAGCATTTCTCGCAGTTGTAAAGGACAATTCAACCAACGTTGACCGTTTCGAGCGCGATGCCGCTCAGGATGGCTTTATCCAGCGCGAGATTGACGGTGCACTGATTCGTTTTCGTGTTTCGATTTTGCCGATCGCTTCCGCGAACCAGGAACTGCGTGCAGAGAGTATTGTGATTCGTATTCTTGATGACAGGAAGGTGCTCACCGATATCACCAAGCTGGGAATGCTTGATGTGGCCATGCAACGATTCAACATGGCAATCCGGCAGCCTCACGGGATGGTTATCCTGACAGGTCCTACCGGTTCTGGTAAGAGTACCACGCTCGTCGCTGCCCTATATCAGGTTGTGACGCCAGAAGTAAACGTACTGACGGTTGAGGATCCTGTTGAGTATATCATTAAAGGCGTAAGGCAGATCAAGCTCAGCAACAAGCTGGATCTCGAAGGCGCTCTTCGTGCCATCTTGCGTCATGACCCCGATATCGTCATGGTTGGGGAGATGCGAGACAAGTACACCGCCGAACTCGCTATTAAGCTGGCCAACACGGGTCACCTGACCTTTTCGACGCTTCATACGAATGATGCTCCGGCAGCCGTGAGTCGTCTGTACAAAATGGGTGTAGAACCATTCCTGATCGCGTACGCCATCAACCTGGTCGTTGCACAGCGCCTGATTCGTGAAGTCTGCCCCGAGTGCAAGGAAATCGATGAAAATCCAGATCAGACGATGATGAAATCTCTGGGTTGGACGGAGAAGGAAATTGCAGAAGCCACCGTTTACAGAGCAAACCTGGGATCGATGTGCCCCAAATGTGGTGGAAACGGATACAAAGGACGGCGTGCTGTCTGTGAAACGTTGTATTTCTCGCACGATATTCGGACGATGATCGCGGAATCGGGTGAAGCCATCGATGAAGATCAAATCCGTGACCAGGCGGTCTCTGAAGGAATGTTGACACTTGGAGATTCTGCCAAAGAATTGGTCAAAATGGGAGCGACTACTCTGGAAGAAATGCTGAAGATGACCTCATCCCACTAGGTCTGTTGGTGCGACTCACACGCATTGCAATTCGTCAGATTCACGCTTCAAAAAACGCCTTGATTGACTCTGCGATGAACTCCTGTTCTTCCTCTTTCAATTCTGTATGCATGGGAAGCGAAAGAACCTCATTCGCAGCACGTAGCGTTTCAGTCATTTCTCCCGTCTTGCACGAGTCAGGATTGTCCCTGTATATCGGAAGCAGGTGAAGGGGGACGGGGTAGTAAACGAACGACGGTACGCCTGCTTCTTTCAGATGACGTTGTAGCGCATCCCTGCGGTCGGCATTGTACCCATCCACTCGAAGCGTGTACTGGTGGAACACATGGGACGCCCTCGGGTCTCGAGAGGGCAATGTGATATCTGACACGGATCCCAGCAGCGAGTCATATCGGTCGGCGGCCAGTCTTCGGGCCGCGGAATAGGACTCGAGGTGTGGTAGTTTGGCCCGAAGAATGGCCGCCTGCATAGCGTCCAGTCTAGAATTGACGCCGATTACCTCATTGTGATACTTCTTCTTCGATCCATGATTCGCAATCAATCTCGCCGTGGAGAGCCACTCAGGATCTGAACTCATCACGGCTCCTCCGTCGCCATAACAACCGAGATTCTTGGATGGGAAAAACGAAAGTGTCCCGAGTACTCCCATCGACCCGGCGATCCGCCCATTGAAGGTTGCTCCTACGGCCTGCGCAGCGTCTTCGATAACCGGAATGTTGTGTCTCGAAGCGATCTCCATGATGGCGTCCATGTCTGCGCACTGTCCGAAAAGGTGAACCGGTACAATGGCCTTGGTGCGCTCGGTGATCAACTCCTCAATTCTGACTGGGTCAATATTGAACGTTTCGGGATTGATGTCGGCAAAGACGGGCGTTGCTCCCAGAAGCCCCACCGCTTCAGCGGTGGCAACGAATGTGAAAGACGCCGTGATGATCTCATCGCCCGGGCCGATGCCGAGCGCCATCAATGCTACCTGCAGAGCGTCGGTACCATTTGCGACGCCCAATACGTGCGCTCCACCCAATTTTTCCGAAAGTTCAGATTCAAACTGCGCCACCTCTGGTCCGTTGATGAACTGGGAACTGGCAAGAACGCGTTCGATGGCCGCGTCAATATCCTCCTTGATGGATAGATACTGGCCCTTGAGATCAACCATCTGAATATTCATGCGTCGTCGTCTTTCTTTTGAGAGGACAGGAGTTGCTCGTCAGGTACCGGGCCTTTGACCTTTGAGGGAATGCCCATGTGGATCTGTCCTTCTTCGGCATCACGCGTCTGGACTGCACCGGCGGCCAGCACAGATTCTTTTTCCAGGGTGATCCCCGGGAGCACAACAGACCCGACACCAAGACGGGCGCCGTCTTTCGCGGTTACTCCCCCGAAGTGCTTGAATCGTTCTTCGGTGCGGCCGATGAAATTGTCATTGCTCGTCAGAACACCAGGCGCTACAAACACGCGGTCGCCCAGTTTTGAGTAGGCGGTGATATAGGCGTTGGTCTCAATCTTGCAGAAGGCTCCGATCGTACACTTGTTTTCAATCGCCACGCCGCGTCCCACGATCGTTTTTTCTCCGATGCTCACTTCTTCCCGAATCGTGACGAGATCGGCGACGAAGACATCTTCCGCCAGGTGGCATCCCGCATAGACAATGGACGAAGCTCCGATTCTCGTCCGGTCTCCTATTTCGGGTCCCGCGTGACGAGTGGCAACTGTTACGGCGGAATTTGCCGCTTTCATGGGCTGTTTACCAATCAGAGAGTGATCCCCGATTTGAACACCGTTGCCAAGTCGTGTGCCCGAACGGATCACCACATGATGTCCGATGACGCAGTCATCTCCAACCTGAACGTCGTCTTCTATCACTACGAAGAGGCCAATCGTTGCATTGCTGCCGATCTGTGCATTAGATGAGATGTGTTGTGTGTCGGAATTGCTCATGGTGCGTGTATTTCGGCAGCAGGCCGAACAGGATGCTTCGAACAAGCCCCAAGATACACTTGCTGAAGTTGGAGGAAAAAAATGTGAAGGAGATAAAAAAAGCCCGCGGCCAGAGGCCGCGGGCTTTAATATCTGTTCGAGATACGGATCTAGTTGGAGCCGAGTGTCTCGATGTAATGCTCTGCAGATGCACGGTAGTTACCGTACGCGGCATTCTGAAAAGCCGACTTGGCACCTGCGACGTCACCGCTGTTCATCATCGCTTCGCCTTTGACGAAGTAGATTTTGGCTTTGTCCGTGCGACTGCCACGATGTACTGAAAGAGCCTGATCCGCACTCGCGATGGCGTCAGCGAAAAGTCCGCGGACTTTCTGGCTTTCGGCTGTGTAATAGTACACATCCGCATCTGGCTCAACGAACTGCAGCATGGCTTCGATGTGAGACATTGCTTCGTCAGCATCAGCGGTCGATGTGCGAGCTCCGTTTCGGCTCAGCGCCGTGGAAGCAAGAAATACGAAATGCCCGCGAATGGCTTCTTCAGCCTGACGCGCGGTCTTCGTGTCACTACCAGCAGTGGCTATTTCCATGGTCTGAGCAAATGCCGCAATCGCGTCATCCTGTTGCCCCATTTTCTTTAGCGCGCTGGCTCGAGCGAGATAATTTTTCGCGTAGCTGGGGTAGTTGGCAATGCCATTATCGAAATGGGCCAGAGCTCCTGCGTAATCTTCTTGCTGAAGTACACCCCGTCCGATGATGTACTCGAGCTGAGCTACCACCTGACGTGATTTGCGTTCTACCTCATCATCACCTTCTGCTGCTGCGCCATCGGCTGCAGAAGCATATTTGGAAAGTGCGGTTGGATAGTCTTTTGCAACAGCCGCTTCGCGGGCTTCGTTGTACGTTTCTTTGTAGTCCTGGGCCTGTGCCAGGGAAGATCCGAAGGCAAACAGGGCGACAAGAACAAACGTCTTGATGCTGGTGGTCCACATTTTACTGGAGACGGTCATCGGTTTTCTGCTGATTCGTAAGTAAAAGAAATGAGCCATCGAGCGGCTCAAGGATCTGGGAGTTACTCCTTTTTATGTAGGAGTCCTGAATTAACAGGAAGTTGCACGAACGCCGTAAGAAAACTTGAAGTTTCCTATACACACGGGTATTCACAGCCGGGTAAATCTAAATACCCCGTGGTATACATTTCAATGAAATCAGGAGTAAGATGCGATTCGGGCTAAAAATTGGGCTGCATGACGCGTTCTTCGTAGAATCGCGCGATGTATTCGGCTGCTTGGACGGGATCGTCTGTGACCATGAATAGGTCCAAATTTTCTTTCGAAATGTTACCGGCAGCCAGCATCGTCTCACGCAACCAGTCCAAGAGTCCTCCCCAGAAGCTCGTACCCATCAGAACTACAGGGAATTGCGTTGACTTTCGAGTCTGAATAAGTGTGAGGGCCTCGAACAACTCGTCCATCGTTCCAAATCCGCCAGGCAATACAACGAATCCCTGGGCGTATTTGACGAACATGACCTTCCTGACGAAGAAGAAATTGAAGTCTATCAGGTGCTCGGGGTCGATATACGGATTCGCTTTTTGCTCGTGTGGGAGGTCAATGTTTAATCCGATCGATACCCCTTCGGCTTCACGGGCTCCGCGATTTGCGGCCTCCATTATCCCCGGTCCGCCACCGCTGATAACGCCAAATCCTTTTTTGACCAATTCAGAAGCTACTTCTCGACCCAGCTGGTAGTTCGGATGATTCTCGGCCGTTCGTGCGGAGCCAAATATGGACACAGCCGGCCCCACTTCTGACAGGGTTTCGAATCCGTCGACGAACTCGCCCATGATTCGAAATACACGCCACAGATCCTTGATTCTGGCATCCTGCCATACATCATATCCATTGTTCGACGATTCTGGCTTTCTGGGATGGAGCAGGCTCATAGGATTTTGATGGTTTGTGCTTTGGCGAAGGAGTTGAAACTGAATCTCCTTGCGATTCTGAGTGCGTGTTTTTCTGAGGTTAAGACGGAGAAGGAGTCGCTATCACTGGATGAGGGGAACAGAAAGAAATACAAGCAGGACTATTGATCCAAACGCTTTCGCAAGGATTTCTATGCAGTTTTATCCATTTCGTCACGTCAGTGCCTTCAAAGCTGAGTATCTTTCAACGCACATTTCCGAATCCGATTTATACCTATGAAGCTGATCATTCCCATGGCAGGACGAGGCACACGCGTCAGGCCACATTCTCACGTCACTCCCAAGCCGCTTCTTCCTGTATGCGGGACAAGCATGGTGGAGCGAATCGTTAATACATTTTCTGGCGTTCTACCTCGACCCATCACGGAGGGCGTGTTTGTATTGGGGCCCGATTTTGGTCAGGATGTGAGAGACGCCCTGACGGACATTTGCCTCCGACATGATGCGAAGGCCAGTTTCGCCGTTCAGGACGTGGCTCTTGGGACCGCCCACGCCGTCGGGTGCGCAGGTGAGAAGCTAGAAGGGGAGGGGATTGTCGTCTTCGCCGACACCCTCTTTTTTATGGAGCCCGGCATCGATCTCTCTGACTCTGATGTGGTTGCCTGGGTAAAACACGTGGATGACCCGAGCCGATTCGGTGTTGCAGTACGTGAGGGAGACCGAATCGTCGAGCTGGTGGAAAAACCGCAGGAATTGATCTCTACCGAAGCCCTGATAGGCATCTACTACGTACGTGACCTTGCCAAGCTTCAGGAGGCCATCAACTACCTGTATGACAACAAAATCACAGGTGTGGGCGACGAATACCAACTTACCGACGCGTTTGACCGTCTGCTGAAAGATGGATCTGTATTTCGCACAGCAACAGTCACTGAATGGCTGGACTGTGGAACGATCGAGGCCCTGGCGGAAACGACACGGTTCATCATCCGGCATGACAATCCTTCCATTCCCGACGGCAGTATCAAGGATACAATTGTGCATCCTCCGGTCTACATTGGCGAAAACGTGCTGATTGAGGGAGGAGAGATCGGTCCCGAAAGCTCATTCGAGTCCGGCGCACGTGTGGTAAATTCCGTCATCAAGGGAGGAACTGTATTTGCCAACGCGCACGTTGAAAATTCCAGGCTGACCGATTCGATGGTAGGGCGAGATGCCAAGGTAAATGGTTTTGACGGCACTCTCAATATTGGAGATCACAGCGAAGTCGCTGGCTGATCCACCCGGACAAAATGGACGTATTTCCTCCAGAAGGCGCTGACAAACTGGGACTGAATAAAGTTCTGACCCGGCTGATCCAACATCTTTCGGGGGAAGAATCTCGCTCGAGATTGAACGACTATCTGAGGTTCGAATCTCTGGATAGTGTAAAGTCCGAACTGGATGCGGTAGGAGAGCTGCAACTCTGTCTTCAATTCGATGACCCATTTCATCTGGGCACCTTACCAGAGGTCACGACCGCTCTTTCGAAAGCTCCTCCGGCGGGAATTGCGCTCGACGGCGTCGAGTTGCTCGAAATCGGCACATTGGTACGAATCGCGGACCGGACAGTGCGCTTTTTTGATGTGCGAAAGGAAAAGTATCCTTTGATCCAGAGCCTTCTTGATGGGATTGAGGCGGAATCGCTGCCATCAGCGCAAATTTTTCAGGTCATCGACGAATCTGGTGAAATCAAAGACGATGCGACTCCCGAACTCTCCCGAATAAGGCGGCAGCTTGTCAATTCACGCAATCGCGCGCGTCAGGCGGCGGCGGATGCATTGAAACGGGCCTCTTCGGCTGGCTTTGCCGCCGATGATCAGCCAACCATTCGAGCGGGCCGAGTTGTCATCCCGGTCAGGGCGGAAGCAAAGCGCAAGATTGACGGATTTGTTCATGATGTCTCGTCATCGGGCCAAACGGTATTCATCGAACCAGCTTCCAGCCTCGAAGCAAACAATCAGGTCCGTGAACTCGAGCTCGAAGATGTTCGAGAGTGCCACTCGATCAAAGTGGCACTCACCGACGAAGTAAGGTCGGTCCTGCCCGAGTTACAGGACATCAATGGACGGCTCGTTCGTTTGGATGTCACCCTGGCAAAGGCAAAATTGGCTAACGAGACTGGCGGCCAAATCCCCGAAGTCGGCGATGAAGGAATCATAGACATTAAGGATGGTCGCAATCCTGCCCTGATGCTCGTGTTTCGGTCAGATGGTAGTGGGCGTGAGGTTATTCCCTTTTCGATAAATCTCGGAATTGAACATTTCGTCGTGATCATATCCGGCCCGAATGCGGGTGGGAAGTCGGTGACGATGAAGGCGATCGGCCTTATGGCCACCATGGTTGGGATGGGAATACCGATACCTGTAGCCGAAAAGTCCAGGTTCGACCTGTTCGATGGGGTTTTTGTGGATATCGGAGACGAACAGTCGATGGCCGATGATCTTTCGACGTTTACCTCACACCTGAAAACGCTCGGACACATTCTCCATCATGCCGGCAGCAATTCGCTGGTCCTCATTGACGAGGCGGGTACCGGTACGGACCCAGAAGCAGGTGGCGCCCTCGCGCAAGCCGTATTCGAAGCACTGCTCGTGGGTGGAGTCAGAACCATCGCGACGACCCACTACGGTCCCTTGAAAGTCTTCGCGCATGAGAAGGATGGGATTGAAAACGCTTCCATGACCTTTGACCAGAGAGAATTGAGACCGACGTTTGAGTTCAACCTTGGTGTCCCGGGTTCATCTTATGCTCGTGAGATTGCTGCTCGATCGGGTCTTCCAGATCGTGTGATCGAGCGATCAACTGAACTCACAGAAAAGGGCCATGCCAGTGCAGAACAGTTGATTCAGGACCTTATGAATCGGAATCAGGAGTTGGAGCAACTCTTCCGGGAAACGGAGAGCATGCGCGCCGAGCTATCCGACAAGCGAAATGTGTTCAACCAGCGACTGGAATCCCTGCAGGAAGAGAGAGACAGGATCAAGGAAGAAGCGCTCAGTGCAGCCGATGAAATCGTTCGAGACGCCAACAGGGCCGTTGAAAAGACCATCCGGGAAATAAAGGAGTCCGGGGCTGAAAAGGAGATCACGAAAAAAGCCCGCGAGCATCTTGCCTCGGCAAAAGAGGATCTCGAAAAAGAGGCGACCCGCACGCGTAAGAAGCGTAGGTCGAAGGCATCTAAAAAGAGGAGATCTTCCGAAGTGCCCGGCGCACCCGAAGCCCGTTCAGGACCGATAAAGGTCGGAGATCAGGTTCGCATGGATGACGGTCGGACCGTAGGAGAAGTCCTCGAACTGAAAGGCAACAAGGCTCTCGTTGCATTTGCCAGTTTGCAAATGAAGACTGACATGCGCAAACTCGTGAAGGTCGGTGGCAAAACGCCGCAGGAAGTGCGAATCAAGAAAAGTACCTCTGCATCCGGCGAGTTATCTGTTCATTCTGTTTCAACGAGGTTGGATATCCGGGGTCGACGGGTCGACGAAGCTCTCTCAGAAATCATTCCATTCATCGATCGGGCGATGGCGGCAGGAGTAGCCCGGGCTGAAGTGGTTCATGGAAAAGGAACAGGCGCTCTTCGTTCCGTGCTGCACGAGTACCTCGACACCAATGCAAGCGTCGCACGGTATGAGGAAGCGCCCCTCAGCGAAGGTGGTGCTGGCGTGACGTTGGTTCTGTTCGCCTGAGTCGTTACGCGGTTCCGCTCTGACGGTTGGCACGAGCATCTGCCCTGTTCCCAGTTCAAATCTGTAGCTAATTCCCTACAGAATCTGTTCTTGATTAATGATTTTCGGATCGTGGCACACCCGAATCTGTGCATTGAGCAACTAATTCCACCCGATTTCAGTTTTTTGCGATTGTGGGAGCATTTCTTGCTACTTTTTCGACGAATGAAATTCCATGCCCTGATATCGTGCTTGTTTGGACTTCTTCTGTTGACCCATTATTCCGGTTTGCCAGATGCTGGAGCTCAGTCCAGTTCACTTGCTCAACAGGAGATCATGTCCCGGCTGAAGTCTTCTGTGATGTCGGCTGACGCGGCTGCTCTTGCGGATGAAACAATGTATTCCGTTGAAATTGCGATGTTTGGAGAGGGGCGGCACTACTCCCGCGGGCAGGCAACACTGCTATTGAAAAACTTTTTCAGGGAATTTCCGCCGCTGGATTTCGAAATCGAGAACTTCACCCGGACACCGAGCGCCGGGTTCATCGAAGGCCGCTATGAATCTTCCAATTCGGGCGATCCGATACAGATGTTTTTTAGGCTCCGTCTGGCATCAGGAAAGTGGAAGATTCGGGAATTGTTGATCGAGGAATCAGATGGCTGAAACTCGTCTCTCGTTTCGTTTTGGTGACTGGTCTCGATCCAATCGTATCATCGCGGTGTCTCTCGCTGCGGTCGTACTTGTCACCTGGCTGGCTGGAGTGTGGGATACCTCGCGACTTGAAGATGAGTATGCCAGTTTGGCTTCGAATGACCGGGTCGAGGCGGTATCGAGAATTCAGGCCGAACTCGATGAAACCTACGCCGACCTGAGAAGGAATGCCTCGGATCTGGCCTCCAGATCAAATTTGATTCTAGGCCTTCGTCTGGAAGCGGAATCGGGGACGGGGCACGAAATGCTGGTTCATCTCGCCTCTGATCTGGAGATGGATCCGATGGACTTCTTAGAGATCTACGATCCAACACCATCCGTGCTGGCATGGGACGGAGCCGTTTTTCCGATCGATCCGGCCGTCAGCAATGATCGATTTCTCCTGGAGGTACAGGAAAGCGTTGTATTGGACGGAGCCAAGCGAAGCGCACTTGTTGTGTGGGTACCGGTAGTTGATGGTTCCTCCATTGTGGGAGCTGTTCGAATGGGCCGAATGGTCGAATCCAGGATGCCGATTAAGAATGAATACCTGCGCGACTTTACCTGGGGGGAGGAATGGACACGTCGGCTCGGGCAAACAGTAGAATTCGAGTTCGGGACATCAGGCGCAGCTGTCAGCCGTGGGGAAGGAGAATATTCACTGCGTTCACCAGCCGACGAACACATCGGCTCAGTAGTGATCGTCGACAATCAACTTCAAGAATACACCGCGGAGCATACGCGTCGTTACGAGGATATTCTCTCATTCTGGATGTTGCTGGGCATCATCTGGTTGATCGCTTTGTGCAGCCGCTTTCTGTGGCGTTATCCCTGGGTTGATGCGAATTCAGCTTTCAAGAGTCGTTCACTTCTGACGTATCTGGTGTTCTTGGCCCTGACGAGATGGGTGTTTTTGTTCTTTAGTATTCCCGCACGTTGGCAGACCGGCAAGGCCCCTCTGGCACCGCTTTTTGATCCTCAGCATCTTGCTTCCGTGATCGGTTTGGGCAGCATGAGGACCATCGGGGACCTCTTCATTACTTCCATTTTTGTCACTCTCGCCGTTCTCATCATTCTGAGGATAACCGCTGATACAAGGCTCAGGGCGCTTTCGTCCCTGCAGTATACCGGCACGAGACCCGGAGGGCGGCTCGTTGCCGGCTTGCTGGCCCATCAAGCTGTCGTATTCATCCTTGCGATGTCCTTGTTCCAGATCGCGAATCATACGGTGTTGGACAGCACGCTGGATTTTTTTGAACGCAGTGGATTGATGCCCGAACGACTCGTATTGGTGGTTTTTGGTGCGTTATTGCTGCTGGTCTTTTCGTTCATGTTGTTCGCCGGTCGCGCATTGTGGCTTGTGTTGGACGGTATGAAGGTGCGATTCGACACGATTCCGTCGGTTATTTCGACGGCCGCCACGGCTGCCGCAACTTCGGGAGTGCTGACGTTGATTATCTGGATCGTTGAACCGATCAACGATGTCTTGCCCGCCGAACTATTCGCAGTATCAGTCATCGTCGCGTATGTCACGGCACTGGTGAGTCCACTCCAGCCGGCTCGGCGATCACCGATCGTAGCGCTCAGGCGGATAGTTCCTCTTGTCGTCATCACTTCGCTGGTATTATTTCCCATGCTGGAGATGAGTTCAACCCGGAAGGTCGAACTCCAGATGCGAGAAGCCGGCGAGTCGTTTTTAGAGGATCGGGATGCGAGAATCATGTTCGCCATTTCCCAGGTGCTCGACGATGCAGACGCCGACAGTTTTACGGACGAAATCGATTTTCTGATTAACGAGCCGGTTGATCTACAACGAGTGAGCTTTGATTCACTGGCGGAATCCATTTCATCTGGGTTTCTCCTCTCAGCATTGGCCAGTTATGATGTCACCCTGACGCTCTTTTCAGAGTCAGGGGGTGTCCTGGGTCGATACAGCAATCTGAGTCGTCGGCTCCCCCGCGCCATGAGGGACCGGGAAGATCAATCCGAATTCCAACTGTTTCGAGCCATGTATTCGGACTTCGGTGATTCGGGGCCCATGATCGAAAAACTGACCGGATCCACGGATCAGAACAGATTTCGGTACGCCGGTTTCGAGGTGTTATCTCCAGGCAGTTTCGTCCTGATACGTGCTGAACAGAGAGCTCTCACAGAATCCGCGGGCACACCGTTCCCGAAAGTGTTGTCTCCCGCGGGGTACTACGGCGATCGATTTGCGGATCTTTCCATCGCCGAGTTTCGCGAGGGGATACTGGTTCGTACAGAGGGCAAGAACTATGGGCGAACGGTTATTGACGAGGAGATCCTTTCGCAACTGCAGGGAAGATCCGAGTTGTGGTCATTTGAGACGGTCAGGGATCGAGACTATCAGACGTACTATCGGGTCCGTGACGATTTGTCGCTTCAGAGTGGTGCCAACGTCACCGCCGTCAGGCGAAGGACCACGAACGTCTTCGATCAGCTGTATCACCTGCTTCGAATTATTGTCGCTGGACTGCTTCTGGCACTTCCCATCTATCTTGCAGGACTCGCGTATCGATGGCGAAGACCTTCTGACGATTCGGATGTCCGGCACTTTCGAGACAAAGTGTTGAATGCATTTTTCTCGGTGGGAATCATCACGGTTGTGGCCATGGGCTTCGTGGGTCTCCGGGTTGTGACCGGTGAAAACGAGCGCGCCATCGAATCATGGTTGCGCCAGCATCTCGAGCGGGTTGAGCAGACGCTCGAACTCGAAACCCAGGGAGAAGAGCTTCCATACAGAGTTTTGAACCGCATCAGTGTGGACTCTTTGGCCGCTCGCGTAGGTCTGGACCTGATCGTATATCACAATCTTGAGGTCGAGCAGGCTTCCCGCCCCGAGTTGATTCGGGATCGGTTGATTGAGCGAAGACTTCCCATTGAGGCCTATGAGGAGCTTTATTTCGATGGCTTCGCATTCGCAACAGTAAGCGAGAACCTGGGCTCATTCAGTTACACAGCCGGATACCGTGCTTTGAGTGACGAGCAGGGGACGCCTCATTACGTCGTGTCGATTCCCACGCTTCCGGAGCAGGAGCGAATCGAAGAGGAGCGGGCCAGGACGGTTGCCTATCTCTTCGGTGCTCTGCTACTTCTGGTTCTGGTGGTGATGACGACGGCCTCGCTGCTTGCCAATGCGTTGACCCGACCTATTGCCCAATTGCGGGCTGGTCTACAGGCGGTTGCTGCCGGTCATTTTGAGCGAATTGCGAAAATGGAGTCGGGTGATGAAATCGCCGACCTGGTCGACTCGTTCAATACAATGCAGGATCAGTTGGAGGAAAGCAGGAGCCTGCTCTCTCAACAGGAACGTCAGCTGGCCTGGAGAGAAATGGCCAGGCAGGTCGCCCATGAAATCAAGAATCCGCTGACCCCCATGAAGCTGTCGATACAGCACCTTCGTGCCGCGTTCGGTCGGCGAAGCGAAGACGGTTCTGACGATGAAAAATTTTCGCGCAAGTTTTCCCAGACCACTGCCACGCTGATTGAGCAAATAGATACGCTCGCCCGAATCGCCAACGAGTTTTCGTCATTTGGTCGCATGCCGACTCATATCCGTGAGGAAGTCGACCTGAACAAAGTCGTTTCGGAAGCGGTCGAGTTGATGCAGGCGGAAGAAAACGTACTCATCGAAACAGATCTACACGTAGGAAGCATGATCGTTCACGCCGATCGAGAAGCTCTGAGACGTGTGTATGTCAATTTCCTCAAAAACGCTATTCAGTCCGTCCCCGAAGATCGAATTGCTGAGGTGACGGTGGTTACGGGCGTGGAAAATCACAGTGACGGAACGAAGTGGGTTCTCGCAAGCGTGACGGACAACGGTAGTGGAATCCCCCGAAATCTCTGGGAGAAAATTTTTGTACCCAGTTTCTCGACGAAAACCAGTGGAACAGGACTCGGTTTGGCGATTGCCCGCAAGACTATCGAAAACATGGATGGCGAAATAGGCTTCGACACCCAGTTCAACAAGGGCACGACG
Organism: uncultured Rhodothermales bacterium; assembly: GCA_964512485.1. GTDB lineage: Bacteria > Bacteroidota > Rhodothermia > Rhodothermales > UBA10348 > CAZEHJ01. The sequence continues at coordinate 17,325 of CAZEHJ010000027.1, read as the reverse complement.
TTCTGGATCAAGGTTCCGTTCGCAGGAACAGATGCGAAATCTGCGGATTGACCCGCCTTCATTGCGGGGCTATCTTGTGCCGGAACCACGCATTTTGCCCCGAAAGAGTACATGGAGAGTCCTGTAGCGGACATCGACGATTCATCAACAGCCGATCCCGGTATCACAGCCGGAGATCCGCCTCGTCTTTCGGTCCCCGCGTTTGCTTCATCCTGCCTGAAAGCCTGTCGAGTAGAATGGAATGCATCGTTTGAGCATCCCTTCGTGCAATCCCTGATAGATGGCACGCTTTCACGCGATCGATTCCGTTTCTATCAAATGCAGGATGCGCGGTATCTGGAATCATTTGCGGACGCGTGCAGCATTTTGTCGACGCGATTTTCGGACGTCGATGACAAACTGTGGTTCATCGATGGCGCGCGCCTTGCTCTTGTCGTTGAGAAGGAATTGCACAATGAATACGGGACCCTTCTGAATTACACGCCCACCGATATTGCCCGTCTCGAGCTCACGCCCAACAACCGGGCGTACCAGAGCCATATGCTGGTCAACGCTAGGGGAGCCTCTCTCGTGGAAGCTGTGGCGGCACTTGCGCCGTGTCCGTGGCTGTATACGGACATCGGCCTCAGAATTGAGCGGGAAATGGGAGACATCCCCCAGGATCATCCGTATCGGAACTGGCTGCTGACCTATGCCGATCCCCTCTTCGTTGACTATACAAACAACGTTCTCACACTACTGGAAAAGGTAGCCGCAGGTCACGATGAATCGCTGCGCGAAAAGGCGATTGAGGCCTTCAGAACCAGTACCAGATACGAATGGATGTTCTGGGATCAGGCCTGGAATAAGCAGAAATGGCCTGTTTGATGTCGATTTGTACTTTCGAAATATTACCTTGGTCGCCGCAAATACCCTTCAATTCTGACGCGGGTGCGGGCAAGGAAGCAAGCCGACCGAGGCTTGGAGAAAAAGAGTAACCGTATGAGAGCCATAGTAATCGGGGCTGGAGTTGTCGGTTTCGACGTAGCGAAGCTGCTTTCACACGCAGATCACGATGTTGTCGTGGTTGATGTGAATGCGGATTCGCTCGCTCATGTCAATGACAAACTTGACGTAATGACGGTCTGTGGAAACGGAACGTCGACCACGGTACTAGAAGAAGCTGACATCCGCAATGCCAGGATCCTGGTTGCCGTAACTGCCATCGATGAAGTCAATATCATTGCCTGCATGCTGGCAGATCGCCTGGGAGTGGAGACGACTATCGCGAGAGTCCGCTCGGACGAGCTGTCGCGGACGAAGACTGTCCTGAAATCAACCGATTTCGGGATTGATCTGATCATCCATCCCGAAGAAAGTGCTGCTGCTGAAGTGGCCCGCCTGATTCGTAGAGCGAGTGCGACGGACGTGCTGATGCTCGGGGACGACCGTCTGCATCTTGTAGGCCTTCGACTCGATCCAGATAGTCCCGCCATCGGTCGAACGCTTCACGATCTCGTTCTGGAAAAGCCCGAAGTCAAGTTCAGGGTTATGGCCATCGCGCGGGGGATCCGCACCATTTTACCGGGTGGAAACGAACGCCTGCGCAAGAATGACCAGATATTCGTGTTGGCTCGACCCAAGAGTATTCCACCGGTTCTGGAACTGCTGGGTAAATCCGACAGGCGCCTCGAGGATATCATGATCCTTGGTGGAACTGACATCGGAGCGAAGGTCGCACTCCAGCTCAGTCAGGAAAAAAACAAGCGGGTTAAACTCGTTGAATCAAACCGAGCCAGGGCGGAGGAACTGGCCGAAGAACTGCCTTCAGTTCTGGTGATCCATGGTCAGGGGACGGATATCGACCTTCTCGTCAAGGAAGGATTATCGGACATGGATGCCTTCGTTGCTGTGACGGATGACGAAGAATCGAATCTCGTCACGTGCCTGCTGGCAAAGCATCTTCAGGTGAGAAAAACGGTCGCTCTTCTATCGAACGGAGCGTACATCCCGATCAGTCAGTCGATCGGCCTCGATGCCGCGGTGAACAAAAAATTGGCCGTTTCCAGGGAAGTGATGAGGTTTTTGCGCGGAAAACACGTCAAAAGTGTTGCGACCGTTCATGGCCTTGATGCCGAGATTCTTGAAATTGAGGCAGCTCCCATGTCGGCCATAACCAAAGACATCGTGATGAACATCGATTTGCCAAAAGGCGTATTGCTGGCCGCAGTTCTCAAGGGAGATGACCTCGAGATTGCCACCGGCCTGACGCAGGTCAAACCCGGCGACAGCGCGTATTTATTCGTCCTGCCGAGTGTGATTGCCACGGTCGAAAAAATGTTTGCGAACTGATATGGTTCTAAATATTCGCGCCGTCATATTTACGCTTGGGTTTCTCATTTTCTTTCTTGGGGTGGCGCTTCTTTTCCCCATGTTTGTGGCGCTCTTTTATGGAGAGCCTGAATGGTGGACGTTCGGCGTCACCGCTCTGGGAAGCCTTTCGGTTGGAGTTCTCGCCTGGGTCTATCGCGATCGCTCCCAGAAGGAACTCCAAATTCGAGAAGGATTCGCCATCGTGGCATTGGCCTGGTTCGTTCTCTCGCTCGTCGGAGCCTTGCCGTTCATCCTCGGAGGTGTACTAGAATCGTACACAGACGCGTTTTTTGAGACAATGAGCGCGTTCTCGACCACTGGTGCCACTATTCTGGGGGGAGGCGGCAATCCCGATATCGAGGCCATTCCTAGGGCATACCTGTTTTGGAGAAGTCTGGCACACTGGCTGGGTGGAATGGGTATCATCGTTCTGACGCTGGCCATTTTGCCATTGTTGGGAGTGGGAGGTATGCAGCTCTACAAAGCTGAGGTACCGGGACCGTCCGCAGACAAGTTGACCCCCCGCGTTCAGGAAACCGCCAAAAGACTCTGGATGATCTACGTGGGGATCACTTTTCTGGAAGTGCTTCTCTTGCTTCCTGCGATGACACCTTTTGATGCCATCAATCACGCGTTTGCCACAATGGCTACCGGTGGCTTCTCGACCAAAAATGGATCGATCGGCCAGTTCAACTCAGCTTATATCGAATGGGTAATCACGGCATTTATGATCCTCGCCGGGATAAATTTCGCCCTCCATTATCGCATGTTGAGGGGCAAGGCGATTACCGTTTTCCGGGACACTGAATTTCGTGTTTATCTGGGTATTGTACTTGTTGCCACGCTGACGATATCCATCGGTACCTGGGCCCCAACGATGTCGATGTTTCCCAGTTTTCAGACTGACGGCGTCTTTGAAGGGTATGCCTCGCTGGTTGAAGCCCTTCGATACGGGGCGTTTCAGGCGGCTTCCATCATCAGCACCACTGGATTTGGGACCGCGGACTATGAAGTATGGGCACCTCTGGCTGTGGGAGTCATTTTTCTGTGCTTCTTCATCGGTGGAATGGCAGGGTCAACGGGGGGCGGCGTAAAAGTCATCCGGCACGTCCTGATGTTCAAGAACAGTTTCAAGGAGATCAAACAGCTGATCCATCCCCAGGCCGTCATGCCGATCCGCCTTGGAGATCGCGTGGTCGGCTCGGACGTCATGAAAAACGTTCTTTCGTTTATCGTCCTCTACCTGGGTCTGCTTGGAGTGGGGACAATGGTGATGGCCTTCTTTGGCCTCGATTTATTGACTGCTTTTGGAGCCACTCTGTCCTGTGTAGGCAACGTTGGTCCGGCTTTCGGCACGGTGGGGCCCACAGAGAACTATGCCCACGTCCCATTCCTCGGGAAATGGGTCCTTTCGTTACTGATGATGGCAGGAAGGCTCGAGATTTTCACCGCCATCATCATTTTTGTACCCGCATTCTGGCGCAAATAGCCCTTTATGTTCGTGTATTCCCGTCAAGAGGCACAGTTCGACGCCGTATTTCGACGATTCAGGAATGCGAATATCCCCTGATCTGATTGCGGCACAGCATTTGAAACGAAAAAGGCAGAAACCAACCAGGTTTCTGCCTTTTGTTTTTTTCAAATACGACGATAACAATCATACGGAATATGAAATCATCGGATGCCTGAAAATCAGGAAACCGGTGGAGGGGTCCAACAATGGGTGCACACGAATATCTAGAAAAATATGTCCGAAGCGTTCCAGGTGGAGCGATCGCGTGGGAAAGATCAATTTTCTCCCATTCGGGACAATGGAATGCCGCAGATCTGATTGATGCTGCAGTAGATATCGCATGGGACATGTTCACGCCCCAAATGTCTCTTGAACGACCTGGTCTGGACTTTCATCGCGCAGGCAATTACTTCGTAATAAGCCCGCTTACCGTCGAAAATGAAGACTTCCTCAGTATGGTAGCCTGAGGCTGGTTCAGCCTCCGTCCGAAAAGTCTCTGTGGCCGAAGTAATGAAGCACGAACTTCATTTTGTGGGCCTTCATCTTTCCGAATCCCGGTAATTCCATCAGGCGCTTCTGAATCACATCGAACGCCGAGCCATCATTCCACATGTTCGCAGCATTGCCGTCGTATTTCTCGACGAGCAGGCGGGCAATCTGATGCGTACGCTCTGCCATAACATTCGTGAATCGATGAACCGCCGGCTTATCAGAAAAGTGCTGGCGCAGCACTTCCAGATCCATGTCCGCCATCTTTACCAGATCCAGGTGTCCCAGACGATCCTTCAAGCGTGTTGGCCCCATGAAGGCGTATTCGGCCCGTACGCGTTGGTCAAACAGCATACCGAGCAGCGCCGCGTTCGCATCTTCGATCAGGAGTTGATCCTCATCCGCATGGCCGGTCATCGAGCCCTCGGTCTTGAATCGTTCCATCATTCGAACGAGACCGCCCTCGAGAGCGCCGTAGTCGAGTAGTGTAGTTCCGTATCCCATGCTTATAGGTTGCTCAATCGTTTCCATTTGGCGCCGTCCGGCGTATCCATTATCTCCACACCGAGAGCCGTCAGCTGATCTCTGATCTCATCTGCTCGTGCCCAATCTCCATTCTGACGAGCGAGGTCTCGATCTGCGAGCAACGGCTCAACTGTTTCAGCCAGCGGGTCGGCTTCTTCGCTATCCGGGCGCTCTACATTGTGGAAAACGACTCCCAGTAGAGCATTCATATCGGCCAACCACTTTCGGGCAGACGATTTTCCTTTCTCATCCAGAGAGTCGGCTTTTCCCAGAAGCATCTTTGTGCCTCCAAACAGCGCAGCCAGAGCTGACGGAGTGTTCAGGTCCTCAAGCATGGCCTGAAAGGCCCGTTCATACATCGCTTTCAACGCCTGGCCCGTTTCTTCAGCATACTCAGAATCTGAGTCGCTCGGGATGCCGACCAGGTCGATGACTTCCTGCAGGCGTTCACGATGCCGCACATTGCTCTTGAGCGTTTTCATCGTGAAGTTGAACGGCTTGCGGTAGTGACCACTCATCAGAGTCATTCGAACCGCAAGGGGATCGATATCTTTGCCCCCTTCATCTTCCGGGGCGACGAGGTCTCGGACAGTAAAGAAATTGCCAAGTCGTTTTGACATTTTCTCGCCCTCGACCTGAAGAAATCGTGTGTGAGCCCAAATCGAAGCAAACTGTTTGCCGGAAAGTGACTCGGACTGGGCAATTTCACATTCATGATGAGGGAAAATCAGATCTTCGCCGCCGGCGTGTAGATCGATCTCTTCTCCAAGGTAACTCGTCGACATGACCGAGCATTCGATGTGCCATCCCGGGAAGCCCCAACCCCACGGACTGTACCACTGCATGAGGTGTTTGTCGTCCTTTTTCCAGAGAGCAAAATCACGAGGGTCTTTCTTTTCCTCGTCAACAACGACATCCCGAACCGTTTGCTCGAGTTCATTGTCGAGCGTATTTCCCGAAAGTTTTCCGTATTCGGCAAAAGACTGAACGGAGAAGTACACGCCCTGTGAAGTCTCGTAAGCGTGGCCAGATTCAAGCAGTTTTTCTACGGCGGCGATTTGCTCGCGCATGTGTTCGGTCGCTCGCGGACGCACACTGGGCTCAAGCAAATTCAGATGGTGCCAGTCGTCGATCAAGGTCTGTGTGTAGTACCTGGCCAGGTCCCAGATATTGACGAACTGCTCACCTTCTTTGGAACGCAGCGCTTTCACCATCCGGTCTTCGCCATCCGGATCCGTGAGATCGTCCTCTGTGAGATGGCCGACATCTGTAATATTGGTCGCATAGGTTACGTCCCAACCAATTGCCAGAGCTGTTCGGAAAATGAGATCGGCCGTGATGAAGGAGCGGAAGTTTCCGATGTGTGCGTACGAATAGACCGTCGGGCCGCATGAGTAGAAGGAGAGATGTCCCTCTTTCTTGGGCTGCACTACCTCAGCCTGATTTGTCAGCGTGTTGTATATCTGAAAGTCTCTGGACAAAGCAATAAGACCTGTTTGGCACTCAGTTTCGAAATCGTGGTTCAGGCGAACGCACTCCCATGGTTTCAGTTCGTTACCGGGACGGGGTCACAAAATAGCATTTCAGGCCTGAAACGACCATTCTACACCGCCCGCGGTCGGATGGAATGTAAACGATCCGGCATCGTCTAATAAGCGAATAAGAAATTAATCCAAACGAAGCATGTTCTCTTCAACAATCGTTGCCAAAAGAATCGGAGTTCTGGCCGTCATGAGCTTGATCATGGTGGGCACTGTTCTGGCGCAGGGTGGTCGTCGAATGTCTCCCGAGGAAGCCAAACAAGCTTTCGATGACAACTTTGCTGAGATGATCGTCTCTCTCGAGCTGAGTGACGAAGTTGCACCTCAGGTTAAAAGTGTGCTCTGGAGCCAGCAGGAAAAAATGCTGGAATTGCGTACTTCGATGCGGAGTGGCGGCGGAGGCGGTAACTCACTGGCCCGTTCAGGAATACGGGAGAAAATGGGTACCATAAACAGCGATACCATGGAGGCGCTGGCTGAACTGCTGTCTGAAGACCAGATGGAAAAATATGCGGAGATTCAGGCGTCCAGACGTGGTGGCCAAGGCCGTGGTCGTGGACAGGGTCAGCAACGCCGACCACCTCAATAGCGAGTAATTAGTGCAACCTGCCCTCATCATACCATCTTCTCTGGCCATATCTCCGTCTGTTGTGTATCCTCTGCGTTTCGCATGGGAATCACCACGGGATCTGTTCATGAAGCATCGTCAGAGCACGGAAGAGTCTCTGATCGCCGATGCCCTCGGAGGGGACGAAAACGCGTTTCGCGTTATCGTGGACAGGTATATGGACGAAGTATCCCGAACCGTGACCGGTATGCTCGGAGCGGGACCCGAGATCGATGACGTGGTGCAGGAAGTGTTTATTAAACTGCACCGATCACTTTCATCATTCAGGGGCGATTCATCCCTGAAAACGTATGTGATAAGAATGTCCATCAACAAGAGCCTTGACGCGCTCCGGAAACGTAAGCGAATGCGTTGGATGCAGCCTTTTGGCCTGGCGGACGAAAGAGAACCTGAAGCTTCGGAACGGTCGGACCAGGAACTGGATGAGAGCGACAGGCGAAAAGTTTTGAGGGCTGCCGTTGACAGATTGCCTGACAAGCAACGGGCAGTCGTAGTGCTCAGACTCATCGAGGACTTGAGTACGGAAGAGACATCGCAGGCACTGGGCATTCCGTATGGAACAGTGCTCTCGAGATTGAAGAGAGGAGTAGAACGATTGAAGAACGAACTTGGAGACGCAGGCTCGCTTTTATAGCGGTCTTAACCGAAAAGACTATGAACAAGAAACCGACACATACTGGCAGAGACGAATTGGACTGGGTATCCCCCGAACTGATCTCCTCTCTTCGTGAACTGGTATCAGTTGAAAGGGACATGACGCTTTCATCAATGCCGACTGATCGGGTCATGAGGGCCGTTCGCAGAGCTGCGATGAGCAGGTCTTCAGCCGAAGACTGGCTTTCAATCGAATTATTGAGCTGGTTTCGGCCGGTGTTTGCTGTGGGTGTACTCATCGTCGCCCTTTTGGCCGCGTACAATTTCCAAGTATCGAAAGACAGTGATCTCAACCCTACCACGACCGAACGGGTCCTGGGACTGCACCCCGTAACGGTGGTCGCTGCTTACGACCTAGAATTTGATGGTCATTGAGACCCGCCAACCCAGCTGAATGGCTATGAAACTTCACTCCAAAACAATATTCGTGATTATCGGCACGCTGATCATCGGGATCGCGGTTGGTGCTCTGTCCTGGAGCTCCATCCACAATAGCCGGTCTCGACAGCTCGCCGAAATGAGACGACAGGGAGGCCTGTACGGATCCATCGACCGCTATATCGATCCTACCGATGCTGTGCAGGAAGAAGCACTTCGCGAAATGGCTATCGCCTATCAAGACACCGTCGGAAGATTCTGGAGACATTACAAGCGCCATCAGGTCGCGTTGATGGAATCGCTTGAAACGGACATTCTCCCTCTTCTCAACGAAGACCAGAAAACCAAAATCACTCCCTGGCTGGACCGGATTACAACGCTGCCTGAATCAGCGCGTCGTGACAGTACCCGTCGGCGCCGAGCTGAGTTAAGGCCGGATTCCCTCGGAAACGGCACAGCCAACGGGGATTCTCTTCGGAGACCCTGACGTTTACCAGGTCTCTTCGGAGACTCACCCCCCGCCAATCCTGAATTTTTGAATCAATATCGGCCGTTTTGCGGTCAGTTTACATGAAGCGAGCAGTTGCACTGGGAATAGTTCTCATTGTTGTGGTAGGTGTGGTGTGGTACACCAACAGTGCCGAAGCAGAAGCGAGAATGGAGTACCGTTTTGTCACGGTTGAAGAAGGGGACCTCGAATCAGTTGTTGCCTCTACCGGGAATTTAAGTGCGGTCACGACCGTACAGATCGGAACACAGGTGTCTGGAATTGTCAACGAGATCTATGTTGACTTCAATGACAGGGTCCGCCGTGGTCAGATCATCGCCAGAATTGACACGACTCTTCTGGTCAGTTCAGTCATGGATGCCGAAGCGACCTTGACGAGAAATCAGGCTCAGCTCGATTTCTCCCAGATCGAATTCGACCGGGTTAAGAATTTATATGAAAAGAGTTTTGCGACCGAAGTTGAATTCAATCAGGCGAAGTACAATCTGGATCTGGCGGAAGCCACCATGGTCTCCTCCAGAATCAATGTGGAGAGGGCCAACCGAAATCTGAATTATGCGACCATCGTTTCTCCAATCAGTGGTGTCGTGGTCGAGCGAAATGTGGACGAAGGACAAACGGTTGCCGCTTCGCTGAATACGCCCCAGCTGTTTCTGATTGCCAACGATCTGGCAAAGATGGAAATACTGGCCTCAGTCGATGAGAGCGATATCGGGCTGATCAAAGAAGGTCAGACGGTCCGATTTACGGTTCAGGCATACGATGATGATGTCTTCTACGGCTTTGTTCGTCAGGTACGACTCCAGTCTACCATCCAGGAAAACGTCGTCACGTACACCGCAGTTGTGGATGTTGACAATTCTGACGGCCGGCTCCTTCCCGGAATGACAGCGACGGTCGAATTTCTTATAGAGCAGGTGGAAAGCGTTATGAAGGTGCCGAACGCAGCGCTTCGGTTCCGACCCAATGAGCAGATGATGACCGAATTCATGGCTCGCATGGAGGCGATGCGCGCCGCTCGTTCTGATTCTTCCGGTGGCGAACAAGGCACTACCCGAGAAGGCGGAGGCCAGAGAGGAGGAACTGGCGGTCAGGGCGGTTTCCAGGGAGCAGGTTCGCCCGGAGGATGGGGTGGCGCACCGGGAGGTGGCCGCTCAGACGCCGTAACCCTCTGGTATCTGGATGAGAACGGGGACATCATGACCACACGTGTCAGGACAGGCATCACGAATGGATCTCAGACCGAGGTGATCGGGCGGAATCTCGAACCCGGAATGCAAATAATCTCCGGCGTCACCGTGACTGAATCCGAAGGAGGATTCCAGAATCCGTTTCAGCAGAGTCAGGAAAGTCGCGGCAGCAGGTTCAGCCGTGGCGGTGGATTCTAGAAACCGGAATGGAACAGACAAAACACGAAATGAACGATTCCAAGCCGGTAATCGAAGTAACTGATATTCGAAAGACGTATCAGATGGGGAAGACGCAAGTTCATGCATTGCAGGGACTGGAGGCGACTATTCATCCCGGCGAACTCGTCTCAATCATGGGTGCTTCGGGATCTGGCAAATCTACACTGATGAATATCATCGGCGGTCTGGACTACCCCACATCGGGCTCGTATTTCCTGGACGGGATAGAAGTCAACAAGCTGTCCAAGAATGAACTGGCCGATATACGAAATCAGAAAATCGGATTCGTATTTCAGGGCTTCAATCTGCTGGCTCGGACGTCGGCGCTGGAGAATACAGAGCTTCCGCTTCTCTATGATCGAACCAACAAGATCAAAAAGCACAAGGAAGCCGCGCGGAAAGCGTTGGAGATGGTGGGACTCGGCGACCGGGTAGACCATCATCCCAACGAACTGTCAGGTGGACAGCAGCAGCGTGTCGCCATTGCTCGCGCGCTCGTAACCAATCCGAGCATCGTACTCGCTGACGAGCCGACGGGGAATCTGGACAGTCGCACAACGGTGGAAGTCATGCAGCTGTTTCAGGACTTGAATGCTCAGGGAATCACCATTTTGATAGTGACCCACGAGGACGAAGTTGCCCGGTACACGAAACGGATCATCGAACTCAGGGACGGCCGGATTATTCGAGACATAACCCAGGAACCGGCCAAAGCGGCAGCGGATCTGGCCCGGATCATCGCTTTGGGCGAAGAAGAGAGACCGGAAGAAATTGTAGAGGCGGGCTAGACCCGGAGAGTCAATACCATGCGCGCAATCAGATTGATCAAGGTAGCCGGAAAGAGCATCGTCAAGAACAAGATGCGTACCCTTCTCACCATGCTCGGCATCATCATTGGAGTCGGAGCGGTCATCATCATGGTGGCCATCGGGGAAGGGGCTCAGTCACAGATTGAGGAGCAGATCCAGAATCTGGGCACAAATATGCTCGTGATCACTCCCGGATCAAGCAATGCCGGCGGCGTCAGTCAGGGAGCGTCAAGCTTCAACCGGCTGAAAATGGAGGATGCCGAGAAGATCCTGAACGAATCAGCATTTGTAGCCGGTGTATCTCCCGTCATATTCACGCGGACACAGATGGTCGGTGGCGTTGGAAACTGGCGCTCAACCATACACGGAGTGTCTGTAGACTATCCCGTCATTCGGGACTGGGACTTGTCGTCGGGGCGGTTTTTTGATGCTACTGAACAGCGAACCGGAAAGAAAGTCGTGGTATTAGGAGCCACAGTAGCCGAAAATCTGTTTCCCGACTCGGATCCGGTCGGAGAACGCGTCCTCATAAGAAACGTGCCCGTTGAAGTAATCGGAGTCCTCGAGCGCAAAGGACAGACACCCGACGGAAACGACCAGGACGATGTAGCACTTGCACCATTTTTGACGGTGCAGCGGCGCCTGTCAAACTTCAATTTCATCCGCCAGATTCTGGCAAACACGTTTTCACCGGATGACATTCCGGAAGCTCAAGAGGAGCTACGGGCAATCATGCGTGAATCCCACGGGTTGGCCGAATGGGAAGGCGATGATTTCGAAATCAAGAATCAGGAGCAGTTGAGCGAGGCCGCTCAGGGGACAACCGAAGTGATGACTATGCTGCTTGCGGCTATTGCCTCGATTTCGCTGCTCGTCGGTGGGATTGGAATCATGAACATCATGCTCGTTTCAGTAACCGAGCGAACCCGGGAGATCGGAATCCGAATGGCGATCGGCGCCCGGGGAGGAGATGTGCTGACTCAGTTTCTGATTGAGTCCATCGTGATGAGCATCCTCGGTGGAGCGCTTGGCATAGCGCTTGGCCTCGGTGGCTCCAATCTGTTAGGGTCATTCATGGGCTGGAACACGGTCATCAATACACAGACCGTCATCGTCGCCATCGTTTTTTCTGCCGCTGTCGGAATCTTTTTCGGCTTTTATCCCGCAAGAAAGGCCGCCGCATTGAATCCGATTGATGCGCTGAGATTCGAATAGTCTCCCCTCAGGCTCTATTGCGTCCCAAAGATCGTTCCTAGCGCCTGACTTCTGAAACAAGATGCCGGATCTGGGGCATTATGAGTTTTTCCATTGCCAGATGGACGGCCCCCGTCGAACCAGGGAGAGAGAAGACAAAAACATTTGAGATGATTCCGGCGGTAGCACGGGACAGCATGGAGGCCGATCCGATGTCTTCGTATGAAAGCATTCGAAAGAGCTCCCCAAAGCCGGTCAGGGGCCGTTCGATCATTGCGCTCAACGTTTCGAATGTGTTGTCGCGCTTCGAAATGCCGGTGCCGCCGTTGGTTATGATCACATCTACTTCCTCACGAATCGCCTCATGGAGCACCGCAGTGATCTGTGCAGGCTCGTCCGGTATAACTCGATACAGCACCACCTCGTGGCCCGCATCACCGAGTGTCTGACGAATGAATGATCCGCTGGCATCCGAAGATTCATCGCGCGTATCGCTACAGGTGATAACGGCGCACTTCGCCGTTACAGAAGCGGCATTGTCCAGATGTTCAGAGTGACTCATTTTCTTCTCTAATCGTCTCAGGTTGTTCTGAATACCATAGCGGTGGATCGTGTCCGTTTCCGCCCCAGGGATTACATCTTGCGATACGATGTGCCGACAAAATAAAGCCTTTCAGGGCGCCATACTTGCGCAAGGCTTGAATCGAGTACTCAGAACAGGTCGGAGTGAACCTGCAGGAAGAACCCAGATGTGGCGAAATAACCAACTGATAGATCTTCACCAGGAAGATGAGCAGTTGTCGTGGAATATGTAGTATGCGCGTCAGCACACCCCATGGACGAGCGGAACGGTGTCTGGTTTCTTGTCCCGCTAAACAGGGTCTGCGATGC
>CAZEHJ010000027.1:0-4334 GCA_964512485.1 uncultured Rhodothermales bacterium | reverse complement strand
GGTCTGCGATGCGGGTCTGCGATCAGGATCCAATCGTGGCGCCTGGCCTCGCTCTTCCGGACGGGATTCTGTTTTGTGCCACAGAGAGATTTACGTCTCCTGCAGCCACGTATCCTTCTCTTCGATCGGGAAGGCGCACATGATAGTAGCTGCTGGTGCCGCCGATGACATGCAGCTCAACCGGCTCGTCAAATCGGGCGAGCACTCCGCTGCGCGAGGAAGGTTGCTCCAGCAATGTTATTCTGGATGCCAGAGCCTCTCTCCACGTGCCAAAATGCCTCTCGTCCACGCGTATGGGCGAAGGACGCGTGGTAGGAGAGTACACGAACGGCCAGGGGTTATGGGGACCATTGGCGTAGATCCCGAAGTGGAGATGAGGAGGTGTCGTGCGGGCGTTTCCCGTGTTGCCGACGAGTCCAAGCGTATCGCCCGGGACGACACGTTGACCACGCTCAACCAGCTGAGCATCCAGGTGAGCGTAGTAGAAGTTGTTGCCCCGATTGTCTCTAAGCCAGACGGTTTTGCCGCCCAGTCCACCGACTCTCGTGCTGCTGATGCGCCCCTCACGAACCGCCACTACTGGCGTACCGCGTGGAGCGAAAATGTCTATGCCGTGATGATCTCTTCTTCCTCCTTCGCGAGCATCCCCCCAAAAACTCTGTACGGCACCCGAATCCTTACCAGACACAGGAAAAACGATCGAGGCATCTGTGCGGATACTGACCTGGAAATGCCCTTGAGACAGTATTTCAGGCTGAACACGGAGGAAATAGTTCTGCGTTCGAGTGATGTCGTGTCGGAGCACTGAGGTTGAGTCAGCAGACGCTATCCGGCGTCGCGGAAGGCCCATATCCGCGCGTACTTCGTACAGATCCACGAACAGATCGAATCCTTCCCTCGATGAGGCTTCAACGATGAGTTGCTGTCCCCTCTCCAGTGAAATCCGATAGCCGAGGGCCATGATTTCGGTGGGGTAAAGGTTTCCTTCTTCCCGATAGGGGAGCGTCGGTGTCAGGGCCGTGTCCAAGACATCCTCTCCCTGGAGAATCCACTCGGACGCGACGGCACTTTCCGAGATGCCCGTCGTTTCGAGGCCGTCCAAGTACGCCTCTCGCGGAGATCCTGGCCGATACCTTTCTCTCAATTCCGCAAGTTCTGCTTCGCATCCAACCGCGAACAGTAAAACGAGGATGAGTATCAGTCGATTCATTGATGCTGGAGATTCTGGGCAGGTAGATCGCTGCACGCAACCGGCTACGAAGAGGGCTACGAGGATTGTTATGAAGGGTTACGTGTCAGACTCAGTGCGCATCGCAGAGTTGCTCAATTTTCCCCCTCAACAACGATGGCACGGCGCCCGAACAATTGATTCAGTCCCTGCATGATCTCATTGTTTGGATCGATGACAAAATTTCGGCTCAACAGACGGGTTGGCTGGGGGCTTTGATCTGAAATCAGGTCCAGGTACAGCTTGCACGTACCCCGGTGAGCTTCGGTCAGTTTTTCCAGTTCCATCACCTGGTCGAGCGTCAGATCCGCTGTCGGGATTCTGATGGACAGGGACTTGACCAGATCCTGACGCACCTTCCACATCGGAATGACATCATTGGCGAGCACCTTGGCGTTTCCACCTCGCATTTCAAGATTTCCTTTGATCAGTACTATTTCATCAACAGCCAGATATCGCTGAATTCGGTCGTAGTTGTTTGAAAAGCACATGAGCTCAGCCTGCCCCGTGAAGTCCTCAAATTGCGCGAATGCGTAGGGTTTGCCTGATTTGTTCATCCGGTGCTGCACATCGGTGATGATGCCACAAAACGTGTGCTGCGGACGATTCTGTCTTCCTGCCCAGCTGTCTTCGACCGGTCCATCGCGCTCGACGATGGCTGGCGCATCCACGATCTGTGCAGATGCGAAGGCGCGTGACTCAGCCAGATATGCTTCAAGTGGGTGGCCCGACACATAAAATCCGACGGACTCGCGCTCCTCTTTCAGGAGCCTTGCCCGTGGCCACGGTTCCGCGAGGGGCAGGGCCGGTTCGAGCCCCGCTGCGCCATCGCCACCGGCTTCGCCAAACAAGGATATCATTCCCGCGGCCGCATTGGCCTGCGCTTTCTGTCCATATTGAACCGCAATTTCAACGGCTTCCGCCTGCTGCGCTCGATGGCCTTCCCATTGGTCCATCGCTCCCACCCGCGCGAGGCTCTCGACGGCCTTTTTGTTGACGGCCCGCAGGTCGACGCGTCTCGCAAAATTGAAGAGGCTCTTGTAGATGCCATTTTCATTTCTTTCAGCCACGATCGCTTCGATTGCGCCCAGTCCCACTCCTTTGACCGCTCCCAGACCGAAGCGAATCTTGCCATTTTCGACCGTGAACCTGGCAGCGCTCGTGTTGATGTCCGGAGGCAGCAGTTCGAGACCCAGGTGTCTGGCTTCTTCCAGAACGATTGCCAGCTTCTTGGTATCGCCCATCTCATTCGTCATCGCAGCTGCGAGAAACTCCGATGGGTAGTGCGCCTTCAGATATCCGGTCTGATAGGCGACAATCGAATAGGCTGCCGCGTGGGATTTGTTGAATCCATATCCGGCAAACTTGGCCATGAGATCGAACACCTCATTGGCCGTCTTTTCGTCCACCTCGCGTTTTGCTGCGCCCTCGACGAATACGGCCCGTTGCTTGACCATTTCCTCTTCCTTCTTCTTGCCCATTGCGCGGCGAAGGATATCGGCACCGCCGAGCGTGTATCCGCCCATGACCTGCGCCATCTGCATGACCTGTTCCTGATAGACCGGGATGCCATAGGTAGGCTCCAGAATCGGTCGAAGCATGTCGTGAGGATAGGAAACATCCTCCTGGCCGTGTTTTCGGGCGATATATGACGGAATATTATCCATCGGCCCCGGCCGGTACAGGGCGTTCATGGCAATAAGGTCGTCGATGCTTGTCGGTTTCAGCTTGCGCAGCCATTCGCGCATACCGCTGGACTCAAACTGGAAAATGGCTACAGAATCGCCTTTTTGGAAGAGTTCAAACGTTCGTTCATCGTCCAGTGGAATTTCGTCAACATCCACTTCCTCATCGTGCGTGAGCTTGATGAGGTCGAGCGCATCGTTGATGACCGTAAGCGTTTTGAGTCCGAGGAAGTCCATCTTGAGCAGACCAAACGACTCCACCCATTTTCCATCATACTGAGTGGTCACAACGTCATCGGCTCCGCCTTTTCCGCGAGCGATCGAAACGGGGACGTAGTCACTGACATTGCCGGGCGCAATGATGACACCTGCGGCGTGCACGCCAGTATGCCGGGCAGATCCTTCAAGCACTTTGGCGTAGTGCATCAGATTGCGAATTTGCTCATTGGGATCGTTCAACAGCTTTTTGAACTCGGGCACGTCCTTGATGGCCGAATCCAGATTTACGCCGACTCCTTCCGGAATGAGTTTCGCAATACGATCAGCTTCCTGGAGCGGTATCTGGAGCACACGGGACACGTCACGAATGACCGAGCGCGCTCCCATCGTTCCAAACGTGATGATCTGACATACATTCTGACGGCCGTACTTCTCGACCACGTAGTCAATGACCTTCGAGCGGCCGCGATCATCGAAGTCGATGTCGATATCAGGCATCGACACACGCTCAGGATTCAGGAATCTCTCGAAGAGGAGATCGTATTTGAGTGGATCGACATTCGTGATTCCGAGGACAAACGCGACCAGACTACCCGCAGCGGAGCCTCGTCCGGGTCCGACGGACACGCCCAGGTCACGAGCAACTGTCGTGAAGTCCTGTACGATGAGGAAATATCCAGCGTATCCCATCTGGGAAACGATGCCCAGCTCCAGATTCAGCCGCTCGGTCTGCTCCAGCGACAGCGTACCAAACTTCTGCCGGGCCCTTTCGAAGACGAGGTGCTTCAGGTAGGAGTCCATGTCCTTGCCAAACTCCGTCGGAAGAGGGAAGTGGGGCATGAGCAGTTCGCCCATCGGAAGTTCGAAGGTGCACTTGTCCGCGATGGAAACTGTTGATTCGAGGGCCTGCTTTACCACGTGAGGCTCGACGTCACGCAGGGCCAGTTCCATCTCGGAGGCACTTTTCAGGTAGAACTGGTCATTTTCAAATCGCATCCGGTTCGGATCGTTGTAATCCGCCTGCGTCTGCAGACAGAGAAGAACATCCTGGGCGGCGGCATCTTCCTGTTCGACGTAATGAACATCATTCGTGGCAACAACAGGGACATTGTACTCTTTCGACCACCGCAGCAATACCTCGTTGCATTTGTGCTGGTCGGGGATGTTGTGATCCTGGATTTCGATGTAATAATCGTCACCAA
>CAZEHJ010000026.1:39979-47403 GCA_964512485.1 uncultured Rhodothermales bacterium | reverse complement strand
AGCTCCAGTTGCCGAGCATCTCGAAAAACGTGTGGTGGTACGTGTCGTATCCCACCTCTTCAAGGTCGTTGTGCTTTCCGGACACGCGCAGGCACTTCTGGGTGTCGGCGGCGCGAACGTAGGATCTGCTCCCTTCGGCCAGGAACACATCCTTGAACTGGTTCATGCCCGCATTGGTGAACATCAGCGTTGGATCGTTGCCGGGGACAAGCGAATCACTCTGAACGACTTCGTGACCTTTCTCACGGAAGAAATCCAGAAACTCATTTCGTATCTGCTGTGCTGTTTTCACGCTTGCAACGGTGCTCTCTTTTCGGGTGGCGGACGAGGCCGCTCAGCCGATGGTTGAAGTTTGAACTGAAAGAGGTAAATGAAAAGGCCGCTTTCCTCTCAGAAAATCGGCCCAATCCCACTTTTTTTGCTCTGCAATATAAGGACTGCAAACCTTTTGCCTGTGGCGGTCATCCAATCTTCAACGGCACCTCTTGTCGAAGTTGTAATTGACGTAACCAAGAGGACTGCCAACACGTAACTATCGCGTGTCCTTAACGCAATGGCTGCGACCACATCGGGAGCAATCCAACAAGACCGTCACCAAGCCTCTTTCCGAGATTTCTGTTATGCGCACTAAAATTATAGCTGCTCTTCTGGCTGTACTGACCGCACTTGGCGGTCTAAACCTCTTTCAGAGCATCAAGAAAAAAATTCAACCAGGCGAATCCGGCGATATCGTCGCGGTTGAAGTCGAACGACGCACTTCGAAAACCAAATATGAGTACCGGGCGCAAGCCGAATCGAAAACAGAAGTCAAAACGAAGGCAAAACTCACGGCAGTTCAGGCTGGAGCCGAAACCATGATCGAGGAGTCGTTTTCCGTTTCTGACGGCGATAATCTGATTGTTAACATTGATCACGCAGACGTGTACGTCGAAACAGGCTCGGGAAGCAGAGCCACTGTTACGGTGACCCTCGAATCGCGACGCATGGAAAAAGCTAAGGAACGATTCGAAGCGCAGAACTGGGAAGTCTACCAGGACGGTGATAGCATCCATATTCAGGCTGAGTCTCCAAATGGTCGTTGGAATGTGGATATGAATACTGAAGTGCTCGTAACGATTCCTTCTTCGTTCAACGTGGACCTCGAAACATCACATGGCGATCTTGAAATGGGCGATCTCGCCGGTAATCTGCGTCTTCTCACTTCGCATGGCGATGTTGAGCTTGCTGAAGTATCCGGCCCACGCATCTGGGTCAAGTCCTCGCATGGTGACATCGAAGCAAACAGTCTTCGCTCTGACGAAGTTGATGTGCAGACATCACACGCAGACATTGAAGTCCACTCGGTCTACAGCAGAGTATTCAATGCTACGACTTCGCATGCAGACGTAGAAATTGAATATCTGGAAGGTCGCGCAGCGATTTCGACCTCGCATGGCGACATTGAGGTAGAGATTTCCGGTAGCGAAGGAGCCACCTTTGAAACGCAGCACGGCGATGTCGTGATTCTGATCGACGGCGACTCAACAGCAGATCTTGACCTCAAAGCCGAGAATGTAAAAGTTGCTTCGTCACTGAACGTTCGCGGTCAGGTTCGTGACGATCGCGTAGACGGCTCGATCAATGGCGGTGGTCAAATGATCAAGGCTCGCACGACACACGGTTCTGTATCCATTCGGGAACGCTAGAGCAAGATTCGGTCTTACAAGAAAGGGGGCGCTCGCCAAGAGCGCCCCCTTTTCTTTTTGGCCAGACTCAGAAGCTGGATCCGAAGAAGATGGCGTTGAAGAACAGCCGTTGCGAGCCATGCCAGTAGGCCCTGAAGTTCAGCCGCTCCATGAACGCGATTACCCGGCCACTTCCATTGCGGCGTGCGATGATCGAAACACTGCCCGGAAGCTGCGCAAGTTTCTCTTCAGACAGATACCCGCTGAGCAACGCTTCGTCGCTGTATAAGCCAATGGCGTTGTTTGCATTGCCATCATGCGCATAAAGCGTGCTTCCCTGATGGAAAACAGGCAGTGTGTCGGGTAAGCCGTAACCCACGGGATGAGAGGTGTCGATTTCGACTTCAAAGATAGAGCCGCCAATTGCCTGGGCGCCACGGGCCTCATCAAGCAGGTGATACGGCAAGTCACTGGTCAGTGAATCCATATCTATCGAATGCGATTCGACATCAATCAGATCGTTACGACTGGCCCATGAAATACCCCCGGAGAGCACAATGAGCGTACCGCCCGAGCGATTCCAGCTAAGGAGCGACTCAGTGGCGCCCTCGGATAAGCCGCTACCAGGCAGCAGAATCGTGTTGTATCGGCTGAGATCTCGCGTCAGACGAGAGGGTTCGATCATCGAGACAGGCATCTTGAAACGCTCTGAAATTGCGTGCCAGGCCTCTCCGGCCTGTCCTGATGACATGCCCGGTCCGGCTACGACTGCGATTCGTGGCGCTCTCAAGGTCGATGTGCTTCCGCCGCCAAGATCTGGTCCATCGGGAGTCAAACCGGTTGAGACAGCATAAATCTGAACGTGATCCATTTCGGCCGCTCTGGCCACCACTTCATGGACTTCGCTAGCATTGTGGACATGATCGGGTGTGTCCCTTCCTTTGAGGGGAATGATGATCGTACCTCTGTCGAACCACTTCTTCTCGCCACCGATGTATGAGCTGAACGGATGATGGGCAATTCGCACGTCGATACCTGCTGCCTGTATTCGATGCAGCGCGCGCGGAGCGAAGAATCTGTTCCACGGCATCAGATAGGCATACGCATTTTCGTCTCGCTGCAGATTTCCTCCGTCAGGCCAGATCGACCCGAGGACATCTCCCGTGATTCGGGAAGCGTTCCCGTCGTACTCATACAGGTCTACGTCAAAGGCCAGCGGAAGCGTCCATGTCGACACGTCATAAAAGAGCGAATCTGAATATTCCAACGTTCGCTCCGTGACGGCATTGATCAATCGATACTGCGGTTGATCGGCGGGAATGACGTATCCGTTGCCTGCGGCAATGGTGTGTCCATCAATCGTCACATCATTTGCCAGTTCGTGAAACTGGACGCGATGACGCTGAAGAAGCTGTGTCAGAATCTGTGCACGTGTTCGACCGCGACCCAGGTCCAAAACCCATGCAGATCGTGAAGCCCGCCGTCCTTCTTCTCGGGATTCAGCATAAAACTCTCTCTGATAGGCAAGCAGGTCTTCGCGAAGCGATATGCCGGCCTTCAAGGTTGTAAGCGATGCCACGAACTGATTGCGTACGGTAAAAGCGTAGTGGAGCTCACCATCTGAGGACTCTGTTCTGAGAGCACGCGAAGAAGCCTGCTCGAACAGAATTCCGATGCCCCCATTGATATCGGGAAACGCCGATCCCTTTCCGTAGAAGAAATCATCGAAGGACTCTTCTGAGTAATACGCGGAACCGATGGCGTCGAGTCCGGCTGCGTGAAATTCGGCAATAGCACCTGTGAGTCGCGTGTTTTTAGCAGGTGTATTCGGATTATTTCTCGATGGAATGCCCGGCTGAAAGAAAAACGTCGAGCCGCCACCCATTTCATGGTGATCCGTAAGAACGTGCGGTCTCCAGGAATGAAAAACCTTCATGCGTCCCTGTGATTCCGGATGCTGCGCCACCATCCAGTCGCGATTGAGATCGAACCAGTAGTGATTGGTCCTGCCACCTGGCCATGGCTCATTATGTTCGCGATCCTGTGAGTCGAGAGTCGCTACGCCTCCCCGATTTCGATTGACCCAGTCCCCGAATCGATCCCTTCCGTCGGGATTAAACATCGGATCCAGAATGATGACAGCATTATCCAGGGTGTTTTCTATGTCGGCTCCCTGAGCAGCAGCGAGATGATACAGATACAGAACCGCGGCCTCTGTGCCCGAGGATTCGTTTCCGTGGACGCTGAATCCCTGATACAGGACTACGGGCATGCTCGCCAGGTCCTCATCGCTTACGCTTGAGGGATCATCC
The DNA here is from genome assembly GCA_964512485.1 of uncultured Rhodothermales bacterium. GTDB lineage: Bacteria > Bacteroidota > Rhodothermia > Rhodothermales > UBA10348 > CAZEHJ01. Next base: position 43,427 of record CAZEHJ010000026.1, on the reverse strand, counting down.
GAGACGCGTTGTTGATTTGCCATGATCTCATCCAATCGCGCGTGATTGGCGGGAGAAGTCACGACAGCGTGAATCAAATTCCGGCCCTCGTACGACTGTGCATGCACATTCAGTGTTATACGATCGCTCACCGCATCCACAGCGCGGAAATAGGCTTCGACCTGATGAGGCACGGTGTGTTGCGTACCGATCACGTGACCGATCACATCCTGCGGCGTGGGAATCGCCGAGTTGTAATTCCCAACTTCGTCGAGATCCACGTCCATCGCGAACGGAAGTGATTGGGCGCCTGAGTCAACCGAAGAAGCCGCGACAAAGGAGAGAAGGATCAGGATTCGAAATATGTATTTCATCTGTAAGAATGATTTGGAAATTGAACCGGTGTTGGATGACCAGTGTGTGAGCATCAATCGTTTTTGTAGAGGTACGCAAGATCAACCAGGAAGCCGCCGTCTGAGTTAGCAGCTGCGAATTTGCCTCTGCCTCCACGAATTTCGGCGCCACCTACTTCGCCGGCAGCATTCAATGCGTAGAACTGCACGTTGAAAGCTGGACGACCCTGGTCATCCTTCAGCCTCGCGAGCAGCGTCTTGTCAGAAATACGCTGGCATGCGAACAGACAGGCGTCCTCCGGCGAATCGCCTTCGCGCATGCGTTCGACAATCAGGAAGCTCGCGAGTGTTTCAAGGTTCGCTTCTCCCCTGCCTGTAGACCCGGCAGCACCGACTTCGTTGTCGCAAAACAGACCCGCACCGATGATCGGAGAATCACCAACCCTGCCGGGAATCTTGAAAGCCAGACCTGAGGTAGTGGTTACAGAAGAGAGGTTGCCCGCCAGATCGATTGCGGAGCAGTGAATCGTTCCCCACGAGCGCTTCTGTGGCTGATAGTCCGATCCAATCCCTGTGTCATCAATACCGTGTTTGGGGAGATATTCGTCCCTGTTTGAAAGATTCTCTCGCCATTGCACCCATCTTTCCCGAGCCCGTTCGGTCAGCAGGTTTTCAACGGTGAAGCCATGCATAACGGCGAAATCCTGCGCTCCCTGAGCCACCAGATTGACGTGGTCGGTTCGTTCGAGAACCAGCTTCGCCACTTTTGAAGGGTATTTAATGCCTTCAATACAAGCTACAGATCCGGCTCTTCCCGTCGGGCCGTGCATCACGGCGGAATCAAGCTGTACCACACCCAGTGCATTCGGAAGGCCACCGTACCCGACACTGGTATCGGTGGGATCTTCTTCGACCAGGTTTACGCCGGCAACCACTGCATCAAGGGCATCTGCTCCACCTTTGATCAAATCCATGGCTTTCAGGACCGACTGATGTCCATTTCGGCTGCTGATGACGATTGGATCTGCCTTCTTGCGAGGTGCCAGTTTATCCGCAACGGCACCGACGACTCGGGGGCCTCCTGCAAAGGATGCGGCCAATCCAGCGACAGCGCTTTTGCGAATGAAGTCCCGGCGGGAATTTGACTTCGTATTACTCATGATATTTCTCGGCGTCAGGGTATAAATTGGGTCTTCGAAGCGACTTCGAAAGAGAACTGACTAACGTACTAAACACGCGCCACACAGACCAACCGCCAGAGCAATACTCTGGTCATTACTCTCAACTCTCGATGACAGAAAACCTTGGACGTCTCCACGTTCTGACTGACTTTCATTTCCAGCAAAAATACACCCACGCAGAGCTGGCTGAAATGGCCATTGAAGGCGGTGCGGATACAATTCAGTTCAGACAGAAACAAGGGAGCTTCCGCGACATCTTGAATGAGGCCCGGAAAACGGCACGTGTTTGTTCGGACAACAATGTTACGTTACTGATCAATGACCGTGTCGATGTGGCCCTTGCGGTTGGGGCTCAAGGCGTTCATCTGGGTCAGACTGATATGCCACTGACCACGGCACGGGAGATTCTGGGACCTGAAGCTGTCATAGGCATCACAACGCCTTCGATAGCGCTGGCGAAACGCGCGGAAAAGGAAGGAGCCAACTATGTCGGATTCGGGCCCGTGTACGCTACCCGCTCGAAAGCAAACCCGACGAGCGTGCAGGGACTCGAAGCTGTCCTGGACATCTGCAATACCGTCTCCATTCCTGTGATTGGAATTGCGGGTATCACACCGAACCGCTCATCCGACGTCATTCGCGCCGGGGCATATGGCGTAGCCGTCATGAGTGCCGTGACTCTGGCAGACGACCCTGTAGGGGCAACCCGAGAATTCCGCCAGGCAATTGAATCCACACCTTCTAGAATCTAGTTTGCACTGGCTAGAATCCAGTTTGTCCTGGCCCGTTTCAGTCGTGCTTTTTTTCAGTCGTGCTTTTTTCAGTCAGGGCGTTCACCAATCCAGTCAAAATGATGTCAGCGAATTATCAGGATCGTATTTCCAAACTCAGACGGGCCATGCAGAATGAAGGGCTTGATGCCGCGCTCCTCAATCCGGGACCGACGCTTCCCTATCTCACCGGCCTGCACTTTCACATCAGCGAACGCCCCGTCATCCTCTGCATTCCGGCCGACGGTGAAATCAGCATCGTGTTGCCTGAATTGGAAAAGCAGAAGCTCGCACACGCCTCTTTTCCTCTCTCTTCGCACACCTACACGGAAGACCTCAGTTCGTGGCAGGTAGGCTTCGATGCAGCCCTGAGTAGTCTCGCTGCTTCCGGTGCCACGAATGTCGGCATCGAGCCTCGCAGCCTGCGCGTACTGGAGCTTCGTTTTATTGAGTCGGCGCTTCCGGGAGTGAACCTCGGTTCGTGTGAGAAGGCCGTCGCAAAAATGCGCATGCAAAAGGACGAGGCCGAGCTGACATTGATGCGCGAGGCAGTCGACATGGCGCAATCCGCGCTTGAAGACACACTTCCGCATGTGAAGGTGGGCGTTTCCGAGCTTGAGATCTCTTCCATTCTGATTCAGCGACTCCTGGCTCATGGCTCGGGCGGCGAACTGCCCTTCCAGCCCATCATCGCGTTCGGCGCCAATTCGGCCAATCCACACGCCGTCCCGACGGACTACCGTGCTCAGGAAGGTGATTTGATCCTCTTCGACTGGGGAGCCAACAACCAGGGATACTTCTCCGACCTTACGAGGACGTTTGCACTCGGAGAACCCGATGACACACTTCGATCGATCTACGAAGCCGTGAAAAACGCCAATGCGGCTGGTCGAAGTCAGTCTCGTCCCGGTGTTACCGCGGGCAGTATCGACGATGCGTCCAGGGGGACTATCGTAGAAGCGGGCTTTGGCGAGTATTTCACCCACCGCACGGGGCACGGCCTCGGACTGGAAGTACACGAAGAGCCGTACATCCGCGGTGGCAACGAGCGAATTATGGAGCCGGGAATGACGTTCACCGTCGAGCCGGGCATCTATCTGGATGGCCACGGAGGCGTGAGAATCGAGGACGATGTCGTGATTACTGAAACTGGTGCCGAGAGTTT
>CAZEHJ010000026.1:12756-39879 GCA_964512485.1 uncultured Rhodothermales bacterium | reverse complement strand
CAGCTTCGGTACGCCCGAAAAGCAGCAGAGGAGGCATCTGCCATGAAGAGCGCGTTTCTGGCCAATATGAGCCACGAACTCCGCATGCCATTGGCCAGCATTATCGGCTTCGCACAGCTCATCGAGGAAGGCACGGACGACGAAGATTTCCTGGAGTTTGCGCAAACGATTCAGAGCAGTGGCAACAGATTACTGTCTACCATTAATGCGGTACTTGAAGCAACTCGCCTGGACAAGCACCACATCGATCCTCAGTTAAACGGAGTCGCGGTGGATGTCCTGATTGAGGAAGTGGCTGATTCCTTGGCCCCACTCGTCACCAGTCCCGACGTCACAATCGAACTGATGGGTACGGGAAGCCCTCGAGCGATGGCCGATGAGGATTTTCTTGTCAGAATCCTGAACAATCTCATCGGAAACGCGATCAAGTTCACTTCGAAGGGCAAGATCTCGCTGGAATGGGACTATTCTGGTGATTTCGTTCGGATCAGTGTCAAAGACACCGGTATCGGAATCTCTGAAGAGTTCATTCCCCGTGTTTTTGAGGAATTCGCCCAAGAGAGCTCAGGCCCGGGACGCACACACGAAGGCAGTGGTCTGGGGCTGACGATCGTGAAGGGGCTGGTTGATTTGATGGGTGGCAGAATTGACGTTGAGAGCGAGGTCGGCGTCGGCACACACTTTTCCGTGTATATTCCTCGCGCCGATCAAGCGGACCAGCCTGATCAAGTCGTTTAATACGTGAATTTCGGAGGATGCCCTTTTGGTTACAGAAACCAATCAATTGTTCGCGCTGCTGGCAGGTGTACTTGCACTCGTGTTCTGGCTGAGCACGTTTTCATCCCTTTCCAAGCTTTTCAAGATCCTTCCTCCCGTTATTTGGGCCTATTTCGTGCCCATGGCGCTGACGACAGCAGGCGTAACGCCCTCTTCCTCGCCCGTGTATTCCTGGATGTCCGGGTACCTTCTGCCGTTCTCTCTGTTTTTGTTGATGATCACGGTTGATTTGCCCTCGATTCTCAAGCTTGGAAGAAAAGCCATCATCATGATGCTGGTCGGGACCGCTGGAATCGTGATCGGTGGCCCCATTGCCTATCTGATCTTTGGCTCGTTCCTACCAGCAGACGCCTGGCAGGGCCTCGCTACGCTTTCGGGAAGCTGGATTGGTGGTACGGCGAACATGATCGCCATCAAAGAAAGTGTGGGCGCATCTGATGCCATGCTCGGACCAATTATCGTGGTCGACACAGTGGTCGGATACGGCTGGATGGGCATTCTGATCTTCCTGAGCGCCTTCCAGGAGAAATTTGATAAATGGGTCAACGCGGACAACTCAGCCATAGAACAGGCCAACGAGCGCCTCTCTGAAATTGAGCAGACCCGCCGGCCCGCCGAACTGAATGACCTTGTCTACATACTGGGCCTGACACTGGTCGTAACCGTCATTTCTGTAGCCGTAGGAAACAGGCTGCCCGCCGTTGGAGACCCGACCATAATCAGCCCCGCTACCTGGGCCATCCTGATTGTCGTCACCCTGGGACTTTCGCTCTCTTTCACCCCCCTTCGAAAGATGGAGGCTGCGGGCGCGTCGAAAGTCGGATTTCTCGCATTGTATTTGCTGCTGACCTCTATCGGGGCGCGTGCTGACCTGAAAGCCGTACTCGACGCACCAATGTATCTGGCTGCCGGAGCCGTTTGGATCAGTATCCACGTGGCACTGCTTATGATCTTCGCCAAATTGATCAAGGCGCCACTATTCTTCGTCGCAACCGGAAGTATGGCCAACGTTGGAGGCGCTGCCAGCGCACCTGTCGTCGCCAGCGTTTATCACCCGGCAATGGCACCCGTGGGACTTCTCATGGGTGTTTCCGGGTATATATTGGGCATCTACGCGGCTCTGGGCTGCGCCTGGATTCTCGGGCAACTCGCGTTTATGTAGTAGCGAGGCGCATCGGTTTTCGGCGTATCGTCTATTGACGCTCTGGATTAAACGCTCAGGCTCAACCGCTCCGCTTCGTCGACCAGTTTGCCTATGGCATCCACTCCGGTTGCCCAGAAACCTGGATCGCGAAGGTCTACACCCAGTTCTCCTACCAGCGTGTGCGGCCAGTCCGAGCCGCCACTTCTGAGCAGTTCAACGTACGCGTCCGCAAACGAAGGTCCCTCCTTCTCGTAAATGCCGTGTAGCGCGAGCACCAGCAGCTCCCCGAACGCGTACGCGTACACGTAGCCTGGAGTGTGCAGGAAATGAGGGATGTAGCTCCACCACCAGGAATAGTCCTCTGAGAGCTCGACACTGTCACCGAACATGGGCTTCTGCGTCGCTATCCAGGCAGCCTGAAGATCGGCCGTAGACAATTCTCCTGATTCACGGCGAAGCGAATGGATTCGGTCCTCGAACCGGTTCATTGACACCTGTCTGAACACGGTCGCGATGGTATCGTCAATCTTGCTCATCAGCATCGCCAGACGATTCGCATCACTCGTCTCTTCCTTCATCAAACGCTGAAATACGAGCATTTCACCGAATACTGAAGCTGTTTCTGCGGTCGTGAGTGGCGTATCGGCGTGGAAGATTCCCTGTTCACGCGATAGGTACTGATGAATCCCGTGTCCCAGTTCGTGAGCAAGCGTCTGTACGTCGCGGATCTTGCCCGTGTAATTGAGGAGGATGTACGGATGTGTACTGGGAACGGCTCCATGACTGAAGGCTCCGCCCCGTTTTGCCTGACCGAGAGCAGCATCAATCCAGCGTCCCTCGAAAAACTGCCCTGCGATATCACCCATCAGCGGATTGAATTCTGAATACGATTCCAGAACCATTTTCTCGGCCGTACTCCAATCGATGAAGCGATCTGCCTCACCGATGGGTGCGTAGCGATCGTATTCGGTCATCACATCAAGGCCCAGAAGGCGTTTCTTGATGTTGTAAAAGCGCGCTACATGGTGATATCCGGCTTCAACTGCCGCAATCAGCGCCTGGACGTCTTCATCTGCCACCTCATTCGACATATTTCGCGAGGAAATCCAGGACGGATAACCACGAAGGCGGTCGTCGAGTGCCTTGTCAGCCAAAATCGTATTGAAGACGTACGTGAGGGTGCGGGTGTTATTCTTCAGACCTTTGGTGAATGCTGCTGCGGCAGTTTTTCGTTTTGCGCGATCCGCATCGTGAAGCTGAGCGAGAACCTCTTGCTGAGTCATCTCTTTGTCGCCGACGAGAAAACGCATATCGGACAGCGACTCGTCGAAATACCTGTTCCATGCCGAGCGGCCCGTATTGGACTTCTCCATCATGATCTTTTCTTCCGGCTCGCTGAGCAGGTAGGGCTTCTGCAGCCGCGCCACCTCCAGATAGTGCCGAAAGGGGTCCATCTCGGGAGAGATCAGAAGCAGCGCAGCATTTTCATCCGATACCTGCGTCCATTCCAATTCGAAAAACAGGAGCGTCGTGGAAACGACGGTATACGCCTCTCTGACCTGCTGAAGCAGCGACCCGCGGTCTGCATCGGCCGTGTCTGTCGACCAGTTCAGGTACGCATAGGTGAACGCCTTTCCGACTCCGTCCTGAATGCTGCCCAATTGGGTCATCGCATCACTCAGACTTTCGCTGGTCAGGCCAGCGACCTTTCCCCGGTATTCCCCCTCAAATGAGGCTGCCATTTTCTGGGAGTCGTCGAGGACCTGATTGAGATCTTCAATCGAAGCAAACATGTCATCGAGATTCCACGTAACATTTTCAGCGCCCGTGATAGTCGAATCATCACCTCCACCGTTCTCAGACGCTGCGAGACGCAAATCTGATGAGGGTGATGAGGAGACGTGCATGCGAGGAATCAAAGTCATGTGATGAAATAGTCTGAATCAATAGGTAACGGCCCGAAGAACTCACGCACTACATAAAGAGTTCTCGACAACGAACTCTGGACGACAATATTTCCCGTGTGTTCATCACTCTGCTACATGTGGTGTGTTATTATTTAACCCAAATTCCTTCGGTCCTCGATGCGATTCCCCGCGGCTCCATTATTAATTCTGTTCGTGCTCATCTCGGCGTGCAATTCGCCTGAGAAGAAGGCCTCAGATCTCTCAGTCCTTCGCTCCGGTGGGAGTGAACCCGATGTGGTTATGCCTTCATTCGCGCGACTGGAAATGGCAGGCGATTCACTCAGATCGGAGCATCTCAAAGGAAAAATCTCTGTCTTGAATTTCTGGGCTACCTGGTGTGGTCCGTGTGTTATCGAAATTCCCGAGTTTGTCGCCCTGAAAGAAGAATGGAAAGACCGGCCGTTCGAACTGGTGGGCGTTTCCATGGACGACATGGGTTTTGAGGTCGTTACGCCCTTCGCGGAAGACTTCCACATCAACTACCCCCAGATTCTGGATGTTGATGGATCCCTGGGCGAGGAGCTGGGCGGCGTCTACGCGCTCCCCACAACATTTGTGGTGGACGCCGAAGGAAACGTCGTGTATTCCCATCTTGGCCTCTTTCCGCTCGAGGAGTGGCGCGAAGAACTGGACGACATGATCTCAGAATTGGAATAGAGAATCGAGGCCCGATGGCTCAGCCGGCCGGTTCGAAGATTCCGACGGTTTTCGTGTCCCTGTTGAAGTACTCCGTCGCGACTCGCTGAATGTCCTCGGCGGTGACCTCTTTCATTCGCTTCAGGAATTGGGTATAGAGCTTCCAGTCGCCCGATGAAATCGCTTCATTCAGCTGGGAAGCCAATGAGAACGAGCCGTCTCTCGAGTAGAGTGTCTGTGCTTCCAGCTTGGCAAGAGACCGGGATATTTCTTCTTCTGACACCACTTCTTCCTGAAATCTGTTGACCTCTTCGAGTATCACTTCTTCAACCTGCTCAATCCCGGTTTCAGGTGTGAGCATGGCGAAGACAGTGAACAGGCCTGGATCGCGGAAAGAGGAAGCTCCGGCAGACTGCGAGGACGCCATCCCCGAATCAACCAGCGCGCCATACAATCGGCTGGTCCTTCCACTGCTCAGTATCATGCCAAGAAGATGCAGGGCGAAGGCGTCGGCGTCCAGTCCGGCGGGACTCTTGAACGCCACGATGACGGCGGGCATACCCCCTGCCATTCGGACCGTCGTTCGCCTCTCTCCCATCTGCTGCGGTTCGCGAACAGTGATCTGGGAGGCCTCTGGTCCAGATGGGATCGGCTCAAACCGTTCACGAATCGAACACATGACCTTTTGCTCATCAAAACCGCCTATCACCGAAATTGTGGCATTGTTGGGCCAGTAAAACCGGTCGTAAAAGCTGCGCAATCCTTCTGGGCTGATGTTTTCAATGTCGGAACGCCAGCCGATGGTCGGATGATGATAGGTATGGGCCTCGTACGCGACAGACCACACAGAGTGATACAGCTTTCGCAACGGCTCGTTTTCGCCCCGATCAAATTCATTCAGGATGACCGTGCGCTCGTTCTCTACCTCTTCCGGATCTAGCAGCAAACCGCGCATCCGATCCGCTTCAATGTCGACAGCCAAGTCCAGATGTTCTGATGGAAGGAGCTCGTAATAGTTGGTCCGGTCATTCCAGGTCGTGGCATTGACCTGCGCTCCACGCGCTTGAAGGACGTTGAAAATTGTTGAGCCCGATTTCTTAGAGTACTTCTCGGTGCCTTTGAACATCATATGCTCGAGGAAATGCGTTGCGCCGGTTTCGCCGGCCTTCTCGTTACGGCTTCCTACCCGGTAGGTGATCATGAATGTGGCCACAGGAGCAACACCCTGCTTGCAAAGCAGCACCTGCAGATCATTCTGCTTTAGCCGGTAGGATCGGATTCCTCCGTCTTCTTCAATGAATTCGAATCCTTCGAACGCTTCCTCCGTCTCTGCTTCCTTCTCTACTGCCATCAATGCGCCTCCAACCAGTTCTCTCCCGTTCCCATGGTTACTTCCACCGGTATTTCCAGAGGAAGCGCCTCCGCCATTTCCGTTCTCACCAGATCCTGAAGGGCATCGAGCTCATCGGGGACGACCTCAAAGACGAGTTCGTCGTGGACCTGCAAAAGCATCTTGCTGTGCATATCCGCGTCCCTCATTTTCCGGTCGATGGCGATCATGGCCAGCTTGATCATGTCGGCTTGGGTGCCCTGAATTGGCATGTTCACTGCGACCCGTTCGGCGAATGAACGAACGTTTCGATTTCGGGCCCGAATGTCGGGGATGTAGCGACGCCTGCCCAACATGGTTTCGGCAAAGCCTGTCTCTCTGGCCTTTTCGACCTGATCCACGATGAATGACGCCACGGCCGGATAACTCTTCTTGTAGCTGTCGATCAACTCCTGAGCTTCCGAAACGGAGCAGCGCAGACGAGTCGAGAGCCCGAAGGCCGAAATGCCGTAAGGAATCCCGTAGTTGACCTCCTTCGCCTTGTTTCGCTGTTCTCTCGTGATTTCCGCCGCGTCCAGATCAAAAACCCTTGCTGCCGTAGCGGTGTGGATGTCAGCGCCTTCTGCGTACGCCTGCTTGAGAGCAGCGTCATTGGCGAGCGAAGCGAGTATTCGGAGTTCAATTTGGGCATAGTCGGCAGAAAGAAGCATATTGCCCGTTCTCGGCACAAACGCCTTCCTGATCTCGCGACCCCGCGGGGTGCGAATAGGAATGTTCTGGAGGTTTGGATTTGAACTCGCAAGACGCCCAGTTGCGGCCGTCGTCTGACTGTATGATGTATGTAGTCGCTCTGTCTCCGGATGAACCAGATCGCCGAGGGAGTCAATGTAGGTTGACTTCAGTTTTGCGAGTTCGCGCCAGTCCAGGATCATCCCCGGAAGCTCGTGCTCTGAAGCAAGTTGTTGCAGGACGCTTTCTTTTGTGGACGGCTTGCCGGTTGATGTCTTTGTGATGACAGGCAATTCCAGCTTCTCGAACAGAATCTTCCCGATCTGAGCGGGTGAGGCGATGTTGAATGTCTCTTCTGCCAGGCCGTAAATCTGTTCTTCCAGATTTTTCAAGTCTTCCGTGGCCCGTTCCGATAAATCCATGAGAACGGATCGATCCAGACCAATTCCTTCCATCTCCATGCGAGCCAGAACTTCGATCAACGGAAACTCCAGATCGAACGCAAGTGAATGCACGCCTTTCTGTTCGAGCATCGGGCGGAAGAGATTGGCGAGCTGTAGCGTGATGTCTGCATCTTCGCAGGCATAGGGCGAAATATCCACCGGGGCGACATCGCGCATCGTGACCGCCTCTTTCCCCTTGCCAATCAGAGATGAAATGGGAATCGTCTCATACGAGAGATAGGCCTTCGCCAGGGCGTCCATGCCGTGCGGTTCTTCCGGAGCAATCAGGTAGTGCGCGACCATGGTGTCAAAAAAGGGCCCGCACACGTTGATCCCGTGATTGGCCATCACCAACCAGTCATACTTGATGTTCTGTCCGATTTTCTCGGCAGGGCCTTCCAACAACGGCCTGAGTACGTCGAGTACCGTCTCGGTGGACGTTCCATCCGGAAGCGGCGTTGGAATGTAGAAGGCCTTCTCGACCTCGTGGGTGAGGGACACACCGACCAGCGATGCCATCATCGGATCGGTTGACGTGGTTTCGGTGTCGAAGGCAAATGAAGACGTCTGGCCCAGACGGGAGGCCACAGCGACGACATCATCAAGTGTGGTTACGAGTTTGTAGTCCGCATTTTCGGGGTCGTAGCTGCGAACGTCCGACCCACCGAACAGCGAACCCTGGTCTTCTTCTTCAGTTGCGGATGTATCGGCCGGCGCGGCGGTAGATGTAGTGGCAGTCGAAGCCGCTGCGGCAGAATTCGCTCTCGGGCCCAGAACGCGTGTTACCCGGTCATACAAACGACTGAATTCCAGTTCGTCGAAGATGCTTCTGACCTTCCCCAGATCGGGACGGTGGCACAGGAAGTCGTCCCATCCGAGAGACAACTCAACGTCCGTCTTGATGGTCACCAGTTTTTTCGAAAGCCGGGCCATGTCGGCTTCATTCTGCATTCCTTCCCGTGCACGTTTTCCCTTCAGGTCATCCGCGTGCTCGATCAGGTTTTCGACAGTATCGTACTCGGCGATGAGTTTGACAGCCGTCTTCTCGCCGATGCCATGCACTCCGGGGACGTTGTCAGCCGAATCTCCCATGAGCGCCAGTACATCGATGAACTGAATCGGATTGAGTCCGAATTTTTCCCTGAATGACTCGTCCGTGATCGGATCGAACGCTTCTCCCCGATATGCCGGGCGAAACATGCTGATGTTTGGGCTCAGGAGCTGCTGAAAATCTTTGTCCGGCGACACAATGACGGTGTCGGTGCTATCGCGTTCAGCCTGCCTGGCCAGTGTTCCGATGACATCGTCGGCTTCGACGCCTTCGACTTCCACCACCGGGATGTCCATCGCCTGGACCACGCGTTTGATGTGTGGCAGGTTGGCAATCAGGTCTTCCGGAGGAGGATCCCGGTGCGCTTTGTATTCGGGATACATTTCGTCCCTGAACGTCCCACCTTCGCTCATGACGTCGAAAACGACAGCCACGTGGTCAATTTTATGATCCTCAATCAACTTCACCAGTGCGGACGTAAAACCGTACGTAGCGCTTGTGTTGAAGCCTTTCGAATTGATCAGGGGTCTGCTGATGAATATGAAATGGGCCCGGTAAGCCAGGGCCATTGCATCAAGCAGATAGAGTGTTTTTCCTTTGTCAGTCATTCATGTCGGGGTTTGACCCAAGCTATGAATGCGAAGCAAGAGTCGGAACCCATCGAGGCTTCGAACTTACATGAGGCGCAGATATTCATGATCGGGTAGCCGTGTGTCGTTTTCTCCTTCCTGCGTGCTTGTAACCGGCGGTGCCGGCTTTATCGGGTCCAATTACCTGCTGAAGTTCGTCCCAGCCTACCCAGATACACTATACGTGAATCTGGACTTCCTCACCTATGCGGGAAATTTGTCCAGTCTCAGGGCCATAGAGTCCGCCGACAATTATCGGTTCGAAAAAGGAGATGTGGCGGATCCCGTTTTCGTTGCAGAGCTTTTCGAGCGCTACGATTTTGATGCCGTTGTTCATTTTGCCGCCGAATCGCATGTGGATCGCTCCATTCTGGATCCCACAGCCTTCGTCCGAACGAATGTAAATGGAACTCTCGTTCTGCTTCAGGCGGCGCTACAAGCCTGGACAGGATCCATGGAGCATAAACGGTTCCATCACATATCGACGGACGAGGTATTCGGCTCGCTCGGCATGACGGGTGAATTCAGACTCGATTCGGGGTACGCCCCGCGCTCTCCGTATGCGGCCTCAAAAGCCGCCGCCGATCATCTGGTGCGCGCATTCGGTGAAACGTACAACATGCCGTATGTGCTAACGAACACGAGCAATAACTACGGACCTCTTCAGTTTCCGGAAAAGCTGATACCACTGGTCATCAGCAACGCGGCACATGGATTGGAGATACCTGTGTACGGCAAGGGAGAGAATGTGCGGGACTGGTTATACGTAGACGACCACTGCGACGCTCTTGATCTCGTATTGCGGGAAGGCAAAACGGGAGCTACGTACCTGATTGGAGGCTCACAAGAGGTGAACAACCTCACCCTCGTACACTTCCTGTTGGATGAATACGACAGACAGACAGGAAACGAACCCGAATCCAGCCGGAAGTTGATCCGATTCGTAGAAGACAGGCCCGGGCATGATTTCAGATATGCGATTGACAGTTCAAGAATACACGCTGAACTGGGATGGAGTCCTGTTCATGACCTCGAATCGGGCTTGAAGCTCACCGTTTTGTGGTACCTCGAGAACGAAGAGTGGCTTTCCGGCGTGAAGGACGAGAGCTACAAAGATTATTATGCGCGTCAGTATGGGTCCAGATGACCATGTCCTTGCGTACCTTCACGAATAGATCGCGAAGCCAGTAGATGAAGAAGATCTCAACAGTATGAAAGGAGTAGTCCTAGCAGGCGGCACGGGCAGCAGGCTCTATCCATTGACCCGGGTAACAAACAAGCATTTGTTGCCCGTCGGGCGATACCCCATGATTTACCATCCCCTGATCCGTTTACGACGTGCAGGGATCGAAGAGGTCGTTGTAGTCACCAGCCCCGAGCACATGGGCGACGTCGTCAATCTGCTGGGAAGTGGCAAACGGCTCGGTCTGGATCTGACGTACAGGGTTCAGGATGAACCGGGCGGTATCGCGCAGGCACTCGCGCTCACAGAGACTTTTGTCGGGGACTCCCCGTTTGTGGTCGTCCTGGGAGACAATATTCTCGGTGAAGACATAGGCGAAGAAGTCGAAGCCTTCAAGAATCAGTTGAGCAACGGGCCCGGAGCGCGTGTTCTGCTCAAAGAAGTGCCCGACCCTGAACGCTACGGCGTTCCGGAATTTGATGGTGACCAGATCCTGCGTGTCATCGAAAAACCCGAAGCACCACCATCCTCGTATTCCGTTGTAGGAATCTACTTCTACGATACGAGCGTGTTCGCGCACGTCTCAACGCTCTCTCCTTCACAGCGGGGAGAACTTGAGATCAGCGATGTGAGCAATATCTATGCAGCTGCCGGCAGTCTGACTCATGGATTTCTGAATGAATGGTGGGGAGACGCAGGCACATTCGATGGCCTCGAAGAAGCCAATAGTCTCGCCCGTGACCTGATTTACGAAGAGTTGTCGACCGAAGTGCCACGATGAACTGGATTGACGGTGATATTGAGGGCGTTGGACTCGAGCCGTTAAACAGGTTTGAAGATGAACGAGGTTGGCTGGCTGAGATATTTCGAAGCGATGAGCTCACCGAAAACCAATTCCCCGAGATGGGATATCTGTCCGTAACCCAACCGGGAACTGCACGCGGGCCCCACGAACACGTGCATCAGACGGATCGGTTTGCCTTCTTTCACGGCTCATACAGCCTGTTTCTGTGGGATTCGAGACCGTCTTCTCCATCGACTGGATGTCGTGCCGTCATAAATGTGGGTGAGGATAATCCCTCGATCGTCACCATTCCACCGGGAGTTGTCCATGCCTACAGAAATGAGTCATCGTTTCCGGCTTTTGTGCTGAATTTCCCGGACAAGCTCTATGCTGGCGAGGGGAAAAGGGATCCGGTCGACGAAATCCGGCACGAAGACAACGTTGACCACCAAGACCGGCAAGATTCGATCTACCAGATGTAGCATGCTGCTTATCCTGTTCGATATTGATGGAACGCTGATGACCTCTGACGGTCGAGGACGACATTCCATCTCGCAGGCGCTGGAAGATGTGTGTGGAAGAAGGATATCGACAAATGGGGTGACCTTTTCTGGACGAACAGATCCCGCCATCGTGCGCGACATTCTCACTAACGCCGGATTTACGGCAGGTGAAGTCGAGCGTTTGATGCCTGCATGCCTCGATTGCTACGCCGAACATCTGCTCGACAACCTCAAACCGGAACACGTGACGGTTTTGCCGGGGGTGATTGACATAGTGCACGCATTTTCTGAACGCGACGACCTGAGGCTGGGCCTTCTGACGGGCAACCTTGAGGAAACGGCGTACGCGAAGATCACTGCAGGTGGTCTGAAGAGCTATTTTTCTTTCGGCGCGTTCGGAAGTGATTACGAAGACCGCAATGACCTTCCTCCCGTGGCTATTCACCGGGCCAATGCTTTGTCTGAATACACGTTTTTGCCTGAATCGACCGTCATCATCGGAGATACGGAGCAGGATGTCGTGTGCTCCAGAGTGTCGGGCGCTCACGCCGTGGCGGTTTCAACCGGCCGAATCAGTTACGAAACGCTGCAGGAGTGCAATCCGGATCTGCTCATGCGTGATCTCTCCGATCCAGATCCGCTCATTCAATACCTGAACGACCTGCAATAGTCATACGAGGTTGTCAGCCGTCTTTTTGGTTCTCATCCACGGATTTGATCCAGAAACTGCCTGCATGTTCGATCAACAATCCGAAAGACCGTCTCGAAGCCCTGATCGCCGCCGTAGTACGGATCCGGTACATCGTAATCGCCCGGTTCCGGGTCATACTCCCTGAAAAGGTGAACTTTGTCCGTGTACTCGCCGTGGGCGTCATGGCGGAGGATATTCTGCAGATTGGACTGATCCATGGCCAGGATGTGATCGAAGTCTTCCAGATCACCACTCTTGAACTGACGGGCTCTCTGCCTGGAGATGTCGACACCCTTAGCGTATGCCGTCTTCTGCATACGGGAATCGGGCGCCTGGCCTACGTGCCAGGCGCCCGTACCCGATGAAGCGATTACAAATTCTGATGCAATGCCTTGCTCGGTCACAAGATGGCGAAACACACCCTCAGCCAGCGGGCTTCTGCAGATGTTACCCAGGCAAACAAATTGGACTCTGATCCGATTGGATGACATAGTCAGGCCGATGTTACGTTTCGCTCACTTGTTGTTGGGTGCTATAGACTTACCCCAGCTCTCCTGATGGAAAGGTGCGACGCACGAGCCACTTGTTTGCCAGGATGAAAGCGCCCATCGCAATCGCCCACTGAACCGTCACGGTCATGACACTGTACGGATTGAACGGATCGTACCAGGTGTCAGGTGCATATTCGGAGATCGACAGCCAGAGCCACCAGACGAGAAGAACAATTGCCTGAACCGGAACGGCCCATTTGATGAGGAACTCCCACTTTTTACCTGCACTCCAATCATCCTCGACGTTGTCCACAGCTTCATTTCTGAACGCAGTTACCCCGTACTTGCGTACCGAGAACGCAATGAACGCACCCGATATCATCAGAGCGACTCCCCATACGAAGTCCTGATTTCCGAAAAAGGTCAGGTTGACAGCGGATGGAATACCCATCAGAAAGGAGACTGAGCAAACCGAAAGCACGGCGCCTCTGCGAGTCAGTCCCAGGTCGACCAGGATCCGGCAGGTCAATTCGATCATCGAGATGAGCGAGCTGAACGCAGCGAACGAAAGCCCCAGGAAAAACATCATCGCGAGTGGATTGCCGAGTGTCATCTTGGCGAACAACTGTGGCATCCAGATAAATGTCAGACCCGTAGCAGCCGGGCCACTTTCCTGCATGATGCTCAGCACCTCTGGTTTTGACATTTCAGCGCCGAGCACAGCAAACACGGTCCCGAAAATTGTAATGGCCGCCAGCAGAGATACAAGGTTATTTCCGACTCCGGTTATCATGGCATTCTTGACAACACCATGCTTCGTGTGCATGTATGCACCGTATGTGAGAATCAAACCCCAACCTGCTCCAGTGTCCCAGGCATTTTGCGTGAGGGCTTCGAGCCAGATGCGTGGATTGCTGAGGGTTTGCCAGTCAGGTGTGAACAAAAACGAGATGCCATCCCAGGACCCATCGAGTGTTACTGCCCTCACAACCGAGATCAGAACGATGGTAAAGAGAGCCGGAATCAGAATCTTATTGGCCTTTTCTATCGATTTAACGCCCTTCAGGACGATTACAGCACCGAAGAGCATCGCCATGCCATGAAACACAATGGGCAGAGTCGATCCCTGGAAACCGTTCCATATTTCCATTGACGATTCTGTAGTAATGGGAAGAGGATTGATCACCATCTGCGTGAAGTAATACACACACCATCCCGCTACTACTGAATAGTAGAACATGATGGCCGTGGCAACAAACGCAATGAATGCTCCCATCCACGAGAATTTTTCGCCGGCAACTTTGGCGATGGATCCGAGCACTCCCATCCTCCCCTTCTTTCCGAGAGCGTACTCGGCGATGATCAACGGAATGGACCAGACCAGAAGAAATATCAGCCAGGCAAACAGGAACGCGCCGGCTCCATCGTCGCCTGCATTCGTCGCAGCAATACGCGGAAACCTCCAGATATTTCCCGTGCCTACGGCTATTCCCAGGACGCTCAATAGCAGTCCCAGCCTACTCGAAAACCGTTGATCTTTTTCAGCCATGATGTTTGCTTCTGGATAGACTCTGATTTACCTCGGCGAGGCCGAAAGGTCGATATCGTAATATTCGAAATCCACGTACTTCTGGATGTGGGCGTCGTAGTTGACCGAGAACGGATTTCCGCTCTGACCACCCGGATAAACACCCTTCGCAGTAGGTGGCGATGTCGAAAAGTCCACGACAACCCGCCATGAGGCGCTCCAACGTACCGGGTTTGAGCCCGCAGGAGATAACGTCTCCGCATAGCCACCGAACGGATAGCCTTCTCGCCAGAGTGGTCTCAAGGCCGATGAGCGCGTCAAATGTCGGATTTGAAGCGTTTGAGTCTCACCGAACGGAATTTCGTCAAATCCACTCTCCTCCCACCGCGCGGCCGCCGCTTCAAGTGCTGTTCTGAAGACATCTGCAGCGGTTTCACGTGCCGGAGTCTCGATTATATCAAACCATTCCGACTCCGGATTCGACTTTGCAAGCTCTAAAATCCGCGTTTCCTTGGGCGAAGACCCCAGTCTGAACACCTCCTCGTCCCACATCACCCTGCGCAATTCAGCCATGAACCACGAAAACAGGCGTGGTTCTGTGCGATCCAGGCCCATTTCTCCGTCAAAACCAGAGAGGGCAGACTGCAAACGGGTTCCCGCGTCCGAGAGGTTGTCCAGATCGACAATATGCGGTAGAAACAGTCTTGCCTGGACGGCAGTTACGTCGGACTGATAGCTTGCTATCTGTTCAGGAGAGTGTTTTTCCTCCGCACTGAGCAACTCGTCGATTCGGATCGAACGATACACAGATCGCCAGTCCTGACCCAGATAGTGCGGATATCCGAGTCCGGCAGGCCTCTGATTTGTGGAGGTGAGATAGCCTCGTTCAGGCAAAATGGAGTGCGGCAGTTCATCAAATGGGACCCTTCCTATCCAATCCGTGTCCGATGTTGTGCCATCGAGGACGCCGAATGCGTTCCCGCTGGCCCGAACAGGCAGATATCCCGTGGATCGAATTGCGACAATGTCATCGTCCCCCGCGTAGAGAATGTTCTGCATCGGGTAGTCCCAAAGACGGATCGCTCGTTCAAACTCCTCGTAATTGGTGGCCCGGCCCATTTCCCAGATTGCCGAAAAGGTTGCTCCCGATTCATGACCAACCCATTTCACAGCGTAATCGCCGTCATCTCTCTGCAATACCGGACCATGATGCGAATAGGCAACGGTCTCTGCGATCGTTTCTGATCCTTTGACTCGGATTGAGTCCACTTTGAATGTCAAGTCCAGCCACTCTCCATCGAATAGGTATTTCTGCCGCTCATCATTCAATTCAAGCCTGTAATAGTCGATCTGATCGGCCCCAGTGTTCGTAAATGCCCACGCAATCTTGGGCGTCACACCTTCTACGATTGAGGGGACGGATGGAAATGTGACCCCGTATACATTGACCGTAGGTGTTACGATGTGCGCTTCATACCAGATGGCCGGCAGAGAAAGACCGAGGTGCATATCTCCGGCGAGGATTGGCTTTCCGGTTGTAGATCGTGACCCATCGACGGCCCAGTTGTTTGAGCCCTTTCCTTCGATGAATCCTTCAGCGAGAAGCTCGTTTATTGCCATTTGGGGCCCACTCCGACCGTCGGAAGGCGCATTGAACTCAACCGGACCCGCTTGTGCAGTGATTCCGACCTTCTGTCCTGTCGAAAAGGGCTGAAGCATGCTCCAATCGGAGTGTTCTGGGGGTACAATCGTCTTCTCCCAATCGGAATACCGGGGATACAATTCAGCAAACGAATCTTCGCCCAACCTGCGTTTGATCTTGTCCAGACCAATATCGCTTGTTCTGAAACTGAGGTCGTAGGCCATAAAGGCATACAGCGCGTTGGTAAACTCACCGGTGAACTCGGCGGGAGGAGTCGCTCCCAGCAATCGGTACTCCAGCGGAAAGTCTCGGGGCTCAAGCTGATCCAGGTACGCATTCACGCCCAGCGCGTACCATTCAACGGTCTCATATTCATTGGGCGATCTATCGGCCAACGTGACTGAATTGCGCAATACGGCGTCTTTGATTCCGTTTCGGACGAAAAATAGATCAGTACCAAGTGCACCTTCGCCCATCATCTCCGAAAGACGACCCGTTGCTGCGCGATGGATGAAGTCCATCTGGAAAAGTCGATCCCCGGCGACGACATATCCCAAAGCGATGGTGGCATCTTTATCGCTCTGGGCAAAGATGTGCGGGACTCCCCGATCATCATATTGCAGCACTACGGGTTTATCCATGCCCTCCAGCAGCAATTCGCCGGAGACGTGCGCCGTTGCCACTCTCGCCGTGGCCCAGATGCCATCCAAGGGTTCAAAAAGCGGTCCCAACCTCAGTGAGCCGCCGATGGGGAAATACAGTCCGAAATAAACCAGTCCGAGAAGAAAAATCCGAAACACTCTGCTCATCCATTCCCCCAATTGCGAAGCTCGTCAGTCTCTTCCAGTTCTGTCTCGTTTTCCGGCCCAGCAGGCACATCTGAATCCGAAATCGGACCTGGAATTGGCGGGTTAACCAGTTGAAGTAGTTCATCAGCTATGTTGGCGTAATCTATTGCGCCCCTCGCCACGGGATCAATAT
The DNA here is from genome assembly GCA_964512485.1 of uncultured Rhodothermales bacterium. Classification (GTDB taxonomy): domain Bacteria; phylum Bacteroidota; class Rhodothermia; order Rhodothermales; family UBA10348; genus CAZEHJ01. Next base: position 23,370 of record CAZEHJ010000026.1, on the reverse strand, counting down.
CGTATACACTGGTTCCGTTTCTTGCGGATACCGAAAGCGTCGTACACGTACGAACAATTCCGTTCATGACGTCTGATCCGTACTTGTCGCGCAGATACTCTCTGTATGCTCTGTGATTTCGTTTTCGGCCGTCGACCATGGTAAAGAGCAGCTTGCACGCTTCGAGTCCCGGGTTCAGGCTCTTCTTAACCATTTTCACCGTCTGATAGGTCTGTTCTGCCCCAACCACCGGTTGATACTCAGGCGCAACCGGGATGATGACCACATTACTGGCGACGAGAGCATTCAGGCTGTAAACCGTGACGGCTGCGGCGGTATCCATGAGCAGGATATCATAACCCGTTATGTTCTTTTCGATGTATTCCTTTGCCCAGAGGACGTCAGTTGGCTTCGTGAGCTTTCTCAAGGCCTTGGAAAGGGCGGGCGAAGACGGAATCAGATCGAAGGCAGGAAGGCGCAGAATCGGCGGTGCAGCGCTGACCTCCTGATCGAACAGAGCCATTGAGGAACGCTCTGGAGCGGGTTCTGGCTGTCCCATCATTCTTGTCAGAAACCCTTGTGGGTCAAGGTCTACAACCAGGACTTTCTTGCCAATCAGAGCCAGTGCGGCCGACAAATTCATGGAGGTTGTCGTCTTTCCCGTCCCCCCCTTATGATTGCAGATCGTCAGCGTTATCATGTCTGTCCGAAATATGGCCCTGAATTTGAAGAAGTTAATGCCTGGAGTGCGGAAAGATAACCTGATTTGCCTGATATCTGGAATCTGCTTCGGGCTTTCCTGGCCGCCAATCGGATTCTGGGCATTCGCATTCATCATGCCCGCGGTCCTGTTTCGGGTAATGAGCCGTGGAAGCCGGGAGCAGATGTTCATCAACGCCTTTCTGTTTCACCTGAGTGCCTGGTTAGTGGCGTTTCACTGGGTGGGGATGCATTCGATTACCGTCGCCGCTGTCACTTCCATATTCGTGGTCGTTGCGTTTTCAACCATTCTCGCTGCTCTCATGTCCGCAGCCGCATCCCGAGTCAGGTCTGAAAAAACCGGGAAAAGAATCATTGTGATGGCCGCGGTCTGGTTCTGTTTCGATCTGTTTCTATTCAGAAGCCCTATCGGGATGCCTGGGATGGGTGTTGGGTTTTCGGCAGCTGACCCGGCCTTTTCCGTCTACTGGGTGCGCATTGCAGGCATATCCGGGCTTGCCGTGATCCTGTTGTTCGTGAATGTGTTGATCAGCCGCGCGTCACTGGGCTCTCATCTTCTTTCTAGCACAGCAATAGTGGCTGCGTTGTTCATTCTACCCCACGCGGGAGCTGACATATCGACTTCACCTGCGTCTGAGCGCACCTTGCGGATCGGTATTGCGCAGCCAGGGTGGCCAGCTGAACGGTGGGCCGATGTGACTGACGTGACAAAACCTTACCGGTTCATGGAAGAAGCCGAATCACTCGTAGAGCCCGTCGGAGGCCTGGACCTTGTGGTATTTCCTGAGACCTCACTACCGGTCGGCTCCGAAGACGTGCTTCGTGAATGGGCCGCAGAACTTGCTGACTCCCTCGGTACGAAGGTGTTGATCGGCGGAATCCTGGAGGAAGACTCGTCATCGGGACCCGCCCACTTCAATGTTTCGCTGTCATCGGATGCCACGGAAGACATTTACAGGAAACGAAGACTCGTTCCGTTCGCTGAAAAAGTACCTCTTGCGAAGTGGATTCCCTTTTTCAATCGTTTCAGCATTCCCGCCGGAGGCATTACGGCCTATCAATCCGGTTCGGACATATCACGTTTTTCCATTGCTGGCTCAACTGCAGGCGTTCTGATCTGTTTTGAAAGCCTGTTTTTTCGAGACGCCCTGAGATACCGGCAAGAGGGAGCTGAGTTCTTGGTTGTCCAGACCCAGGATGGATGGTGGACATCCGATCGCCCGCGAATCCAGCACTTTGCTTTCTCCAGACTTCTTGCCTCCGCTGCCGGACTTCCCCTGGTACACTCATCGGTTGACGGGGTATCGGGAGCCGTTGACGAATCGGGGAATGTGATCGCTCAGAGCATCCCGAATTCAGACGCGTATCTGATTTCGAATGTGCCACTGCGCGGCAGGAATACTTTTTATTTTCGGTTTGGTGAGCTGTCTTTGTTGATTATCATTGCCGCCATCGCTTGCGTCCTGCTCGTCCAGGAGCGGCTCCCCCAATTGATAGCCAAGAGAAAATCCTCCGCATGAACCTGAACGTCCCTCTTATTCTCGCATCTGCGTCTCCGCGGCGACGGCACCTCCTTTCGGCCATGGGGTTCGGGTTCGAAATCATGCCGGCGGACATCGAAGAGATCCCGCGGCCCGGAGAAGAGCCTCGTGTGTTCGCCGAGCGACTGGCAGGCGAAAAAGCAACGCAGATTGCAAAGCGTAACTCGGAGGCGCTCGTACTGGGATCAGATACTATTGTCGTACTCGATGAGCAGGTTCTGGGTAAACCTGCAGATGAAGCGGAGGCCGTTCAGATGCTCAGGATGTTAAGCGGAAGGTCGCACCAGGTGATCACCGGCATCGCTCTGATTCACATGAGTTCAGGACGAAGCGTCATCAACTCGGAAACAACGACTGTGTTTTTCGATCAATTAACCGATGCCCAAATCAACGACTACGTGGCCACCGGGTCGCCTTTGGACAAGGCTGGGGCCTATGGAATCCAAGATGACCAGGGCGCATTTTTGATTCATCGCATCGAAGGTGATCATTACACCGTCGTCGGGCTCCCTCTTTTCCGATTTGCCAAAGAACTGAGAACCTCTTTTCAGGACCTCATCAGCGTCTGATTCGTTGGCGGGTTCTCAATCCGGATTTTTTCATGGCACCATCATTCAGCGACTTGAAAGTCATCCTGTTGCAGGCACGCAACACGAAGGACATGGAATCCCAGGAACAGGACTGTTTTCTGGAAAGGAGCAAGCTTGAGCGACACCAACTCTCGACCTTCAATGTGGCTCACGGAAATCTGATTGAGACCGATAATTTTTTCGACGGCTACGATGCTTTCTTCATCGGCGGAGCTGGCGAGTACTCAGTGGCCAAAGACTATGACTGGACCCCTTGGGCCATGAAGCTCATACAGAGAGCGTATGATGTCGAAATTCCGACTTTCGGAAGTTGCTGGGGGCATCAACTGATCGCACGTGGTCTGGGAGGCACAGTCGAGCACGATCCGGATCGGGCGGAGTTGGGATGTCACCATGTGAGATTGACCGAACAGGGTATGGGAGATGAATTGTTTGCGGCGTTCCCCGACTCTTTCCTGGTCAACATGGGACACCATGATCGCGTAACAAAGCTTCCGGACAACGGAATTGAACTGGCTGATAACGATTCGCAGCCTTTCGAGGCGTTTCGAATCGAGAATCGAGCGATATACGGAACGCAGTTCCACAGTGAGCTCGATGCTCGACGCGAAAGGGAAAGGCTTATCCGTTATCGTAGCTATTATGTTGAGCAGCTTCATTCCGAAGAAGTGTTCCAGAACATCATGAATACGCTGGCTGAAACCACAGACGTGGATCATCTGATGTTTGATTTCCTGACCAAATTCGCCGTTCGCTAGGTCTGCTAACGGCGGTATCCGGGGTGAAGCAGAACGTCAACCAACGGCCTTCGGTGAGTAATTATCGGCCTCTTGGCCTTACCGAAGCGAAGAAGAAGCATTGGAATCGTGTCTGTACCCGCAATCTTGCTGACTTGCTTGCGAAACGAGGTGGATGTTGAGGGCAGACTTTGGATCGCCGCATTGACTCCAAAACGTGACGCACCTATCAGGCAGCTCATCAACTTCATACCGGCTCTCACCCATTGTTGGGAGTCATTTGAATCAGAAATCAGGAGAACCGTCCTGGAGATTGGTTCATCGTCACCCGTCAAGTGTCTCTCCCAGGTGTTACCTGTTTTGTCAGGTTCACCGAGTGGTTGTGGAATCCCGTCCCGGCTGCGTTCTCTGAGGGGGTGCATCCATGAGGCACTTTCCCTGACGAAGCGCTTATCGGACATGTTTTTCGTGTCCCTCTTTTGAATCCGATCGAGAAGCACATTTTCGACGGCAGGATCCACAATTGGAAGAAGCTTAAGGCCCGTCCAGCTCAGATCGGGTCCGCACGCAACCTCGAATTCGGTATTCAGCGGCTTCTCTACGAATCCTCGCCGGATACTGTGCCGCCTCCGTATCGCCGTGAGTGTCTCCTGAGCGTTGACAGGTGGTAGATGCTTCTCATGGATCGTGATCCGCGCCAGAAGATCAGGGTCCATCAACTCGGGGAAAAGTGATACTTGGTACGTGAAGCCAAATGCCGTCAAGCATTGCGTCAGGCTCTCGATTGCCGTTCCGCAGCTCATCACGAGAGCATTGTCCTCGGGATCCACTACGGCCAATGCTCTGCTTCTGTCGGCGAACACCTCCACTGTCGAGTCGAAAACACGAAACAGCCAGGGTTGAGAGTTGTGAATCGATGGAGCAAGAATGGCATAGTTCAAGATGAACTTCAATTGTGTATCAGTTGAAGCATCGTCTGGAAAATCGCGAGCCCTGACATCACGGGCATTGTCCAGACCTCTAAAGATCTTGCTGAAGGTTTTGCTGCTGATGGTCGTGTTTAGCTAGTTCTGATGTGCAACACCAAAAAAGAGAAAAGAAAAAGGAGACGCTGACCGGACATGAACGAATGATATGTGGGGGAATCCCGCATCCATCATCCACTTTGGCCGGGTTATCGCAATTACGGGGCTCTGGGACTGTATTTGCGAGTCCAGCTATTGCAAAGCACCAAATACAAATGCGGCGGGGCCTGGAGGCCCCGCCGCCTGTTGATCCGTCCTCACCGAGATCCAGCATCTGCGGTTAGCATCCTTTCGGGCGGGTCAATTCAAACTCAATGTGTTGTGCCTCGAACGGCACTATCATGCAGGCTTCCCACTGATCTGCGGTCATTCGATCAGTTTTGTGCGTCCCGAATCCGAAAACGAATCGGGATAGCCAGACGGACGGAAACAGCTTTTCCTCGTTGGCGGCCGGGAATGAAGCGCAGCTTCATGACTGCCTGGACGGCTGCTTCATCCAAGACATCACCTGCTGAACGGGCCGTGACGGGATCACGTGGTATTCCCTCCGGGTCCACCACAATCTGAACAACGACCATACCTTCGATTCCGGCTTGCCTCGCAATTTCCGGATAGGCCAGGTATTCGTAAACCTTCTGATTTCCGCCAATAATCTGAGGCATTTGCTCAACGACCACGAAGATTTCTATCTCTTCCTCCGGCTCTTCCATCGCTGGTGCTGGAGGAGGAGGCGGAATGTCGAACGCTTCCGCGTTCAGATCGAGAGTCACGTCCAGATCCAACTCTACGTCGTCAAAAACAACGTCGTTGGGTACTTCGACTGGAATGGGCGGCCTCGGAGGAGGCGGAGCCTTTAATTCCTGCCTGGTCTGTTCAATTTCTTCAAACTGAACGACTTCCTGTTGTGCGAGCTCGAAGCCCCTCTCGTCGGTTTCCCGGGTGATGTCGGCTCGCATGAGAGTGATCATGACGCCCAGAGACAGGACAAGTCCTGTCATGAGGGTGAGCCGATAGGCGGATTTGATATCCTTGCCGGGGCCTTTCTTCGGTCGCCTGGGATTGGCCAGCAGGATCGACATCATCGACGATTCGGTGCTGTCGAATTCTGGTATGCGCCTTCCCCTTCTTCTGGGGTATTTGTCGCGGGTTTCTTCCCGGGGCCCGGTTCGAGAACTCCTTCCGGAGGTAGGCTCGGGCACTTCGTGCGTTTTCATGTGATCCTCGCTGGATGCTCGCGATTTACTGATGCTGGTTACGGCATCAGATTAATCATCCAGAGGAGGGTTGTTTATCGGGATAAAAGCCCGGTCGTAGTAAGATTCCCTTCACACGCATGGTAGGTCGGCCTTCCCATTGAGGCACGGGGGGAATCCCTACTTCACTCAGTCCGCCTTTTCACCTTCGACCCATTGAACCGCATGCTGCATCAATTCAGCCGCATTGGACAGGTTCAGCTTGGTTTTGATACGCGCTCTGTAGGATTCAACCGTCTTAACGGACAGATGAAGTCTTTCGGCAATATCGCGGGTGCCGAATCCTTTCCCGGTCAGCTCAAATACTTCCAACTCCCTGTCACTCAACACGTCCAAGGGTGACTGGGAAAGCATTTCGTGACCTGAAGCCATTCCCATCAGTAGACGCTCGTTGATCGTATCCGAAACGTATATCCCATTGTTCATCACTCTACGGACGGCACTGACCATTACGTCCGCAGCTTCCAGCTTCATGACGTATCCCTTGGCGCCTGCCCGAATTGCACGTTCAGCATAAAGGGCTTCATCATGACGACTCACGACGAGCGTTTTCATCAACGGTCGGATGGCGTGAATCTGTTTTATCAGCTCAAGGCCGCTCATCCCCGGAAGAGAGATATCAACGATCACCAGATCCGGACTCTCTTCTTCAATGACACCGATTGCGTCTTCAGCATTTGAGGCCTGTGCACAGACGACAAAATCGGATTCACTTTCAAGGGACATGACCAATCCTTTTCTCATGAGAGGGTGGTCATCAACGACGACAATACGTGTCATGGGGTTAGGTGGTGCTTTCTGCTGTTTTATGCATGCGGGGAAGATAGGACACACCGAACGGTCGTGCCTCCCTCTTCTCTCTGGGATATTTCAAGTCTGGCGTTGATGACTCTGGCACGGTATTTCATTATATCCACGCCCATACCGCGATCTTTCTTCAACTCTTCCGGGAATCCGATACCATTGTCGGCAACAGAGAGTTCAATTTCGTCACCTGCCTTTTTCAGGATTATTTTGATCTCGGAAGCGCGTCCGTGCTTCACAGCATTGCTGATGCACTCCTGCGCGATGCGGTAAAGATTTGAAGCTGCCCCGCTGTCTCTGACTGTGACTTCCCCAACTCCTGAAAAGGTGCACTTCACGTTGAATATCCTGCTCGTCTTCTCAGTCAGGGAAAGCAGAGCCGCGGAAATACCTGCACCATCCAATTCGACCGGAACCAGTCCACGCGAGATATTTCGACTCATCCGATCCGCATCACGCATCAATTCAGTGACCTCCAACATTTCTTCCGCCAGAGGATGTGAGTCGTCCTCCAGTCTCTTCGCCAGGTTTTTCGAAATCAGACTTATTCCGGTCAGCATCTGGCCCAAGCCATCGTGAAGGTCTTGTCCCACTCTCCTGCGCTCGTGTTCTGAGATCCTCAGTATCTCATGCTCGAGTTTTCTTCGCTCAGTGATGTCGCGTACGATTCCGGTGAAAAAAGTCTCTCCTTCCGAATCAAACTCGCTCAGAGCGAGATCGACGGGAAACACTTCGCCATTCTTCCTGAGACCCTCCACTTCCCTTCCAATTCCAAGCACTCGACGCTTGCCAGTTTTGACGTAATTCGAGATATAATCGTCGTGATTACGAGCATATGACTCTGGCATGAGCAGCGATACATTCTTACCAAGTAACTCCTTTGGCTCGTATTGGAATATTTTCTTCGCAGATCCATTCACCCGCAGGATGACACCTCGTTTATCAATGATGATGATGGCGTCGACGGCGTTTTCGAAAAGGGCTGAGAACTGACGCATCCGCGATTCGCGCAGACGCAGCCTTTTCAAAATAAACGGAATTCGCGCAACCAATTTCTCGGGAGTCGAATAAAAATCGTCGACATGGAGCTCGATTTTATTCCACTTCTCCCCCTCTTCGGACATATTCGACTGGGCGATTCTGATGCACTGCTGCTTCGTCCCCAAATACTCGGTGAGCGAGGTCAGGTCTTCAGATTCCAGATCCGTGATCACAATGATGTCACAAGGCTTCGCCGGATCGGTACTAATCTGTACGTCCACTCCGCACGCAGTTCCAAGAAGCGAATCGAGCTTCTCCGTCTCATCAGAGTGTCCGATGAGCAAGATTTTCATGGCTTCGGAATCATTCATCCGGTTGGTGTTTTTCCTGGGTAAGGATGTCAGTCAAGTTGTCTGGGAAGTATATGTTCAATCAACCTGCCTCTCACGTTTGAAACCTCAGACCACGATTTGATATCCAGGTCCATAACAATAAGGCAAGCGGTAGGAACTTCGATCCGAACTCCTCCCAACAGCGACGAAGCGAGTATTCCCGTGAATGGTTGATGGCCGACCAGCATGGCACTACTGCATGAATCCGGCAATTTCCGTATCAGACCCAACGCAGTGCTCGGAGCAGCCAGGTACAGATCATCTTCGAATTGCACCTGGGCATCGTCCCATCCCGCATTCTCCTTCACGATATCGATTGTCTGCGTAGTTCGGACCGACGAACTGCTGAGAATTGCTTCGGGCCTGCGGCTGGTCTCGGAGAGGTACCTGCCAATCTTTTTGGCGGCTTTCAGTCCTCTCTTCGAAAGAGGCCGCTCATGATCTCCAGAATAGTCAGCGTCCCAGTCAGACTTGGCGTGACGAAGCAAAAACAATCTCTTCACGATACCGACCTACCGTACTGCTTTATAGGATGCTTCAGCCGTATCGCAAGGGCCCCCGACAGGCGGATTCGCTTTTCTCACCGTGACCAGAACCGATGAAGGCGTCGTTTCCTGTTCGAGGATTCTGTGTGCGATGAGATATGCCAGTCGTTCGATCAGAAAGAATGTATTACCGGTGATGATCTGGCGTACTTCCTCGTATACACGCTCATAGTCGACGGTTTTTGACAAATCGTCGCTCTTGGCCGCCTCCTCAAAATTGAGCTCCATTTCTATGTCGACTTCGTATCGGCCACCAATACGATGCTCTTCTTTCATCACACCGTGGTGCGCATAAAAGACAGCATTAGTCAACCGAATCAACCCTTTTGGCATAAGCCCTCTTGTGTTCGCGGAATCTACTGTGGTTCGTTCGCAAATCCGAGCCGCTGCAGTGTTTCAATCTCCTCTTCGGATGCCGATCCTGCGATCAGTTTTTGTCGAATCTCGGACAGATATAGTGTGGCATACAGCCCGAGTACCAAGTCGCTTCTCCGTGCGTGCTCCTGAAGTGCCGCGACCACTTCGGAGTCCCGGGCGTTTTCACCTACGTGTAGTGATCGTTCACCATTAGGCCCTGGTCTTGGCCGGGCCGGAAAACTTCGTTCCGGTTCAAATAGCCGATCTCCAAAATGGCAGCCGGTGCACTCAGTCGGCACCTTCATATCATCTGGATCCTTGAAAATCTCGTCAGTCAGAATGCCTTGCCCATTATATGCATAGTAGTCCCAATGCCCACCGTTCTGTTTGACCATGGCTGTCGTTTCAACAATTTCACCCTCGAGCAGATGTTCTCCGATAAACGCCGTTCCGGGTTCATACAAAATGGGATCGGACGCAGTATTGAGGCTTCGCACGGCAGAAACGAGTTTTCTTCTTTCTACGCTGATACGTCTCCTGTATTGCGTCATGCTGCCGTTGAGCTCAACATGAAACCAATCTCCTTCTTGAGACCAGTCTCCAAGCGCGGATCTCAGATCGTCGACTGTTTCTGGAGCTGTTCTCGATTCGTAGTAGGTCTGAGAGATGAAAGACTCAAACGCGTCCCAGGATATTTCACCCTCTTCCATTCCGGTGGAATACAGGGTCTGAAGCATAGAATCAGCACCAGAAACACCTTCCGGATCCTGCAAATACCAGATATTTTGGCGTTTCTGTATAAGGCCTGCCTGGCTTGGTTCAGAAACGACTCCGTTCAGGTAGCCTGACAGGTAATAATTCAAAAGGCGTTCTTCGTCGCTTTTTTCCAGCTGAAATTGAACACCATGATGATCTGAATCCGCTTTAGGCTGGTTGGAACATGCGCTCAGCGCGATCGCCATTCCGAAAACGAGTATCAGGACATAGCCAGTATTTGAGAAGAGACCTTTCATGCTTCAGGAAATAAAAATCACAAACGTAAGCGCCCTGGATACCGGGAATGCCGGAAATCATTCAGACAGACGGCCCAAAATAGGGCTGTATCGCGAGAACACACCTTCTCGCACCGATATTTGGACTTTCTTGACCGGAAATTGCGTTATTTCACCTGTCTCAGATGTTCTTACATTGAATAGTCATCACGCCTCTTAATGATCTGGTACATCGTCATAGGATCGGTTCTTCTCGTGGGCGGCCTTTTGGTCGGCTACTGGACCGCCAGTTCCCGGATGTCATCGCGTTCCACGTACCTGGATAAAAAAGAACAGTCCATTCGTCGTGCTCGAATCCAGATTCAAAGACAGCGATATCAGGAATCGACTTCGCGCATCCACAGATTTGCCGAGGACGACAAGGACGAATCGGCGTTTCTGAGAGACGAGCTTGAGCAAAAATATCTTGAGATTGCCCTACTGAAAGAAGATTCCAAGCTTGAAACACTCATGCTCAGGGACGAGGTCAACGATCTCAAGAAGCGGTTAAAGCGCATTGAAGGAATTGATGCTTCATTCAGAGATGAGCAGGTGCCTTCAGTAGTGGGTTCATCGGAAGGGAAAGACGATGAAGTGAAGGAGGAAGCGCAGGAAGATGATTCCGCGATAGAAGCAGCCAGCGAGAATGTTGTGGAAGA
>CAZEHJ010000026.1:0-12656 GCA_964512485.1 uncultured Rhodothermales bacterium | reverse complement strand
GAAGACAATGTTGTAGAAGCAGAACCTGCAACGACGGAATCTGGCTCCGGTGAAAAGCAGGAAGAGGAAGCACCTGTTCAAAAAGCCCCCGCATCCGTTGCAGCAGACTTGAAGGATAAGGCGGCGGATGTGCCTGAGGTCGAAGAGGTCGCCGAAGACGCTCAGGAGCTAAAAGAAGAGACTGCTTCCTTGATCCATGCGCAAGAAGAAAGCAAACCGCAAGCGAACGATGCTTCTGACGAAGTCGAGCAAGAGTTCACTCACGAGTTCCCAGACGTAGCCGAATCGGAAACTGAACGTGATATCCAGCGACTTTCGGATTCTGTCGCCGAACACGTGCCCAACGCAGAAAATGAATCAGGTTCCGATCTCAAATTTCACTGGGAGGCTGTTCCGAGACGAGGTTCTCGAACGAGACGATTCAAACGATCGGAACTCGACTTGTCATCCATGGCAGCGGAGAGAATGAGTTCATCAAGTTCCTCCGGTGCTCAGATTGACGCAACGCCTCAACCTCAAAAGGAAGCTGCCGCACCTGTCACAAAACCCGCTGTAGGGCGAACCTCTGACCTTCCCCAATTCAAAAGCCTCGATCAGGTGATCGAGGAGTTGTTTTCAGAGAGCCTGGAGGGCCCAAAAGAAGAGTCCAATGAGAATCTTGTATTGATCAGGGAAATCGTTAAAATCTCTGACGAACAGTTCTCTCTCCTTCAAGAATTGGGATATGCATCCCTCAAGAGGCTATCAAACCTCTCAAGTTCAGAAGTAAGACGGCTTTCAGACCTGTTTGCGGTCTCCGCTGCCCAAATCGAACAGTCCTGGGTGCCTACCGCTCGAGCTCATCTCAACTTGATGAATCAATAGTTTCCACGGACGACATCGGAATTGTCGTCAAGTCTCGAAACGCATCGATTCTGTTCTCTATCTCACTCCTGGTGAGTTCATAAAGACCTTCGGGGCCGAATTGCTCTACCGTGTAGGATGCTACTACGCTTCCATAAACCAGAGCGCGTTTGAGAGCGTCCAGATTGATGTCCCGACATCCGGAGAGGTACCCCGCGAATCCGCCCATAAAAGCGTCACCTGCGCCCGTGGGATCTTGAATGTCTTCCAACGGAAAAGCCGGGACGCTGAAGATGGTGTCTCCGGCGAACATGAGCGCTCCGTGCTCGCCCTTCTTGATGATCAAGACTTCCGGACCCAATGACTTGATCATACGGGCGGCCATTACCAGATTTGGAACCCCGGACAATTCCCTTGCTTCAGAATCGTTGATAACGAGGCAATCTACTTTGCCCAGAAGGTCCTTCAGGCTGTCTGGTGTGTGCTCGATCCAGAAGTTCATGGTGTCACATAGAACCATGGACGGATTTTCAACCTGCCGCATCACACTGTCTTGTACGCCAGGATCGAGATTCCCCAGACACACAATCCTCGAAGTCTGATAGGAATCCGGTAGTACCGGATTGAATGACGACAGGACGTTCAGATCCGTGTAGAGCGTATCTCTGTTATTGAGGTCGTAGTGATACTTCCCTCCCCACGCAAATGTGAGACCATCTGCCTCGACTTCAAGCCCCTGCAAATCGATTCTGCGAGAGCGCATCACATCCACGTATTCGTCGGGAAAATCATTGCCAACAACCGCGACTAATTTCACGTCATCACACATGAATCTGGCGGCCATCGTGATATAGGTAGCACTGCCTCCCAGGGCTTTCTCCCTCTTTCCAAAGGGAGTCTCGATGTCATCAAATGCTACAGTTCCTACGGCAAGTACACTCATTATTTCAGTCTGAATATTGGCAAACCCGCGGAAGATACGTTGATCGTGATCCATATCCTCACTAAAGGTGTCCATTCAGGAAACGTAGAGACCCCAGATGGGTTAAGAAGACCCGAAAAGGATGATGAGGAATCACCTGATCACATCACCATCGGCGGACGTAATCAGGTAGAAGATTTTCAATTGTGGACGTATGACAAGACCCAACGAGCCATCTATCGGTTCATATTCTGGATTAATACATCTTCTCAAGCCGGGAATGGTTCTCATTCTTGCCATTCTATGGCTGCCCCTGACGTCCACTGCACAGCCGGTGGATCGCGCGGGTACCGAGAGCTTCGAGTCGAGCCTTCACTTGTTGAACAACAGCCTGTTCGCAAACGCTGCGCGAGCATTCAACCGATTTCAGGCAGACTTCCCCGACGATTCCAGAATTCCGGATGCCATGTTTCACGAGGCCGAATCCTATCTGGCTCTCGGCCGGGAAGACGATGCAATTGCACTGCTCAGCGCCTTCGACGCCAGATACCCACAGCATCCATTTGCATTCGGCACACGTCTTTCTCTGGGAAAGTACTTTTTTGAAAATGAAGATTATGATCGGGCAATCCTGACGCTGGAGCAGGTCCTTGAAGGATCTCCAACAGACGATCAATCGGCGCTTGCGTTGTACTGGATGGGGGAATCTGCTCATCAACTACGGCGCAATGATGAGGCTCTGTCTTACTTCGAACGTGTCGTTCGGGATTACTCCTTCACCGAAACCGCTCCGCGAGCCGCCTACGCAATTGCGTTCAACCAGGTGGAACTCGGGCGGTATGATGATGCCGCTGCGTCGTTCGAGCGACTGGATCAACAGTTTGCCGGATCTGAGTTTGCCGGAAATATGGGCCTGGCCCTGGCAGAAGTTTATTATGAAATCAGCGATTTCCCCAGAGCAGCCTCCGAAATCATCAGACGATTGCCAAATTTGAGTGGAGAAGCACGGGAGCGCGCGATCTTTCTACTGGCGGAATCACAGAATCAGAATCGCGAAAGCGATCAAGCGATTGTCAACTATCGGCACTTCACGGAGGGAGACCCGAACAGCCCCTACTACGAAAGAGCTCTGTACGGTCTTGCCTGGAATTACCACCATGAAGGAGCCTATCAGTGGGCAGCAGATAATTTCACCATGGTGTGGGAATCAGGTCATCCCGATCTCGCCGCCGAGTCTGCATATTATACAGGTGTAAACCTCGCACTCGCCGAGGACTCTCGCGGCGCGATCACGACGTTACGTCAATTTGTGCGAGATCATCCTCGTCACCGGCTGGCTGACCACGGTTACTTTGAACTGGGGATTGCGCTGTATCAGCAGCGACAGTGGAGGGAATCCAGGGACGTGTTCGACGACCTGGTCAGAAGCTACCCTCGTTCACCTCTTCTGGGTGAGGCACTGGAGCACCTCGGAAATACCAACGTCGCTCTGGGTGACTTCGACCGAGCCCACGATGCCTTCGACCAGGCCATCAGCCTGAACGCAGTATCCCCCGACCTGGTGGGTCAGATCGTTTTCCAGAAAGCCTGGCTCAACTACCGAAACCGTGACTATGAGGCTTCTTCTTCTCAGTTCATGGACCTCTTCAACAGGGGCCCGTCGGAAGATGGAGCTGCAGAAGCACTTTTCTGGGCGGCGGAAAGTGAATTCCAGCTTTCCAGATTCGCCAGTGCAGAAAGGCTCTTCACCCGCTACCTGACGGACTATCCAGCCGCCCAGCACAAGGATGCTGCTCACTACGCCCTCGGATGGACGTTTTTCAGACAGGGTGAGTACGGAAAAGCCATTCCTCAGTTCGAGACGTTTCTGACGACCTTCAGGGATAACGTTGGATCAGTTCCCTATCGCGCAGATGCCGAATTGAGACTTGCGGACAGCTACTTCGCTCTGAAGCGCTATCCCGAAGCCGTCCGCGTGTATGGAAGAATGGCGGCCCGAGGCGACGACTACGCACTTTATCAAATCGGCCAGGCGTATTCGAACGCTGGTGATGCCTTTGAAGCCATATCCACCTTCCTTCAGTTGATAGAACAGTATCCGCTCAGTGAATGGCGGGAAGAAACCCGGTACTCATTGGGATATCTGTATTTCCTGAATCAGGAGTACGAGCAGGCTATTCTAGAATACCAGAGCCTTATAGACAGCTACCCATCGGATCCTCTGGCCGCGAAGGCACAGTATGGGATCGGTGATGCCTACTTCAACGCAGGAGACATCAATGCGGCCGTCGATGCCTACCAGGAGGTGCTGCTGAATCACTCGGATAGTCCTTTCGTCGCTGATGCCGCCGCTGGTATCCAGTTCGCCTTAATGGCTGCCGGTCAAGAAGATCGGGCTGACTCGATTGTCGATTCTCTCGTTGTAGCACTCGAAGGCACGCCAGCCGCCGAACAGCTCGTCTTCAGACAGGCTGAAGCTAAATTCCAGAGTGGCCTGTCCGATGAGGCGTTGGAGGATTTTCGGGGATTCGTGGCAACGGCCACTGACCGGGAATTGGTCTCTGACGCTCACTTTTACATCGCTCAGATCCACCAGCAAAACGGCGATGACTTCGGAGCCGCTGATCATTACCAATCGATTGTCGATTCCTATTCCGACACGGACAGATTCACCGAATCAGCTGGCAACCTCGGACACATCATGCTTTCAGTTGGTGACGCTGCAAGCGCCGAGTCTCTGTTCACACGAATGGAGGAAAGTGCCCCCACGGATGCGCGCACGGTTTCGTTGGCCCGTTATGGATTGAGCCTCGCTCTTGAGCAACAAGGTCGATCTGCCGAGGCTGAAAGGCTTCTGAATGAAGCGACGCAGGCGGCGCCACTTTCGGAGGCCACCTACCCAGCTTACCTCGGCCTTGCCCGCATCGCATTGAGTCGCGGTGATCAAGTCGAAGCTGAGCGTTTGTTTGATCTCGTCGCCTCACGCGCAAGGGACGAGACGGGTGCTGAAGCACTCTTCCTGCTTGGCGAACACCAGATTTCGTCCGGCAGACTGGACGACGGTATCACCACCCTTGCTCGCATGCAGGCCCTGTTTGCAGGCTACCCTGAGTGGCTGGCCAAAAGTCATTTTGTGCAGGCGACGGCATTCGAAACACAGGGAAATGTCGGTCAGGCCGTTCGGCTCTACGAATTGATTCAGTCCCTGTACTCGGATTCATCCGTTGCTGAAGAAGCCGCGGCAAGACTGGCGAGGCTGCAGTAAGAACATGAAAAACATCCTATCCATTCTTGTACTCGTTTTCTGCGCAACGGCAGCTCAGGCCAGACAGGATACTATCCTTCCCGACCTGGCTCCTCGTGAGGTTGAAATCACGGGTGATCTTAGCATCGTATTTCCGACCCTTCGCAGACAACCCATTGTCGGCTTCAATCCGCCACCGCCCGTACCGGACATTTCCTCCGGACGTCGTCCTTTCACCGAAGCCTACAAGCAACCCAGCGCGGATCTGCCACCCAGTCCTCTTTCCGCTCCCGAACCGCCTGATGTCTCGGCGATGGCAACGAGAACGCCCATACGCGGGATCGTTGATATTTCTGCCGGACGCTTCCTGGATCGCTCTCTTGATGCTGACATCACCCTCATTTCCACGGAGAACACCTCTGCGCTCGTTTCGGCGACCTACTTCGGCACAGAAGGACAAGATGTCACTGTAGGAGGAGTCGGTACTGATACGGGAAGAAATCATATGTCAATAACACCGTCTCTCGATCGAAGAGTCGGTTCCTTATTCCTGGGTTTGGGTGGAACTGCGTTCAGAAATTCTTATTCCCTCTTCGGCGCTCAACCAGCGGTCGGAGTGCCATCTCGCAGTTCGCCGGATAGAACGTTTTCCGGTTATGATGGCACGATTTCGCTGAATTCAGAGCCCGGATCATCGGTCGAGTTTCATTCCGCACTCACTGCGGGTAAAACGAGCCTTGAAACGGACGTATTTGATGCGGCCGTCAGAGTCGACCCGGTAACGACCAGGGACGAATCCTATCTGACGCTGAAAACATCGTTATCCGTTCCAATGCAGGATGCGAGCATCAATGTTTCTGTCGATGGCGCAACATCTGGACTGGATGCAGGATCATTTCCCGGATCAACGATCAAATCAGGAATGGCATCGGCCTCCTTCAAGTATCTGTACTCAGCCAAACTGGAGCTTGAAGCGGGTGCTGCACTTATGGGATTCGATTCGAAAGCCCAGAGCGTTGGCGGTATCGCGCAATCTCTGTCCTATTTTTCTCCTGTATTGCGGGCCACGTACTCGTTGTCTCCGTCGGTGAAGCTGGATATCGGAAACACCCCGTCCATGAATACTGCACTTTCGAAAGACCTGTACCGACTCTCTCCTTTCATGATGGATGAGCCCCGGATTCTTCCCTCGATGTCCACCATAGACGCCAATGCCGGAGTCTCTATCCAGTCTGAATTTGTCAGCGGTTCCGCCAGGGGTGGATATCGCGACATTCCGTTCAGTCGATATCCTGTCCATCCGGCAGTCGCTGCCCTTGGATACGTCAGAGGCTATCCCGCTTTTCAGTATTCAGATGTTGACGTTCTGTATTTCGAGGCTAGCCTGACCGCCGTGCCTGTTTCTGGTTTTCAAGTCGGAGTTGATATGCTGCTGCAAGACGCTTCGGTTTCCGCTACCGATCTGGACGTTCCGTACACACCCTCAATGAGCTTTGGCGGATTTGCTTCTGCCACCATGCTCAAAGGCGATGCGGAATTCCGCCTGGCTTTCGAGCACGAGTCGAAGCGAACGATCGATGTGCTGGCGGCGACTCAGATTCCATCGGTAACACGGATTCACATAATGTGGTCCTACTTTTTCCATGATGACTATGCGCTCATGACCGGAGTCAGAGATCTGGGTACGGGCCCTGGTTACTGGGATGGATATGATTTTGAATCGGACTCGTTTTATCTGGGTCTACGCTACCGCTGGTAGTGCTTTCATGCAAAACTTGCTCGTATCTTCGAAGCGTCGATCTGACTCCACGACCATAATTCAACCACGACCTTAGTTCAAGTTGAAAAACAGAACAGCCATAAGTCGTTTGATTGCAGGTGCCCTTCTTTCCGGGAAGGATGTGATTATTCCCGGACTCGGTACCTTTGTCGGCCGTGAAATACCGGCAAAGCGTGAAGAAAAGGACGGTCGGAATATTTGGTCGGCTCCGGGTGTGGAGTACGACTTTCGGGAAAGCGAAGAAACTGCGGTGAGTGAGAAGTGAGATCCCGAGAAGCCATTTCCCTGATCGATGTCCTGTTTGAAGACAGTCCTGTATCCAGACGTCAAGCCTCCGGCCTTACTCACACCTGGATCAATGAGGTAAAACAAGAACTCGAGCAGTCGGGTGTGTGCGTTCTCGACGGGTTGGGGACGCTCTCCTCCGGTACGAACGGACTTTCATTTCAGGCCGATGCTGGACTGAATCTGATGACTGAACTTCCACCTATGGAGGGCTATTCATCTGGAATCACCAAGGTGAACGGTCAATCTGATCTCGATCAAAACGACTCCGACAGTGGTCCAGAGGGTGCGATTCCATCCGCGGTGGAAGCGAAGGCGGAATCAGAAATCGAAAATGACGCCGGCCTCGATCAATCTGTGGACCCCCTTGATCCGGAAGTTCACTCGACCGAAGTCGCCGAGTTGGAAAGCAATCCGATGGAAGAATCTGAGACCGCGGCCAACGACTCAACTGGCGAATCCGAGTCAGACCCTATCGAAGAGGCGACTGTCTCTGAAGACGATTGGGACATACGCTTTTCAGCTGCTGTCGAGAAAGCGGACGAATCGATATCGACCGAACCTGAGGAGGCGGAAGACAACCCGGCTGAAGCAGCCCCTACTGAAAGGGCACTGGAGCCCGCTGACGACGCTGCCGCATTCGAGGGCGATTCTTCCCAGGACGACGTATCCGAGTTCAGCCCAGGTTATGGTCATGCTGCCTCAATGAACGATCCGGGAGAGGTCGAAACAGATTCTCCCTCCGGTGGAGCAAGTACTGCGCCTCAATCTGTTTCTGGTGAGGAGATTACGAGAGAACCTGTGATTGCTCCTGTGAAGAATGAAAAGGCTCCAAAACGACGCGCCACCGGCCCGTCTTCCCGAAACTCCGGCGGTGGCAAAGGCGCGTACATCGTGCTCGGCGTATTCGCCATCGCCATCGTAGCCGCACTGATTTACAAGTATGGGTTCGCTGGCCCAGATAGCGAATCTGCTCAACAAGCTGCCGTCATCGAAGAAGTGACCTCCATGGACCCGGCGAGTGAAGACTCTCTTGCGGCTTCTTCTGTTCTTCCGGAATCCGATACGGAAGAACTATCCGGGTCGTCTGGTGACGATTCAGTCAGCGAACAGGCTCTAGCTCAGACCTCTATTTCTTCGGAAAACGATGACAATCCTGTCGATTCGCGAGAAAATGTGACCGAAGACGATTCTTCCGGGATCACAAGGGACATGGATGGATACACCCTCATCACAGGTTCCAGCCTGACTCAGGAAAACGCACAGACATCGATAGAAGCCTTCAGATCTCTGGGGCTGCCCGTCGGTGTCCTTTCATACCAATCGGAAGGAGTGACCCGTTACAGGATGGGAGTTGGAGTATTTCCGACTGCTGCCTTGGCGGACAGCGCTCGTCAAGCCATGAATTCTGATTTGCCATCAGGTACATGGGTTTTGCGCATACAATAGCACTATTTAACTTAACCGATCCAGATCAGATACATGACAAGATTTCAAGCAACTCAGGAGGTCGATCCGGCCATCCTGGACAGCCTACAGGCTGTGTCGGATGCCGCCAGTGCATCCCAGCTTGATATAATTATGCAGGCAGGATGGATCATGATCCCCATCCTGCTTCTGTCGCTCCTGACGATTTACCTCCTCGTTGAGCGCCTCATGACAATCCGCAGATCTGTCACCAACAGATCCGAGATCATGGCCAAAATCAGAGAGTATGTGGGCGCCGGCAATATCCACGGAGCTCAGGCGTACTGCGAAGTGCAGGACAAACCGCTGACCCGCATTCTGAAACATGGCCTTGAAAGACTGGGAAGACCCATTTCGGAGATTCAGGATGCAGTAAATGCCGCAGGAAAACACGAGGCGTTTGAACTCGAAAAGAGAATGGACATTCTTGCCAGCATCGCCGGTATCGCTCCTATGATGGGATTCCTGGGTACTGTCACGGGGATGATCGAAGCGTTCCAGCAAATTCAGAGCCTTCAGGGAAATGTAAACCCAAGCGTTCTTGCTGGAGGAATCTGGGAAGCTCTCATTTCGACCGCAGCCGGCCTCGTCGTGGGCATTCTGGCCTTCTTCTTCTACAACTTCCTGTTGAGCAGAATCAGCCGCCTGGTGAACGATATGGAGCAGTCTGCGACTGAGTTCATTGATATGCTTCAGACACCTGCATCGGAAGGTCCGTCTTCGACCAGTGGTTACGGTAACAGCTTCTAACATTATGTCTCTCAACTTCTCCACAGATCGGAAGCTGCTCAAGAGTTACAGTCAGGCTGGCCTGGCTGACATTGTTCTCTTGCTGCTGATATTCTTCCTGCTGACCAGCAGCTTCATTCCTCAGTTTGGAATACAAGTCACTCTTCCTCGTACGCAAACATCTGCTCCTACCACCGGACAATATGTGTCTGTGGCGGTAACCAGCGATGGTACCTATTTCGTCGAGCAACAGCAGGTGTCTAAAGACGGACTCATCACTGCCATCCAGCAATCCCTCGATGGGCGCACGGCGCTTGTACTCAGAGCCGATGAAGATGCTCTTGTAAAGCATTTTGCCGCCGTTGCCAGCGCAGCTCGTGCTTTGAACCTTCGATTGTTGATGGCTACCGATCAGACCACAACCAGAGTAAACTGACTCAATGCCACGAATGCCTGAAGCGTAGAGCTTCGGCAATGTGCGCTACCGAAACTGTATCGGCCTCATCCAGGGCAGCGATCGTGTGTGCAACCCGTGCGACTCTTTTCCTCGAGCGCATGGACATCGAAAGAGAGTAAACGGCGCGGTCCAACATGCTCTCTACATCGGGTTGAAGTCGTTGGGCGCGGTCACTTTTACGCGAGCGCTGTATGTACGCTCTGGCCCTTGCAACGCGATCGGACAATTTTGAGGAGGAATATTCCCCACGCAAACGGCTTGACGCTGGATCAACAGAGTCCATCATCACCTGCATATCTATGCGATCCATCAACGGACCACTCACTTTGGAACGATATTGATTGATCTGCCGTGGAGTGCAGAGGCATACCCGGTCTTTGACACCCGAATAACCACATGGACATGGATTCATGGCGGCAACAAGCTGAAAACAGGCAGGATAATTCACCGGACCCTGTGCTCGCGATATTGTAACTCGTCCCTCCTCCATGGGCTCTCGGAGGCTTTCAAGCACTGATCTGGTGTATTCTGCTAGCTCATCCAGGAAAAGGACGCCCTGATGGGCAAGAGACACCTCTCCAGGTAATACAGGATTTCCGCCTCCGATCATGCCAGCCGTGGATACGGAGTGATGTGGAGCTCTGAATGGTCTGCGGCCGATCAGTCCCGAGTGGCCGAGACCACGTAGCGAATGAATACACGTCGTTTCGAGTGCCTCTTCTTTTGACCAGGCCGGCAGAATGGTTGGGAGCCGCCTCGACAACATGGTCTTCCCGCATCCGGGAGGACCAATCAAAAGAAGATTATGACCTCCTGCAGCCACGATTTCCATCGCCCGTATTCCTCTCGTCTGTCCGATGACATCACCAAAATCTTCGGTCACAGATCGTTCATACGCCGATTCGAACGGTTTCGGATCTTTCGCGATAGTGCCTTTCCCTTCCATCGCACGCATGGCTTCTTCCAGCGTGGAGACACCATAGATATCCAGATCTGTGAGGACCTGCGCCTCGGCGGTATTGTCTGCCGGCACGATGCACTTTTTGACTCCGGCGCGAACGGCCCCGTGTAATGCTGCCAGCACTCCCCTGACGGGCCGAACCGACCCATCGAGCGACAATTCACCCATTACCAGAGTCTCGGTCGTGGCAATCCCGGCGTTGATGTCTCCCTCCGCCATGAGAATGCCCAGAGCAATCGGTAAATCAAACGAGGTGCCTTCCTTTCTGACGTCGGCGGGGGCCAGATTCACCGTGATAGCACCGCGTGGCAGTTTGTATCCCGACGCCAGAAGAGCAGACCGTATCCTGTCGAGCGCTTCACGGACTGCCCCATTGGGCAGCCCCACAATGGTATTTCTTGGTATTCCCCGTACGATTGAAATCTCGATATCCACCAGGACCGTCTCGATTCCGGAGGCCGCGCTGCCCGTCAATCGACAATACCGTTGGTTCGAGTTCAATGCTTGCTCCTGAGCTGATGATATTCGAGTATTGAACAGACACCATTTCTTCATCTGCGCAACCCCCTCTATTGTGGATCGGCGCGTCCACCGCTCTTAGATTGCGCTTGACCGGTGAATCAGCAGGAGATATGCATGCGATTGGGAATTACAGGAAATACGAGGAAGGAAGGACTCTGGGACCCGCTCTCAGATCTGATTTCATTCCTGGATTCCTCAGATCGCCCCTACGTGCTGCATCCTTCCGTCTTCGAGGGCCTGCAGGAGCGTGGAAAAATATCGGGAGACATAGAATCAGCCGCATCAGTAGCTGACTTCCACGACAAAGCGGACATCGTAGTATCCCTGGGAGGAGACGGTACGCTTCTGAACACTGTTGCGGAATTGGGAGAAATTCAGAAGCCCATCATCGGCGTCAATCATGGTCGTCTCGGATTCCTCAGCAGTGTGGAGGCCACCGGGTTGAAGGATCGGCTCGAACAACTTTCAACAGGAGATTACGAAGTCGAAAAGAGGCTTGTGCTGCAAGCTGAGCTGTCTTCCGGCCGGCGACTGCCCGTCCCCTGGGCCATGAATGAGTTTACCATTCAGCGATCAGGAGATGCAGGCCTGTTGGCCATCGAAGTGACAGTAGATGGCGCCTACCTGAACACCTATTGGGCCGACGGCATCATCGTTTCGACACCGACGGGATCAACAGCATATTCCCTCGCACTGGGAGGACCGATCATGACGCCAGGATGTGGCTCCGTCCTGATCACGCCGATTGCCCCTCATACGCTTACTGCGCGGCCGATAGTGATTCCAGATCACTCTTCTATTCAGTTGAAGGTTGTAGATCAAACAAGACCTCACATTTTCACTTCTGACGGTTTCAGCGAAAAGGTGACCTTGGATTCAGATGCTGTCACCATCAAAAAGGCGGAGCATTCCGTCAACCTGGTGCGATTCCCAAAGCAGGACTATTTTTCGACGCTCCGCACCAAGCTCATGTGGGGCGCAAGAAAGCAAAGATGATGAAGTTGAGGGCGATCTGTGAGGCTTCGTGGGCACGATTAATTGTAAACACACTGTGAAACCGGAGCCAGATGCCAATCTCGGTTGACTCCGCTCAAAACAGGGCCGTATATTCGTCGGCTCTCCACGGTCAGGTAGCTCAGTTGGTAGAGCAATGGACTGAAAATCCATGTGTCGGCGGTTCAATTCCGCCCCTGACCACAACAACGTCCTCGTGATGTTGTCCTGTTCTTTTCATTGCTTCTTTCAAGCCCGTGTGCGTACTCCACGATATCCTCAAGATAGCAGGGTTGCACTCAGCTCAAGAGTGACCGTATCTTTGCGGCCGCTCAGTGGCGATTCTTGATCGCATGAAAACATGGAGCAGAAGGTCCGGTAGTTCAGTTTGGTTAGAACGCCTGCCTGTCACGCAGGAGGTCGCGAGTTCGAGTCTCGTCCGGACCGCCTTCA
>CAZEHJ010000025.1:38923-47534 GCA_964512485.1 uncultured Rhodothermales bacterium | reverse complement strand
GGACAATTCTCCATCCGGAGAACCCAAGCGCACTAAATGGGTTTGTGCGCGAAACCAAACTCATTCGGAACATGCGTCTTCTAATTTCTCTTCTCGCCCTTGCGGCATTCTCGACGGCCCCCCTGCTCGCTCAAGAACGAATGCCTTCACCAAGAGGCGAAGCCTCAACACAGATTGGCGAAAACTGGATAGTTGTCGACTACGGCCGCCCGATTCTCCGTTCCAGAACGGACATCTTTGAAATGGGCGACTCCTACGGAGCATTTGTCACGGGTGACACACCTGTTTGGCGTGCCGGAGCCAACAAGTCCACCCAATTCATGACTGAACGTGATCTGATGATAGGTGATCATCATGTCGGTGCAGGTGAATACCTGCTTTTTGTCGATTTGGATGAAGGAAACTGGTCTTTCATTCTGTCCAGTCACATATCCAGGCCTGACTTCGATTCAGAAGAACCAGGAATTTGGGGCTCTTCTGGCTATTCCAACGAAAAGGATGTTGTTCGTACTAAAATGGATGTGGAAGAGCTGCCATGGTCTGTTGATCAGTTCACCATCAGTTTCATCGACGTTACCGAGGATGGTGGAGTCCTCGCCCTGATGTGGGATGACACCATGGCCACGGTTGATTTCACGTTGATGAAATAAGTCCGGTCGCGACCCAAAACAGCTGATCAGATCAGGAAGTAGAGCCTTTAGCCAGCTCTGGTCCCTGCCGGTACTTCACGTTCGGGCATGGCCAGGCATGGGAGAATGCCGTCAGCGAAGCCGATATCGAAGAGCATACCTTCTGAAAGTTCACCGGCCATTTTTCTGGGAGCCATGTTGACAACGAACAGAGCTTGTTTTCCTTCAATCTCTTGAGGGTTCTCTCGCTCTTTTTTGATGCCGGCAAGGATGGACCTCGTGTGGTCTCCGAAATCGACCGTCAATTTCATGAGTTTGTCCGAAGTGATGACCTCGGTCACGGATGTGATCGTGCCTACCCGGATATCGACCTTTTCAAAATCGCCGAATGAGATTTCGTCTTTGATGGGTGCTGGTGTCATTGTTGATACTTCGTCTGGCGTTTCATTCAGTGGTCTGAACCCTGATAAAATGTCAATCCGTTATTGTTCGGATCGAAAAAGGCGAATTCGCGCGTGTGCCACGCCGTATTGCGCACTTGGGTACTCTCATGATAGACGTCCTGGCCGATCCATTCGTTGAACAGGGCGTCTACGTCCTCCACAACAAATCGCAGCTGAGGACGCTCAGCGCGATCCCACTCCGACTCATCATGCCATTGCAAGTGAATTTCTGCGCCTCCCCGGGCAACGCAGGCATAGTGCGGATGCTCAGCCGAATCCTGAGACAGCAGATGGAATCCCAGACGATGGACATAGAAGTCAATTGCTTGAGAAACATCTTTCACGGGTAGAACGGGGTTGACCGCTCTGAACTTCGGACCGGCGCCTGGATCGCCAGACGATTCACCACCTTCGGGCCCATAAAAGAAAACCCACGTTGCGAAGTCCTCGGTGAATTCCTCAAAACGATGCTCAACCCCGGCCGGTACAAAGAGCACCTCTCCGACTTCATAGGGCTCTCGAGATTCTCCATTCACAAAGATACCCGAGCCTGATGCGATCACATAGATCTCATCTCTGGTGTGGGGAGATTGATAGTCCTGGATCTCTGGCTTGTAGTATTCCACTTCCAACGAGCCGTGTTGAAACACTTTTTCGAACAGTGCCTCTCTTCGTTTGAGCGCTTTCCTCGCATTCTCGATTGTCAGTCTTTCCAACGGTTTTCCTCCACGTTCGAACGCATTTCCGACCATGGTTTACGTGAGATAACCCCTTATGGGTTTCGAATCACGACATCCATGACGAGGGGTTGATGATCCGACATCACAGGCTCATTGAGAATTTCCTGGTAGATGATTTCCACTTCTCCCTGCGCTCGATACATGAAAAAGTCGATCTCCCTCTCTGGTCCGTACGATGGGAACGTGAAGTGGTCATCTCCTTTGTCAACGACGGTCCAGGACGATTCAAGATGCTGCAAGACCGCCGTTCCGGGCTGGGAATTGAAGTCACCTGCCAGAAACGTCGTCATTTCCTCCTCGCTCGCCAGGTACTCCTCCATGCGCTGGGCCTGTGCGAGCCGTTCTTCTTCGGTCCTGTAAAAGTGTATTCCAATAAACCGAACGCGCTTTTTACTTCCAGGAAGTTCGACCTCCACCGCCAATGCGGTTCTGGGCTCGTCGCCATCCGGAAGCCGATAATTGTTCGACGACCTGAGAGGCAAACGGGACAGTACCGCCATTCCGTAAGCGCCTCCTTGGTACGCCATGAACCGGCCAAAACGGGAATCCATCCCGGTAAGCCTGGCCAATTCTGAAGCTTGATCTACGCCCTTGGTCCGCGTGACGACGCTGTCGACTTCCTGCAGCGCCACAAGGTCAGGATCAACCTCTCGAATCAGGGCAGCGATACGCTCCAGATCCAGCACCTCATCCATGCCTTCACCGTGGTGAATATTGTAAGCCATTACCCGAAGCGTGTCGACTGCAGCTGGCGCTGATTCGTTTAAATCCGTGTCGGACGTGCAAGCCGCGAGCGAAAGTGAAAAACAGACAATCAGAATCAGAAAGCGAACGGGTTTGATCATGGGTTGGAAGTAAGATGGTGGGAGGTACGTCAGAGCCAGCGTCGGACCCGCTTTCTGTATTCAGAATACTCTTCTGGAAACAGCTTTTCCAGAGCATCTTCCTCGGGCTCGATCTGAAATCGATTCATGTAAAAGACGAATCCTGCGGCAAGGGCGAGCGAGAATACGTTTCCCATCCGGAATCCACATCCGAGGATAAACAGAAACATCCCCACGTAGATCGGATTGCGCGAAATCCCGAACAGGCCAGACGTAAGTAATGATGATGCGGCGTGGGGCTTGGTGGGATCTACCGTCGTTTTTGCCCGGCTGAAGGATACCGTACTCCATAGCATTACCGCTACACCGGTCGCTAAAAGTAGTCCCGACAGCTGATCACCAAACGCCATGTCTGACCCGGGAGTGTTTTTCGCAACGATCCACATACTCCCAATTGTCAGGGCCGCCACAACAACAGGGGGGATTTTGAGTTCAAGAGAATTCATGGACGACCCGAGCTGTGATTTATGGATAATGATCCATAATAGTATTTTCCAGCACACAGTTCCGGCATCAAGAATTATGAATCGTATGAAAGTCTTGCTTACGGGAGCGACAGGCTTCATCGGCTCGGCAGTCGTGACCCGTCTTCTGAATGCAGATCATGAGGTCACGGCGCTGGTTCGAGATGTCGAAAAAGCTCGTGAACGCCTCGGTGACATGGTTCAGATAGAGCGCGTCGTCGCCGAAGACGATCAATTGGATTTGCTGATATCTGTATCGGACGCGGTGATTAACCTGGCCGGCGAACCGGTAATAGGTAGCAGATGGAGCGAGAGTCGAAAAACGGCTCTCAGAGAAAGTCGCGTTGACCTGACCCGCAGACTGGTTGAGTCGATAGGGCGATCCGATTCGCCGCCGAGCGTCATGGTATCCGCCAGCGCCGTGGGGTACTATGGAGACGGGCAAGAAACGATACTGGACGAAAATGCTCCCGCGGGGGACGGTTTTCTGGCAGAGCTATCCAGAGACTGGGAAAACGCGGCACTTCAAGCTCGACAATCCGGTGTGCGTGTTGCATGCCCTCGAATCGGGGTAGTTCTTGGACTTGGTGGCGGTGCACTCGAAAAAATGCTGCTTCCTTTCCGTCTGGGCCTGGGTGGACCGGTGGGCTCGGGGCGCCAATACGTCCCCTGGATTCATCTCGACGACGTGGTTGGGATGATTGTGACGGCACTCACGAATGAAAGATTTGATGGTCCTTTTAATGCCACGTCGCCTCAGCCTGTCACCTTTCGGGTCTTCGCCAAAACACTGGGCGGACAGCTCGGGCGGCTTGCAGTTCTACCCGTACCGGGCTTCGGACTGAAACTCCTTTTTGGCGAAGCTTCGGAGGTTTTGTTGGCAGGTCAGCGGGCCGTACCGAATGCTGCCTCAACCGCGGGCTACAATTTCAAGTTTGTCTCCCTGAAAGCTGCCCTTGCAGACTTGCTGAGCAAATAGAGCCATCTGGATCGCCCTTTTGAGTTAGGGCAATTCTAGATCAGATGTTTGCGCATCGCCCCGATGTGTTCGGGACCCGTGCGACAACAACCCCCAATTATGCGTGCACCATGTGAGTACCATTCCTGCGCCGCCGTAGCGCATGCATCCAGATTTTCCATACCCGACCACGTTTTACTGCTTGCGTCGAACACCTCTCCTGAATTGGGATAGACCATGATCTCCGTGTCGTTCAACTCCTCAGCCAGATTTTGCACCAGGGATGTCGTCAGATGTGGCGCCATGCAATTCACGCCTACAGCGACTACCTGTTCAACACCCTCCAGAAGGCTGGCGCATTCCCGAATCGGCGTTCCATCACTGATGTGATGCCCGTCTCGGCACGAAAAACTGATCGTGGCAGTGCGTTCCGGAGTGCCAGACAAAAGATCAACCAGCGCTTCAGCCTCTTTCAGACTCGGGATAGTTTCACAGGCCATGAAATCAGATGGTGAGTCCGCTAGAATGCTCCACCGAGGCTCATGAAAAGTGGCCAGTTCTGTTCGGGAAAGTGAATACGAACCAGTGTATTCGGATCCGTCGGACAAATAAGCTCCGTATGGCCCTATGCTCGCTCCCACAATTGGCTTGAGCCGCTCAGGGTGTCGTTTGTGGAACGAATTTCGAGCTTCTTCTGCCAACGAGGCCGAAAGTCGGATGAGCCTCTCAGATTCATTTTCCGACAAGCCAATCCCGGCAAATCCCTGAGGTGTGGCCTGATAGCTGGCCGACGCTATACAATCGGCTCCCGACTCCAGATAACTATCGTGAACAGCCCGTATGATCTCCGGGCTTTTCTGCAGGACACTGGCAGACCAGAGCGTATTGTTCAGGTCACACCCATGTTTTTCCAGTTCGGTCGCAAATCCTCCATCAAGGATCAGCACTCCATGCTCATCCAGAAACGGAGAAATGACTGAGTTTACATTCATGAGACTCCCCGACGCGCATCGCGAGTGATGCGGCGATCAGTTGTCTTTCGCAGGTGTGGTCGCAAAGCAGTAGTACAAGCCGTTGCCTCCCGTTCCCTGCAAATTTTCCTGACTACAACCTCGAGAGCCGTGCGCTGAATTCCAGGATGTTGGATTTTCCCCGCCACCGGTGCGGTCGTGGTGTCCCACACGGGCACTTCCTTCGCCATGACTTGTCCAGTTTCCGCAGGTTGTATCGCCTTCTCCGACGAACAGAGTACCATCGAGGTTTGACCCCGTGATCACATCGTGCATATTCGGGCTATCGCCTCTACCATTTACCATCTGGCCAAGTTCGTTCAACGAGGCTTCCTTCGTGAGATTGGCCTCGTCGGAGTGCAGGTGGTAAACATCGTTCGCCACCAGTACCCCCGTGGAGTTATACCAGGGTCCCTCTCCGATTCGGTCTTTGGCGTGGACGTCTTCACTTCCTTCCGAGCCGTGTGTGCTCAGATACGCTCGCCAATCCCTTTCGGTTGATCCTACCGCTTCAGCCAGATACTGACAGTGAGCATCGGCTCCCTCCAGGCCACCAAGATCTGCTCCGTTTCCGGGGCCGGCGCTCGTAATGAAGAAACTCATGTCTTCGTGTGCTGTGAAATCCTGAGCCGTTGCTGTGGTCAGGGTGAGGGCGGAGAGCAGCAGGAGGGAGAGAAGAGATTTCATGACGAGGAGCGGGATCATTTGATGCAGTGGTACGGGTCAACGTAACCGACTCGTCGAAAAGAACCAACCTGATTCGTAGCCGAATCGCAGCGTACCTTCTCCGGAGCCCGGATGGAACAATCGGCAACAACCAACATCCATAGGGACAAATCCATATTGCATTTCCCCCGTCCAGGATCGAGTTTCTGATCGTTGGAAGCGTCAAAATTGATGATTGGAAAACAAATATCTCAGTATGTAATCGAGTCCGAGTTGGGCCGGGGCGGCATGGGTGTCGTCTATAAGGCGTCCGACACGTCGCTTGATCGCACGGTGGCGCTGAAGTTTCTGCCACCCATGCTGACCTCGGATGAATCCGTTGAGGCGCGGTTTATCAATGAAGCCAAGTCGGTTTCAGCGCTGGATCATCCAAATATCGCCATCGTGCACGAGATCGGTCGTACTGATGACGGCCATCTGTTCATCGTGATGGCGTACTATGATGGTTCGACGTTGGAAGACCGTATTGAAGAGGGACCGATAGAACTGGAAGAGGCGATAGACTTCAGTATCCAGATTGCATCTGGCCTCGAAATCGCGCATGAATCAGGAATTGTGCACCGGGATATCAAACCAGGAAATGTGATCGTTACCGATCGCGGAACGGCCAAGATTCTGGATTTTGGATTGGCCAAAGTTCAAAATGTAAATCTTACAATCGGCGGTCAGTCGCTTGGCACGCTTGCTTACATGAGTCCGGAACAGGCGCAAGGACGAGATCTGGATCATCGTACGGACCTGTGGGCACTTGGTGTGGTGATGTACGAAATGATCACCGGGAAACGGCCATTTGATGGCCCCTACGATGCCGCTATTCTCTATTCAGCGGCCAACGAGGCACACGAAGCACCTTCCACCTGGCGCTCTGACATTCCCGAGCATATTGAAGCGGTCATCAACGGTTTGCTTGAAAAGGACCCGGACAAACGATTGAAGAGCGCGACCGAAGTAGTTGCCCTTCTTAAAGGTGAACAGCACAGCGCGTCCTCTGCTCCGGCGCCGCCTGTCGCCGTTTCCGAGCCGGATTCGCCCGAGGTTGATGGCGAAAATGAGGTCGCGGTAACAAAGACCAAGACCTCATCGCCGAAAAGCGTCACCATCAATCTGGACACCGCTCCGATCGCGCGAAGGCCATGGATTCTGATCACTGCTGTCTTGGCCGTTTCAGCCCTGATACTGCTCTGGGTGGTCGGTATGCCGGGAGCACAGCGCTCCGAAGAAGATCGAATTGCTGCGCGAGGCTTCGTCGAAGCCGGCATCGAACACCAGAACAACCGGAGTTTTTCTCTGGCTGAAGCTGAGTATGAGCGGGCGATTGATCGCGATCCCGATCTCTGGTCAGCCTGGACATCCTATGCCTCCCTCAAGAACGCCATGGGCGAATACGATCTGGCGATTGAATATGCCCGGAATGCAATTAACCTGAATGAGAATGACGCCGTGGCATTCTTCAATCTTGGCATCGGACTGGTTGATTCGGGAAACGCAACGGAAGCGCTTGATGCTTTTTCGTCTGCCGTGGCGCTCGACGGAGCTTTCACGTTGGCTTACAGCGCGTGGGGAAATACGCTTCTCGGCGCAGGCGAACACGAGGAAGCGATCAACGTGCTGAAGCGAGGACAGGATGCGGCCCCCAACGATCCGTACGTGTTTCTGATCTACAAGAATCTGGGGATGACCTACGCAGCCATGTCGCAAACCGACGATTCCATTCTCTATCTGGAATCATCCTTGTCCATTCAATCCAGACAGACAGATGTGCTGGTTGAATTGGCAACGCAGTATGAGCAGAAAGGTGATCGCGCTACGGCCGTTACTCACTGGAATTCAGTGCTCGAGTATGAAACGGACCCGGCAAAAAGAAGAGACGCCCAATCCAATATTGAGCGCCTCTCCAACTGACTGTGGTTGAATAATTTCGGGCTGGAGCTATTTCAACAGCACCATCCGGCGAACCATCGATTCCGTCTGGGTCTGAATCCTGTAGAAATAGACACCGCTCGGCAGTTTGTCCCCATTGAATCTGATACTGTGCCAGCCGGGGGAGAAACTCACAGCATCTGCCACGCGAACCACCTCTCTACCGGTAACATCGAGAACGACGATGGTCACGACCTCTGTAGTCGGCACGGCGAACTCAAAATTGGTAACAGGATTGAACGGGTTAGGATAGTTCTGTGAGACAGTAAATCTCTCTGGAAGCTGTGAATCCTCAGTATCTGTCGACAGACTACCCGTAGAAGCAATTTGCAATGCGGCGGATTGCGAATCATCAATCTGAAACGACTCACCAGCCGCCAGTTCTGCCGAATCAAGGATCTGTCCGGTATTATCGAGGACCGTTATCAGAAGACTCTCTCCCTCCTCTATGGCTCCCCGGTCGATGACAATCGGGAACGTTGCCCCTGATATCGACACGGTGGCAGAGGGCTGCTCGGTCACATACCGACCGTCCTCATATTGAGCTCTCCACTGCTGTGAAGGGGCAATCGGAGGAAGTGAAAAAGCCATTGGAGACAGCTCGTCAGGCAAGTCAGATCCAAAATAGAGGACCTGTGGCATCGATCCCTCAGGTGTAAGCGTGAAGGAAACGAAGGTGTCCAACAGATCCAGATCGGACCCTTGATTACCCCCTTTTGCGAGCGCACAGTCCAATGTGATCGTGCCGGCTGCATCAGCGAAAATCCAGTACCCCGTACCGGATTCAAAGCTGGATGAAAACACATAAGCTCCGCCCGAATAGGCAAACTGCGTCCC
>CAZEHJ010000025.1:14836-38823 GCA_964512485.1 uncultured Rhodothermales bacterium | reverse complement strand
CGTTCGATTCTCCAGTAGTAGGTACCGGCGCCAAGATTGACAATTGAAGGAGGCGATGCAGACGGAACGTCCGATACAATACTCGTCAACGCTGCATCCGAAGCAATGACGAGTCGATCCGTGCCTTCCGTTGCCGAAACCCAGGAGAACGAAACGTCACCGGGAGCCTGATACGCGAGGTCGCCCGGAGTAGAAAGAACCGGCGGAGGAAATGCCGAGCCGTAGCCTTCAAGTCTGAAAACTGTTCCGACTTCGGGGAGGGCAGCAACAAAATCGGCATCTGCGGTCGGGCCATTGGAGCCATTCCAGCTCACAAGTGAGACGCGTCCAATAATCTCATCTCCGAGTTCGGTGAAACCGTCACCTGAGGAGGTTTGTGCCTCGTTAAGCCACGCATTGTAACCCGACTCTCCGGGTGTTTGATCGAGCGGGGTGTAAAAGTAAATCGCGTCGGTGTACGGATCGTTGTCCGCAGCTGAAATCGTGTGATCAAGTGCTTGCAGATTGAATTGCGAGTTTCCATCTATATCAAACATCACGGGTACGAGACGAACGTCGTCCGAGGTATTCCCTGTCGTTCCGGCATCTGAACGCCAGATCGAAAATGGGACCTGCGCGGCAGTTCCGCTAGTCCACCAATCGAGTGCGTAATTGGTTGCTGAGTCGAATCGAATCTCCAGATCGTACGGGACGACCCGTCCAATTCCGTTCCGGACTACACGAGACAGGAATGTGCTGTACGGACCGCAGTCGCCGTTCGCACACGCTCCGGTCTGGAAGGTGGAGATGAGCCAATGAGCTGGTCCTACCTGCTGTGTCGCATCGGGTCGACCGGTACCAGGGAAAGCTTCCCAATCAGCAGATGCACCCACGGGAGGTACGAGCGGACCACCAGCATTGGCGGCAACCACAAAGTCAATGAAGGGGCTCAAGTTTGCGAATTCAACCTCGCCAGTCGAAAACGAAAACGTGTTTGACCAGGGGCCATATGATGATGCATTGAATGCCCGCACTCTCCAAAAATACTGTGTATTGATGGCGAGGGTGTTGCTAAGATCTTGTTGAGTTGCATCCGTCGCATATGTGGATGCTGAGTCAAACTGAGTGTTTTCCGCGATCTCCAATTGAAACTGTGCGTCGGGTGACCCGGAAAAAGTCCACGTCAAGGTCAGATCGAGTGGTTGTCCGGATGCGCCGTTGGCCGGAACCAGAGGCCCGGGTGTTTCTGTGATGATGGGTGCGGGATCGCTTGAAATATCACCCGGCTGAATCCCGTCAAGTCGCGAAGCAGTCGCAAACAACTCGTTTACAGAGTCAAGATTATCAGTACCGCGGGCCCACAGGATCCCGAAGAAAATCTCTGTCGACTCACCCGGGGCGAGCGTAAACGGCCCGACTCCTGATGCAAACCGGCGATCTGATGGCGCAATCGCATTTCCAAGGCCATCTGAGTCGAACTCAGACCAGAATCCAGGAGGATTTCCGCTGTACATAAAGCTGGTAACCGGGCCGCCGGACTGATATCCATTTCCGCCTTCAGTTATCGGATTCCCGTCTTTCCAGACACCTCTCATGTAGTTGTAATAGTCAGATCCGTTGGCTGGATCTCCCTGGACGCCCCCGCCATTATTATAGAAGATGAATGAAGCCAATCCCAACTCTTCCCCTGGTTCATCAATCGATCCATCGTTGTCGTTGTCCAGACCGTCCGAGTCCGAAACGGTGCCTCCAATTATCTTGTATCCAACTGCGGGTGGAGCAACACCATAACCCCCCTCGTCATCGTCATCGGAGTTGTATACGTAGACCATATTCAGCCCGGGATTGCTGCCAACATAATCGTCATCAAAATTGCCGAGGTCTGGATCAGCGAACAAGCCCAGATACATGTCTTCAATCGGAAGAGCGTTTTTGTTTATGAACTTATACCTGTAAAACGTGCTATTGTCGATGTCCGGGTTGGCTGAAGCGGCTGCGAAGGCCGTGACGTGCACCTCAACTCCCAGAGGTGAGGAGCCCGTTCGGGCGTGCACATTCCCTACATCGTTCATGATCCAGAACAGGGATTCTCCTCCGAGCAGCTCGGGGCGGTCGCCTGCTGCGAGATCATAATTATTGGGATTACCGTCACCGTCGATCACAGGAGCGCCCAGCTGCCACGGCCAGTCGGCCACGTCTCGCGAAGGAGTTCCTCCTGCATCCAGGTCACTCATGTCACGATCCGCGATCCGATAAATCCGGTCATAAGCAGAACAGTCCTCGCCATTGACCACCGCGTCGACAGGTCCGGGAAAAAACTCGTACGGTCCATACGTCGAACCGGCGACCCTGAGGGAGTTGTTCACATATCCACCCAGCCATATGCCGGAAGTAAAGATGGCATTCACTCCACCGTCCTTGGGCACTGTGTACACGTCTGGAGAGCCTTTCCAGAAAAGATTTCCTGAATTGAAAAGTCGCGCCCTGACGTTATTCACTGTCAGGTAGTGCTCTGCGGATCCAACCGCGCAGGATCCCACCTGCGCGATAGAACTTGATGGAGTTGCTGCCAGGAACAGGCCGACAAGAAGGAAAGTGAAGGAAATCCGTTTCATGGTCCTAATCAAAAATCGTGGTTGGTGCGTGTGCTTATTGATGTTCATCATTTCATCAGCACCATTTTTTTGACCAGGTTTAATCCGCCGGCCGTCATTCGATAGACGTACAGTCCACTTGCCAGTTTTGAGGCATCAAACCGGACCTGGTGATATCCTGCCGCAAGCTCATCGTTGACAAGTACGGCAACTCGCCTTCCGATCACATCAAAAACTTCTATCCTTACGGCCGCCGATTCAGGCAGTCCGAATCGAATCGACGTTTCGGGATTGAATGGATTGGGATAATTGTCTTCGAGGAGGAAGGTGTCCGGAATCAGCAGGTCCTCGGATTGATCTATCGCATTTTCATCCTGATCCGAGATATTGCCGGCTTTGTTTCCGTTCGCCGCGTGGCTCACCGCTTTTGCCGTGTGCTTCCAGGCTTTCTTGAAGTTGTTCAGAGCCTTGGCCCAGTCCTCATCTTCGAGATCTTCGAT
This sequence comes from uncultured Rhodothermales bacterium, assembly GCA_964512485.1. GTDB lineage: Bacteria > Bacteroidota > Rhodothermia > Rhodothermales > UBA10348 > CAZEHJ01. Next base: position 35,750 of record CAZEHJ010000025.1, on the reverse strand, counting down.
GGCTTTGTCGTAGTCATCCACGGCTTTGCCCATTTCCTTCTCACATTTATCTCCACCGGCGCAGAGCACTTCATCCATGGCGATTTCCGTAAGCTCACGATCCATCGAGACAACCTCAAGGACGAGCTCGTCAGCCACAGCACTACAGTTGGATCCGCTTTCGGCAATTGTGATCAGTTCGTCGATGAGCTCGATATCCCGGTCAAATACCTTCGACCCATCTTTCGGATGGAGCGACATTCCTCCAATATCCAGCCAGTATTTGTCTTCTAGTGTTTTCTCCAGCAGCTCGATGGATTTTTCCACCGCTTTCTGAAGATCACGACCAGAAGCTTTGCTTGACTTGCCGCTCTTCTTGCTTGACTTCTTGCTCGATTTTCCGCTCTTCTTGCTCGATTTGTCGCCAGCATCTTCAATGACCATACACACGCCACTGAGCTGACGGATGCGCTCAAGAATGACTTCGCGCCTGTCAGGCAGCGTGGACTCATCATCGTCAAGGTCACGATTGTCGCCCACTCCGTCCAGATCGACATCCAGCTGTTCTGCCGGGTCAAGTGGGAATACGTCGAGCCCGTCAATGGCTCCATCCGCATCCGTATCCGGATTGTCTGGAAGGGTACCGATCTGAGCTTCCTCTTCGTCGCTCAATCCATCATTGTCAGCGTCTTCACCGAAAGTGATGATCGTGACTGCCGCATCTGGATCAGGACTGGTAACCAACAACGAGTTTCTTCGCTCATCGAGTACAACTGATTCAGGCTCCTCAGGGAGCTCGAATGTGTCGATGAGTGTGAACGAAAATCCTGTAGTCACAATCGGATCTCTTGAGAGACTCAGCACGGTTGAGGGAGCTCCTGTAGCACTTATGCCAAGCTCATACACGTCAACCACATTGATTTCTTGCAGCGTAACCGGATCCAGTCGAACTGCCGTCACATACAGCAACGACCCGTCAGGACTGAGCTCCAATTCGCGTGCACTGGCCTCCCGGCTGGTGCGTGCAATCACCTGATACGGTTCAGGAGAGTCAGGATTAATGTCGATCCAGAGAATCTCGCCTTCCAACGACGACACAAACGCAGACGTGCCATCCGGCAGGATTTCCACGTCGCGGTATCCGATCTCTCGGGACGTCCGTGTTCCGTCAGGATCGAGTTCGCTTCCCGCATCGGAGGTTTCCCTTGAGACGCGTGCGATGGCCTGATTGTAACTCGATGATTCAGGATTAATGTCAAAAATCAACAAGCCGGCAGATCCAGTCGCCAGAGCCCGAGTTCCGTCAGGGGTAATCTCAACGTCTCTGTAGGCAGATTCACGCGAGATCCGTGCTCCATCCGGATCGAGTTCGCTTGACGCTTCGGAGGTTTCTCTCGAAATACGAGCAACAACTTTATTGACACCACCACTACCGGGATCACCATCGATGATAGAAATCCCTTTCGAAGTAAACTCGGCCACATAGATTCGCGACCCATCCGGTGTAGCGGCAATACCGGTTGGATTCAGTCCAACAGGCACCTGAGTAATCTCTTCGTTATAGGCATAGTCCGGATCCTCGGGATCAATGTTGATCACCGATACCGTATGGGAGTCAAAATTCGTGACGTACGCCCGCGTACCACTCGGATTGATGGAAATCTTGAACGGGAAATCACCAACCGGAATCGGAATTGGATCGAATGTAGTTGTAGACAGATCCAGAATCGAAACTTCTCCCTCGAGAGGGTGCGTCACGTAGGCATGTGATCCGTCAGGCGTAATTTCAGTGTCGCGAGCAGACCGTTCTCGGCTGATGGTGCTGGTTGCTTCGTCAGTCGACGTATTCAGTTCCACGATGTCGAAGACCAAACTGTTGCTCACCCGAGGTCCGACCGATATCTGTACGAGACCAGACGTTGCACCTTCAGGAACTGAAGTGGTGATGGAAGTCAGATCGGCTTTTTCGATTACTGCCGACACGCCGTTGAAGGAAACGTTTACGAAGCTCGCATTGGCGTCGAATCCGGTTCCAGTGATGACAACGGTTGTACCCACAACACCAGCCAGCGGCGAAACTGACTCGACGACAGGATCGCGAACCGTCACGGCTGTCGTAAAGTTTGATTCAAGCGGATTGTCCAGCAAATTTCCACTGAGGTCCTTGATTCCGCTGACGTTGAGTTGATAGAGCGTTCCTTCCTCAAGAGCGAAATCCGGCCTGAATACCAGTCGAGTGTCGTCATACAGGAACTCGAATGCTCCTTGAACCAGACCACTGGAAGGCCCGGTCAGACGTACTGTTGAAATACTTGCCGAGGCAGGGTCGATGGCCTCAGAGAAATCCAGAACAACCGGAGTTTCCACGGTGACACCAGCGGCGCCATTGTATGGGCCGAAGTCTGTCAGATGAGGAGGGTTGATAATGACTGTTTCAAAACCGGTCTGATATGCAGCTCCCATGGCAACACCGGAGGCGTCCCTGACGCTAGCGGCTACGTCCAGTACGTACACAGACTGTTCCGCGAGTGGATTGTCGGGTACGACTCTGGCCACCGAGTAATCCAGATCCCGATCAACTTCGACGCTGATTGGAACCGGATTTCCACCTACGGACAATATCACGGCACCCGCATCTGTCAATGATTTGGGATCCATGGATTCGGAGAAGATGACAGAAATTTCACTGCGGGTCTGTATCTCGGTCGCAGCATCTTCAGGGCTGACCGAAACAACAGTCGGAGCTACCAGATCGGCGAACTCGGTATTGAAGGCGAACGACTCCAATGCTCCTGGCGCGGGATTCAGCAGATTTCCTCGGAGGTCCGACACCGCACCGGAAAGATCCATGCGGTACTCGGTTGACGGCTTCATGGTCTCATCCATGGACAAGAGAAGCAATGTATCATCTTCCGTAAACGTCTTTGTAAGCTCAATCACCTGAACAATGCTTCCTCCACTCATTTCATTCAGGACTACAGAAACCGTACTGCGAATGACTGATTCGGAAAAGCGTATTGCAAGGTCGCTTTCTGTTTCAATTCCCGTCGCTCCATCAACGGGGAAAGCGCTGGATACCACGGGTGGTGTGATATCCTTGTTCGACGTAAAGTCGATACCGGAAACTGCTCCCGTGACGGTCACAACGTCAAATGCTTCAACATCATCAACCGTTGGATCGTCCGACTCGTTAGCATCATTGTAGAATTCCTCAAGGAAGCCCCGATTGGTACTGATGCTTGCCAGATTCGGGCTGATGCCCTCGGGCACGAGCGGGAATCCAAACACATCCCCGTCCAGCGGTTGAATCGAAACCTTGTAGTCTGAAAGCGGAAGACCGGGGATTTCATAGCTCCCATCCAGCTCCGAATACGTGTGGATCATTTTCGAGGACGCGATATCCGTGGCAATGACCAGCGCACCGGCGATTACGGCTCCAACAGAAGTTGACTCACCGTCAAAAACGGTTCCCGAAATCGAACCCAGCGACGGATAAGCTCCAGGATCCGGGTATCTCTTACTCACCCAGGCCATGTCATCCGGCTCAAGTGAACGGCCGTCCTGTGCTTCCGGGAGCGCAAAGAACATGGTGGCCTGCGGAATACCCGAGTGAATCATACCCAGAACGTGCCCGGACTCGTGGGTCAGAATGCTCTCAATATCAAAGTATCCCGGGTACGAATCCGTACCGTAGTTGAATCCGGGTTTGTTCAGGAATTCGGGATTTACGACGATGTCAGCATCCACAATTTCGGCCAGATCTCCGCCACTTCCAGAGTACTCAATGCGTTTGGCTGCGATGGCAAGAACAAACGGTGGGAACGGAAACGCGTCATCAGAAAAGGTCACGATGTTCTGACCATCGTTGGGATCGGCATACTGGTTTGACGTTGTGCCTCCATCAACAAATGACACGTCGGCCGTCGAGACATCATTCCAATTCTGGAAAGCTGCGCGAACAGCATCAAAGTCAGATCCATCCGAGATTGTAGGTGCGCCATCCTCATGAATGAGATACGTCATCGTTCCACCGGACTGAACCTGTGCCAGCGGTGCGATCACCTCGACTACGTCTCCCCTTGCCTGATCGGCGTAATACAGATGACCGGAGTCATCAATAGCAAGGTTGTTGAACGAACTTCCGGCAAGCCCGGAAATGAACGGAACCATAACGGCCGACGTAACCGACGCTGAAAACACATCTGAAAGGGTGGCGACGAACAGGTCACCGTCTGTACCGATATCAATTCCTCCCGGGTTGTCCAGTCCACCAAACATGACCTGCGTGTCACCATACGTCACGGGAAGTGATGGTGCGGCGTCCAGATCTACACGGACGATCTGACCCGGTCCCTGGGTGGTGAAATACATATAGCCATCAGCGAAGGCGATCCCCTGAGGATTGATATTCTCGGTGTCAGGGAAGGTCACCAGAACTTCAGGAACGGGGGAAGGAGATTCGGGATCGACACGCGAAATTTTCTCACCGATGAGGCCGCGCACCTCACTGTAGTAGAGCATTCCGTCATCACCCAGCGTCATGTGCGTTGCCGCATTCAGACCGCTCAACCAGGGAGTTGCAAGACTTGCATCCGTACCGGGCGATGTTGTCGTAAGGTCGAATCGATAAATCGCGTTCTGATCGAGACTTGTTACGAAGAGTTTGGGGTTGTCCGTAACTGCCAGATCAATAGGGCGATCAATACCAAACAAGAAGGCTCCCGCATCCAGTGGATTCCCATCAGAGTCGTACCGGTACACTTCACCGGATCCCGTGCTCGAAACGTAAACCGTTCCGTCTCCCCCGAAATCGATGCCCTGTGGAGTGTCAAGACCCGTCTCCACCTCTGTCATGATGTATCCGTTGGGAATCACAACTTCCGGGGCAATACAGGATGAAAACTCGGATGTATTTCCAGATTCATCAGTAGCAGTGGCCGAAGCAAATCGTCCAGGGATGCCCGAAACGGAAAGGAAGGCCTCGAAAGACGCATCACCCGAACCGTTTGTAAACACGTCCTGGTGCCCCAGGAAGTAGCGCCCTTCTCCAAATCCAGAAGGATCGCAGCCGGGCGACGTGAAAAACTCGACACGTACGCGAGCTGAGGGAATCGTATTGATCGTTCCGCTCAAGGTAGCTGTGTTTCCAGAGTACCGCGCTGAGGTGAGCACCGGGTAATTCATACCCTGATTGGCGCCTGTGTCCAGGTCACTTAAATCATTTGTGTCGACCAGTCCTGCGGCACCGCCACTGCTGTACAGATCGATACCCAGACCGCTGTTTGCGGAAATTCTGTTGCCCAGTATTCTGTTTCCTGCAGGGGTGGCTGTCGTACCGGGCTCAGATACCCGAACTCCGACGCCACCATTGAAAGCGATGATATTACCTTCTCCTGAGGCTGAGCCACCGATCGTATTGTTGGCACCTGCGATGAAAACGCCTTGCCCGTTTGGTAGCGCTGCTGAGTACGGGGCATTGACACCCATGTACGTATTCTGGACGACGTTGTGCGAGGCATCCGAATTCAAGACCACCGCCCAGCCCGAGTTGGCCGCAATCACCGTAAGGGCATCCAGATCTGACCCGCCAATAACGTTGTATGAACCGCCATCAACCACGATGCCATCCTGCTGATTGCCTTTGGCAATCGTTCCGGATGCATCAAGACCGACGAACACGCCTTCAATTCGATTGTCCGTTCCAGGGACTGGTAGCGAGTACCTGATTTCGAGCTCGGAGATTCCGTCAGGAACCAGTGCACTCGTTGCTTCACGCATATTTACGTTCACAACCGAGCCACCGCTGGTATCCAGCAAGTTCAACGCGCCGTAGGCAGGAAATTGTTCGGTGTTCCAGCGGATCAGTGCATTACCCGAGACCACGTCGTAGCGGAAAGTCCAAACATGGTTCTCCTGGGAAGACGAACGAAAATCCGATGTCAGATCGGCTCCTCCGTCTGTAAATCTAGCATCGAATGCGCCCGAAGGCGGTGATGGAGCAGCTTCAACATCTTCGCCCGTATCCACACCGTTTCCGGCTGTGGGCGACAATCCGAGGATAAGATCTGACTCAATAGATCTGGCTTCATCGGAGACTGTTAGAGCAGCCTGGAATTCTTCGAATGCCGAGGCGCCTTCCTGAATCCAAATTCCAGATCCCGGGAAACTGTTCACGGCGATCCCTCGAACAACAACGCCCGCAGTTTGGATGTCCAGTCCGTTAGTTCCGGGAGGTGTGTTTGCCCCATCGAGTTCAATCAGGATTATCGCATTGGAACCCTGTCCATACCCCAATGTGTTCGGAGCCGCGCCACTTTGTGAATATCCATCTATAAGAAGAGCATTGGATATATCTGGCAGAGGTGAAGATGGTTGAATGACGTGTGGCCCGGCACCGGGGATATCAAACGTGATGGTGTCAAAACCACCTTTGGGAATGCAATCCCCGCCAGATACATCGGCATCAGCATTTGCTGTCTGAATCGCTTCACGGAGTGAGCATTCGCCGTTTCCGGGTGTAGTGTCATCTGAAGCAGTATTCACGACGAGTGCAGATACACTTAAATCAATCGCCTCTGACACGAGGGTGAATCCGGGCAATCCCGGATTGGTTGCTTCCAACACATACGAGCCCGTATCAGAAGGCTCGGCACTGGCTTTGAGGTACGCCTCGCTGGTTGCTCCTGCTATGGGGTTGCCGTCTTTCTTCCACTGAAACAGGGATCCTTCTCCACCGACAGCGGGGAACGAAATTTCGAGGGCAGCTCCGGCTCCCACAACCTGAAGAGTCGGGACACCAAAATTGGCCTGGGGAGCATACTGAAAACCAGTTATGCCCGCGTTCGGCACGAGGTGCGAAAGGAGAAGCCGGTTGTCCTGAATCTGAAAGTCACTCAGCGCCGCGAGGGAGCTGAAGTTCGGGACTCCAGTGAGATTGTTGTCATTCAACAACAACTGCGAAAGCGAATCCAGAGTGGAAAATGTCGTAACCACCGTCCCGCTTAGAGAATTCGCCGACAGATCGATCAGCTGGATCCCTGTAATGCCGAACAGAGAAGCGGGAATGGAGCCAGTCAGTGAGTTGCCCTGCAATTGAAGCGAAAGAAGCCCTGTCAGATCTCCAATCTCTGATGGAATCGTTCCGACCAGATTGTTCAACGGCAGATTTACTTCCGTCACATAACCATTCACAACCGTGACTCCGTGCCACGTGCTGACATCTGGATCTATAGTCCAGTTGGTTTTCGTCGTCCAATTCGCACCGTCCGTAGCATTGTAGAGCGCCGTCAACGCGTCTATTTCAGCCTGAGATACCTGACGCTGAACGGTCACGTCGACCGGCTCGCTTTCGAGAGTCAGAGCAGAAATCGAGGGATTGGTGACACGCAGGATGTATTGACCGGCATCAGCCTGAGCTGAAGGATCGATCAGCATGGCATCGCTCGTTTCTCCGCTAAGAAGAATGGCGCCTTTAAACCACTGATATGCATTCCCCGCTCCGGGCGAAGGCTGCGAAAATGCAAGCGGCAGCCCTTCGTCCACGTTGATCGCCTGGTAGTTGCCGAACAGCTTCATGTTGGAAGCTTCCAAGGTACCGCCGTAACTGCCCGTTACTGTCGGAAGAAGGTCATCGAATTCGAGTCGATTGTCGTTGACGTTTATGTACACCAGAAACGGAGATGCACCGAAATCCGGGAGACCCGTCAAATCGTTGTTATGGAGATGCAGGTAACGCAGGTTTGGCGCACTGGCGAGTGAGGCCGGCACGGCGCCACTGAGACTGTTTACCCCGACATCGAGTGACCACAAATCAGCCAACGTTCCTATTTCCGTCGGAATCGATCCACTGAAATTGTTATTGGCCAGGCCCAGGTTGGATAGATTCGTAAAGTTTCCGATCCACGATGGAATCGCACCATCGAGACTATTGTTGTAAAGATTGAGACCGGTCAATGAAGTGAGTGCCGCATACCCCGCTGGAATATTTCCAGTAAACCCGTTCTGGAATAAATCCAGATAGAAGAGCTGCGTCATGGATCCGATCCACGCTGGCAAGGGGCCATTGACCGGCATTTCGCGTAGCTCGAGATGAGTCAAACTCGTCATGGAGCTCAAGTCTGGCAGCGGGCCGCCCGCATGAATATTTCTGGCGACCAGAACCTCCAGATTGGAAAGAGACAGAACAATGGCCGTCGGAAACGAGGCGTCCATATTCGTGCCTCCGATATCCAGTGCGATCAGGGTCGAAGCCAGATTTGAAAGTGAGGCAGGTACAGAGCCTGTGATGTCATTTCCGTAAACCTTGAGAACTCTGAGGTTGGAAAGATTGCCCAATTCCGTTGGCATCGATCCACTCAATCCCGATTCCATGAGATAGAGATCTGTCAGTTGGGTCAGGGAGTCGATCCATGTCGGAAGAGTCCCGGTCAAGTTGGTTCCTGCAATGAACAATTCCCGCAAGTTGACCAGATTCTGAATCTGGCTCGGCAGGGTTCCCGTGATGTTCGGCATCCAGGCCATTTCAATCACTTCCAGATTCGTCGCGCTACCGATTTCGATGGGAATGCTGCCTGTAAAGCCGTTCTGACTGATCCTGAATTCCCTCAAATCAGGAAGATTGCCGATCTCTGTCGGGATGGATCCCGTCAATTGATCATTCCACCTCAGGTTCAGGACTTGAAGCCCGGGAAGATTCAGAAGCTCTGCTCCCGGAAATGGCCCGACCAAGTTGTTGGAATCCAGGTTCAGATGAGTAATGTGACCACCGCTGGTCTGGACACCATACCACGTCGAAATGTCAGCTACTGTATCCCAGTTAGTGTTGTCGTTCCAGCTCGTACCGGATGTCGCATTGTATATCGCGATCAGAGCGTCGATTTCGGATTGGGGCACCGATGGGATCAGGACCGACAGCGTGTTCGGTTCGCTGGTCAGCACGAGACCTCCGAGGACAGAGTTGGTGGCTTCTAAAGTGTACTGGCCAGCGTCAGAGGGATCCGCCGACGGATCGGAGAATATCTCGTTCGTTGCCCCGGGGATCGGATTCCCGTCCAATTTCCACTGGTACGATATGTTGGCGGGTGTGCCCCCAAGCGACGGGAACGACAGGTTGATCGGGTCGCCCGATGTTACGCTCGGTGACGAGGCCGTACCGAAAGCACGCTGTGTGATTGTCGGGTTGTCGATCTCGGCAGCATTGGGCTCGAGGTCATCGAAATCGAAATAGTTGCTCCAAACGTAGAGTTCAGAGAATGTCCCGCTGTTGGTGAGGTCCGGCAGGCTTGTAAAGAAGTTATTGTAGACGCTGAACCGATCGAGATCGGTAAACGTCGCAAACGCAGGAGTAACGTCGCCGGTCAACTGGTTTTCGCTGACGAAAAATGTGCGCAATGCCGTAGCCGAACCAAGCGAAGCAGGCAGAGGACCGTCGAAGTTGTTCACGTTCAGCCAGAGGCTCGTCAGTTGTGTCATGCCCCCGAATATGTCGGGGATGTTGCCGCTGAGACCGGCAGAATTCAGGGTGATAGAGCGCAGATTGACCAACGAACTCAGACTGGCAGGGATCGAGCCACCGAGGGGGTTATCCCCCAGTTCCAGGAACTGCAGCAGGGTGAGATTGCTCAATTGCGATGGAATTCCTCCGGTCAATCCATTTGAGCTCAGGTACAAGACTGACAGGTTCGACATCGTACCGATGGACGTGGGAATCGAGCCCGTGAGCGAATTGTCGTAGAGTCGCAGTCCGACCAACTCGCTCAGCGCGGAGATGGAAGAAGGAATCGTGCCAACCAGATTGTTGGAATTCAGGTTGACCTCCGATACGTGTCCGTTGACCACGTTCACTCCGAACCACGTATCAACCTCATGACCGACCAACCAGTTGGTATTGTCCGTCCAAGAGCCGCCATTTGTCGAGTTGTACAGGGCAACGAGCGCATCGTACTCTGCAGGCGGTACGGGAAGAACTGTGATCGGAGGTCCGAATTCAGAACTGTTGCCGTTCGCATCGGTTGCGTTGATGACAATCTTGTCTCCTACCGTGATACCATTTGCGGCTGCATTTCCCGGAAGGAAAACCGTTGTATTGGGATACGTATTGTAGGTCAGGTTCTTGATGAACCGCGCTCCTTCTTCTTCATCACCATCTGCTTCATAGAGAGAGATGGTGATGGGATAGGTGGAGTTTGCCGGTGACGAAGTGGGTGTAAATGCCATCACCATATCGCCCGATCCATCGATGCGAGCATCACCGGTGAGCCAGTTCTGGAAATTGTTGGGGCCTACGTCGGCATCATCTACATCATTTGCCGTGACACCATCCGCACCAAGGTCAATGCCCAGTCCTGTGTTGCTGAAGAAACTATTTCCAATTATCGTGGTGCCTGTAATGTCTGCATCATTTGCCACGCCTACTCCAGCGCCATTGAATGCAATGATGTTTCCTTCTCCGTTCGAGGCGCCTCCAATCTGATAGAGGGTGGGTGTAGGACCGCTGATCGGATGGATATAGATGCCATGGTTGTCATTTGGAACCGGAAGTGTTCCTGTGAGGTCAGTTCCTATCAGATTCCCTTTGATGTTGATCGTCGTCCCTGTTGCGCCATAGGTAGAGATCCCTCTCGGACTACCTGAAATCAGGTTTCCTTGTCCGGCTCCGGAACCGCCAATAGTGAGACTACCGGCCTGGTTATTTCCGATTCCAGCAAAATCATTGCCCATGTCGACCGTACCCGTTCGGTCGGTGCCGAGGAAGTTGGCGTAGATGTTTGTACCTGTGGCACCTGGTTCCAGTTGAATGCCCTGGCTGTTGTCTGAAATCAGGTTTCCACGGCCCACCGTACCAATGGTATTGGACAGGGCACTTCCTGACAGGCCAACACCATAAATGGAGTTTCCATCGGCAACCGTTCCATCGACGTTTGTCCCGATGAAGTTGCAATCGATGATGTTGTTGTCTCCACCCTGGATTTTCACGCCATTCTGGGCCCATCCGTTGATGACGAGACCACGAACCGTTGATCCGTTCCCGGTGATGTGGATTCCATCTACCGGACCGGCAGATGACCCGTCCAGAACGATGCGAAGGGTACGACCCGGAATAGTCGAAGCGCACGATGCTCCGGGCTGGGTTGATCCATCTATAAAGAGGCTGGAAGTCAGGGTGGGAAGAGGAGAAGTCGGGGTTATCGTTATTTCAGAGGTGGCTGAAGCGATGTTGAAGCGGATATTGTCGGTCCCCACAGCTCCCGTATTACAGTCCCCACTTGTGCCTTCTGTGTCACCCAGTCCATTCGTCATGGCTTCGCGCAGCGTACAACTACCGTCTCCTGCCGAGAGGTCGTCGGCTGCCGAGTTGACCGTAATGACTCCGGGGTCAGCAATGTTGGATAAGAATGTGCGACTGATCTGACCTGCCTGGCCATAGACAAAGTCCTCGTCTCCATCTTTGTCGATGTCACCGACGCCGAAGGAGCGACCGCTGGAAACTGAAAAGCTTTCTCCGGCAACAAAACCACCCGAGCCGTCCCCGAGATAGATGACATTGGTGGACTCGATCATGTCCGGGAAATCATCCCCGTTTGCATCGAGTGTCGCGGCGCTGAACAGCGGTCCACTTGAACCCCAGGTCCCGACGTAGGTCAGTGTTCCGCCATCGTTTCGCCACACGTCGTTCGAACCCCAGTTGTCGCCCATGACAACATCATCGTCACCGTCATTATCAAAGTCGACGGCGATTGTAGCCGAAGCGCCATTGATGGCAGCAACATTCGGGATATCCGCGATGCGCGAAAAGGACATGACTCCACCGATGGAAGTGTTGACCCATCTGGCACCACTACCAACTACAATATCTTTTTTCGCATCGTTGTTGATGTCCAATACGGCCACAGATGATGTGAACACATTGGCGCCCGGAAGCGTGAAAGAAGTAAACGACGCGCTGCCGTCATTCTCCCAGATCCTGGTCTTGCTGCTGCCGCCAACGGAGGCAATCACGGCGTCAAGGTCACCGTCTGCATCGAAGTCATGGAGTTTCACATCGAAAGAAGCGTCTGCCGAGACTCCTGTCAAACCATCTGACCATCCTTCTGCGAAGATGCCCGGCGTTCCTGCCTGAATGCCTCCCTGGTTGATCCAAACAACGTTTTCATCCCAGTTGGGCTGGGAAACCTGATTATTGTTCTCATAGGCGTTAACAACGAACGCATCCAGATCTCCATCGCCATCAAGATCACCGAGTGCAACCCCCATGCTGTTTCGGGCCGCCATATTCGACTGTGTTCGGGTAAACGTCCCGTCCCCGTTGTTCGTCCAGATTTCGTTCGGAACCCCGTTATCTTCCCCTGTTGGACTGGCGCTGAATCCGCGATTGACCACGAACATATCGGGCCACGTATCGCCATCGAGGTCGGCGATCTCAACATCCCAGGTCTCATAGAAACCGAAAAACTGCTGGTTCTCGGTAAATGTCTGGGCAACAGATAGTTGCTGTCCACCGATCAGCAGAAAGAGAAGAGAAAGAAAGGCGAAACGGGAATTCAAATTGGTCATGGGGCTCGGAGCTTAATACTTCAGGGAACGATTACGGCCGAATCATTACTGGCCGGTTTCCTTTATTCGTCGCTTCAATTCATCCAGCGCGACCGATTGGACGTTGTCTGATTCCTCATCCGGTCGAGTCAGATTATCCGATTCAAACCAGTTTCCGACTCCCGAAACCATCCTTGTACCTCCTTCCTGCGACGAGGCAACACCAAGTTTCCCCTGCACACCACCAACAACCATATTGGAGCCTGAAGAATGCCGGGAGACGAAGACCACCACTTCTTCGCCCTCTGAAAAAACAGGCATGTCGGATACCTCATACTCTGTATTCCCGACTCTCCCACCTGGAATCGTAACCACAATACTGGTTGACGCCATTCCACGGACCGTCTCTTCCACTTGAATCGTGGCTTCGGTCATGATGTACCGATTGTCGCTTGTCCAAAAACTTCTGACCTGAACCGTTTCACCGTGTACAATTGAGGTAGAGGCTTTGGTAAGATCCTCAAGCGAAGCCTTCAGAAGTTGTGCGCTTGATTCGGCGGGGGCGAGAGCTATCAGAACCCAGAGCAGAAAGAATATCCGGGTTACGGGATTGGAGTTATACATGATGTTTAGGCGGGTGCCTGTCGATCCTGCAGGGTCGGCAGGGAGGGTAGAGTCCGAACTTATCTTCAATTACCACCCGCACAGCACTCAGTTGGAAAAAAACGCAACTTGGCTGCGACCGAACCGCAGTTTCAGCGGGACGCATTGGGGCGGAAGAAGTTCAGGCGGTGGGTTGGGGTAAGTGGGATGGTAAAGGGGTATCTATTCTATTTACGAATTATTCCCCTCATTTTGCACGAACCAGACAAATTTAATCCCAGGCACCGACGAGCACAAAAGGGGCCCAGTGAAACGGGTGGGCAGTTTTTTCGTCGGCCAGCAGAACTTTCTTTGCTTCTTGCAACGCGCTGGCCCGAGACGAACCCTGAGAAACCATTCCTTCATAGAAATGAGTCATCAACTCAGACGTAGATCGATCGGACACTTTCCAGAGACTCACGGCCAGCGATGGGGCGCCAGCGAACATGAATGCTCTTGTCAGACCGATCATTCCTTCCCCGCGAATCAACTCCCCCAATCCGGTGTCGCACGCCGACAACACGACCAGATCAGCATCGATTTTCAGATTGAAAATCTCAGAGGCCTGCAGGAAGCCATCTTCGCCAGAATCTGCTTCCTTTGTCAGTGCCAGACCAGAGAAGTTTGGAGCTTTTTCATCGATGAGCCCGTGGGTAGCCAGATGAATGAATCGATAGCTTCCCGATTCCAATTTCTCTTTCAGAGCGGCCTCTGTGGCAGACTCTCTTGACAACAGGTCTACGGTTGAGGGGCCCACAATCGATGACAGGCTTCGCACTTCTTCTCCCGTGAAAGGAAGTGGCTCGAGAACGAGTGACGATCGAACCGACTCGTAATTCGGAGAAACTGATTCGTTTTGAGTCGAAAAAATCGGATCCCCGACAGCCAATAAATTCTTGTCAGGCAGGCGTGTTGATTTTGACTCTTGCGACACAATTCCAGCGAGAACGGAAGCTGACTGGGCATAGCTGATGCTCGCGTGTTTCAGCAGGAAAGGAATCGAACCATACGAGTTGACCTCAGAATCATCGGTGACAAGTGCCTCAAAAGGTACATAGGTCAGCATTCCGTCAGGAATAATTATGAGGTGATCAGCAGCATCGATCGTGTGCTCAACCGGCTTGACGAGGGCGTTGTAGAGCTGATGACCGGCTGCGGCAAGTTGAGAAGGTGAGGCTGCCGTCGGGTCGGACAACGCAAATCTATAGGCATCAATGGATGCCGTTATCTGGTCGCGGGACGCAAGCTTGGCCAGTGACGCATCATCCGACGATATGGACCAGACTGTTGAGCTGCTGTCTCCTACGGCGTAGGCGAGCAGGACGGTTCCGGGTTTCAGTATCGTCCGTTGGATCTCAGCTAGTGAGACCGGCACCGGATCCTGTAAATCAGCATATGAGGGATTCTGAGCCCTGAGTTGATCTCTGACATCTTCCAGCTGAACACCGAAATCTTCCATTTCGGAACGCCAGCCGGCGATGGCATCTTGATCCGCATCGTCAAACTGGGATTCGTATTGAATGTCTGATCGGATGTCTTCGATGACATCGATGAGTTCTTTTCGAGATGCGATCAATCCGGTAAAGTGTTCCCCTTGAACACGGGATAGAGACACAGCCATTTCCTCCAGAAACGCTCTGGCTTTTGCCTTCTCAGAGGTCAGAAAACTGGAAGCGATGAGACTGTCCGCCCCCGTTTCCAACTGAAGCTCCGCCAGATAGTGGCCGTATTCCTCAAAAAACTGCCTCATCATGGCCAGGTATCGAGCTTTTTCGGTCGAGCTGCTCTGCCCGCCTCTGATATGCTCCAATACGCTGAAGGCTTGTTCGTAGTGAGCAATTGCAGCAACATCGTCCCCCATTCCCTGATACGCCTCACCCATACCTAGAATAGAAGCGAATTCCTGGATCGGAAAACTCATGTATCTCGCTGTCTCAAGTCCTTTCTCGAATGCAGCGACGGCAGATTCATGCGATCCGAGTCTGGTCTGCGCCCCTGCAAGCAGATTTCCCGCCTCCATTTCGCTGATCACATCTCCAAGAGAATCGGCTAGTACGAGTGAACTCTCGGCCGTTTCTCGGGCCCGTTCATATTGTTTGAGTTCAAATAGAGCGGACCCTTTGTTGATCTGTGCCGCAAGTGCTCCCTCTTCATCTCCGGCGTTGAGAAACGCCTGTTGAGCCTGCTCGGCAAATGTAGCAACCCGTTCGGGTCGTTCCGCCCAGAGAAAAACGACGGATATATTGTTGAGTGCCAGGGCTTCCCGCTGCTTGTTGTCATTGTCCCGGGCAATTCGGATGACTTCCTGATAGGCGGCAACGGCGGCATCGAAATCACCAAGCATCCGATAGGCGATGCCCATGTTGTTCACCACACCCGACATGGTATCCACATCTCCCAACTCGAGGTAAATGTCTCGGGCCTGAATCAACACCGGCAGTGCCTCCGCCGGACGCCCCAGATCGTACAGGATTGTGCCAGCGAAATTCAGGGCGTTTGCTTCACGCGCCCATTGACCGGCCTGATTGTATGCGTCTGCTGCTTCTTCGTAGTAACGTAGTCCGCGCCTGAACTGTCCCAACTCCTCGTATAGCAGGTTGCCGGCAAATTCAAGTGAGCGACCCAGCCCGTTCCAGTCACCAATGCGTGAGCGAACATCTCTGGCCTGCTCGTAAAATTCTACGGCCTTTTCGATGTCTCCAAAGTGCACTCGATGAATGGTGGCAATTGTATTGAGTGCATTTCCGACCTGCTGTTGATCATCGATACTCCGTCTGGCTTCGAGCGCCTGCGAGTTCAGATCCATCGCCAAGTCTCCATCCCGGAAGTAGGCGATGTAGCCCAATCCACCGAGAACAGTAGCGATTCCGGTAGCGTCGTCGATCTCGTCATACAATTCGTGAACAGATTCATACATCGCCCACGCCTCATCCCGCCTATCCCTGTCGGCCCTGATGTCTGTCGCCGCATCGTACAGGCTGTCAGCCCGCAGTTTGATGCTCAGTTCCTCTTGTGTCCAGGAGCTCCACTGTAGGGCGAGAATAGTGGCAGACCTTTCGGCAAACGTCGATTCAAAAACCTGCCCCAACATATGTGACCACTCAAGGTGGGACGCAAATGTGCCTTCATCACCTGCATCCAGAGCAAGTGCCCCCTCTTTCAACAGATTCCGCTCAAAAGGAAGGATTCCCAGACGGTTTCCTGCAACCAGCTCCTGGGTTCGAGACTCGTTTCGTTGCTCCAGCGCAGCTCTCAGTTCCCCCTCAAATGACTCGTCAGTCTGTGCCCAGCTTCGATGGGATCCAAATACCGCGATCAGACATGCAACGACTACAGTGGCAACACGGAAAGGGCTGGGCTTCATGGTCATACTTTTCAATCCTGGAGGGCGCGGGCTTTTTGTACAGTGGCGATGGCAAGTTCGGAAAGGCCAGATTCAGCGTAGACTCCCGCCAGCAATTCATAACCAAGCGGGGACTCGGGGTACAGTTCGATCAGCGACTTGAATTCAACGATGGCATCCTGCAATAACCCTGCCTTGGCATAAATGGAGCCTTTCAGAAGACGATAACTGCTTCCGGCTGGATCCAGCGTGCCGTCGTCCAGCCCTTGTTCTGCCAGAGCAACATCCGCCTGCGCTTGTTCAGTCAGTATTGAGAATGTGACCACGTCTGACTTGTACTCATCAAGTAGATCTTCGCCCGTAACCTGCCAGAAATACTCTTCTCCCGGAGCCAGATCTGGTGCCGATTCTGGATATTTGAGTTCATTCCCTTCCGAAGATCCTTGCCAGATCACACCCGATGCATTGAATATGCGTATCGAATAGGCTGAAAAGGAACGGGAAGCGCTCCAGATAAACGTTGGGCGGGTCTCCCGGATCGAACTGTTGGATGGCGCCAAGACGCTTACGACGCGCTCATCACCACCGGACCTGAGGCCGGACAATGCTGCAATCTCACCTTCGCCAGACCGGTGCAGTGCAAGAGTAGCGGCGGACAGAGAGGCCTCGTCGTCTATCCGACTGGACTCATCTCCGGCGGCTGAAAATCCACCCGAAGTAATGACGATTGTTCGGTTCGAGCCGACCGTCAGTAAATCACCATTTGAGAACAGTACGCTCGCCTTCGCGCCGTCGGCTGTTCTGAGTCGGTCATTGGTGAACAGCGCCGTTCCGAATGACGCACCCTGACTGAATGATCCAGAACCGGATTGCGAATATTCGACAATTCCGGTGACTTCCGTCAAAACGGCCACTCGATCTGAATTTTGGGCGGCAACAATACCAACGCCTACAAAAAGCAAAACTATGAAAAACGATGAGCGCATTACTGGGGTGGGGAGATCGTGATGCATTGTGAGGCCATTATATTTAACAATTGCACTGAATGCCAGACGAAACGACAGATTCGTTTGGGCGTTTTTCAACTGTCAACTTCGAGGTTCGGCAATACTCTAATTACACTGCAGCCTACCTCAAGTTGATATAAGTTGCGTCACAAACTTCCCGCCTTGACTGGATAACCCCTCAATGCCCAAACGGTACAATGTATATGTGATCGAACTCGACGCGGCGGTTCGCAACATTCAAAAGTTTCGAAACGCCAATCCCCGAATGAATCCGCTGAAGGCATGTTTTTATGTGGGCAGCACCTTTCGCTCGCCAGACGAACGATTTGATCAACACAAACAGGGCTATAAATCCAATCGCTATGCTCGCAAGTTCGGAGAGAAGCTCCGTCCCGATCTATTCGACCAATACAATCCGATACCGTCGAGGAAAGACGCCGAGGATCTTGAAAAATATCTGGCAGAACGCTTGAGGAAACTTGGACACGGTGTCTGGCAGGGTTGATCTCAGCAGAGAAGGAAACACGAAGCTGTGCATGTTGTATTCTACTGCCCCGAACCTCCCGATATTATCGCTATGAAGACGTTAAAACGCATTTCTCTCTCTATCGTACTCGGTCTGGCCGTTTTGGTCTGGGCAGCATTCAATAATCACGCCGATCCACCAGCGGTCGGAGATGCCGCTCCTGATTTCACGCTTAACTCGAATGAGGGCAATTCCATCACGCTTTCTGACTATCAGGGACAATGGGTTGTGCTGTATTTCTATCCGAAAGACTTTACCCGCGGCTGCACGATCCAGGCCCGCAACTTTCAGCGGGATCTGGAGCAGTATCACGAGCGAAATGCGGTCATCCTCGGCGTGAGTGTTGATGATGAAGACACACACGCAGAATTCTGTGAAAAGGAGAGCCTTGCGTTCAAACTTCTGGCCGATACCAAAGCCGTGGTCTCTGAAGCGTACGGATCTGTCAGAGGAATCGCAGAAGCGAAATTGTCCGCCCGCAACACGTTTGTCATCAGTCCTGAAGGAGTGGTGTCTGAAGTGTTCATCGGTGTCAAACCAACTCCGCACAGCGAGGAAGTCCTGGCTACACTCGACCGATTGCAGGCCGACTGATACGTGGCGAAGACGCCTGATATCCTGATCGTAGGCGCAGGCATATTTGGCGCGACTGCCGCACTTGAGCTTCAAAAGCGTGGGCATCAGGTCACTCTCCTGGACCCGGGTCCTCTTCCGCATCCACTCGCAGCATCGACGGACATCAGCAAAGTTGTCCGCATGGAATACGGTGAGGATGAGCAGTATATGGCCATGGTCGAGCAATCCATTGTCGGATTCCGGCGCTGGAATGAGGAACTGCCCGAAGCCTATTACCACGAAACGGGTGTCACCATGTTCACAATGGATGAAATGGCCCCCGGTGGTTTCGAGTACGATTCGTACCACATGCTTCTCAGAAGAGGTCATTCACCCGAACGGCTTGACGCGAACCATATCTGTGAGCGCTTTCCAGCGTGGAAAAAGGGCACATATGTCGACGGATTTTTCCACGGGACGGGAGGCTATGTGGAAAGCGGAAACATGGTTAGCTCACTCGTCAGAAAAGCCGAGAAACTCGGAACGAAATTGATTGAAGCCGAAGTGAGGTCGATTGTATTTGAAGCTGGCATTGCCACCGGCGTAGTTGACAGAACTGGAAAATCACATGCTGCAGGACACGTGATCGTGGCCGCCGGAGCGTGGACACCTCTTCTGGTTCCGGCGCTTTCTTCTGTCATGAAGTCCACGGGACACCCGGTATTTCACCTCAAGCCGGATTCACCCGATCTCTTCAGTCCACCCCAATTCGGCACGTTCACTGCTGACGTCGCCCGCACAGGCTGGTACGGCTTCCCCTACAACCCTAGGGAGGGAGTGGTTAAAATTGCCAACCATGGAGTGGGTGAACCGGTTCATCCGCGGGACGGTGAGCGTATTGTGCGACAACAAGATGAGCAAAATCTTCGACAATTTCTTTCGTCTACCTTCCCCTCCCTCCAAGACGCGCCAATCGTATTCACGCGCAGATGTCTCTACGCGGATACACGCGATGAGCATTTCTGGATCGACCATCATCCCGAGTCCCGGAATCTGACGATCGCCTCAGGGGGAAGCGGCCATGGATTCAAGGTGGCACCTGTCCTGGGGCCTCTCATAGCGGATCGAGTGGAAAATAAACCCAATATGTGGCTGCCCAAATTCGCCTGGCGCGACCTCTCCGGTAATGTGTCCGGAGAAGAAGCGGCACGATATCACGGATAACGCCTGCCACTTTGCCATTCAATCCTACACCCACCTACCTGCCGCCCCTCGTATTTCGAAGCGGGCACCTGCACACGATGTATGCGGGCAAATTTCGTCGTGTGCCCCGACCGGACTACAGAAGAGAAAGAATTGAGACACCAGATTCGGATTTCATCGATCTGGATCTGATCGACAACCACTCCGATCGAATCGCCATCTTGCTTCACGGTCTCGAAGGATCGGCCGACCGACCATACATGCGAGGCATGACGCAGGCTCTTTCTGCCGCCGGATGGAATATTTGCGCCGTCAATTTCCGCGGTTGCTCGGGCCAGACGAACAGACTCGCCTCATCATATCACAGCGGAGCGACATACGACTTGATCACAATCCTGAATCATATAGGGGATCAATATCGACACACTTCTGCAGTCGGGTTTTCGCTGGGCGGCAACTTGATGTTGAAGTATCTGGGTGAAACCCCGGAGCAAAATGGTATTGATGCAGCCGTTGCCATATCAGTCCCGTGCGATCTGAAAGCCAGTTCAAATCAATTGGCCCAAACCCAGAATCGTCCTTACATGTACAATTTTCTGCGCTCATTGCGGGGCAAGATTGAAGAAAAAGCCAGACTGTTTCCGGACCAGGTGAGTATGGACGGCTACTCCTCGATCCGGACCTTTCAGGATTTCGATGACCAATACACCGCTCCCCTCCATGGATTCAGGGATGCCGAGCACTACTGGGCCCAATGCAGCAGCCGACAATTCCTTACTTCCATTAGCGTACCGACGCTGATGATCTCGGCTCTGGATGATCCATTTCTTCCTGAACGGTGCTATCCGGAAGACGAAGCAAAACAGAGCAATCATCTCTTCCTGGAAGCGCCTCAATACGGAGGTCATGTCGGTTTTTTCGACCGCGAAATGTACTGGACAGAACGCAGGGCGGTCGAATTTCTGGGTGCTTGCGCAAGTTGATCATAGATGCGACGCATTCCGGGCATTCCGGGCATTCCGAGCATTACGAGCATTCCGGGCATTCCGAGCATTCCGGGCATTCGGAGCATTCGAACTCAGTTAAGTCGTTCGGCCATCACGTCCCACACCGCGGGATCTTCTGCTC
>CAZEHJ010000025.1:0-14736 GCA_964512485.1 uncultured Rhodothermales bacterium | reverse complement strand
CGAACTCAGTTAAGTCGTTCGGCCATCACGTCCCACACCGCGGGATCTTCTGCTCCGAGGACCCAGATGGAAACGCCGCGCAGGCCCGGATACTCATCGAACAGATCCAGCTTGGCCTTCATTGAGCGAACGTTCTCCAGAAAAATCCAGTGGAAAACGCCGTATTGTTGCCAGAATCCGTACGTCACGCCCTGATCTGCGAGCCAGATGCTCTCAACATCGTTGGTCCTCAAGAGTGAATCCGCCAGAGAGTGATGAACTTCCCTCCCCCGGACCTTTACCGATCGGTCTCCGAACGAATCCGGGTGCCAGTATCCCGAATAGAATGGTAGACCAAGGGAGATTTTTTCGATCGGGACTCCTTGTTCGAGTGCATAATCCAGCATCTCTTTCATCCAGGGCAATCCTGCAATAGGGCCCGGTGCTGTCGGTCCACCATGTTGAGCGTATGTCATCAGGGAAAGGAAGTCGCCGGCCTCGGCGATAGCCTTCATGTCGAAATTGCCACGCCAATTGTCCTGCATGTAGCGGGAGAATCCCCGCTCCTCAGCCTGGTCGTTTGTCGGAACCACGGCCACAGAGGCCGTCATACCGGCTTCGTGGAGTGCTGCCGCGGCATTCTGGAAGAACAAGGTGAACGCTTCTTTCTGGTGACGATCGATGTTTTCGAAATCAAATTGCCATCCCCAGAACCCCTTCGAGACTCCCTCCTTCACCATGAACTCAATGGTCTTTGCCTGTGCTTCAGAATTGGCCAGTAACGCGTGCATCACCTTCTGGTTGAATCCGGGATTCATGATCAGCGGCATGAGGCGTGTGCCTGTTTCTTTGGCCTCCTTCCACAGTCTTTCAGGAACGGAACCTCTCACATTACCAAGAGAATCGACACTGTAGGACTGAGGTGAGATCACGTCAATCTGATGTGCATGATCCTTGAAGGTATTCGCCCCTCGACGGACTCCACCAGCGCCATAGACGATGACCTCCTGGGCGTTCATTTCCAGCGGGACGAGAAAAAGCCCGGCTGTCAGAAGAATGCAACGGGAAGCCAGAAGACCCGTACGCTTTATAAACTCATCAACGGAAAACAGCATGCAACATCAGAATTGGAAGTGCCCCAAATGTAATCATACCGAGTTCGAAACCGATGGAATTCGAACCACAGGAGAAGGACTGTCACGGATATTCGACGTCCAGAACAGAAAATTTACCGCCGTTTCCTGTTTGCGCTGTTCCTATACGGAGTTCTACAAAGGATCGACGAAGACCGTGAGCAATGTTCTGGATCTGATATTCAGTCCTTGACCCCAGGCGTCATCCTCCGAATATGCCTTTGAAGAGGAAGAACAGCAACGCAGCAACAACACCTGCGATCGGGAGCGTTATGATCCAGGAGGCGACGATTTTGCCGATCATCCTCAGGTCCAACGCTCCGATACCTCGTGCAAGGCCAACCCCCATGACGGCTCCAACCAGAATGTGGGTCGTCGAAACCGGAAGTCCGGTACCTGAAGCTATAACAACCGTTGATGCTGCCGCCAACTCGGCGCAGAATCCGCGCGTCGGAGTCAGCTCGGTTATTTTCTTCCCGATCGTGCGCATCACCCGGTAGCCCATGGTTACCAGACCGGTCACGATGCCGAGGCCCCCTACCAGGAGGATCCAGATCGGAAGCGTCGATTCTTGAAGAATCGCTCCGCCGCTGTTCACTGTACTGACAATCGCGGCGAGTGGACCGATTCCGTTTGCTACATCGTTCGATCCGTGAGCAAATGCCATGGCACATGCTGTGAATATCATCATAGGCGCGAAGACCTTTTCTACACTGGCGAAGCGGTAGTCCTTTTCGGCCTCCAGGTCTCTTTGAGCACGGCGCAAAAGGTACCCACCCGCCAATGCTGTGATCACTCCGACCAGAACCGACATCAGGAAGCCGTTGATCATGGAAATATCGATATCCAGATGTTTTAGTCCCTTTGTTATCGTAACCAGGGAAATCACAAATCCGACCAGAAAGATGTAGTACGGACCCCACTTTTTTGCAGCCTCAAACGGGTCCGGATTGTTCAGAATCAACTTTCGAATCGATTGCATGAACATGTACGCCAGGAATCCTCCGAGCATCGGGGAAGCCACCCAACTGATAACGATTGAGACTATTTTGCCCCAGTTCACGCTGTCGACACCTATGCCGACGATTCCAAATCCGACGAGGGCTCCGACGATGGAGTGGGTCGTAGAGACAGGCCACCCTCTTTGCGAAGCGATCATCAACCAGAAACCTGCCGAAAGCAGGGCGGCCAGCATCCCATAGACCAGATACTCGGGATTCGCCTCCAAGCCGGAGGGTTCGATGATCCCTTTTCGAATCGTACTGGTCACGCTTCCGCCTGCCAGTACGGCTCCAGCGAATTCAAATACAGCGGCGATAATTATCGCCTGCCTTACGGTCAGTGCACCAGCGCCAACGGACGTACCCATGGCGTTTGCCAGGTCGTTGGCACCAACACCCCAGGTCATGTACAGTCCGAACAGGAGGGCTAATCCGATGAACCAGGGGCCATATTGAACGATAATTTCCATGTTAGGAAGTATTAAGGGGGTGACAGGAAAGACAGGCTCGATGACGTTTATTTCGAGGCGATCATCAGACGAAGACGATTTCCGACAGCTTCTGAATAGTCAGCGGTGTCTCCAATCCATTCAATGAGTCGGTGCCAGAAAATCACAGAGACCGGATTCATCTGGTCCTCGTAGTTGAACAGGGCGCGAGCTATATCCATACCGCGCTCGTCGGATACGTCCTCCATCTCATTCAAGGTGTCGATCATTGCACTGACAGATTCTGCTTCTGGACCTGAAAATCCTGTTTCCAAAAGTTCGTCCAGTTCTTCAACAATGGTGGCGCCGTAACGACATACTTTGACACACTCCTCCACGAATGGCAAGATGTGCTCCTTAATTCCATCAGGAACGGTCATCTGTCGTTCAACCAGCAGTCCAGCAACATCTTGCGTTACGTCTGCAATCTTGTCCTGCATTTCGAGAAGATCCAACAGGTCCCGTCGATTTACGGGCAACAAAAATGTTCTGGGAAGGTGCTGACGAACTTTCTTGTGAATGTCATCAGCGTCTTGCTCGAAAGCGAAAATGTTGTCTTTGCGCCGAATCACTTCAGACTGGTCGCCTTTCAGCAATGCTTCGAACAAAGCAGGTAACTCCTCCGCACAGGACAATGCAACTCTCATATGTTCTTTGAGCAAGCTGAATGGGTTTGGCCCGAACAGTCGCCCAAGTGGATTCGTTGTTTTCATCGTTCAGATCTTGAAAGAATTGCGATTGAGAGTATGACGGTTAAATGTATCACATCAACAGGGATATGACAGGTGAAAAAAGTGCTAGCAGCATCTTGATGGTTGCCCCTACATTACGGACTCATTCAAGCGGGTAAAAACATGCCGACCCTCATGGACCGCTCTCAGAAGCGCTTTCTTCTTTTTCTGGTAATTGCGATCTCAGTACTCTTCCTCTGGATGGTGAAGAGCTTCCTGATCACTCTGTTGCTGGCAGCCATTTTTGCGGCCATGATAATGCCGTGTCAGCGTTTCCTGTGCAGCAAGACCAATGGGAAGAAATCGCTTTCTGCGTTTCTGACGCTGGTTTTGTTCATCGGCGCCGTGGGTATTCCCCTTTTTGCATTTCTCGGGTTGGTTGCGGGGCAAGCGGTCGACATCAGTCAAGCGGCCCGGCCCTGGATAGAAAGCCAGATCAGCGACGCTGGAAGCTGGAATGATTTACTGACGAGATATCCCATTCTCGCGAGCATTCTTCCCGAAGAGGCCGATTTTCTTGAAAAGCTGAGCGAATTCGCTGCGGCGGCCGGCAGGTTTCTGGCCGATAGTGTCGTCGAAGTGTCACGGGGAACGGCTGCGTTTTCTCTTCAGGTGTTCGTCTTGCTGTATTCAATGTTCTTCTTCATCAAGGACGGCTCGTCCATTCTGGATCGGATACTCTACTACGTCCCACTGCCAGAAAAATCTGAGCAAGAACTGGTCGACAAAATCGTATCCGTTGCCGGAGCAGTCATCAAAGGCTCCCTCGTGATAGGGGTGATCCAAGGGGGTCTCGCAGGGGGCGCTTTTTGGATGGCGGGTATACCCGGCTGGGCATTCTGGACCACCGTCATGATTGTGCTGTCCATCATTCCGGCTGTCGGATCCGCCCTTGTCTGGATTCCGGCTGCCGTCTTCCTGTTCGCTCAGGGACCGTTCGGAGTTGCTCTTGCATTCACACTCTGGTGCGTACTCGTCGTTGGTACCGTCGACAATTTTCTGCGTCCAAGACTGGTCGGAAAGGACACCAAAATGCCCGATATTCTGGTGCTGATCAGCACGTTGGGAGGGATTTTCCTGTTTGGCGCCGTCGGATTCATTCTCGGCCCCATCATCGCGGCCCTGTTCCTGGGCGTCTGGTACATCTACGGAGATATGTTCTCAGAAAGCCTCGGGGAACGCCCGAAGTCGATGCAAACGTCCAATGATGGACCGGAAGACGTCACAGAGAACCCGTCAGTTTCCACATCGAACCCAGAAACAGGAGAACAAGAATCATAATCCGGATTGCCAGAAAGGTCGATTCTAAAGATTCACGACGCCGGGGTTGAGCCTGTGATGATTTCATGTGCATCTTGGTTTTCTGAGCTTCACATTCGCTGATTATGACTGAAACCAAATCCCATACCCGCCGCGCTCGTAGCACGACGATTGGCTGGATACTCTGGCGTGGAGGATTGTATTTCTCTTCCACCTATATCGGATGGGAAGGAACTGTCCGGATGTGGCGATTCCTCATTGAAATGCGGGTGCCGACCCAACTGATCGTCGCGATCATTCTGGCCATGTTAGGGACGATTATTGTCTTGATAACACTCATTGTCGAGCGACTACAGGACGCCAAAACAGAAAAGGGGCTTCGAGATGAATAACCATTTTCGCACACTGGGAGCCGCGCTGATCTTGATCGGTGTCGTGATTGCCATTTCGTTCTTCTTTGAGCCCTTGAAAGAGGCTTTTTCCTGGTACTGGCTTCTTCCCGTACCGCTGCAAATTGGTTTTGGTATTGCGGGAATCGGTCTGGCCATCGTAATTATATCACTTCTGTTTGAGCGATGGTCCGACCGTGAAGCGGACCGATCACTCAGAGACGAACACTAAAACCCTCCAAACATGATTGCCGTTACAACCGACTCCATTCCGGGCTACAAGGTTACAGAAACCCTTGGCATCGCCCGCGGAAACACCATTCGAGCCAAGCA
Organism: uncultured Rhodothermales bacterium; assembly: GCA_964512485.1. GTDB lineage: Bacteria > Bacteroidota > Rhodothermia > Rhodothermales > UBA10348 > CAZEHJ01. Next base: position 9,422 of record CAZEHJ010000025.1, on the reverse strand, counting down.
CATTGGTAAAGACATCCTGGCCGGACTTCGCATGCTCGTCGGGGGTGAAATCAAGGAGTACACCGAGATGCTCACCGAAGCCAGAAATGCTGCTCTCCAGCGCATGGAAGGGGATGCCGAGAACAGAGGTGCAGATGCGATTCTGAACGTCCGCTTTGTTACCAGTCAGGTCATGAGCGGTGCGGCAGAGCTTCTCGCGTACGGCACAGCTGTGAAGATCGAGAGGGTAAATTCCGGCACCCCATAGTAACGATATCTCGTCGACCGTCTCGAAAAAGAAGCGGTTGACGTTCGCATTCCAGTATTACTGAGAGACATACATGAAGAACCACCATTTCGCGGTCGGCGCATTTTGCCTGACCGCTCTGCTCGCCATTGTCGTTTCTGACGTGTCTGCGCAGAATGCCCCAGAGAACCTTCAGTTTTTCCCCAAAGACATGACGAGGGCTGCGGTCGTCTCTGAAATGAGACACTTCGCTTTTGCGCTCGGAGTGCGATGCACACACTGTCACGTCCGAAATGAAAACGGGCAGGGTATGAACTTCGCCAGCGATGAGAATCCCAACAAGGACAAGGCTCGATTCATGCTCCGCATGCTTGAAACCATCAATGAAGAACTGCTTGTTGGTCTCAGCGACAGGGACAATCCTCCGGTTGAAGTCACCTGCAAAACCTGTCACCGGGGAACGGCAAAACCACGGATTCTCGGTCAGGAAATGTTGTTAGCTGCCCACGACGGAGGCGGCCAAGCAGCCGTCGAGAAATTCGAAGAGCTTAGGGAAAACCACGACAATTCCGGCGCCTACGACTTCCGGGAATGGGAAACCAACACGGTCGCCGAGCGCTTGGCTGAAGCCGGCAACCATGAAGACGCTCTCATCGTCTGGCGGATGAATTCAGAACGGTATCCTGAATCGACCGGAATCTGGGTGGGAATTGCAGAATCACTGGAAGCGCTGGATCAGATTGACGAAGCGATTGAGGCGTATGAAAAAGTCGTGGCCCTGCAGCCCGAATGGCGGGCGATGGTCGACAAGCTTGCCGAGCTCAAAGGTGAATGAGCGGGATTGAGGACCAGCTTTGGCAAGCCATCGCAGTCGGATCAGGGAAAGCTTGACCGGCGGATGCGAGAAGCCGTCGCCATCAGGCTCGGGAAAGCTTGACCGCCACGTCCGTTTGGGGTTTCTTGGGAGCCCTCCCTTACCTCAATCGGATTGATATGCGAAATGTCCTCGTCGCGACAGCCATGTTGCTGGTCGCACTCCCATCTTCAGCACAAACTGCAGTTGATCTGCTAGCCGATGCTCTCGAGCCTCAGGTCATCGAGTGGCGACGTGATTTTCATGCCAATCCTGAACTTTCCAATCGCGAATTCAGGACGGCCGAGATCGTCGCCGACCACATGCGTGCTCTCGGAATGGAAGTCACTACGAATGTGGCTCATACGGGTGTAGTCGGCATTCTCGAAGGCGCACATCCCGGGCCGGTGGTTGCGCTGCGAGCCGACATGGACGCTTTACCGGTCCTTGAAAGGGTCGATTTGCCCTTCAAGTCCGTCGCGACGAGTATTTACCGGGGTGAGGAAGTACCGGTGATGCACGCCTGCGGACACGATACGCACGTTGCCATGCTGATGGGAGCCGCTGAAATCCTTGCCGGCATGAAGGATGATCTGCATGGGACTGTGAAGTTTATTTTCCAGCCCGCTGAGGAAGGCTCGCCTCCCGGCGAAGAGGGCGGCGCCGAGCTGATGGTTAAAGAGGGCGTGATGGAAGGCGTTGATGTCATCTTCGGGCTCCACATCGCCGCGGGTTCGTATGTAGGAAATATTGAATATCGCCCTCGGGGCATGATGGCTGCGGTAGATGATTTCCGCGTCGTAATCAAAGGGAAACAAGCACACGGTTCTGCTCCCTGGTTGGGAATTGATCCTGTGGTGACTGCCGCACAGGTGGTGAACAACCTTCAGACCATCGTGAGCAGGAGCCTCCGGCTGACGAAAGCCGCTGCGGTGGTAACTGTGGGATCGATTCACGGCGGTGTGCGCTCGAACATCATTCCAGAAGAGTTGGAAATGCTCGGCACAATCCGCACGTTTGACCCGGAAATGCGTCAGAACCTGCACCGACGATTTCGCGAAATTGTAAATCACACCGCTGCATCAAACGGTGCGGAAGCCGTAATCGATCTTCCCTACTCGGCCTACTACCCGGTCACGTACAACGATCCGGACCTCACCAACCAGATGCTTCCGACCTTGAATCGGACGGCCGGGGAATCTCACGTAAAACTGATCGATGCCATTACGGGCGCTGAAGATTTCTCTTACTTCGCCGAAGAAGTGCCGGGACTCTATTTATTCATTGGCGGCAAGCCACTCGACGTGCCCGAAGAAGTAAGCGTGTCTCATCACACTCCAGACTTTTACGTCGATGAGTCCGGAATGAAGCTGGGTGTTCGCGCTCTTTTAAACCTCACCCTCGACTATATGGACATGGCGTCCACCCAATAAATGAACATCATGAAACGCTTAGCACTACTCGTTCTCGCCATTGCCTTGACAGGTTGCGAGATGGATTCCAAGTCTGACAAATCCAGTAAAAAAGACGATGCATCGACCCAGATAGAATTTCTGACGAGCGAAGGACAGGATTCGTCGCTTCCCTTTTCGGAGGCTGTGAGGGTAGGAAAAACACTCTATATGTCGGGTCAGATTGGCGTAGTACCGGGTACGACGGCGGTAGTTGAAGGTGGTATGGAGGCCGAAGCGCGGCAAACAATGGAAAATCTAAAAGCAACTTTGGAGCGGTATGGCTCGTCTTTAGATCGAGTTGTCAAGTGCACCGTTATGATCGATGACATCAGCCAGTGGGGTGATTTCAATGAGGTGTACGTTGAGTATTTTCCCGGTCACAAACCCGCGCGAAGTGCCTTCGGAGCCGATGGTCTTGCGCTGGGTGCAGCTTTAGAACTTGAATGCATCGCGATTCTTCCCTGACAAATTTTTTCGGCCAGAACGGACTTTCCGGTTCGGGCGCGCTTTCTGATACGCTCATTATGTTTTCGAGAACACTTGCTCTTTCACTTGTCGGACTGATGATTTTTTCGACAGTCTGGGCACAGGATTCTGATCGGTCTTTTGAGATAGTCACCGAAGACGGTGTGACGGTGTACGGCGAGCTGTATGAACCGGAAAACGTCAAACGTCCACCCGTCATCATGGCGTTCCATCAGGGTGGCGGTGATGCACGAGGAGAATACACTCCCATTATTCCCAGGCTTCTGAGTGAGGGCTACGCCGTGGTCACAGTAGATGCGCGTCGCGGAGGAGACCGTTTTGAGGGAGAAAATCGAACGCTGGCTGGTGTGGGCGATACAGATTATTCCTACTGCAATGTCCTTCCCGATCTGGAAGCGACACTCAATTACACCCGGCAGCAGGGATTGGGACGCATCATAGCATGGGGATCCAGCTATTCTGCCACGCTGGTGATGCACCTTGCCGTCAAGTATCCGAACGATATCGATCGGGTCATTTCATTTTCGCCAGCAGCGGGCGAGCCAATGGAAGGATGCCAACCACGCGAGGCTGCATCTCAGCTCTCCTCTCCGGCATTGATGATCCGACCGGAACGCGAAATGGAATTGGGAAACGTAGCCGCAGACATGGAAGCGTTCCGTGGCATGGGTCACCAGACGTATGTATCGGAAAGCAATTCGCACGGCTCATCGGTTCTGGTGGAGCAACGCGCGGGAATATCTCCGGAAGCAACCTGGACCCGAGTCCTGGAATTTTTGAAGGCTAAATAGTCCAAATCTCCTGGCACGAAAGGGTATGATTTGCGCCTTCGCAAAGTCTGGTCGAAGGCGTAGATTGCCGAATCTCTCAGTTTGATCCTTCCCGCGCTGTTTTGCGCATTCCATTGGCGTCTCTGTTCCGATTCTTTTGTCTGGGCGCGCTGACCCTCGTCGCGATACCCAGCTCGGCCCAGCGCGCCACCTTCGATGACCACCAGTATCGCAGCGATCTGCCCGTACAGATCCAGCGGATGCATGGGGAAATCAGTATTGACGGAATAGTTGACGAGCCGGCCTGGGAAGCCATCACTCCCGTTCCATGGCATGTGTATGATCCGGCCTACGGAGCGCCCGCTTCACAACAGACCGAAATGCGGGTGGCCTACGATGATTCCTACATCTATTTCTCATGCCGCTGTTATGATTCGGAGCCGGACAAGGTGTCTGCCACGACGTACAAGAGGGATGCCTGGGACGGGAATTACGATCAGTTTGGGCTGATGCTCGACACGTTCAACGACAAGGAAAACACGTTGATGTTCGTTGTATCGGCATCAGGAGTCCGCATAGACGTTGCCATCCTGAACGATGCCCAGGGCGAAATGCCCTTCAACATTCCCTGGAATACGTTCTGGGATGCTGAGGCGACGCTGACTGAGGATGGTTGGTTCGCCGAAAGCCGGATTCCCCTGTCGAGCATTCGGTTTGAGAGTCAGAATGATATTGCGACGATGGGCATGGCCATGTACCGATTCATTTCGCGCTCGAATGAATTGCACATCTATCCGGAACGGCGCAAGGATTGGGGTTTCTTCAGCTTTTTCAAGCCTTCAGTGGCTCAGGAAGTTGTGTTTGAAGGTGTGGAAGCGGAGAAGCCAACGTATATCACGCCCTACTTGCTGGCCGGCACCAGCAACTCGTCCGAGTTGAATGACGACGAGACCGATTACCTGATTGATAAAGGCCCCACGTGGGATGTCGGTCTGGACATGAAAGTGGGTCTGACCAGCAATCTCACACTTGACCTGACCGCCAATACAGATTTTGCACAGGTCGAGGCGGACGATCAACAGGTCAATCTCACCCGTTTCTCTCTCTTCTTTCCTGAACAACGCCTGTTTTTTCAGGAGCGTGCTACCAACTTCGAACTCAATTTCGGACTCATCAACCGATTGTTCTACACCAGACAGATCGGCATTAACGATGACGAAATGGTGCCGTTGCTCGGAGGCGCAAAGATTGTTGGTAGAATCGGACCATGGGATATCGGGGCATTGACCATGCAATCAGGCCGGGCTCATGGACTGCCGTCCGAAAATTTCGGCGTTGTCCGGCTGCGTAGACAGGTTCTCAACGACAACACGTACGCCGGTGCCATTGTCACCACGAGACTGGATGAGGATGGAGGAGAAAACGTTGGATTGGGTCTGGATGGAATATTTCGCCTGCGCGACAACGACTATTTAACGGCTGCTCTCGTTCACACGTTCGATGAGGAGGTCGAATCAGGATTGGAAGCCACGCGTCTTCGGGCTCACCTTCGGCGCGAAAGTGAAAATGGATTCAAGTATTCCCTCGAGTACAATCGTGCTGGAGAAGACTACCGACCCGACATGGGGTTTGAATTGCGTGAGGACTACTCCGCATATCAGCAGGCTGTTGGCTGGGGAGTCGTGGGCGTTGCTGGTGACCGTTTCAAGCTGATGTCCGGACTCCTCTCCTCAGATCTGTACGTCAATAATGGTGGGTCGCTGCAAACTCATGAACTCACTGCCAATGCTACCGTCACCACGTGGGATAATTTTACTGTTCTTCTCAAACTGACCCGGTGGGAAGAAAACCTGGATGAGGAATTTGAGCTCTCCGACGACGTCATCATTCCAGAGAATCGATATACCTATTCTGAAGCCAATCTCAATATTCAGAGTTGGCAAACCAAACGAGCGACAATCGTTACCGACATTGTCGCGGGCCAGTTCTTTGACGGAAATCGTTTCACAGCCAGCTCTACGTCGAAATGGAACGTATCCAAAATCCTGGAGCTTGGCGGAACGTATCAGTACGACCACGTCACTTTTGACGCACGTGAGTCCTTCGAAGCGCACCTGATGCGTGCCAAACTGGGACTGACATTCAATCGGAAGATTTCTGTCTCAAGTTTTGTGCAGTACAGTTCCGACGCAGACTTTGCTCTGGGTAATTTCAGGTTGCGATACAACCCACGCGAAGGCAATGACCTGTATGTCGTCTTTAACGAGGCCCTGAATACTGACCGCTTCGCGAAGGACCCCATTCCTCCCTATCTCGATTCCCGAGCGCTCGTTCTGAAATACAGCTATACGTTCGTGCGCTGAACAAGACGAATAGGCACGCGGACGATCATTTTTTCGACCCCACTTCTTGAGAATCCGAGCGGTGCGCGGTAAATAGGTCGGTCTTTCAATTCAACCCGGCCCGTCATGACCCACTCCACGTCCAGCGCCCGCCTTTCCATCATGATGTTCCTCCAGTTTTTTGTCTGGGGAGCCTGGTACGTCACCGTCGGGATATTCATGGGCGAGAACGGTATGGGAGACATTTCCCACTGGGCGTATACAGTAGGACCCCTGGCCGCTGTAATCTCACCGTTTTTCCTGGGAATGATTGCGGATCGGTACTTCGATGTTGAGAAAGTTCTCGGTGTGATGCACCTGCTGGGGGGTGTTCTGATTCTGGCTGCTCCATTCTATGCCGCATCTCCCGTCGTATTCGTCGTGCTTCTGGCCCTGCACATGCTCTGTTATATGCCCACTATCGGGCTGACCAATACGCTGGCCTTTCACAATATCACGGATCAGGAAAAGCAGTTCCCGCTCATCCGTGTCTTCGGCACGCTGGGATGGATAGCGGCCGGCGTATTTGTGAGCCTGGGATTGAACGCTGAAACAACAGCCGTTCCATTCTACGTAGCCGGTGGTTCCTCAATTCTGATGGGACTGTACAGCTTTTCCCTTCCAAATACACCACCGCCCGGAGCAGGCAAAGGTGCCATCACGGCTCGGGAGATTTTAGGACTGGACGCTATCTCGAAACTGAGCAGTCGTCCTTTCAATGTGTTCATGGTTTCCTCCTTCCTGATCTGCATTCCTCTGGCAACCTATTACAACTTCGCGCCCATCTATGCCAACGATGTCGGTCTCGCCGATGTGGCTTTCAAAATGTCGTTCGGGCAGATGTCTGAGGTGCTGTTCATGGTCGCCATGCCACTCTTCTTCCGGCGCCTTGGCGTAAAGTGGATGTTGATCGTTGGCATGGGAGCCTGGGTTCTACGCTACGCACTTTTTGCGTTGGCAGCACCTGCAGGCGTAGTGTGGATGATTATGTTCGGAATCATCCTTCACGGCATCTGCTATGACTTCTTCTTCGTCACCGGACAGATCTACGTCGACAAGAAGTCCACACCCGAGATTCGCGGACAGGCGCAAGGTTTTCTGGTTTTGATTACGCTCGGACTCGGCATGCTTATCGGAGCACAGGTGTCTGGCTGGTTGAACAACTTCTTCAAGGTGGACGGAGTTGTAGATTGGCAGACGTTTTGGTGGATGCCCGCGATCTTCGCCGCAGTTATCATGCTGATATTTATGTTTACGTTCAAAGATGATGTCGACCACTCGGAGGTGGATTCATGATGGATCGTCGTGACTTTATGAAAACGTCAGCTGTGGGAGCAGCCGGAATGAGCCTGTTTCCTTTGGCGTGTGCTGATGCTGGAACGGGCGGAGCTGCCGTACCTCCTCCCCCCCTCTTTCGTATTTCGATCGCCCAGTGGTCGCTGCATAAGGCCCTGTTTGCCAATGAAATGACGAATCTGGAATTCCCGGTCATCTCGCGCGAAGCGTTTGGAATAGAGGCCGTGGAATATGTCAATTCATTCATGAAGGATGAGTCCAGGGATCCGCGATACATACAGGAGCTCAAAAATATCTGCGACAGTGAGGGTGTGAAGAGCGTGCTCGTCATGTGCGATGGTGAGGGGCGTCTCGGCGATCCTGACGATGCTGCGCGAACGACAGCCGTCGAAAATCATTACCGCTGGGTCGATGTCGCGGCAGAACTTGGATGCCATTCAATTCGCGTGAATGCCGCTAGCGAGGGCGACTGGAATACACAGCGCGATCTTGCGGCCGACGGGCTCCGTCGACTCACTGAATTCGGAGCTCAGTCCGAGATAAACGTCATCGTCGAAAATCACGGCGGAATATCGTCCAACGGTGCTTGGCTCGCCGAAGTCATGCGGACCGTAAATCACCCCATGTGCGGCACATTGCCTGACTTTGGCAATTACGACATGGGCGAAGAAATGGGATGGTACGACATCTATAAGGGCACCGAAGAGCTCATGGTTCACGCCAAGGCGGTCAGCGCCAAGAGCCACAATTTCGACGCCGACGGCAATGAACGAGACAAAGACTACATGCGCCTCATGCGTATCGTTCTCGACGCAGGATACCGCGGATATGTCGGAATCGAATACGAAGGCTCTGAAGTGCCCGAAGCGGATGGCATCATGATGACGAAGGCCCTTCTCGAGCGCTGCCTCGAAACGCTCACTCCCGAATACACTTGATCACCTGGCTACCCGGCCGACTCAACAAATCGATGAAATACTTATTCCTACTCCTTTTCGCTGCTGTTCTTGTTGGATGCCAGAGCGGCGAATCACATGACGAAGGCAGCGAAGATCACGGCGAGGAAGGCCACGACGACGGCGCCGAAAACCACGATGACGAACATGCTTGGAATTCGCTCTTCGATGGCGAATCCATGGAGCATTGGCGCGGCTATAAGCAAGAAGAAATGCCTGAAGGCTGGATAATCGATGACGGCGCGATGTACGCCTCGACTCCGGCTGGTGGAATGGATATCGTGACCCGGGATACGTTCACCAACTTCGAATTCGAGTTTGAATGGAAGGTCGAAGAGCACGGCAACAGCGGAGTCATGTGGCATGTCGATGAGGCAGCCGGCGACTATCCCTGGATGACCGGCCCCGAATATCAGTTGCTTGACGATGCGGCGTACAACGAAGGCCAGATCGGCAAGAACAGTGCTGCGTCCAACTATGATGTCCAGGGTCCAACCGAAGCAGTAACCAGAGCAGCCATGGAATGGAATGAGGCGCGCATCATCGTCGATGGCGCACACGTTGAGCACTGGCTCAATGGCGTGATGGTCGTCGAATATGAGAAAGGAAGCGAGGACCACACGGCACTTGTGGCCGAGTCCAAATGGACCGGATACCCCACGTATGGCACGACATCCACCGGACACATTGCCATCCAGGGAGACCACGGCGCCGTGTGGTTCAGGAATCTGAGGATCAAAAGCCTGGACTAATTCCCCACTATCTGTTCAATTCTGTATTGCGCTGGGGCGCACCCTTTCGGGTGCGCCCTTTTTGTTGTTTCTTGGCGCTCCAGAAAACTACCGCTTCCCACTTTCGCAGAGAATTATGAAATCCTGTTTTTCGATTTCCCTCGCCTTGGCCTTCATCTTTTCGCTATTCTTTTCCACTCCTGAAGCTCAAGCGCAATCCGCTACATGTGAAGCGCTGGCAACGGATACCGAGAAAATTCTTTGCTACG
>CAZEHJ010000024.1:0-47586 GCA_964512485.1 uncultured Rhodothermales bacterium | reverse complement strand
AAGAGAAAGGCCGAGGCCGAAAGCCAGGCCGAACAGGTTGATTGCGGAATATCCGAGATTCTTTTTGAGATTCCGGAAAGCCGCAATCAAGTAGGAGCCGAACATGGAGGGAGTCGTGTCGGGTTAGGGAGGACGATGCCAAGACTACGGAAGATCTGGCCTCGATGTTACCTCTTCAGGCCACGATCGTATCGGGAAGTACAAAAGTCGTTTTGGCCTTGGCAGAACCCAGCGTCTCGCTGCGATAGTGTTGTTTGAGCAGGAATCCTCCGGGTTCAAAAAGGTCGGAGTTCGCATTTCTGAATTCTTCCCAGGAATGCTGAGAGTCGAGAAGGCTCGTCCTTTCGTTTACCAGCACCATGTAAAACCAGGTGATGGTCTCGTGATACTTGCCTTCGGCGCCAACATGCGTCACGTATCGCCGAAGATCAGCGCAGAAGCGTTTAATTGCCTCGCTCAGCGGATGGGCGGTGACATAGATCCAGGCCATGCGGATGTGGGCTCCATGCCCGAACTGCTCGGGCAATAGGGAGCAGTCCTCGAACGACTTCCTGAATTGGGCATGGTTCATGACGATTCAGTCAGCTTATGGCTGTCTTCTGCCGTGAGTTCAAGACCGTACACCTTTCTCAGCATTTCAATTCGATCGAGCGTTTCGTTCGAAAACGGGGTTTTTCCGTCGAATGCATGAAGAACAATACCTTCCATCAGATCTCCGAGTGTGATGTTCAGATACTCGGCGAGTCCTTTCAGAACCTTCAACATGCCGGACTCCATTCGGAAGCCGGTTTGAGAACGTGTAATCTCCCTTTTTTCCATTGAATCGCACTATTAGCAGTTATATTGGTAACAACATAACAAATACGAAGTATAAGGATAGGAGTTTCAACCGAAATACCGGATATTTTTGAACACCTTTTCCAAAGAGCCATGAAATGCACGCTTTTCGCCGTCTTGACGGCGTTCCTGATTATTCTTTCACCTGGTTGTTCACCCGAATCAAGTCTTACCCACGTGGACGGGCTCGGGAGTATTGATTTCCCGAATTCCGGAAATGAGGATGCCCAGGAGCCATTTTACAGGGGGGTGTTGCTGTTGCATTCCTTCGAGTTTACTCCGGCTGGAGAAGCATTTCAGGAAGCTCAGCAGGCTGATCCAACTTTTGCGCTGGCTTACTGGGGAGAAGCAATGTCTTACAATTTTCCTCTCTGGCAGCAAAAAGATGTCAACGCCGGATTGGCCGCGCTCGCGAGAATGGATTCTGTAGGTGCCCTCGGCGCTACAGATCGAGAGAATGGCTATCTGGAAGCCGTGCGGGCTCTCTATGGGGAAGGCAGTAAAGAAGATCAGGATCTTGCTTACATGAACCAGATGCAGGCCCTGTCCGAATCCAATCCGTATGACGACGAGGCACGAGCCTTCTATTCCCTTTCCGTTCTCGGCTCGACCGATGGAAACCGGGATTTCGATGTGTACGAAAGGGCGGCTTCTATCGCGAAGCCGTTATTTGAGCGAAACCCGAATCACCCGGGAGCCGCGCATTATCTGATCCACTCCTATGACGATCCTGAGCACGCCCATCTCGGGCTGGAAGCGGCGAATGCGTATTCAGATATCGCGCCCGGTGCGGCTCATGCGCAGCACATGACCACACACATTTTCCTGGCCCAGGGAAACTGGAGGCGTGTTATCGACAATAACATTCGTGCGATGAACGTATCCGACGAACAGGGTGCTCTTCGGGGCCGACCTCCGGGAGTCTGTGGCCATTACTCGTCCTGGAGACATTATGGTCATTTGCAGCTCGGCGAAATGGACGAAGCGGAAGCCATGATGGATGCGTGTCATGAACGGGTAATGCAGGATCACACAAGGAGTGAATGGTTTTACTTTGTCGGAATGCGGGCACATCACATTCTCAGCAGAGAGATGTTCGATACGACCGAGCGCTGGATGGTCGATTTTTCAAGTCTTCCCGAAGGAGAATCTCCACTCTTTGTCGCATTCACCAATGCGCTGGCCCATCTGAAGTCGGGAAGAGTCGAAGAGGCGAATGAATGGGCACCCTGGATTACCGTCGGTGACTTTCCGCCCGCTCAAATGGTCGTTTCAATGTTCGAGGGGTATCGCGACGTAGTAGCCGGAAATGTGGAGCAGGGGTTGGCTACCCTCCGACAGGCTGCTGCTCAAGAAGCGTCCCTACCGTTGGAGTTTGGTCCGCCGCGTATTCCCAAGCCGACTCATGAATTGCTTGCTGAAGCGCTGGTTGAGACCGGGAATGTAGCCGAGGCCATGGATGTTTACAGCGTTGCGGAATCAAGGACTCCCGGCCGGTGGGTTCTGGGTAAAGCAGCCGATTTGAATCAGGAATAGATGTGTTGTGGCCGTTTCTCGGCCAGTCGACATTCTGACCCGGTAGACCAACGGCTTTGGATGAACCGTCATTCCTTTCTTGGGGCGTACTGAAATTTGTATGCACCGGACTCTCAGGATTGATGAAAAAACTACTGGCCGTCTTTCTATTTCTCGCACTTGTATACCCGTCAAACGCTCAGATCGCACGTGTCCTTACGCTCGCTGATTCCCTGGTCGGGGGAGTGGGTGGTGTGGCTGTAGACAGGCTGGGAAATGTCTATTCCGCAGACTTCATGGATACTGTCTGGCGGATCAAGCCCGACGGTCGTGTTTCAAAATTCGCTACTGGTCTCTACGGGCCATCGGGCAATTTTTTCGACAGTCGCGGCAACCTGCTTCAGGCCAACTTCTTTGGTAATTACATCTCAAAGATCGACCGTCACGGTCAACATGAAGTTTGGGTCGACGAAGGTCTGAACGGCCCCGTTGGAATCACGATCAATAACGACGGTGACGTATTCGTGGTGAACTGCTCCTCGAATACGCTCAGTCGAATAGACGAAAACAAGGTAGCTCAACCATTTTCGGTGAGTGAATTGTTCAACTGTCCCAATGGCATAACCACAGGTCCGGACGGGGCCCTGTACGTGGTAAACTTCAGTGATACCAACGTAATCCGAATCGATGAATCCGGAACGGCAAGTTTGTTTGCTTCCATTCCGGGAGCAGGCAATGGTCATATCGCCGTTGCGCGGGGGGACTTCTATGTGACGGCGTTTCAAACGAATCGAATTTACAAGGTGACCATGGAAGGCGAGGTTACCCATCTGGCAGGCACGGGAGCATTTGGGGAAGTAGACGGTGCGCCACTCGAGGCGGCATTCGTCTTTCCGAACGGTATCGCTGTTCGCCCCGGGGTGGGTGATCGTCTGTACGTGAACGACTACATCAACCGCACACCACAAGGTGTCGATTTTCCTCCGGTGCCTTTGGCCAATGTGAGGATGCTGAAGCTTGAATCGATATCAGATGTCCTTACTGCGGGTCTTCAAGGTGGTGGCGCACAGGGCCTTGAGGATGCCTACAGGAAATATAAAACTGACCCATCGACCAGCGCTCTGTTCACCGAGAGGGAGGTAAACGGCTTCGGCTATGCCATCATGAATCAAGGTCTACTTCCAGCTGCGGTCCGGGTCTTTGAGTTGAATGCCGAGTCCTACCCCAATTCATTCAACGCCTGGGACAGTCTCGCCGAATCGTACATGAACTCTGACATGGACGACAAAGCGATTGCCAACTATGAGAAGTCGCTTGCGCTGAATCCTGCAAACCAGAACGCGCGGGACATGATGGCCAAGATCCGGGACAAGTAGCCCCGCTGTTCGTGTCATCGGAAACGCACGTGGTGCATGGCAGAGGGAGGGATGAGGGTCCGGCCGCAGGCCGGACCCTCATGCTGTAGGTTTTTGTCTGCAACGTCACTATTTATCATTCATGATTCACCCGGTTTCAAACACACCACCCCCGGTCGTCTCATCCCGTCAGGCAGTTTTGATTGTTCTGCTAGGGTGGAGTCTGTTTTTTGTACTCTGGACCCTGTTCATCCTTGGTTGGGGCAGGGGAGAGGTGACGCTCGCAGACGCCGCCATGTCCGGCATCTTCACCACTGTATCCGCCGCAATTCTGGGCTATCTGGTCTGGAGAATGAGTGCGGTCCTAGCCTGGCCTCAATCCGTACAGATTCGATTTTTTCTGATTCACCTTGTGTCGGCGTTTCTGTTCTCTGGCTTGTGGACCGGGATGGCCCCGATCATCGGCGTCCTGTGGGAAGGAGGCTCGATTTCTGATATGGATTGGGACATGCAGATTTACACATGGCGCATGTTCATGGGTACATGGCTCTATTTCATTGTGGCGGGCCTTTCCTATGCCGCTCGCATCAGTGGTCGACTTCGCCAACAGCAGCAGGTGGCTGCTCGCGCAGAAGCACTCGCAGCACAGGCGAGTCTGGATGCCATGCGATCCAGGCTGCATCCGCATTTCCTGTTCAATGCCCTTCATTCTGTATCGGCGCTCATCGAAACAGACGCAGAAACAGCCACGGATGCGATGGAGAAATTGGGTGATTTGCTTCGATATGCTATTCGGGACCGGAATTCGGCAAGCGTTTCTCTCTCCGAGGAGTGGGAGTTTGTCCAGGATTATGTCGAGCTTCAGCGTCTTCGGTTCGGTGAGAGGGTCCACATCGATATGAAGATCGACGATTCGATCACGACCGCCCGTGTGCCGGCTTTCGTCCTCCAACCGCTGGTCGAAAACGCATTCGTTCACGGAATTGGCGCAAATCCGGAAGGTGGAAATATCCAGATCTCCGCGGCACTCGATGCTGGCCATATCAGACTTCAGGTGTTAGACGACGGATCGGGTCTTAATCATTCAACCGATTCTCCCGGAGAAGGAAGCGGAGTCAACAATCTCACGGCGCGACTGAAGGCACTCTATGGGGAGGAGAGTCTTGTCGAATTGTCGAACCGCAATGGAGGAGGCACCTGCGCACTGATCATTATTCCTCACGAAGAAGAATGACTCAATTCAGGACGATTATCGTCGACGATGAGCCTCTGGCTCGACAGCAACTACGGGGTTTGGTTCAGAATCATGACTGGCTGGAGTTGGTCGGAGAAGCTTCTGATGGTCTTAAGGCTGTGGAGATTATCGATGACGTTAAACCTGATCTCGTCTTTCTCGATATCAGAATGCCCGGCAGGACGGGTCTGGAAGTCGTTGAGCAGCTGTCGCACAAGCCGCACATCATTTTTACTACAGCCTACGAAGAATTCGCTGTTGTGGCTTTTGAGCTTCAGGCGCTGGACTATCTGTTGAAGCCTTTTGGACGGCGCCGATTTGAACGGGCAGTGGGTCGGCTAACGAACAACGCTGACGAACTCGTCGATCGGGTCCGCTCCGTATTGGACGACAAGCCGCTTCAACGCCTGTTCGTACGTGAAAGAGGAAAGGTCAGGCAGGTCCCGGTGAATGAAATCAGACGCATCGAAGCAGCTGACGACTATGCAGACGTGTACACGGCCTCTTCAAATCATCTGATATCTTGCAGGATGAAAATGCTCGAAAAACGACTGGATCCTTCCATTTTTGTACGGATTCATCGCAGTTCAATCGTCAATTTGAACTTTGTCCGGGAAATGGCCAGTTGCGGGAACGGCCGATATGAGGTCACAATGAACGACGACGAAATCCTCATTGCCAGCCGCTCCGGGGCAGCCCGCCTACGCGAGCTTACTGGTTCAGATAGTATCTGAATCCGATGGCAGCGTTGAAGTCGAAATCGGTGTCGGGTGCGACGTCGAGGATCGGAACGAGTTCGAAGAAAAATTCCATTGGATAGTCTTTCATCGATCTTCCGATACCTACCGGAAATCGAACTCCAACCTGTGTCTCGTCGCTGAGCACTGTCCGCCCACCGATTCCGAAGTAGACGGGAATCCTGCCATTGTAGTCGTCAGCGTTGAAGAAATAGACGCGATGATAGAGATAGTCACCGTGGATCTGAACGGTGGTGTCGTGCGAAAATGACCAGGCGACTCCGGCATCTATCGCATGTTGTTTGCTCAGCCATTGTTTGGCCGTGATGCCTGTGGGCTCACCGACGATGATTCCGATTCCGAACTCATCCTGTGCCGAAGAAGACTGTGCAACAAACAGAAACCCTGTAAAAAGCAGCAGATAACGCATTGTGGGGAGGTCTTTGATATGGAAGATCAAATAGCTTTCAGTCGGCAAAACGCGCTGACCCGAGATTTTGTTACGGACGCAGCCACGGTTGTGGATGCGCTCACCGACGGTTTTATCAGGAAACAGCCTGACCAGCGTTCATCACATCCTTTTCGACGCGGCCATCAACCAGTTCGATCACGCGATCGCTGTAAGAGGCCCAGTGATCGGAGTGGGTTACCTGGATGATGGTAACACCTTCCTCTTTGTTCAGTCGCCTGAACCAATCCATTACGACTTCGCCCTGACTCGTATGCAGGTTCCCTGTCGGTTCATCTGCCAGGATCAACTTGGGCTGCATGATCAGAGCGCGAGCTACACCGACGAGCTGCTGCTGCCCACCGGATAGCTGGCTTGGAAACAGGTCAGCCTTGGCGACCATGTTGAAGCGGTCCAACATTTCCGCGACCATACTCTTGCGCTCGCTCGACTTGATTTTTTTGTAGAGCAGCGGAGTCTCAAGATTCTCGTAAACGGTCAGGTCGTCGATCAGATGGTACGCCTGAAAAACGAAGCCGATGTACTGTCGGTGCAGGTCTGTCCGCTTGCGCTCACTGATCTTGTGGACAGGTTGATCGAAGAAGTAATATTCCCCCGTAGAGGGTTCATCCAGCATTCCCAGGATGTGCAGAATGGTTGATTTTCCCGACCCTGAAGGTCCCATGATGGAAACGAATTCACCCTCTCCTATCTCCATATTGATGTTTCGCAATATGAATGAGCGATTGAAACCGTGTAGATATGATTTGGTGATTTTTTCGAGGCGAATCATGGAATCAAGTGATGATAGTGGGACAGAATCCCGAAAAAGGAATAAAAGTATCCTGGAGTGCCAGATTACTACTCATGCTTGAGAGCATCAACAGGATTGGCGAGCGATGCGCGAATCGTTTGGTAGCCGACGGTGCTCAATGATATAAGGAGCACTGCGGCTCCGACGATCAACATGGTCCCAATACCGAAGGATACCCTGTACTGGAAGGAATCGAGCCACCGATTCATGGCTATCCATGCAATCGGACTTCCCAAAACAAAAGCCGCAAGAACAAATTTGGTGAAGTCCTTGGCGAGCAAGCTCATGATAACAGGAGTACTTGCCCCCATAACTTTGCGAACTCCAATCTCTTTGACCCGTCGTTCAGCCGTGAAGGAGGCAAGACCGAAGAGGCCGAGGCAGGCAATGAAAATGGTCAGAAAGGCGAAGCCTCCGAACAACCGTCCCAGGCTCATGTCTGCAGCGTAAAGCGCGTCTACATCATCCTCCAGAAACGAATACTGATAGATGTAGGCCGGGTAGGTGTCTTCCCAAATCTGCCGGACGCCCTGAATAGCTTCCCGAACCTGACCGCCACGCGCACGGATCATCGCGTAGAAAAATGTCTGTTCGTTCAACATCGTAATAACGGCTGGTTCGATGGGCTCATGAAGCGATTCCGAGTGGAAGTTTTCAAT
This sequence comes from uncultured Rhodothermales bacterium, assembly GCA_964512485.1. GTDB lineage: Bacteria > Bacteroidota > Rhodothermia > Rhodothermales > UBA10348 > CAZEHJ01. Next base: position 39,987 of record CAZEHJ010000024.1, on the reverse strand, counting down.
CACCCCGATAATCTGTCCTCCGAACGGACCACCTCCAAACGAAATGCTGTGATTGAGTGCTTCTTCTGCTGATTCCCATCCGAAATCTGCTACCGCTTTTTCGTTTATGAGAAAAGCACCCAGTGTATCGGATGGATGATCTCGTGACGGAGTGCGGCCTGCAATCAGGTTGATGTCGAGTGTTTCTACAAAGTCAAAATCGCTCGTGAACGCCTGGACGAAGAACTGATCGTCCGGCGTGCCATCATCGGGAAGAATAGGCTGGTTGCCGATAAAGAAACCGGGAGCGGATGAAGACGCGGTCATGGAGGCCACAGATGGCAATTGCCGGACGCGGTCTCTGAAATTTTTGTACTGGGTTCGAACCTGCGGATCTGTCAACTGCACGACAATGACCTGCTCTCGGTCAAAACCAAGGTCCATGTCCCGTGTGAAATTCAGCTGCCTGAAAACGACCGTAGTCGCGATCATCAAGATGATGGAAATGGCGAATTGAAACACAACCAGACTCCGGCGAAGTGCTCCCCCGGATGCCACGGAACCAGGCGATCCCTTGAGCACTGTCGCAGGTTGAAAACGCGAAAGGAAAAGAGCGGGATAGCTCCCCGCTACAACCCCACAAACAAGTGTAACACCGATGAAGATCAATGCTGCGGAAGCCAGGCCACCGGAAAGAAGGGTCAGGCTCTTTTCCGCTGCATTGTTAAAGGTTGGAAGAGCAAGGTAAACCAGGCCGATCGCGAAGAACATTGAGATAAAGGACAAAATCGCAGATTCTCCCATGAACTGCCTGATCAACTGACCCCTTTCCGCTCCCATGGTTTTCCGGATTCCAACTTCGCGGGCTCGCGATGCCGAACGCGCAGTTGCCAGGTTCATGTAATTGATACAGGCAATCAAAAGAATGAACAGAGCGATGGCGCTCAGGGAAATGACCGTCCCGCGGCTACCGTTTGGCAGAATTTCGTTGTCCAGATGCGAGTCGAGATGGATGGAGCGCATCGGCTGGAGAAACATCCTCAGCTCAGCCCCGATGGCCACCAACTGTTCACCGACCAGCCGCTGTACAAAGTCGTCAATCTTCGAGGCGACCACATCGGGATTGGCTCCAGGTACAAGCCGAACGTAGGTGTAAATCGAAGGGTTCAGGTCCTGATCGAGGAATCCAGGCCCGTAAATGGGAGTGCGTAGCGTGGAAAGTGAGGCCAGAAAATCTGCCTTGAAATGGGACTGTTCCGGCAGGTCTTTCATGACACCAGAAACCGTAAACTCGTAGGTATTGTCCAGACGCAGGCGCCCACCCAAGGGGTCTTCGCCCGGGAAATATTTACTCGCCATGGACTCGGTTATAATGACCGAGAAAGGAACGGCGAGAGCGTCCCGTTCTGATCCGAGTACCATCTCAAAACTGAATGTGCTGAATGCAGTCGAATCAATGAAGACGAAACCCTTTTCAAGAAACTTCAGGTCGTCTTTGGCCACCAGCCACATTTGATTTGGAGGTCGAAGCCTCACGGCACTCATGATTTCCGGAATTTCTTCCTGAATCAGTGGTCCCCAACTGGGTGAGGACATCGCACTGTTTACTTCACCTGTTCTGAAGGAGCCCTCCAGCGCGACACGGTAAATGTCATCAGCATTTTCATGGTGCGTGTCGTAGGAAAGCTCATCCCAGACGAACAGCGTAATCATGAAAAATGCTGCCATTCCGACCGCAAGGCCGAAAATATTGATAAATGCGTACGCAGGCTTCGCTTTTATCGTGCGAAGTGCGATTGAGAAGTGGTTTCTGAACATTCCGTTTTCGGAGGGGTAGACGGTGCCTTGATGATGTCGATGTAACGTAAAGCCAGTGGTTCATGTTACGTCTTGACAGAACCTCCTCTTCAGGACATACCCGGACCATTTTCCACTTCGTTTTCTCATGAATCGACTTTTCCCCTATTTGATTGTCTCAGGCATGTTATTTCTTGGAGCGTGTGCTACGAGTGAGCCTGTTGCTGTGGTAGAAGACACACCCGATGCGGCTCCCGTCAGTCCGCTCGATGGTCTCAATTACGTATCTGTTCAGAACGGTAGCGTTGCGTTGACCCATGCAGCTTCCGGCACAACTTCACTGGGGGAAAGCGGTTCAACAGTTTTGTCAGTTGTCTCTTCAGATCGATCCCATTTGGCGATGGCGACAAAGAGTGCATCGGGATCCGTGCTGACGCTCATTGGCACGACAAACGGTTCGACGCAGACGCTTCACGAGGGCGGTCCTGACCTGGTCTTTTCAGGAGTCTGGACGGCAGATGGATCTCGTTTCTACTTCGGGTTCTACGCACCGGAAGGAAACAGGATGGGAGCTGGCGACATTCGCTGGGTAAATGCCGTCACGGGAGCGAGTGGTCGCGTGGGATGTTCGGCATCCAAGGCCGTACTGGCAGTACTTCGGGACGGCTCATTGCTGGTGCGCAACACAGACAACATGTATCAGGTTTCTGCCGACGGTTGCGATACACTTCGCACAGTCGACGCAAGAAAGATGTATCACGTCACGGTTTCGCCAGACGGATCCCATCTGGCCTATGTCCTGCGCGATCTGGTGTATAACAGGGACTCGAGGCAGTACGAACCGGATTCAACGCTGTATATGGAGCTGACGACAGGATCGGATCCGGTCAAGGTTGTTGGAGACAAGTATGCGCCGCGAAACATGTCCTGGTCACCGGACGGCTCTGAAATTCTGTTCGATGTCGGACTGCAGGATGATACGGATAGACGCGCGGTCTCCGTATACACGCTGGCCTCTGCGCGATCATCCTACCTCATCGCGCCGACCGATGGTGTCGCCTCGCTGTCCCATGCCTCATTTTCGCCCAACGGAAGACACGTGGTTTACCGCAGTACCGAGAGTGACGGCACACACGACTGGATGGTCAAGACAACTGGATCTCAGTTTTCCCAGGTGATTAATTCGGAAGCCGTTCGTCAGTCAGGTCAATTGAGCTGGGTCGACGATGACACGGGCCTCATCCTGACAGATGGCGGCGAGAGCGAGCTGGTCCATTTCGGTGGAGCGAACGTGACATCTGTCCCTCTTGGAGCAACCATTCTGGCGGCCTGGAGATAATCTGGCCCCCAGATGGAAGCCGTGCTTAAACGGCGCCCTGCTTAGACGGCGCCCTGCTTAGACGGCGCCCTGCTTAGACGGCGCCGCGCTTAAGCGGCGCCACGCTAAAACGGCTTTTGATCAGACCAGTTTTTCTTCCAGAATGGCTTTTACCGCCTGGGGATTGGCAGCACCGCCGGTTTTTTGCATGACCTGTCCCATGAAGAAGCCGATGAGGCCCTTCTTGCCACCACGATATGCTTCGACTCTGTCCGGATGAGCATCGAGAACACCCTGAGCAATCTGGTCCAATTCTCCCGAATCTGAAATCTGTTTGAGTCCACGGGATTCGACGATCTCCGAAGCCGATGCACCGGAAGAGATCATTTCTTCAAGTACCTCCCGGGCCATTCTGCTGCTCAGTGTGCCATCCGAGTGTAGCGCCACCAGTTCGGTGAACTGCGATGTCGAAAATGCTACAGCGTCGAGACCGCCATCTGGCAGAAGAGGCCGAAGTTCGTGAATGAGCCAGTTGGCAACGGCCTTGGGATTGTCTCCCGCGGCATCTTCAAAGAAGCCAAGCACCGCGGTCCTCTGCGCAAGAAACGCACTGTCGTCGACAGCGAGTCCATATTTCTTTTCCAGTGAATGCACAAGCGCAAGCGTCGCATCGTCCAGACCGTCGAGTGGATCTGTTTTAACAACGGGTGCCTTTTGTTTCACCTTCGGAGCTGACTTTTTGGAAGGTGTGTCTGATTTCTTCTTTCCCCACGTATCTCGAAGAGGGACGGTCATGTTCCAGACCCTGTTGCCGGCCTCAAAGTCGACCGGGTCCAGATAAAAATATCCGCGGCGCTCAAACTGGTACCGGGATTCGGGCGTGTCGTTTGCCGCACTGGGCTCAATAACGGCCTCTACCGTCCGGATCGAATCCGGATTGAGATGATCGACGAATGTCTGTCCTTCTTCGACGATGTCAGGGTTTGCGACCTTGAATAGCCGATCATACATGCGGACTGTAGTCCGTACTCCTTCGGTTGCCGAAACCCAGTGAACGGTTCCCTTTACGCGCCTTCCGGCCGTTTCGCCTGAACGTGTGTCGGCGTCATAAGTGCATCGAAGTTCAACCACGTGACCTGCATCATCCTTGATGACCTCGTCGCAGCGGATGATGTATCCGTACCGGAGCCTGACTTCTGCTCCCGGGCTGAGACGATGGAATTTGCTCGGAGGGTCTTCCATGAAATCGTCTCGTTCGATGAAGATCTCACGGGTGAGAGGGACGTTTCGTGATCCCTCTTTTGGAATGTCATGGGGCCAGTATGAGGCGTCCAGCTGTTCCACTTCCCCTTCCGGGAAGTTGGTCAATACCACCTTCAAGGGATCCAGAACGCACATCACGCGGGGCGCTCTCGTGTTGAGATCGTCCCGGACGGCGAACTCAAGCATCGCGAAATCTACCCGGTTGTCGGCTTTGGCAACACCGATCATGTCACAGAATCGCCGCAGTGCTTCAGGTGTGTATCCTCGCCGCCGCATACCGGACAGCGTAAGCATACGTGGATCGTCCCACCCCTCAACGTGACCGTCTTTCACGAGGAGAAGAAGCTTGCGTTTGCTCATGACGGTGTAGTCCAGATTCAATCGGGCGGACTCATACTGGTGGGGCCGAGGCGCTTCAAAAAGAGCATCTACCAACCAGTCGTACAGCGGACGGTGAACGTCGAATTCCAGCGTGCAAAGGGAATGCGTAATGCCTTCGATCGCGTCTGAAAGAGGATGCGCGAAATCATACAGCGGATAGATGGGCCACTCATCACCGCGGCGATAGTGGGAAGCTTTCTTGATCCGGTACAGCACCGGATCACGCATGAGCATGTTCGGCGAGGACATGTCGATTTTGGCCCTCAACACATGCGCGCCGTCCTCAAAGTCTCCCGCTCGCATTTTGGCGAAGAGATCCAGATTTTCTTCGACACTGCGATCCCGGTAAGGGCTGTTTGTGCCAGCCTCGGTAACCGTCCCGCGTGTTGACCGGATCTCGTCTCCTGTCTGGCTGTCGACAAATGCCATTCCTTTTTCGATCAGTCGATTGGCAAGATCGAAGAGCTGCTCGAAGTAGTCTGAGGCATAATACTCGTGCTCACCCCAGTCGAATCCCAACCATTTGATGTCCCGCTTCATGGCGCGGACATATTCCATATCCTCGGTTTCGGGATTGGTATCGTCGAATCGAAGGTGGCAACGCCCTCCGTATTCCTGCGCCAGAGTGAAGTTCAGGCAGATGGCTTTCGCGTGCCCGATGTGTGGGTAGCCGTTGGGCTCAGGTGGAAACCGGGTCGTTATTTCTCCTGATACACGTCCCGATGCACGATCATCATCAATGATCTGCTGTATGAAATGCTTGCTCTCTCGGCTGGAACCGCTGGCAGGGGAATTTGAATCGGATGGGCTCAAAACCGGATCGGGTCAGGATGAATGACGGAAGAACTTGTTCAAGCTAATACGCCTGAGTCGAGGAAAGCACTCAAACGCTCTCGAAACTAAAAAAATCCCCCGCCGTGTATGCTCATCACCCGTGAACAATCGGATGTGGCGATGAAGATCCATGCACAGACTGAAAGACTGACCCTGCGCGAGTGGAGCCTGGATGATATCGATGAATACGCCGAGATCATCGGCGATGCGGAGGTGATGAAATACATCGGCAACGGCCAGCCGCGTCCGAGGTCGAGCGCCGAGGAATTCGTCAAGACCATGATCGGCCACCAGGAGTCACGTGGTTGGAATCGATTTGCAGTCGAGCACACGAACACGGGGGAGCTGGTTGGATTTTCGGGTCTGGATGATCAGGAGGGCGTTCTCGACTTCGGCTGGAGGCTGCACCGGAAATTCTGGGGTGCCGGATATGGTTATGAAGCCTCGGCTGCAGCTCTGTGGGTGGCGCGCAATTCCTTTTCGTTGACTAAAATCACGTCTCAATCGTTTCCCGAAAACGTTGGGTCCATTCGAATCATGCAGAAGATGGGTATGGTTCAGATCAGCGAAGGGGAGTACGAAGGCAAACCACTCGTGATCTACGGCTTTGCCGATGAGTGGCCAAACCGAATGTCTGGTTGAGGTTATTCTCAGTGGATAAGGCTGAGACACAAAAAAGGCGGTGAGGAAACCCCACCGCCTTTGAGTATGGCACTCGAAGCAAGCTATCGATCAGAGAGACAACACCCTGCTTCCGGTCGCGATTTTATCGACACGCTGTGTTATCGACCCTCCCTCAAGGTAACGCTGCCGTTGTTCGTACGGATCACGATGTTGTTGTTTCCACCACGAACCGATCCCGTTGCCACAACTTCTCGTTTGCTTCTCCATCTGCGATCTGAATCATCTCCTTCAACTTCTACGTCGAGGTCGAAGTCAGAATAGATTTCGTAGTCGTCATCATCGTCATGCAGAGTAATTTCGATATCGATATCCATCGAGAGGCCTGACGGAACAGTCAATTCAATGTCGCCACCCATGGATTCGATGAGAACATGGCGATCACCATCGGTTCCACCGACCATTCTCACTTCGATGTCGCCGCCCATTGTATTGGCTTCAATCCATCCGTTGATCTCCTCAACCGTGATGTCGCCGCCCATGGTAGTTGCTTTGACAAACTCACCGGCTGTGTCGATGAAGATGTCGCCACCCATGGTGTTGACGTCAGCGCCATAGCGGGCTTCGTCTACATCAATGTCGCCGCCCATCGTGCTGATTGTGACCTGCTCTTGTGCGCCGTCACTTGAAGAGCGGACGTTGTCGTAGGTAACATCACCGCCCATGGTTGTGCCATCGATACTTCCAGTCACATCCGAAATATCAACATCGCCGCCCATGGTGTGAAGCGAGCCGTCGACTTCTGAATTTGAGAGCCAGATGTCGCCACCCATGGTTGACATGTCGAGCTCACCGTTGAGCTCAGTCAGTTGTAGATCGCCGCCCATGCTCGAGCCTTCGATGACTCCTGTCACGCCAGTGATCTCCACGTCTCCACCACTGGTGGAAATCTCGAGATCAAATTCAAATGGGACAAAAATTTCCATTTCCACGTCCGCGTTTGAGCGTCGGGACTCATATTCGGTAAATACCTCTACGCTGCGGGACGAGTTGTCGAATTCAACGAAGACCTCGTCGGCATCTCTACCGTCGATCTCGATGTTGATGTCGACTTCACTGCGATCCCATCCGGTGATAGTAATGTCACCGCCGGTTTCGATGTCCAGAATGAGCTGACCGCCATTGGAGACATCAAAAGTGCGATGCATTTCCTGAGCGTGGCCCGTGTATGCGATCGCAAGCAGGATGAACGAAGCAAAAAAAGTTCGGAATACAGATTTCATAGTGATAAAAGCGTCAAATGCGCCGTTTTCAACAAAGTGTGTGTAGCAGTTCGGTTTTGTACCCCTTTGACAGACGGTCACAACAATAGGTTGGCAACCAAATCGAAAAAAACCAGCATTTTTTCGGTCAATTCAGCCGATTGGGCTTCAAAACTCTGCTTTAGTCCCGAGTGATTACGCGAGGAAGAAGAAAACGATACAGTGAAGGCGAAAATCTTTCGATCCAGGGGGCGAATCGTTCTGCTCCACCGATAAAGGAAACAGCCTTTTTTCGCTGAACAGCCTTCACGGCTTTGGCGGCAAACACCCTCGGAAGCATTGCATTGACGTGCTGAGCGTCCATTTCACCGTGTTCTTTGCCTGACGCTTCAAGCGCATGTCGACTGATTTCGGTGCGTACATAGCCGGCGCACAGCATCGTAACGTCGATATTGCTGGACCTGACTTCGGCGCGAAGTGCTTCAAAAAAGCCATGTAAAGCGTGCTTGGACGCCGAATACATGGCGCGTCGGGGTGTCGCGATTTTGCCCATGATGCTGCTGATCACTACGTAGTGACCGCTTTTCTGGGCCTCGAAGTACGGCAGCGTGGTGTGTACCATGGTGGTGCTGCCAAAATAGTTGATCTCCATGATCTTGCGATCAATCTCAAATCCGCTCTCCAGGACCGTTCCGCGTTGGCCAATGCCCGCATTTACGACCACAATATCCAGTTTGCCGAACTTCTCAATGATGGCATCCAAGGCGGCGGCATGTGTTTCGGGCCGGCAAACATCCATCGGGAGGATGAAATGCTCTTCTGAGCGTTCACAATGCCGCTGAACACGTTCCAGTCGGTTCACGCGACGGGCAGAAAGGACCAGCAGTGCACCCTGGCGGGCGAGCTCTTTGGCCATCGCTTCGCCGATTCCGGAGGAGGCTCCGGTGATCCAGATGACTTTGTTGTTGAATGACATGAAGCCGCTTCTTGGTGGAGCCCTAAAATACGAGAGCGGGGGCCGGCATTCGCCGGCCCCCGCTCAAGATTTGATGCGTTTCAACCTAATTCAACACAGGGTGCCTTTTCCTGAACATGACCGGAACGAGATCTCCGTCCGGGATTCCAATCTGTACCAGTTCCCATCCCTCATCGTATCCATCTATCATGGATCTGAGTCGTTCAATCCGGCCAGTCAGTTCATGTCCACCAAGTGTCCAATCGAATGACTCGACTCGATAATTCATGAGCTGCTTTTTTCCGTTGACAGTGACTTCAACGTCTACTGTCTGATTCTCTCTCAGAGAGGGTACGTGAATACAGATCTCGTTCATTGTTCAGGGAGGAAAGGAACGTTACTGTGCCGGGGTTGCCGCTGCCGCTGCTTCTTCTTCGTGATCGTACTTGTGTCCGATCACATTTTCTGTAACAACATGGCCGTCGAAGAGGTGAATGATGCGGTGGCTGTACTCGGCATCCGCAGGGGAGTGAGTTACCATCGCGATCGTCGTGCCCGCTTCGTTGAGAGAGGTCAGAAGGTTCATAACCTCTTCGCCATGAGTCGAGTCCAGGTTTCCTGTGGGCTCATCCGCAAGAATCAGTTTTGGACCGGCGACAACGGCACGGGCAATAGCCACACGCTGCTGCTGACCACCCGAAAGCTGCTGAGGGAAGTGCGTCTGACGGTGCAGAATCTGGACAGAGTCCAGAGCAGCGGTGACACGCTCCTTGCGTTCTTCCGATGGCATTCCGAGGTACAGCAGAGGCAGCTCTACATTTTCATAGACTGTCAGTTCGTCGATGAGGTTGAAGCTCTGGAAGACGAAACCGATGTTTCCTTTCCTGAGCTGCGCACGCTGGCGTTCGCTGAGTTTGGAGACTTCGGTGTCCAGGAACCAGTATTCGCCGTCCGTTGGGTTATCCAACAGTCCCATAATGTTGAGAAGCGTTGATTTACCGCAACCCGACGGGCCCATGATGGAGACGAATTCTCCTTCTTTGATTTCAATGTTGACGTTGTTCAGGGCGATGGTTTCGACCTCTTCCGTCAAATACGATTTTTTAAGACTGTTTGCTCTAATCATGATGAGTGTTTCCCTCTGTGGGGTCTGAAAGGCTTCAGAGTTTGTTCTAGCTTGAGTATCGGTTAGTAGGTCGGTGCATCCGATAGCCCTGAAGGACTGATTCTGCAATGATGCTCGAATGTATATCGAATAGACACCGGAAAGTGTTACATGGTTGGCAGGACTATTTAAAAACGAGCCTATCGGCTTCGTTGAACGTGTCGTACGACGAAGTCACGACGCTCTCACCAGGCTGCAGGCCTTCGAGAACTTCGTAAACATCCGGATTCTTGCGACCAAGTCGGATCGGACGCTTTTCAGCGAACTCTCCTGAGGCGTCTACAACGTAGATCCAGTTGCCACCCGTTGTCTGGAAAAATCCGCCCAGAGGAACCACGACGGCGTCTGCAGGGTCACTCATTTCCAGTCGGAAACGAACGGTCTGTCCTCGACGAATGGTTGGCGGCTCTTCCCCGACAAAAACCAGATCCACTTCAAATCGACTCAGAATCACTTCAGGATAAACGCGTCGGACGACCATTTCGTATTCCTGTCCGGCAATTGGGTTCGTAATTACCCGCTGACCGCGTTTGACACGACTGATATGAAATTCGTCAATACCTGCCCGGACTTTTACTCCGTCGAGTATGTCAATCTGCCCGAATCTGAAACCGGAGTTTTTAAGTTCGCCCAATTCGGCATTCAACTGTGAGAGCTGGCCGGCTCGAGGGGCGCGCAAGGTAAGATTATCAAGACGCTGATTGATCAGCACAAAGTTCTCGTCCATTCGCGATACGGCTTCTTCCATCTGGTCAATCTGGATCCGTTGACGGAGGCTGTCCGCCCGATACGAGCGAAGCGTTAGATCCCTTCTGCGTGTCCAGTAATCGTACTCGTCTCGAGTGGCCTCAAATACCGCAGCCGAGACCAGTTGACGCTCGTATAGCGCAGAATTTCGATCGTGGTCGCGCTTGAGACGCTTGATATTGTAATCCATGTCCGTGAGCTGCTGACGCATGCTCAGGTTGGCCTGGTCTACACGGAAACGGGTGTCTTCAAGTCGGTTGTTCTGCTCGATACGCTGAGTTTCAGTCTGGAGCAGATTCAATTGGAGAGTCGGATTGGAAAGGCGCAGAATCGGCGTTCCCGCTTCGACGATTTCGCCTTCGAGGACAAAAATTTCTTCAATCTTTCCGCCTTCTACCGCGTCAAGGAATACGGTAAGACGAGGTTCGACATTACCTGAGCTTGGAACCATCTCCTGAAACGGCTCGAAGGCCACTTCTGAGATTGTCAGTCGCTCAAGGTCAACATTCAGTTTTCGTCCACCGGTGGTGGTTGAAAGGCCCCAACCGACGAGCGCAATGAACGCGACTACCGCGGCAATCATTCCGATTCGTTTTGGGGTCCAGGTTTTTTTCTGAATCTTACGATCCATCCCTTCACCGCCACCACGGCTCCCACCATCTGATGGAGAACTTCCTCCCGTTGAGGATCCGCGTGGTGATAGAAGTGTCTCAATCGAGCTCTTCTGTCCGGTTGCTGGTTCAGTAGTCATGAAAATATGAAGTCAATCAGGTCAATATGTGTGGTCATGCAGGCGATATCCTTCACGTACGGAAGGATACTTTTGTTGCATCGGGCCTGCGATGAGCCTGAATTGACGAAAACGGCAGGTTAACGGTCTGCATTTGGGACTATTCTTCCGCTACCTTTGATCCGTGCACGATGCACTGGTTCAATGTTTGTACCGCGCCGATGAAAGCCCGCCTTCTTTATCTCATTGTATTCTTGATGCTGCCCGATCCTTCGAGTGGGCAGGTGTTGATCAAGGACATCAATCAGTTCGGGCTCAGTTCCACGCCGGGGGCCATTACTGCGGCGGACGACAAATTCTTTTTCGTCGCGGACGATCCGGTAGCGAGTGGTCGGGAATTGTGGGTCAGCGATGGTACCGATGCGGGGACGAGAATTGTCAAGGATATTCGGGGCGGCCCTCTTGGATCCAGTCCGGCCAACCTGACCTGGGTTGGGACGAAACTGTTCTTCACAGCGGATGACGGATTGCGAGGGCGCGAGTTGTGGCTCAGCGACGGAACTGAATCGGGCACTCGGATTGTGAAAGATATTCTCTCGGGCTCGGGCACTTCTGAGCCTACGGAGCTGACAGCATTCGGTGACACCCTCATGTTCGTGGCGGACGACGATATCCGCGGGCCAGAACTTTGGCGAAGCGACGGGTCGGACTTCGGGACGACGATGGTTCATGAAATACGAAGCGGTGTCCTCGGCGCATTTCCGTCTAAGCTCACGGTGATGGGTGACACCCTCTACTTTCGAGCGAACGACGGAGTGACCGGGCCTGAATTGTGGCGAACCAATGGTGTGTCGCTCGGAACAAGCCTTGTCCACGACCTGCATCCGGGAGCATTGGGGTCGGACCCGGACAACCTGACAATCTGGGGAGACACCCTCTATTTCTCAGGTAACTCGGTCACCTCAGATACAGAGTTGTTCAGAAGCGATGGTACGAGCGCAGGTACGGGACTGGTCAAAGACATCCGTGATGGCACGGTCGCCTCAAACCCGTCGGCGTTAACGGTCGGGGAAGGGCTGCTTTTCTTTTCTGCTGATGGAGACGGGAGGGGTGATGAACTCTGGGTGAGTGATGGGACGGAAGCAGGAACGCGACTGGTTCTGGATCCGTGGCCTGGAGGAGGCACCTTTCCACGAGAATTGTTGAAACTCGGTAACCGCGTCGTCTATACAGCTGACGATTCCACACACGGAAGAGAGGTGTGGATCAGTGATGGCACAGAAAACGGAACCGCGATGGTCACGGACCTTCGGAATCCCGGCACGTCGAACCCCATCGGACTGACTGTGATGGGGGATCGGGTGTTTTTTCAGGCCGATGAAGGGATCAACGGGAAAGAGTTGTGGCTTACGGACGGAACCGAAGCAGGGACCCGAATCGTGCTCGATCTGAATGCAGGCGACTCAGACTCCAATCCGGACGGAATCTCCGTATTTGACGGAAACGTATATTTCCGTGCGACTGAGCCGGTCGCCGGGGCAGAAATATGGCGTTCGGACGGTAGTGCAGACGGTACCCGACTCGTCAAAGACGCACGACCGGGAACGGGAAACTCCAGTCCCTCTTCGCTCGCTACCGTCAGCGGCATGACTTTTTTCGCAGCAAATGATGGTATCTCAGGATCAGAATTGTGGGTGACAGACGGGACCACCGAGGGTACCCGCATGGTGACAGATCTTGCGCCCGGCTTGACTGGTTCAGATCCCAGAAATCTCATTGTATTTGGCGATCGGATAATGTTCGTCGCTTCGGATGGCCAGACCGGTCACGAATTGTGGATCAGCGACGGCAGCGCGTCAGGCACGATGTTGCTCAAGGATATCCGGGAAGGACTCGCCCCCTCGGAAATTCTTTGGATGACCCGAACTGGTGACCGCATCTTCATGGTCGCCGACGACGGAATCAACGGTAGAGAAGTGTGGGTGAGTGATGGCACATCCGTCGGGACCCGAATGGTAAAAGACATCAATACTGGCCCTTCGGTCGGCTCAAACCCGGGAAGTTTCGCTGTCCTCAATGACACGCTGTATTTCGCTGCCGAAGAGACCTTTCTTTCTCAGGAGTTGTGGCGAACAGATGGAACGGAAGAAGGCACCATTCAAGTCAAAGATGTCCGACCGGGACCGATAGGTTCAGAAATTGCCTGGTTGAACGTGGCAGGAGGACAACTATTCTTCGGGGCAAATGACGGTTCGAATGGTTTCGAATTGCACGTCAGCGACGGGACGGAAGCGGGAACGGCCATGGTCGCCAATCTGGCTTCGGGCAGGAAGAGTACCGATATATCCTGGACGACGCCCGTCGGCAATCTGATGTTCTTTCAGGCAAAGCTGGGATTTGGTCCTGAGCTATGGGTCAGCGATGGGACAGAGTCGGGGACCATGGCTCTCGCTCAAATATCGACCAGTACTGCGACGACAGAAAAGCCCTGGATAACCGCTGCGGGTGATCGTGTCTTTTTTGTGGCTTCAGGTTCGGGAAGTGAACGAGAGATCTGGACGAGCGATGGAACTGTATCCGGAACGAATCAGGTTACAGATATTAATCCGTCAGGTGGCTCTGATCCGGAGAATCTGATATTCACATCGGGACGGCTATTTTTTACTGCAAACGATGGGGTCAGTGGCAGAGAGTTGTGGACCAGCGATGCCACGCCCGAAGGAACGTTCCTTGTCATGGACCTGCTGCCGGGGGAACTGGGTTCGGGCGCTTCTCTTCTGGGGACGGCCAGTAATTTCCTGTTTGTTCGGGGAGACGATGGAGTGGTCGGTTCAGAATTGTGGCGCGTTGATGCAGTTACTGTAGATATCGAATCAACCCCGATCGAAATCCCAGATCTATTCGAGATTACGGAGGTTCACCCGAATCCGTTTTCCACGACGGCATCGTTCGATTTCAGAAGTGCCAGATCGGAACGAGTTCAGATCGACGTCTACGATTTGCTTGGCAGAAGGGTAGTTGAGTTGACTGATGAGTTCATCCCGGCTGGCGCGACGAGATCTTTTTCTATTGATGGCTCCACCTGGTCATCCGGTGTATATTTCGTTCACATCCGGGGAGCCTCTCAGCAGGCATCCCGATCCGTTGTTCTCCTGAATTGACTCAGTCCGCATCCTGAATGGGAAGAATCGTTCGAACCGGTGATACTCCTGCCAAACGCAGAAATGCGCACAGACGATCGTGCGCGGAAGTAATTCGCCTTCTCGCAGAAAGACATACGATAGACGATGAGTGGGGAGACATGGTCGCATTCCTGGTCTTCAGTCTTCGCGGTATCGGAGAGACCATCGAATCGAGCGCCGGTGCGTGGGACGAGCGCAATTATTGGAAAAAGGCAGAGGCGTTGAGGCACAAATGGCGCTGGACGACGAAGAAATCAGACGAAATTGCTCGGCTCGTTGTAGAGGAGGAATGGCATTTGATAGCAAATGAATTGATAGAGTTGATCCCGCACTTCTCGGATGTTACTATAACAACCATCACCCGGGGACCAGACTGGTGGGTAGGAGCTCGCCGCGCACTGGTAAATGAATTTCAGGATCACGTTTCAAAGGCAAATTAGGAAGACGAGGGTATCACCTTGATTAAGGATCGCACATCTCTGACAGCAGGGGCAATGTTGATCGCACCTCCCATGCAGTGGGATCCAAATTTCAGGAGAGCTGTCGTGCTCGTGTGTGAGCATTCGGATTCAGGCAGTTTTGGCCTGATCTTGAACCGCTCTCTCACTCTTGTTATGGAACAGGTATTCGAAGACCTTCCCGGCTTCGACGAGGAAATCAGTTGGGGCGGTCCAGTCCAACCCGAAACCCTCCACTTCATTCACAGGCTCCCGGAAGTTATTCCGGACGGTGAAGAGATTCGACCTGGTATTTTTTGGGGTGGAGACTTCGAAGTCGTTAAACAAGGAATTCGCGATGGATCACTCGATCCCAACGACATCCGTTTCTTCCTTGGATATTCCGGCTGGTCATCCGGCCAATTGGGCGACGAAGTAGAAAACGGAGGATGGATTCTGACTGATTCGGATGAAGACGCCGTTTTTGATACGGCAGAATCCGCTGTCTGGGGGAAGACGCTTCGCTCCATGGGCGGAACGTTCGCCATTCTGGCCAATTTTCCTGATCACCCGAGTCTCAACTGATCGTTCTCCGTCGGAAGAATCGTCGATCAGGACGCAGTCCCGCCTTTCGCTCAGCTTCCGTGATTGATGAGTCGCATGAACTCGGCACGCGTGTGGGTATTATCCAGAAATGGTCCTGACATCGAACTCGTGGTAGTTACTGAATTCTGTTTCTGAACTCCACGCATCACCATGCAAAGGTGAGTGGCTTCGATGACAACGGCGACTCCCTGTGGACGAAGGGTCTCTTCGATCGCATCCCGAATCTGTATTGTCAGTCGCTCTTGTACCTGGAGTCGTCTCGCGAAAACGTCCACAACGCGCGGGATCTTCGACAGGCCCACGATTCGGCCATTGGGTATATAGGCGACATGAGCCTTTCCGAAAAACGGAACCATATGGTGCTCACACATACTGTAGATCTCGATATCCTTTACGAGGATCATTTCATCATATGACTCTTCGAAGACAGCGCTGCGAAGAATCTGACCGGCATCCTGGGCATATCCCTGGGTCAGAAATAGCATAGCTTTTGCCACACGCTCTGGAGTTTTGACCAGGCCCTCGCGATTCGGGTCTTCTCCCAGGGCACGAAGAGTTCTGAATACACCTTCGCCGATGGTTTCGAGCGAATCCGCGTCATACGTATGCTCTTCGTTGAACAATGCTTTGTTTTCCATTTCGCCTGAATTCACGTCAGTAATTGAATTGGTTGTGCTTACTCGCCCTTGTATTCAACAGAATTGTGCTCGGTCTCAAACAAGCGAATGGAGGTAAGTCTTCCTCCGCTTATCTCCGGCTCGATCTGATTCCAGAAAGCGATGACCAGATTTTCCGTTGAAGGAATAATTCCGGCCAAAAAGTCGACATCCAGATTCAGATTCGCATGATCGCATTTATCAACCACTTTCTGGTGAACGATTCTTTTGAGCTCGGACAAGTCGATCACATAACCGGTGTCGGCTTCCGGAGAACCGGCAACCGTCACTTCCATACGGTAATCGTGGCCATGCCAGTTGGGTGAATTACACTTGCCAAATGTTTCACGATTCCATTCGTCGGACTTGTCCGGGTTGTGGAGTCGGTGCGCCGCGTTGAAGCGTGTTTTCCGTGTTACGTAAACGATTGGCATGTTCAGATCGCGAAATTCGTTGATGCTACCGCTCTGGGCGGTGCGGAAGCGCTACAACCGGTGGGTGGCCCCGTGCGTTCCATCAATCACCTCCATCGCCCAATAGGCGAGCATAGAGCCAGAATGGGCGGGGATCGCGGTGAGAAGGATCCTATATTGGACCGACAATCAAACGCCGGAATGATATGGCAGAGAAAACACTTTTTGAAAAGATCGCGGACGGGGAAATACCGGCAGACATCGTTTATGAGGACGATTTATGTCTGGCATTCCGTGATATCAATCCTCAGGCCCCCGTTCACATTCTTGTTGTTCCGCGAAGGCCGATTCCATCACTTGATGATCTGACGGCCGAAGACCGTGAATTGGTGGGACATCTGCACCTGTGTGCAAAAAATATTGCGGCATCTGAGGGCTGTGAGAATGGCTATCGTACGGTTTTCAACTGTGGTGAAGACGGACTTCAGACGGTTCCTCACATTCATCTGCATCTCATCGGTGGTAAAAAACTCAGGTGGCCTCCGGGTTGAATCGGCAACCGGTTTCACCGTGAATCATTGAGGCTGTTTACTCGCAAATACCGCTCTTCCTTTCCGATTCTGATCGCGATGATCTCCGTCTTCTTCTGGACCGGAGCATCAGCGGGAGTCCGCGCACAGAGTAGTGTCGATACTGGATTCGAGCGGGACGTCAATAGATACCGCTGGAGCGCAAGCATTCTGGCGCAATCCCGGATTGAGGAGTGGGATGTCAGTCTCGCGAATCAATTCAGATCCGACGCGTTCATATTGTTCGACGATCGCCTCACGTTCAGGGATGAAAACCGCACATCCTTCCGGGCAGAGAGGGGAATTCGATCCCGGTCGTCTGACTTCGTTCTGTACGGGTCGGCGGACTGGTTCAGTCTCAGTAGAGTCTTCCGTCAGGACACGTGGGCCGGCGTTCGTTTTACTCCCACGAGTTCGCTCTGGGTCGAACCTGTCGTGGGTATTGCCACAGATGCTCGTCCGGGTTTTGGAGTTGATGCGACCAATCTTCCGATCAGAACAGATATTGGACCGGGTGTTGGCCTGCGCTATGGACTGCCCATTACCGATTTCCACGGGTACATGGTGGAAGCCGGCGGTCTCGTTCAGATACAACGCATGAGCCCTCGAGTCGGGAGAGTTCTTCGATCGATGATGAACAGCAGTCGCACTTTTGAAAAGACGACGGTCCGAACACGTTTTCGAGGTTCGAGTGTTCGGCGCGACGCCTATCAGGCGGCGTCATTTTTGAATCGAGAGGACTCGGCAGGGCGTCGCGCCGAAACGGTTGAATCCACTCGCAGCGATACGGTCACTGTCGGAATTGACGTGGAATCGCAGGTGTCTTCACCCATATGGCTGACCGGTTCATTGGACATCTCGGCCAATTCTCGAAAGGTCGAGACGCTTCGCGCACCTGAATCGGCGTTGTTTTTCGATTCCGACTTCAACCGTCGGACGGTGGAAGTGGCTCTGGCCGCGAGATATGATCAGGCAGCGACACGCGCAAGGGTCGCGTTCGTGGCTGGCGTTGAGGTGGAGAGAAGGCAACTGGACAACGCGGACGACCTCCCGGCCGCGCAGGCGAGTCAGAAACTGGACCTTCTGCGGCAGGCGGACAATGAGAGGGGATACTTCGGCCTACAGACTTCGGTGGATCTTTCTCCAGCCCGTTGGTGGAATTTGCAGTTTGACGGTTCGGCCAACATTCTCAGGCACGACACGCCCGACATAAATCTTGATGATCGGGATGAACTTCTGTACAACGCATTGCTCGGGTCCCGATTCAGAATCCGGGACGGTCTGGATGTAACGGTGCAGATTCTGGGCTCGAGGTTTCACACGGTATATCTGAAGTCCTTGCGCTCGGCTGAAAACTCGGTGCAACGCTCGATCAGATATCGGCCGGGCATCCAGTGGCGGCCCTCCTCCCGGACGCGTCTCCGATTCACTTCTGAAGTCCGTGCAACCTATACGGTGGATGACTTTCTGCTACCTGGTCGTCGTCCTACCGACCAGTCAGCACGCGAGATGCGCTTCGAACTGGAGGCGGACCACGATTTCGGTGGTGGATTCCGGGCTCTCGTTTCTGCCTCGTCATCAGACCTCCAGTTAGGTCGTTTCCTGGACGACGTTTTCGCCGAAATTCCGTTCGATACGCTCAGAACCTACAGCATGTGGGCCCGGGTTCAGGCAGGCCGAAAAATTCAGACAGAGCTGGGACTGCGTGCTTTCATCCGTACGGATTTTGACCGGGCAGCCACGGTTCGCTACCGACCAGAAGATGAGGAACAAGAGCTGTCCATATCGAGGATGGGACGCAAACGCATTGGACAGATAGGCCCCACGACGGCCATCGTCTGGCCGATGAGAAGAAACGCCTTTCTTCGAATTGATGGATGGGCTACTATTCAGCGGGTATCCCATCGATTGTATGGTGATCTTCCAGAAGGACTTGAAGCTGTCATTCATAAAGCAGCTGATCGAGGCAAGAGAACCATCATTCCCAACCTCGCCGTGAGTATGCGATGGATGTTTTGACCGGAAGCGTGCACATGATTCGAATCGGACTTACAGGCGGAATCGGGAGCGGGAAATCGGAGGTTCGCTCATTCCTTGAGGCGATGGGTGCCGTTGTATTCGACGCGGACTCTCAGGCTAAGGCGAGCATGGTTGAGGATCGGGAGGTCGTCAATAGACTCTCAGACATTCTGGGCCGTGAAGCCTATCAAGCCGACGGGTCGCTGAACAAATCGTTTATTTCAGAGCGAATATTTGCAGACGCTGATCTTCGTGAGAAAGTGAATTCCGTTGTTCACCCGGCCGTATTCGCGCGCTTCGAAGAAGCTGCAAAACAGGCTCAATCGGCAGGGGCGCCGGCCATTGTCCGCGAGGCCGCGTTGCTTCCAGCTCCCGTCTGGAGAGATTCCCTGGATGTGCTTGTCGCTGTGTTGGCACCAAAGTCGCTCCGGCTCGAACGAGCCATGGTCAGGGATGGTGCTTCCCTGTCCGAGATAGAGAGCCGGATGGATGCTCAGCCTGACGAAGAAGTTTATCGTGCGGTGGCCGATGTTCTCGTCGTGAATGATTCCGGCCTGCAGGACCTGAAGTCAAAGGTAGAGGCATTCTGGTCTGACCTCATTTCCCAGGCTCCGGACGGTTCCGATAGCAGGAGTGGTGCTGATGGATGAGCGGACAGACACGGCACCCCGTCGCAGAAACCGGTTTCTGCGTGTGCTGGCAACCTGGCTATTGAATATGTCTGGCTGGAGCGTGGAAGGAGACATCCCCGACCATCCAAAGATGGTGCTCATCGGCGGACCCCACACTTCGAACTGGGACTTTATAGTAGGCCTTCTGACCGTTTGGAGCATCGAACTGGACGTACACTGGGTGGGCAAGCACACGATTTTCAAGCCTCCTTTTCGAAGACTGTTCGCCTATTTCGGGGGGATTCCGGTCAACCGTGACCAGCCAGGGACGATTTTCCGGGACATTATCGTCCAATTTGAACGAAGAGATCAGTTTTTACTCGCCATCTCACCGGAAGGTACGCGGCGGAAAGTGGTCCGTTGGAAACCTGGATTCCACCGAATTGCCAAAATGGCGGGCGTCCCAATTCTGCCATCTGCAATAGACTTCGGGACAAAACGTGTCCATTTTGGTCCCATATTCGAGCCTGGAGAGGATTTTGACCAAGATGTCAGGGTGCTTCAGGAGTTTTTTGGCCGATTCACCCCGCGCCACCCGGATTTAGCCTGAGACTATTATGAGGACAAGACGACTTGGATCAACAGATCTGCATCTGACAACGATGGGCCTGGGTACCTGGGCCATCGGAGGCCCTTGGGATTGGGGGTGGGGACCTCAAAATGACGACGATTCCATAAAAACCATTCACCATGCGCTGGAATTGGGCATAAACTGGTTGGATACTGCTCCGTGTTATGGGCTGGGACATTCCGAAACCGTCGTTGGAAGAGCTATAGAGGGTATTCGCGACCGGGTAATCGTGGCTACGAAGTGCGGACTGGTGTGGGATGATCCATCAGAAAGGACTGTTTACTCCCGATTGAGGGCTGAAAGCGTGCGCCGGGAAGTTGAAAACAGCCTGAAACGGCTGAATATCAGTCAGATCGATCTCTACCAGATGCACTGGCCCAATCCCGATGGTGATATTGAAGAGGCCTGGGAAGAAATGGCGCGCATCAAGGAAGAAGGACTGGTTCGCCACATCGGGGTCTCCAATTTCAGTGTTTCCCAGCTGGAACGGGTCGTCCGAATCCACCCCGTAGCTTCTTTGCAGCCGCCATATAGCATGCTCAGGCGTGATTTTGAGGTCGAAACGCTGAGTTGGTGTCGCACGAATGACGTCGGAGTGGTGCCGTACAGCCCTATGCAGGCGGGTTTATTGACAGGGGCGTTCTCCCAGGAGCGATTGGAAGCACTGCCTGCCGACGACTGGAGAAGGAAAAACGAACATTTTCAGCAGCCAAATTTCGCAAAAAACCTCGAAACCGTTGAATTACTGAAGCCTCTTGCTGCGCGTCTGGGCGCCTCGCTTGCGGAGCTTGCCATAGCCTGGACGCTCAGAGATGCCACGGTCACATCTGCGATTGTTGGAGCGAGGCGCCCAGATCAACTGAATTCGACCGTCGGAGGTGCGGATCTGGATCTGGATGATGCGGTTGCTTCGGAGATCGAAAAAATTCTGGGTCGAAATTGATTTAATATGGAAAAAGTGGCTCTAAAGACTTAACAAAGGCGAATTTTTGTCGATCTATGTTGTGAACAGCAAGAGCTGATGCTCAACTCTCACACAACTTGATATGACAAAGCTGCTCTCATTGTACGGCAGAACGGTCAGCCTCATCGGTATCGTTTTCGTCGTCTCATTTACAGTTCTGTCCCTGGCCTTTATGTCACTTTCGGCCATGGAAGAACGGGATCGCGTTCGCGATCTTGAGAGAACCATTCTTCTGGCCAATAATCAGGTCAGGGACTTTGTCATTACTCGTGATCCTCAATTCGCCAAGGACACAGAAATCCTTCTTCAGAAGGCTGATAACGTTGTCAGGGATGGAATACGAGCGGACAACTATCAGAAGCTGCACAACGAAGTTCTTCTTTATCTGCATTCTGTTGACAACCTGATCGAAGTATATCAGCAGCGAGGGTTTTACGAAAATGAAGGAGTCGAAGGCAAGATTCGTGACCGCCTCAATTGGATAGAAGCCAAAGTCGAAGCCGAAAGGGCAGACCAGGTACTGATTTTATTGTTGAGCGCTCGACGAGCAGAGAAAAACTTCCTCCTGAGAGAAGACGAAACGTACGCAGACGGCGTCCACAGTGCCGTGGACGATCTGATGTCGAGCTTGTTCGAAAGCGGGATGTCAAGAGATGATTCGGCTGAACTGTACTCGGAACTGAGCGAATATCAGCGCGATTTCGATGAGCTGGTTTCCCTCGTCCAACAGGCTGAGTGGATCAGGGACGAAATGAAGTATTTGCAGAATGCGATCGGTCAGACCCTGCAGCACGTAGTGGATGTGGAGCAGGAGCGAGCACAGATGTTCTTGTGGACGTCTCTTGGCTTAATGTTGCTGGCATTCGGATTTGGAATCATCTACTCGATGTATGTCGCGAAATCTATTCTGAAGCCACTCGCACATCTTCGGCAATTTGCTCGGCGCGTGGCAGACGGAGAAGACATTGATGAGGGGTCATTTGTCGAAGGAGATGATGAGAATGAGGATCTGTCCGATCTGATGAGCTCTTTCCGCGATGTTGCGGAACAGGTTCGTCTGCGTAAGGAAGCTCAAGATGACCTTCTGGTTTCAAAAGCAGCGCTACGCCAGTACGCTGACGAACTGGAAGAGAGAACGTCGCAGCTTGACGAGGCTATTACTGATCTGGACGAAGCGAAAATTGAGGCTGAACATGCCTCCAAACAAAAAGCAGAGTTTCTGGCCAGCATGAGTCACGAGATCCGTACACCTCTCAATGGTATTATCGGAATGACAAGTCTGCTTTCAACAGAAGAAATGAAGGCCGATCAGCTCGAAGTAGTGGACGTCATCAGGACCAGTGGAGAGTCTCTTCTTGGAGTCGTAAACCACGTTCTGGATTTCTCTAAAATCGAGGCGGGTGCCGTCACATTAGAGGAAGAAAAGTATAACATCTCCGCCTGCGTTGAAGAT
The DNA here is from genome assembly GCA_964512485.1 of uncultured Rhodothermales bacterium. Classification (GTDB taxonomy): domain Bacteria; phylum Bacteroidota; class Rhodothermia; order Rhodothermales; family UBA10348; genus CAZEHJ01. The sequence continues at coordinate 17,394 of CAZEHJ010000024.1, read as the reverse complement.
GCAATCGGAATGGTTTCTCGACAGGCGGCTGAAAAAGGCCTGGACATCTCCTTTATCGTTGATTCCCAGGTTCCGGAGCAGGTAATCGGTGACGGTACTCGGGTAAAACAGATCCTTGTCAACCTTCTCGGAAATGCGGTCAAATTCACGCATGACGGAGAGGTTCAGGTCAGGGTCAACAGTTTCAAGAGTGGACTCAGCAATCTGATTCTACAGTTCTCCGTCGAAGACACGGGCATCGGAATCGATCAACGACATATACCGACGCTATTTGATCCGTTCACCCAAGCGGAGGCATCGACATCCAGAAAATTTGGAGGAACCGGTCTCGGTCTTACGATCAGCCAGCGTCTCGCAAAATTGATGAGCGGTTCATTATGGGTCGACAGTATACTGGGAGAGGGCTCTACCTTCCACTTTACGATTGATTCGGGAGTGACCGCTCACGTTCCGATTAGATCAATCGGAAAGCTTGATGGCCAGAATCGTGTTCTGTTTCTGAACGAAAATCCGATGATGGGTACCGCATTGCAATCATCTCTGCACCTTTATGGCATCAACATGAAGTCAGTTTCGTCAGAGGCAGCGGCCATCTCTGCTCTCGCTGAAGAATCGTATTTCGGCATTTTCATTAACGAAGATGGCCGGGTATATGACGGGGTAGGTGGTGCAGCCGTGGCCAAAGTTCTGCATGACGCTGCTCCCGATGTGCCGATCGTTCTGTTGAGGCACATCAATCAGAATCTAGGTGGAGATTCAGTTCAGTGCCTGCTGAAACCGATACGCCGGGCGGCACTTCACGATGTGATACTCAATCTTGCCAGCAAATCTGAAACCCCTCTGAAGGTGTTCTCTCTGGATTCAGACTCGGAAAAGGTTCGCTCTTCCGGCAAGCTTGCTGAAGACAGGGACGCTGTAAAACACAACCGACTGAAAGTGCTGATCGCCGAAGACAATCCTGTCAACCAGAAAGTCGGAGTTCGAATGCTGGAAAAACTGGGCTGTGTAGTCGATGTAGTGGATAACGGTGAAAAAGCCGTTGAGTCCGTCAAGTCAGGTTCGTACGCGTTCGTATTTATGGACGTACAGATGCCTGGTATGGATGGACTGGAAGCGACACGCGAAATCAGAAAGCTGAAAGACCAGGTAGAGCAGCCTATAATTATCGCACTTACCGCGAATGTGACAACAGCAGATCGTCACCAGTGTATCGAAGCCGGAATGGACGACTATGCGTCGAAACCCATACATCCGCAGACTTTGACATTGCTTCTGGATCGGTACTCTTCGAACGGAAACGGGAAACAGACCGATCACACCTCGGCCTGAATGCCTGATCCCGAGAACCGGGCCTCAGACAGCAATTGACTTCCTCAAGGCATCTGCGCGGTTACTCCTTTCCGGATACACTCGAAAGCGCGCTTTTTTCGATTCTCAACTTTGTAGCGCCATCGACTTGAACCAGAACTGACGATTCGTCCACCTGGGAAACCGTTCCATGGATTCCGCCGATTGTGACGACCCGGTCATTCTTTTTTACGGCTTCAACCATTGATTTTCTGTCGTCTTCTTTCTTCTTCTGCGGCCTGATGATGAAGAAGTAGAAAACGATAAAAATCAGGACCAGGGGCAGAAACATGGCCAGCGGATTGGCTTGTTCGCCTCCGGGGGCGCCGACCAGGAAATACGGGTAAGACAACATGAAGGTGCTGGATCTTTAAGAGATAAACCGAACAGTGCCGAATATACGCCCATCATCTCAATCCCGCAGATCGTCAGAAGGATATCAGACGAATAGCGTGGAGACAGATTTCGAGGTGCGACACCGCCTTTGAGAGGTCAGACGCGCAGTTCCCAGAAAAGTTGGGACATAAAAAAGGGCAAGCTGACCGTATCGCGACGCTACAACCTCCTACCGCTGCTGCCTTCCGGCCCTGACGGAGTTCAGAGGGAGCTGTCCGTACGGGACTTGCCCTTTGGCTGCCTCTCAACACCGTTCTGGTGACCTTGTTCCTTTTCAGCCACGGGATCCCTGCAGCAATTGATCACTGTTCACACAATATCAATCTCCTGCGCTACGAAGTCGATCTTCAGTCGAAACCACAGGCATCTAGACCATTCCTACAGGGTCGATATCAATCGTCATTCGATACCCCGATCGTAGTGATCCCATGGTGTTGGTTGACCGGCTGATTGCATCACGAACGTGACTGGCAGGAACGGAGGACGGAATCTTCAGAAGAACCTGGTGACGGAAACGATTCTTGACCTTGTGCACGAACGCGGGTGAGGGTCCCAACCGATCCACACTCTTGAGGTTTTGATCGATGAGTGTGCGCCAGCGTTCAGCCTGCACCCGGGTCTGATCATCGTCCGGACCTGAGAACAGAATCGATACCAGTCGGCCTCCGGGAGGATAGTTCAACTCTTCGCGCATGCTAAGTGCATACTCAGCAAAACCAGCGTAGTCATGATGCAGCGCAAACTGAATGACCGGATGTCCAGGCTGGCGGCATTGCAGAAAAACTTCCCCTTCGAGATCGGCTCTGCCGGCGCGGCCGGCAACCTGCGTGAGCAGTTGAAAGGTTCGCTCCTCAGCACGGATATCAGGCAGCTGAAGTCCGGCTTCCGCACGGATGATTCCCACGAGGGTCACCTTTTCGAAGTCCAGTCCTTTCGCGACCATCTGCGTTCCGAGAAGCACATCGGCATCGCCCCGACCGAACTGATCGAGAATTTTGTGATGGCTCCCCTTTCCGGTCGTCGTGTCCAGATCCATTCGAAGCACGCGGGCCTCGGGTAGCCGCTCGGACAGTTCTTCTTCGAGTCGTTGCGTCCCACTTCCCATGAATGAGAGCTCTCCCGCACCACACGACGGACATCTGTTTGGAAGCCGTTCCGTGATGCCGCAATAATGACACCTGAGATGATGCAGCGGCCGGTGATACACCAGGCTCACCGAACAATCCGGACATTCTGGCACGTGGCCACAGGACGTGCACTCCATGACGGGGGCGAAGCCCCGACGGTTGAGCAGAAGGATGGTCTGTTCCTTTTTTTCGATGCGTTCCTCAATCGCTGTCACCAGCCGAGGTGAGAGTACTCCCTGCGATTCTTTCAATGAATGCTCATTTCGCAAGTCAATGACCCGCACGTTGGGGAGTCGTGCCGGGACGCCGCTCACCGGAACGCGGTCCGGCATTTCAAGCAACGTGTATTTGCCTGATCGCGCATTCGACAGGGACTCAAGGCTTGGGGTTGCTGATCCCAGAATGCAGGTCGCTCCGTTCTTCATTGCCCGTATTACGGCGACGTCGCGGGCGTGATATCTGGGAGCGGGGTCGAATTGTTTGTACGAAGATTCGTGCTCTTCGTCGACTATGATCAGGCCGGGATTGGGCATCGGAGCAAGGATGGCGGATCGAGGGCCGATGACGATCGGGAAGCGACCTTCGCCAATTCCCCGCCATGCATCATATCTCTCACCAGGACTCATTCTCGAATGAAGAACGGCTACGTCATCGCCGAAACGGGCACGGAATCGACTTACGGTCTGAGGAGTGAGCGAGATCTCGGGAACGAGAATAATGCCGTTTTTTCCTTCCCTTCTGGCTTTTTCCAGTGCCTGCAGGTAGACCTCGGTCTTTCCCGACCCTGTGACGCCGTGCAGAAGAAAACACCGGAAAGATCCGTCTGCGAGCTGTTTCTCAATTGCTACGACGGCAGTCTTCTGAGCAGGATGAAGTTCGACTGTACGATCGGAATCGGCTAAGGTCAGATCAGATCTGGATCGATCCACCTCTTGCGTTTCCGTTTCCAGATATCCCATTTCGACGAGGCGCCGTATGACAGCAGACGTTCCTCCGCACTCAGCGAGGACCCGCGCCTGGGAAACAGGAAGTTCTTCGGACGCCTCCCAGATACGCATCTGTTCGACAATCTCCATCTGCCTCGATCCACTGGGCGGCGCGTGCGGCGCATCAGGAGAGAGGCTGATGAGGGTTTCGGTCTTGACACGTGAGCGCGCCGTGGCGCTCGAACTTCCAGGTGGAAGCGCCGCGCGCGCCGCCTCCCCGTGGGAGCACATATAATAGGTTGCGACCCACTTGGTCAGGTCGAGTAGTTCTTCGGAGAGCAGAGGCAGTTCAACGTCAACATCCAGAATGTCGCGCGCCTTGTATTTTTTCAGATCCGCTTCGGTGCCCTCTTCGATGACCACACCGGCCAGCTTCCTTTTGCCGAAAGGAACGACAACTCTTCTGCCAGGGCGCACCCATCCCCGAAAATGCTCGGGAACGTGATACGAGTACAGTCTGTCGACTGGTACGGGGAGAGCGATTCGGGCGATCTGCAACTGAAGCTCGAGCTGGATGAACGGAAGGTGGACGAAGATACGAGATCGGGGATGAGGGGATCCTTCTCACTGTGGCCGAAGCGCCAACCTTTGTTAAAAAACAGTCTTTCGGTGAAAGTGCTGTTTCAAGGGAAACTCCGGCAAATGAGTTCGGTACAGGCCCCTTCAGAAAGAGACACCATGCTGACAAAACGAACATCCCCTTACTGGCTGATTCTGAGCCTGTTACTGACCGGGTGCCTGCCTTCGTCATGCACAAGGGTGGAATCCAGGTCTGTGTCTGCCGCAGATTCTCTTTCCCGAGCCATTGCCGCTGCGATGCCGGTGGACACACTCGTGATTCACAGTGTGATCGAGACCGGTGATCTGCTGCTTCATCCCCGAACCGTCGGGTTCGATGATGCGGGCACGCTCTGGGTGAGCGACTCACGCAAGCACCTTGTTCTGTCGTTCGATGAGAGTGGCACGCTCGTCAGCAACGATACGCTGGATGGCAGTATCCCGTATCTCGCTGGATTCGAAGATGGTTCCGTTTTTGTCTACGCCCCCGTAGACCACACCATTCGCGTACGCACTGCAGACGGAGTCTGGTCTGAGACAGCGCTCGAAGGGTTGCTTCCCGAAGAGAAAGCGTTGACCTACGTGGCCCGAACCGAAGGAGGATTCGTTTCCAAGGTCATCGGTGAAGAATTTGACGGCTATCTGGGTGTTCACGCCGAGGATGGATCGCTGGTGCGGCAGATTCCTCTGGAAGGCCCCGTCTGGCGACGGGCAGGGTTGATTCGCTCGCACGAGGGAGTTGTCTACAGCTTATCTGGATACCGGCCTCTCATTGACCGGCTGGATGGAACGCGACTGGATTCGCTTGACCTGGTTGGATTCGATTCCCCCATGCTTGCCCGCAGCTTTCAGTTTGTGCGCGGAGACGCAGATCAACCACCGATGTTGACGGCCTCGGCAGCGATCTCTGGAGACCTGATCTTTGTGCTGAACATGCGTCCTGGCTGGCTGAATATCGATGTGTTCGACCTCGATGGTCAGCTTCGGTATATCCTCACACAGCCGGATCCATCATTCGCAAAGGAATATTATCCCTCCGACATCGCAGTGCGGCAGCGGGGAGACGGCGGCTTTGATGTGGCGGTGACGGTGACGGAGCCATCACCACGCGTCGATCGATTTACCTGGAGGCCTCTGAATTGAGGGTGCTGGTAGCGCGGGGCTTCTTTTGCGTCGCCCGGGCTGGTTGAATCCGGCGCACACCAGAGGCGAATCGCACTATATTCTGTCCTCATTCTGTCCTCATTCTGTCCGGAGTTTTCGTCATCAATTCCATGTCGCTCCAATTTTTGAAGAGCCCGGTTCAATTCCTGAAAGGCGTCGGCCCTCGAAGGAGTGAAGTGCTTGCCCAGCATGGAGTCGTCGAGATCAACGACCTGCTCTCCTACTACCCGCGCCGCTATCTGGACCGGACGTCGGTGAGTCTGATCCGCGAATTGAAGGCGGGGTCCGACCCGGTAACGGTGATTGGGACCGTCATTGCAGCAGGCGTCATTCCGGGCCGACGAACTCGACGATTCGAAGTCGTTCTGGAAGACGAACCCGGACGCCGAATGAAGTGTGTTTGGTTTCAGGGTGTCGGGTGGATCTCCAAGTCGATTGAAAAAGGCCATCGCCTGGCTGTACATGGAAAACCGGCCCGATATGGCGGGATGTTGTCGTTTTCCCATCCTGATTTCGATCGATTGGATGAAGAAGGCCCTCCAGTCGAGACGGGCAGGATCATCGCTCTATATCCTGGTTCGGCGCCCCTTCAACAGGCGGGAATGACCAGTCGATCTTTCAGGAAGATCATTTACAATCTGCTGAAAGAAAGGGGAGAAGAGCTTCAGGAAAACCTGCCAGGTGACATATTGAGCAAACACGATTTGCTTGAAGGTCGTGTCGCCAGGCGAGCCATCCACTTTCCGAAGGATCAGGACGAGCTCTCCAAAGCACGCCATCGCCTGAAATTCGAAGAGCTTTTCTTCTTCCAACTTCTGCTGGCCAAGACCAGAACGCGGCGTGAAGCCGTACCCGGAATCAGGATTCCTTCATCCGGGCCGCTGGAATCACGTTTTTTCGCAGAAGTCATTCCCTTCACGCTGACAAATGCTCAGAAAAATGCGCTCAGAGAGATCGGCGACGACCTGATGAGTGGCAAGCAGATGAACCGTCTGTTGCAGGGCGATGTGGGAAGCGGAAAAACAGTCGTGGCGGCGACTGCGGCGTTGAAGGCGATCGATGCGGGGCACCAGGTGGCTGTGATGGCACCCACGGAAATCCTCTGCGAACAACATTTCAGGTCGTTGTCAGCCTTTCTGGAGCCCCTCGGCGTCCAGGTCGGGCTTCTGACAGGATCCACTCCGGCTGCCTCCAGAAAAGAGCTTTTGGCCGAGGTCGCGGACGGTACGCTTCAATTTTTGGTCGGGACGCACGCCGTGATTCAGGAAACCGTCAAATTCAAGAGTCTTGGGCTCTGTGTGATCGATGAACAGCATCGCTTCGGCGTACTTCAGCGCGCTACTCTTTTCGAAAAGGGCAACGACCCTCACATGCTTTTGATGACTGCCACACCCATCCCGCGCTCCCTCGCGATGACCCTGTACGGCGATCTGCACGTCTCGATCATGGATGAACGGCCACCCGGTCGCCAGCCGATCACGACCAGAATGGTGCGGGAAAAGGAACGGGAGTCAGTCTACAATGCGATGAGAAGAGCCGTAGCCGAGGGCCGACAGTGTTATGTCGTTTTCCCTCTCGTTGCAGAAAGCGAGAAGCTGGATCTGAAAGATGCTGTTTCCGGGCATGAACTGTTGGAGGCCGAGTTTCCAGAAGCCAGAGTCGAACTGGTACACGGCAGGATGAAATCTGCTGAGAAGGAAGAAGTGATGTCGCGATTCATCTCGGGAGAATCGCCCATCCTCGTGTCCACGACGGTCATCGAAGTGGGCGTCGATGTCCCGAATGCCACATTCATGCTCATCGAACATGCCGAGCGATTCGGCCTGAGCCAACTGCACCAGCTTCGAGGCCGGATCGGAAGAGGAAAGCACGCCAGCACGTGCATTCTGATGGCCGAATACAAACAATCAGAAGAGTCGCGGACCAGGCTCAGAGCGATGGAAGACACCGAAGACGGATTCAAAATCAGCGAAATAGATATGGAGATTCGCGGCGTGGGTGACTTCTTCGGAACGAAACAAAGCGGCCTCCCCGCTTTCAGAATAGCAGATCTCCTGAACGATCAGGCCATTCTTGTGAAGGCTCGGGCCGCTGCTTTTTCACTCGTAGAATCAGATAAAGACCTGACCGATGAAAATCACGCGGCGATGAAGGAGTATTTCGAAGCATTCGTTCTCGAAGATGGTCTTCGTCTTTCTCGCGTGGGCTAGGGCCAGTGCGAGGGCCGTCAATGAATTTCCATCCTGCGCCACGTCACAACTTCCTCTTCCCGGCTGACGATAGTGAACGGGATCTGGGTGAGGATCTTCTCATCCTCGGTTTCAACGACAACCCGCCACCTGCCCTCGGCCACGTTTCGTTTCATGCTCGTTCCCCGGTACCCGTCACGTCTTCCTCCTCTCATCGCATACCCGATGCGGTCTGTGGCCACCCATTCGCCCGATTCAGGGTCATATCTCTGCCAGACGTGATAGAGACGCTCTTCCAGATCAGTGGGCGCAAAAACGGACGTGAAGCAATAAACTGGTTCTCCGGGTGAATGATAGTAGGTGCGCGCATATCCCGGTGAAAACAGGCCCCGGTGCCGGGTATCCCATTCAATCCGGAAAGTATCTCCGTCCCGAACGACCAGATTATAGACCCCTCCTTCCTGGACCGAGAGTGGAACGGGAGGAATCCAGTTATGACTGTATCCGAAATCCATCAGGAACGCGGCGCATGCGAGAACCCAAACTTCCGTCGGACCAAACCAGTGCTTTCCGACCCTTCCCGCGCGCAGGCCAACGATAAACACTGAAAAACAGAGCAAAAGGCTGATTCCGATGGCCGCCCTGAACAACCCGGCTGACATGTATTTCGCAGCTACCGGAAGCAGATACGCCAGCATTGTGACCGAACAGAAGAACAACAGCACAAGTTGTGCGGGGAACGAAGAAAGCCGCCGGGTCAGAAACTCATTGATCACGAGGCCCAGTACCAGAATGGCCCAGAAGGCAAGGTGGGTGGCCCATGAGAGGCTGCGAAAGTAGAAGATCACGTAGGCAGAAAGCAAAGCACCCAATAAAAACTGGGTAGCGCTTCGGAGAATCAACCGAGGATTCTTCACGCGTCCGATGGAAAGGCCCTTCGTCTTCTCACGAATGTCGAGCAGAATCACTCCCGTGAGGGCAAACAGATAACTGACCAGAATGAGGTTGTCGATCAGGTTGTCGATTCGGCGAAGAGTGAAGGCATCCCACAGGATTCCCGCAAAAAAGAATGCAAATCCCACAACACGTTCGTGCTTGTGGTAAACCTGCTGTAGTGAGTCCGCCTGCCGCCCCAGAAATCCCTTCTCGCTCATCACTTTTTCGGGCGACGCCAGATGGGGACGGAAGAACAGGGTTCGCCATACATGATCTTCTTGGCCACCTTTTGAAGCCGATTGGTCGCCTGGACGTAGGCGGAAGGGGGGACCTCATCTGATCCGCATCCTTTCAGCACGACGATTTTGTCCTCATAACCTGAGAAGTCATGTCCTTCGATGGCTCGCTGAATCAGGTGTGAACTGATCGAAGCCATATCAGAAGATGTGGCAGAAGCGGCAACTCCCTCGAGTCGGGATGCTATGAGCATGAACGCCCACGTGGGAACGATAGCGTCCGTTGTGCAGACGATTCCAACGTGAGCACCGCTGTATTTCGTCCAGTCCAGCTCTGAAACAGCCTTCCTGAAGTCTTTTTCGCGCAGAACGAATCCTCCGGCCAGAAAATCTGCCAGATCGATCTGCATGATCGGTTCAGTCGGGAGAAGGTCCTCCAGATTGAGGACCTCGATCCCACTTTCGGCAACTTTATTCTGAATCGTTTCCATGTCGTATCAGGCTGGCGAGAGCTCGTGAGTGGAGGCATACTCAACCAATAGCGATGCCGCTTCATCTACTTCGGCGTCTGTCGTGTGGCGACCCATGCTGAAGCGGATGGTGCCCTGCGCATCTTCCGGCGATATTCCCATCGCTGAAAGCACGTGGCTGGGTTTACCGGAGCCACTTGTACAGGCGCTTCCCATGGACACTGCGATTCGCCCGATTTCAGCCATCATTTCTGAGGCGACGATACCCGAAAAGGTGGCATTGCACGTCTGAGGGAGGCGTTCCGCCCCCGCGCCATTGAATGTGACGTTCGGAAAGGCGGAGCCAACCTGCGCTTCAAACCGATCGCGTCGCCGAGCCATCTCGGTTTCATCCCTCTCCTGGTTCAGGCGGGCCATTTCAGAGGCAACGCCCATTCCCACGATTCCGGGGACATTGGACGTTGAAGCACGGCGTCCTTTTTCCTGAGCTCCTCCGTGCAGCAATTGAGGAATGCTGATCAACGGCTCTCCAGAGCGGACATAGATCGCGCCCACACCCTTCGGGCCGTAAAACTTGTGCGCCGAACAGGCCATCAGGTCAACACCCTCGACATCGACCGGCAGTTTGCCTATTGCCTGGGTGGAATCTGTAAAAAACAGAGCCTCATGCCCCGCGACGACATCGGCGATTTCCCTGATGGGCATCACGACGCCCGTTTCATTGTTCGCCCACATTACGGATACCAGGAATGTGTCAGGCCGAAGAGCTTCGGCAACCTGATGAGCCGTGATGAGGCCGTTTTCGTCGACCGGAAGGCAGGTCGTTTCAATTCCGTCTTCTTCCAAACTGGCGCAAGCGGCAAGGACTGCCTTGTGCTCCGTTTCGATCGTCAGAATGTGTCCGGACGTGCGGCCATGTGCGAGACCTTTGATAATTGTATTGATGGCTTCGGTCGCGCCACTCGTGAAGACGATTTCCGACGAATCGGCTCCGAGGAGGTCTGCAACTTGCCTTCTCGCGGCTGCAATCGCTTCATCTGCCACGAATCCATAGGAGTGGGTGGTATTGGACGGATTCCCGTATTCCTGCGTGAAAAACGGAATCATGCGATCAAGAACTTCCTGCTCAACCGGAGTGGTTGCGTTCGAGTCGAAGTAAATGGGTCGGGACATTTCTTAAATCGAAAGATGAGTGGGTGGACTTACATCTCCCGCTCAAACGTAAATCAGGGTAATGGGTTCGCGTCCGCCTCGGGCTCTACCCGAGAACTGGATCAATGTAATGCAGTATGCGCGCGCCTAAGACACCGACGCGACAGCATCACAGGCTCACTGAAGTTCCAATCACCAGCGTACGGGGAAGACCCGGCCTCAGGCCCGCTGGTCTTCGGGCAGCAACGTATTTCAGATTACCTACGTTTTTTATGCTCGTGAAGACCTTAATCTGGGGGCTGATCATAATACTGCCACCCAGATCGAGCACGAGGTGGGAATCTATTCTGTGAGAAGATTCGGGAGTACCGGAACCGGCGACGGTCCTCATCGAGCCCACATAGGTGCCACTCGCATGGACATCAAATCTGTTGCCCTCGACTCCGGTTTCGAACGTGAACAGGTGCCTCGATATATAAGGGATATCATCTCCGTCCTGCACCGTTTTCCAGGCACCGAAATCACTCTCGAAAGAAGAATTAAATCCGGCGTCGGTGTATGTGTATGACAGGCGGACGGGGAGCGAAACCGCCCAATTCACTACGGGACCAAAGTTGAAACGTGCGGACGATTCGAGACCCTTTACTGTTGCAGATCCCCCATTGAAGAGATCTCCACTGCCACTGCCACCCGTTGCCGCGAGGTCGCTTCCGAGCAGATTTTGATAGGCGTTGTGAAAGAACACCACCTCTCCCGAAAGTTCATGGTGTGAGCTGCGCAAACCAAATTCTACATTACGGCTTCTTTCCGGGTCAGTCCCCTCTTTCGATCCGGGAGGTGAAAAACCTTTGTGGATGCCGGCGAACAGCAGCAGGTTTTCGCTTGTTTTTCGGGACATGGAAAACCCTGGAATCCAGACATGGACATCGTTGGATCGTCGACTGATTGACGCTCCTGTTCTTTCCGGGTCGGCTTTTCCATAATCCTCGCGTGCCAGTTCGATCGACTCATACCGGATCCCGGGATGGAATGACCAATCGCCCATCTCGACCTTGTCCTGGATGAATACTGCTGAGCTCGATGCTGATTCAATACGATTGCTGTCCGTTCCAGGGATACCGGGAAGGGCAAGCTCGAGAGCATTTTCAAGAGCACGGTATCCGTCAACCCACTGAAAACGATCCATTTCGTCATAATGCAACCTGAATCCCAGTTCCAGAGAGTGGGAAAATGCATCAAAATCGTCCGATCTCTTGTATTTGGACTGAATTCCTGTGGAGAGATACTCACGATTGTTGGCTTTTACGTTCAGTACTTCGCCGGCCGCGGAGGCATCCCACGCGATAACGTCGTATGCACGAGCATTCAGATGGGGGTTGGACAGGATGGTCGAAATCGACTTTTTTTCTTCTCCGATGACGACGTTATCCAGCTTGTACCAGTTCCGATCAAAACGGGACCGATATGCAGTCGTTGTCAGAGAGGAAGAAGAAGACAAGTTGATGCTGTGACGTGCAGAAAACTGCAGATATTCCGCGTTCATCTGATCCTGCGATGATCCACGATATCTACGAAGTGGATCGACATCGAAATCCGACGATGTAAGCCCGAGATACGTCTCGTCGGAAACCTCGTCGGAGAACAGCATTTTGAAGAGAAGGGCCTGTTGTATTGAGGCGTCTTTTCCCGAATTGAATCTGAGCTTCGCCATGATGTCGAGTTTCTCAAATCCAGTCGATCCGCCCGAATCGATGTGCTTGAATCCGTCGCTTCGATTTTCATACAGCTCCACGAGGAAGGCAACATTTTCGAAAGATGATCCCGCCTGCAAATGGCCTGTAAAATGCTCTTCGCTGCCGCCTGCTGCTTTCAGTTTGATCGATGTGCCATCAGGGATTGCCGTCGAAAGAAAATTTATTGCTCCACCTGTCGTATACGGTCCATATGCTATCTGACTGGATCCCTTCCTGACTTCAATTTCCTGCATTCTGCCAATAGAAGGAAAATAGTAGGCGGACGGAGCCGTATACGGTGCCGGTGCGGTCAGTACGCCATCTTCCATCAGCGAGATGCGGGCACTCCTTTCTGAACCCGTTCCGCGGATTCCGATGTTGGGGCGAAGTCCATAGCCATCTTCTTCTTGTACATTTATTCCCGGAATGCTGCGAAGCAGTCTTCCGGCATCGGAGTATTGATGCTTCTGAATTGATCGAAGCGTTATTCTATGCGCGGAGCCGGGCATGTTGTCCAGCCCAACGCTGCCACCGATCATGTTCTCATGCTCGACCATGACTTCGGGGATCGGAATTACGGCGATGTCCAGTTCTATTCGAATATGGGAAGTTCGAGCAGCGGCCACCTGGACGGTGACTTGTTGGACCTTATATCCGAGGGCGGAAATTGTGAGTGACATCTCACCCTCGCTAACGGGGTCCAGAAGAAATTCTCCAAACTTGTTCGTAACGGTGCCGTTCTGACTACCGGTTATCGTGATGTGCACGCCTTCGAGGAGTACCCCGGTTTCTACATCGACAATTGTGCCCCGGACACCGCCATCACCGCCACCTTGTATCGGATCTTGGCCCGAAGAGACCCCACTGGAAATAAAAAATAAAAATGCGAAAACGATCGGAGAAAGGAGTTTCGGCTTTTTCATAAACGTCCCTGTAAAGGTCTTTTTAGGCGATTACGAATCTTATTTTTATTTAGACTAAATCTAAATAAGAAATATTATGCCTTTGATGAACTCTCCATGCGTTCACAATACTCTTTCAACGAACCCTCGTTTCTTTTCGGTATATCATCCGTACATTTTCAGGGATAATCGCCACAATCCCCACCTACTGCATTGAAAAACACACCGATCTTACTGGTCTTCGTCATGTTCATCACCGGCTGTGAGATCTCATCCAGCTTTGTAGATGAAAATGTTGTAGCGGGTGTAAATCTGACGGAGGTGTTTGCCGAACCAACCGAAAGCGAAATTCAATCAGTGTTGGGCGACTGGGCCGGGCGAACGGTCTCGGCGACCAACGTAAGCGTGATCAGAACTGAGGCCGTGACTCTAAATGGAAATCCAGCCACGGTTCGCATCGTTTCTCATGATGTGGGAAGCTTGAAACATTACGGAGCCGTCGTCTCTGCGGACAATCTTGCGTCCGGCTCCACACCCATCCTGGTCTACTCCCATGGTGGAGACGATGGCGTGAGCGTAGACAACGAGGTGTTGCTGTTGACCTCATTGTTTTCTGATATCTCGGATCGTTTTGTTTACGTGATCCCTTCTTTTCGAGACGAGACGCTGGATTTTCAGGGGACCGAGTGGCAGTCCGAAGGCCCGGCCAGCCCGTGGGACAGGGACGTCGACGATGCATTGTCTTTGATCGAAGTGGCCAAACAAGTCGAGCCGGGAGTCGATGGAGAACGCGTTGCAGTTCTGGGGTTCAGTCGAGGCGCAGGAGTGGGTATGCTCATGTCAGCTCGCGATCCCAGGATCGATGGTATTTTGGATTTCTTTGGACCGACCGATTTTTTTGGCCCATTCGTACAGGATGTCACTGCAGAAATTTTGCAGGGGCAGCCGCGGAGCCTTCCCGGACTGGACTACCTGTCAGACGAGTTCGTCATTCCGTATCGCGACGGATTGATCAGTCTGGAGCGCATCCGGGAGGAACTGGTGCGTCGCTCCCCGGCCATTTTTGCAGATCGCATGGCGCGCCTGCAGATTCATCATGGAACGGCTGATTCCATCGTTCCCGTCTCCCAGGCGGAACGTATGATCGTTGCCATGCAGCAGGCAGGCCACCTTTCACCCGCGTTTGACAGTTTCCTTTACGAAGGAGGCGAGCATAATCCATTCACGCTGGAAGGCAGCTTCCCACGCGCGCGGCAATTCCTGATCGAGTTTGAATCGGGTCAATAACGCCACTGGAGTACGGGTTCCAGGTGCACAGCGTGCCGGCCGGCAGTTTGATTCAATAGGAGCCGACCTTGTCGGGAATCTCCTGCAGGTGAGTGTGCTTGAAGGAATCGGCGTATTTCAGGCCGTATCCGACCATTCGATCCATCGACGCGTGTGAGAACAGGATCACACCGACAAGCATCAGCCACGAAATACCGACGTAATAACCCACTCCCCACAGCAGAATTGCCAGGCCTCGATGATGCCCGACATTGTACAGGATTGCTCCGATGCTCGTGTTTACCAGATATCCCAGCATCGCGAGGTCTGGAAGCAGAATGAGGAGGGCGAAAAGCCCCCAACCATAGGGAAGCTGGTAGTACATGAACAGGGAGAGGCCGAAAAGGCCAATCTCTTCAAGGGCGAGCGTTTTTTTCATTTCAGTGTGCCGGACAGTCGATGAACAGAGCTTACTGGGTAGGCTCCATTATAGCGTCCGGTACATGATATGCGCATCAACGAAACCGAAATCGCGGTGGTTGAAGGCTTTGTCCAGCGTTCCCGCGATGTGGAAGCCCAAGCTCTTCCAGAGATGCATGGCTGACTCGTTTGTTGCAACCACGAAATTGTACTGCATGGCCCGGTAGCCCAGATCACGTGCCACGTCCAGAGAGTGAGAACACATCAACCTGCCGATGCCTCGTCCACGCACGGACGCATCGACCATGTATCCGGCGTTGCAGACATGTGACCCGAGGCCCGGTTGATTGGCCTTGACGAAATAGGACCCCACAATTACACCTTCCATTTCAGCCACGTACGTCACGTGAGGTCGATCTATCCAGATGGCCAGGCCTTCCTCACGTGAAGTGTCCGGAGAAAAGGCATAGGTGTCGCCTCGTTTGACGATGTCTCTGAACATGCTCCAGACCGCTTCCCGATCCCGGTCCTCGACGGGCCGGATCAGTATGTCGACAGTGCTGGCCACGAATTACCTCGTCAGGTGACGATATTTCACGCGGTGTGGCTGATCTGCTTCCATGCCGAGACGCTCTTTCCGGTTCTCTTCGTAATCGGAGTAATTGCCTTCGAACCAGACCACCTCACTGTTTCCTTCGAATGCCAGGATGTGGGTGGCAATGCGGTCCAGGAACCAGCGATCATGCGAAATCACGACGGCGCAACCGACGAAATCAACCAGCGCCACTTCGAGGGCGCGCAGTGTGTTTACATCGAGGTCGTTCGTCGGCTCATCGAGAAGAAGCACGTTGGCGCCCTCCTTGAGCATTTTGGCGAGGTGGACGCGATTGCGCTCTCCTCCCGAAAGTTCGGTGACCAGCTTCTGCTGGTCGCTGCCCGAGAAGTTGAATTGTCCGACGTAGGCGCGGGAGTTGATTTCGCGTCCACCGAGCGAAATAAATTCGGCTTCGTGCGTGATTTCCTGCCAGACGGTTTTCGTGCCGTCGAGGGGTCTATCCTGATCAATGTACCCCAGTTGGACGGTGTCCCCGGTTGAGAATGTCCCTTCGTCCGGAGTCTCCTGACCGGTGATCATCCGGAAGAGTGTCGTTTTACCCGTTCCGTTGGCGCCCACTATTCCGACGATTCCTCCAGGAGGAAGGGAAAAGTTCAGGTTGTCGTAGAGGAGACGATCATCATATCCTTTCGCGACACTCTCAGCCTGAATGACCTGCTGTCCGAGACGCGGACCCGGCTGGATGGGTATCTGGACCTCATCCTGACGTTTCTGTCCCTGTTCTTCGACCATTTTCTCATAGGCCGTGATACGAGCCTTGTTCTTGGCGCGACGACCTTTCGGGGACAGGCGCACCCACTCGAGTTCCGAGGCAAGTGCCTTCTGCTTCCTCGACTCCTGCTTCTCTTCGAGTTCGAGACGCTTTTTCTTCTGTTCGAGCCAGGATGAGTAGTTGCCTTCGAAAGGAATGCCTTCTCCGCGATCCAGTTCGAGGATCCAGCCAGCAACATTGTCGAGGAAATATCTATCGTGCGTCACGGCGATGACCGTTCCCGCATATCGAGCGAGATGCTGCTCCAGCCAGGCCACGCTCCCGGCGTCGAGATGGTTCGTTGGCTCATCCAATAGCAGCACATCCGGTTCCTGCAGAAGGAGGCGGACGAGGGCAACCCGTCTCTTTTCACCACCCGAGAGCACGCCGATTTTGGCATCCGAAGGAGGGCAGCGTAGAGCATCCATCGCCATTTCCAGCTTGCTCTCGAGATCCCACGCACCCATGGCATCGATTTTGTCCTGCAGTTTCGCCTGCTCTTCCATCAACGCTTCGTAGTCCGCATCAGGCTCCGCAAATTTCTCAGCGACCTCATTGTATGCGTTCATCAGCCTGACAGCTTCGCCAGCTCCTTCTTCAACAATCTGGAGCACAGTCGCTTCAGGATCCAGTTCGGGTTCCTGTGGAAGGTATCCAAACGTGATCCCTTTCTGGGCCTGAATTTCTCCGAGATAGTCGTCATCCAATCCTGCGATGATGCGCAGGAGGGAGCTTTTTCCAGCCCCGTTCAAACCGAGGACGCCAATCTTGGCTCCGTGGTAAAAGGAGAGGTAAATATCCTTGAGAACCTGCTTTCGGGTCGACTTGTAAATCTTGCCAACGCCTAGCATCGAAAAAATGATTTTCTGGTCGCTCATCTGGTCTACAAACTGTTGGTGCTGAGAATGGTGGGGAAGCCATCTATCGATCAGCACCGTATTAGTTCTACCGAAATTGCGAAGTCACGGTTGATTCGCCTACTCAGCTTCGATCAATGAACGCAAAAATGCCTTCTGTTTTCGCTGGCGAATAATGCCGATTACGACGGGAATAGTCGTTCCGATGTAGAACAAGAACTGAGTATTCCTTCCCTGATCATTGGAAAGGCTGATCCACATGGCGATGGCAGCAAACGAGAGCCCGAC
>CAZEHJ010000023.1:0-47806 GCA_964512485.1 uncultured Rhodothermales bacterium | reverse complement strand
GCAAGGCAGACCGGTCGATCAGCCTAAACTCGTCAATTGAGCACACGAAAACCAATTTCGTTTTCAGGACTGGTCAAGATGAAGTTTTTCTACCTCAGACAACATCTCGTCCGTTTCGGCTTCTCCGAGTAGTCCGCCGGCGATCATCGCCGCCAGACTGCAAAGTAGAGCGACGACAACCGGAGCCACCGGATAGTCAACCAAGCCCAGAGCACCCAGCGCATATACCAGTGCCCCGGCAGTCAGCGCGGCGACTCCGCCTGTTTTATTGGCTCGTTTCCACCAGATGCCAGCGATCGTCGGAACGAACAGACTGGAACTCAACAGTCCCACGCCCGCGGTATAGAACTGACTGATCAATTCAGGAGGTGAAAAGGCCCACAGGAGCGCAGCCAACCCGATCAGCCACGTCGAACCCAACCGTACTCGTTTCAGCGTTTTTTCGCTGGACCGGCCCTTTGTGATATTTCCGAAAAGGTCGTGAGCAACGGCTGAGCTGCAGGCCAGAAGGAGGGCATCGGTGGTGGACATTACGGCCGCAAGAACCGCCGCCACAGCAATCCCGCGGACAAGGGGTGGAAAGTGCATTTCCATGACTTTCAGAAACAGCTGATCCGCATCCTGCAATACAGGGAAGTCGATCCGGCCCATTGGGACGATGGCCAGCGTTGCCGCCAGAATGATGGCGCTGTACGCGATCATGGCCAGATTCAACGATTTTTTGGCGCTCGAAGCGTCCTTCGCCGTGTAAACCCGCATTACGATGTGTGGAATGACAGGTATGGCCGTGGCCCAGATCACAAAAAACCCGATGTATCCCGAAGAAGACTGATCCGGTAATCGTCCCAACTCCGGTGCGACCTCAGTCGCCTGGGACATGATTTCAAGTGGAGAGCCAACATTCCACATAAAGAAGAGTGCTGTCCCAATCACCACGAACAGCATGAGAAATCCCTGGATCACATCGGTCCAGGTAATCGCGATCATGCCACCGAATGAAACGTAGGTGACGAATACTACGGTTGAGAGTGCCAGAGCAGTATCATATGGTATTCCCAGCAGAGCTGTTGCTGTAATTCCCGCCGCTTTCAATTGGGCAACCATATAGATCACGAAAGCGATCACTATGAACACTGGCACGAGATACCGCACCCAGGGACTCGGGTAGCGATAGCCCAAAAAGTCTGTAATCGTGTATCGTCCGAAATTGCGTAATGGCTTCGCAACCAGGATTGAGGCAATCGGAAATCCCAGAATCGATCCTGCAAAAAGGGCGAGTGTGGCTGGAATCCCTTGTGAATAGGCCAGCCCCATCACCCCGATGATTGATCCCCCACTTGCAAGCGCTGCCATGATGGCCATCGCGTTGATCGTGGTTCCTATGCTGCGGCCGGCAACCCAGAACTCATCTTTGGAGCTCAGAACACGCCGCGAAGCAACTATGCCAATTCCGATGCAGCCCAGCAGATACACGACGACGAGGATCCGTTCCAGAAGCATTACTCTTCTCCTCCGCGTTCAGAATGAGAAGTATCCGCCTGTTTCTTGCCCGACCGAAATACGAGAAGGGTGAGAGATGGTCCGACTACCATGAGTCCAGCCATCCACCATCCGAACGCCGACATTCCACCTAGATAGACGGTTCTCCAGACGGGCAAGAAGGCGACAACAGCCCAACACGCGAGAAATACGATTATCGCGGCTTCCGCCCGGCGCATTGGAAAAAAGTTGTTCATCGTTCTTGTCTATTCGAGCAGTAGAAGGCTTGCGGTACTCAGGTGCTGCCGAAATCGAATGTAGCTCAACGACATCCAAAAAGTCTTACTGTGGACAAAACAGCTTAACAACTCCGCGCGGAATGTCGATATCAGAAAGGATGACCACTAATCCGTCCCGAACCGATGCGATTTGGCTTTCTTGCAATGATTCTTGCCTCCCTTGGAGCTGGTAACTACGCGTACACGGAACTCTCTCCGCTTACGCCCGAACAGCGAGTGGAGAAAATTCAGGCGCTACCATTGGTGAGAGAATACATAGCTGGTCAACAGACCCGGTTGGTAAAAAAGGCGTTTCAGAGCGATGAAGATGGCATACTTACGTTTGAAGACGAAGGCCAGATGTGGGTCTGGGGCAGCGCTGACTCCCTTCTGAAAGACGCACTGGAAGGGTCTCCCTGGGCAAAACAGGCCATCGAACAGCTTAAAAATGCCAAGGTGGTGGGCTCATCGGACACAGAGGCCAAACGGATGGCCGGCGGTGCCGGCGCGGCGGGCCTGTTTCAACACTATCAATCATTGGGCACCTCCGGCGATCTTCCCGATCTGGAGCGCGTGTTGGCTCAAATGGGTGGAAGCAATTCGGCGATGGCCAACGGTCTGGCAGGCAGCTTGGGCAGCAGCGGATTGATGAATCAACTCGATCCATTCACCAAGGAAGGCCAGAAAGATCTGCTCCAGATGTTCAAGGACCAGATTCAGACTGCCGGCTCGATAGGAGGTCAGGGCGCAGCGAGTCCCGAACAGATGCAGAATCTCGAGCAGTTCATACAAGACGAAGAGAACGTAGCCTGGATTATGGCTCGACTTCACGGCGACACCAATGTCCGCGTGCGAGTGCCCAAATAAGAAAAGGCCCTCCGCCATGTGGCAGAGAGCCTTCAGCCTTGGGACGCACCCGGCGTCCATGAAATCAGCTTCTTATCAGCCCGCTTCGAGCGCATCCGCGCCTGACGTGATCTCGATAAGCTCCTTCGTGATGGCATCCTGACGTGCACGGTTGTACTTGAGCTTCAGATCCTTCAGCAATTCGTCAGCATTCGTCGTGGCGTTGTCCATGGCGACCATTCGAGCGCCCTGCTCCGCTGCATTTGAATCAAGCAATACGCGCCAGATCTTGTAATTCAGGAATCGTGGCACGAGGACATCCAGAATTCCGGCCACCCCGGGCTCGTAAATCAGATCATTTTCGAACTGGTGGTCTTCGCTATTCAGGTGAGCCAGCTCAGACTCCATGACAGGAGTCAGGAATCGTTCAGCGCGAATGGGAATGAACGGCTCAACAACGCGGTTCTGGGAGATCGTGTTTTTGAATTCGTTGTAGACAACAAAAACCTCATCCCAACGACCATCGACAAAACCATCTTCGGCTACAGAAGCGATTTCATCGGCTTTCTGGAAGGAAAGTTTGTCAAACGTGCCACGGAAATCTCCAACCAGCTTGTACCCCCGGCGTGAAAAATGCTCATGTCCCTTCTTGCCGACGCACAGAAGATGAAGACGACCGTCAGCGTTGTGCTGAACATAGTGTTCATTAATCGTTTGTTCGGCCTTCTTGATGACGTTCGAGTTGAATCCACCAGCCAGACCGCGATCGGCCGTCACAATAATGAGCAGGACATCGCTTACCTCGTCTCGTTGATGAAACAGAGGATGAAATGATGGATCCAGCTGCCCTTTCAACCTGGCGATGATCTCAGACAGTTTGAACGCATACGGTCGGGTATGGAAGATTCCCTCCTGTGCGCGTCGAAGCTTTGCGGCCGCCACCATCTTCATGGCACGCGTCAACTGCTGCGTATTCTGGACCGATGAGATTCGGCTCTTTAAGTCTCTAAGACTGGCCATAGCTTCGGGCGATTATTGGGTTCAAGCCTCAGACAGATAGGTGTCCACGAGGGACTTCGCTTCGTCTGTCAGCGTCGCAGCAAGTTCATCCGACATCGCGCCCGTAGACACAATTGTTGCCATCGCATCGGAATGTTTGCTACGCATCCGCTCGATGAACTCTCTTTCAAAGTCACCGACCCGCTCGGCAGGCAAGGAGTCAATCAAGCCCTGTCCGGCCACAAAGATGATCGCGACCTGCTCTTCGACAGGTACGGGAACGTACTGGCCCTGCTTCAGAACTTCGACCAGCTTCTCACCACGGGTGAGCTGACGCTGCGTCGCAGCATCAAGGTCCGATCCGAATTTGGAGAAGGCTTCCAGTTCGCGATACTGCGCCAGGTCAAGACGAAGCGTACCAGACACCTTTTTCATTCCTTTGATCTGAGCATTACCTCCCACACGCGATACAGAGATACCGACGTTAATGGCTGGTCGCACACCTGCGTTGAACAGATTCGATTCCAGGTAAATCTGGCCATCCGTAATCGAAATCACGTTGGTCGGAATATACGCGGACACGTCACCAGCCTGAGTTTCAATTACAGGAAGGGCTGTGAGTGAACCACCACCTTTGACCTTGTCTTTGAGACAGTCAGGAAGGTCATTCATGTTCTTCGCAACGGCGTCCGAGGCGTTGATCTTCGCTGCGCGCTCGAGGAGGCGGGAGTGAAGGTAAAATACATCTCCCGGGTAGGCTTCACGACCTGGAGGACGACGAAGCAGAAGCGAAACCTGACGATAGGACACTGCCTGCTTCGAAAGATCATCGTAGATCACGAGAGCATGGCGACCTGTGTCGCGGAAGTACTCTCCGATACACGCACCGGCAAACGGTGCGATGTACTGCAACGGAGCAGGAGTGGCTGCACCGGCATTTACGATAACGGTGTACTCAAGCGCACCGTTTTCTTCCAGCGAACGCATTACCTGGGCGACGGTGGAGTTTTTCTGGCCCACTGCAACATAAATGCAGTAAACAGGCTTATCCGTCTGATGCGTCGATTTCTGATTGATAATCGTATCGATCAGAACTGCCGTTTTACCCGTCTGGCGATCACCAATTACGAGCTCACGCTGTCCGCGACCGATCGGGATCATCGAGTCGATGGCTTTGATACCGGTCTGAAGAGGTTCGGTAACAGGCTCACGGAAGATGACCGAAGGAGCTTTGCGCTCCAGTGGCATCTCGAATTGTTCGCCCGTGAACGAGCCCCGCCCGTCCATTGGATTTCCCAGGGGATCAATCACACGACCAAGCATATCCTCGGATACGTTGATCGACGCAATGCGACTCGTCCTGCGGACTTCATCACCTTCCTTGACCTGGTCCACCTCACCGAAGAGCACCGCACCTACGTTGTCTTCTTCAAGGTTCAGCACCATGCCCGTGATTCCACTCGAGGGAAACTCGAGAAGCTCACCAGCCTGTACTTTGGAAAGGCCGTAAATACGAGCAATACCGTCACCCACCTGGAGGACCGTACCAACTTCGTAAACATCAGTGCTTGCTTCGAAGCCGCCCAGTTCGCGCTTCAAAACAGCAGTGACTTCATCCGGTCTGATTGCCGTTGCCATCGTGTATCGTGTCTAGTCTATTCAGGATGTCATCGTGACATCCATTCAGTTCATTTTAAGCCTGTGATCCGGATTCCAACCGTTCACGCAGTGTTGCAAGCTGATTGACCACGCTCCCGTCGTACACCGTATCTCCCACGCGAATCACAATTCCTCCCAGAATGGAAGAATCAACCTGGCTATCCAGGCGAATCTGCTTTCCGGTCATTTTTTCGAGAGACGACAACAGAGCAGTCTGGTCTTCTTCCGAAAGTGGATGTGAGGTGCGGGCTGAGACGGGTGTCACACCGAGTTGACTGTCACGCAATTCCTGATAAGCAGACGCAACGTTGGAGAAAAGATTCTCCCTTCGTTTATCCACCATCATTGCCAGGAACTGCAAAGTCACCTTGTGAGCAGATTCTTCAAAAAGAGCACGAATCACTTCTCCCTTTTTTTCACGGGAAATGATCGGGCTGTTGAAGAAATTCACCAGCTCACGAGATGCTGACATGGTATCGCTGATCATTGCGATATCGGAATCAACCTGCTCCATGGCATCTGCCTGAGCGGCTTGCTCATTCAGTGCCTGGGCGTATCGTCGGGCTATCGTGATTTCGCTCATGGTCGAGGCTCAATCAGTTTTGTGAGAGATCGCCGAGAAAATCGTTGACGATTTTCTTCTGACGGTCCGCATCCAGATTCTCGTGCAGAATTTTTTCTGCTGCAGAAACTGCAAGATTGGCTACTTCCTGACGGAGACTGTCGAGCGCGCTTTGTTTTTCGCGTTCAATCTCTGTCTGAGCCGATTCTTGAAGCTGTTTGATCTGGTCACGTGTTTTGTCTACTTCTTCCCCACGCAGCCGCTCGGCTTCTTCGCGAGCTTCGCGAAGTATGCTTTGCGCCTGTGCTTCGGCTTCACGTCGTGCCTTGGTGTTATCAGCCTGAAGCTGCTTGGCTTCTGCCAGCGCTTTTTCAGCCTGTTCCATGGACTCTGTGATCTTCTCTTCGCGTGTCGTGAGAGCCGATGTAATCGGTCCCCAGGCGAACCTGCGAAGAAGAATCAGTAGAGCCAGAAACGTGATCGCGATCCAGATTATGAGTCCGAAATCGGGAGCGAGTAGGTTTGCTGCGAATACAATCATGGATTTTCCGGTATCATTTTATCCGGCATCGTATTTCGGTCGAAGTATCGGGTGCCAATTGGCACCGTAGGAGCAGTAATTACTGTCCATACCAGACCTGTTCAGGAGTCAATCTTGGTTAGATTTGCCCTGACCAATCGCGCGGCTACGCCGCGCAACCTTACTTAGCTACTTCGTTGCCAGAATAATGCAGATAACCAGGCCGAAGAGAGCAACACCTTCAATAAGGGCGGCTGCAATAATCATCGACGTACGGATATCGCCTGCTGCTTCCGGCTGACGAGCAGATCCTTCCATAGCAGGACCAGCAAGTTTACCGATTCCAAGACCGGCTCCGAGAGCAACGAGACCTGCACCAAGACCTGCACCGAGGAATGCGAGAGCTGTAGGTTCCATTAGATTTCCTATTGACGTTTAGTTGTTACTAGTGGTTTGGGAATTATGCCAGAGCCGGTTCAGGCTCAGCTGTTACACCGTGAGAAGAGCTGGCATCCGCTGAGCGCTCGCTCATCGAATGATCAACATGTGCTTCGTCATGATGGTGATGCTCTTCGATGGCCATGCCAATAAACAGGGCCGAAAGCATCGTGAACACGTACGCCTGAATGAACGAGACGAGGAGTTCAAGGAAATAAATGAACAGCGCGAAGGCGATGCTCACAGGAGCTACACCGTAACCTGCCCCCGGGCCAAAAATGTTGGCGAAGGAGAAAATCAGGCCGATGAGGCTCAGAATGACAAGATGACCCGCCGTCATATTGGCGAAGAGTCGGATGGCCAGCGCGACAGGCTTGGTGAGAATACCAAGTACTTCAACCGGCATCAGGATGGGTTTGACGAAGGTTGGGATTCCCGGAGGCCAGAAGATGTGCATCCAATAGTCTTTCGTTCCACCCAGCTGCGTAATGACGAAGGTAAACGAGGCCAGAACAACTGTGACCATCAAATTCGATGTGGCGGTAGCTCCAAAAGGCACCAGACCGAGCAGATTACACGTCAGGATAAAGAAAAAGGCGGTAAGCAGATACGGGAGGTACTTATCTGTCTTATCGCCCAGGTTAGGTCGTGCGATATCATCACGCACGAAGATGATCAGCGTCTCGAAGAGGTTTTGAAATAGTCCCTTCGGCGCTGTGTCGCGGCCAATGCCGCGCTTGTACATGCCGGCCAGTCGTGTCATCATGAGGAGAACGAGCCCCATTCCCAACCAGGCAAAAAACAAATGACGTGAGATCGAAAGATCCAGTACAACATGTCCGTGGTTCGGTGGAACCAAGTGTCCTTCCAACTGCTCCAGTGAAATGCCACCATACGGACCCTCGGCCGCGGCGTGTCCATCTCCTTCTGCTGGGGCCTCTTCATGATCCCCTTCCGCATCTGCCTCGCCATGCTCGGATATTTCAGCAACGTAGTGTCCATTCAGAATAGCCGAGGCCGTGGAGCCAAATAGATCCAGACCGTAACTGCCGTCTTCATTTTGAACGACAAAAATGCGGGGCAGCTGAAGCTTTCCGATTGGAGTGAAATCCAGGTAATAGGCGTTGGCACTGTGATGAAGTGCATCCAGCTCTTCGCCGTCTTCGCTTGAAGCGACGACGTCCGTCGGCATTGCCATGATGGCAAGCTGGGCGAGAAGAAGTAGTATTGATGCTCTTTTGATCATCTTGTCTTGTCGGCTGTCTGCAGGACCTCATTCGCATCCGTTTCAAGGGAGTCGTTTGAAGCCGCTTTCTGTGTTTTATGCAGCGTCACTATTTCGCCTGCCAGTCCAATGACGAAGATGGCGAAAAACCCTGCCAGGAATGCCATCTGGTTTACCGGAGCAAACAGGATGATGAGCGTCAGGATGATCATGGCTACGAAAAGGCGCGCAACCGTACCGCCCATGACAATCATCATGAATGTTCGCTGAGACGACTTCATGGCCAGGCGACCGAGCAGAAAAGCAGCCACGCTGTAGATGGCAGCTATCCCGGCTCCTGCGAGGGCACTGATCCAGTATCCGTCAGTCATATCTCGGTGGCCAGATTGAGGAACAAATCCTTATGGATTCAACTCCACAACTTTCGCTGGAATGAAGGTGTCTGGGCTAACATTCAGGGAGCTAAAACTACGGACTTCCTGAAGTGAGGGATACATTCAGGGGTGAATTATGAATGAACAGATGCCCCTGAGCGATGAAATTAAAGTGAACCCACATCAGACGCCGGATTCCGCGTCCGAATCGGGTGGTTTTGGCCCTTGATTCTGCGACGAAGAGAGCTCTTTGGAGATGCGCAGAAGCTGAATGAAGAATGCAATCATCCCGACGATTCCGCCGGTTATCAGAAAGGCGGGCTCGGTTTCAAGCCATCGATCAAGAACGTATCCCAGGCCCACGTAAAATATCATGGTCCCGGCAAGCTGAATGCCGATCGTCAGATAAGGGGAGGCCTCCCTGAGACCGGACTGCCACTGCTTTTTATCAGTCACCGGACATCAGCGAGAAAGAACCCTGCGGAGTCTTTTCTGTTTTAGCTGCCGCCGGTTGATTTTGAGTCGGTACGCCTGAAGTCTTTTGCCCAGCATTGGGTCCTCCGCTTTTCAATTCTTCTGCGCGACGCTTGTCGAGCTGACCCATTTCGCAGGTGCCGTCGATGACTGCGCCTTCCTCTACGATGAGACGCGTGGTCCTGACCGTGCCCTGGATTTTCGCCGATCCTTTCAATACCAGGCGACCCTTGATATTGATCTCACCGATGAGTGATCCGGCAACGTCTGCGTCTGTGGCAAATACATCGCCTTCAATCGTCCCTTCCTGCGCTATGATCGCCTTGCCTTCGACCCGAAGAGTTCCTTTCAGTTTTCCGCTGACCCGGATGTCATCCTTGGCATTGAGAGTGCCTTCCAGCGTGGTCCCGGCGGCGATCAAGTTGATCTGTGCAGGATTCGAGGGGTTTGAAATATGTTTTGCCATGGGAAAATGTATTGTTTCAGCCTTCTACCAACCCAGAACATATGCTCTAGGATCCTGAGCAAGGCCATCAAGCCACAGTTCAATGTGGGCGTGTGGTCCCGAAGTGATTTCCCCCGAGTTTCCACTCAAGGCGATAGCTTCTCGACCACGAACACGGTCACCGACCTGCTTGAGGAGGCTGCTGTTGTGCTTGAACACGGAAATATAACCGCCTGCATGTGCAATCGCGATCACCTGGCCACCGTCATTGACCCAATCGGCCAGAATCACATATCCGTCACCGATGCTGCGGATGACAGATCCCATCTCGGCCGCAACATCCACGGCATAATGACCGGTTGTAGCATCGAATCCTCTCGTCATAATACCGGATACTGGCGGCATGACCGGAAACGATATTGCCGACAGATAACTGGGGCCGACCTCCGGTACGCCATTCGACGATTCTGAGGGTATGTTCAGACGATTGAAGGACAAGGCGGGCTGCTCATGATCTTCGGAGTTCGCCTGAGTTGTGGGAAGAGGAAGCTCCAGCAAGCTCGCACCGGCAGTAAATGCGGGTTCAATCCGGTCAGCTGCTACGCCTGTCGTATCCAGATTCCCCAGAAAAATGTCCCTGAGGCGGCTCACATATTCGTTCTGCAGAGCAAGCGAATCCGCCATTACCTCGAGACGCATCCTGTTCTCCCGTGCTTCTCGTCGCATTTCCAATGTTCCGTACCCTGGAAGAGAGTATCGGATCGGTGTGAACAGAAATAGCGCCTGAACAATTATGAAGATACCCAGCAAAATTGCGGCCAAAGCTGAAACCATTTTCCCAGGCTCCACGGAATAGGTCCGTGGATGCTCCATATGCTCACGGTCCATCACGATGACAGTGATGGAGTGCCCGATATTTCGTATGAATTCAGAAAGAAGTGCGAACATTCAGATTCAAATCGGCTTTACTGGTGCCCTGAAGGCCGATACACCCTGTCAAAAGCGGTGTTCCTCGAAGCGCTTGGGAATTGACTGAAGCCTGATATCAACGTATATTTGCAGGCTCTCAGATTTTTAGAAGACCTACAGCAGTATACGGCAAACACATGCCACAGCATAAATCAGCAGCCAAAAGAGTTCGCCAGACGGCGCGACGCAACGCACGCAACCGTGGACACCGCAGTAAAATGCGCACGATGATCAAGAATCTTCGTGGAACGGAAGACGCGACGCAGGCCGCGACGCTTCTGAATGATGTAAAAGCCTACCTCGATCGCATGGCTGCAAAAAACATCATTCACAAGAACAAAGCCGCGAACGTCAAAGGCCAGCTCGAGAAATTCGTCAGTTCACTTGGATAAGAAAGCTGGTGGATAGGCTTTCCGGGTGTTTTTTGACGAAATCAACTTGAAAACCTGCTTCTTTTTGAAGCGGGTTTTTTTGTGTAGCTCAAATATTCTTGCCTCTTTTAGGCATTCTGACAATAAATATCAGCAGAAAGTGGTGCCTTTCGACCGTTTTTGGATTTTTGACCCTATATTTCCGCGATCCCGAACTTCTATCCGGTCACGGACTTAGCAGTCTCAGACTGCCTTCGGAACCTTCACAACTCACATTCTTCCTGACATGGCCAGAAACCTATTTTCAAATATCTTCGTGCTCGCGTTCCTCGTGGCCGGGCTTACAATGACAGGCTGCAAGAGCGTCCCGGTGGACATCCTTTCGATGACTGCTCCTGACAGCTTGCAGACCAATCAAAATGGCAGTTTTGCTGTTGACACAAATGCCGACGCAAAACTTCCCGTAGATGTAAGCTGGGACTTCGGTGACAGTGCATCCGGATCTGGTGCTTCCAGTAGTCACTCTTTTGCTACGGCTGGTACCTATACCGTTACTGCAACGGCGTCCAACCGCAAAGGAAAATCTACGGATATGAGTTCTTCCACGGTAATCGTGGTGAATCCTCCGGTTCCGGCTTCAATCGTGAGCATCCGAGCCAGCGACAATTCTCCTGACACCCAGACTTCGGTCACGTTCAGTGCATCTGTCAATGGTGACTCACCAATCTCTTACGCGTGGAACTTCGGCGATGGCGGCACAAGCAGTCAGGCGTCACCTTCTCACACGTTTGATGCACCGGGCACGTACACAGTACAGCTCAACGCTTCGAACAGAGCTGGCTCTGACTCCCGTACCATGTCGGTCTCGGTTGACTGGTATGAGGCAGCCATCTGCCGCGAGATTGCAGAACTCAGTGGAGCATTCTTCGACCGCAACTCTTCGGAGCTGAATGACGAAGCTGCAGCCGCTCTGAGCGACAACCTCGAGATTCTTGCAGAATGTCCAAACATGAATGTCCGCCTCGAAGGAGTTTCAGCTCCTGGCGAACGTCGTCCTCAGGAACTCTCAGAAGACCGCGCACGCGCAGTTGAGCAGTACTACACGGACAATGGCGTTTCTGCAAACCGCATGGTCACTCTGGGTAACGGACGCGCAGCGGATCTGACGAGCAAGAAAGAAGGTCTGGCCCAGTATCGCCGCGTCGATACAATCATCGTTCGCTGATTTCAGCATTCGACAGACCAGGACCTGACTGCATTGTATTGCAATTGCATTGCAGAAGGGGCCGCCCGCAGGGCGGCCCCTTTTTTTGTTCCGTCGCCTCTCTGGCGACGGAAACGGGTAAAATCAGCCGGCCAAGATCGTTTCAGAAATCCAGAAACCGGACGATACCGAATGCAAGTGGCCCTCACTGCGACCCCGGCAACGCGCCGTCGTGGCAGATGGGCATGGATTCAAGTTGGATCCTGCACACACTAAAAACAGTCCGGACATGACCCTTCGCCGTTTTCTGGCCATATTGACGCTGTTTCTGGTTGTAGCTCTTCCCTCAAGAGCTCAAAGCAACCAGTTCAGGGACTCGCGTGCACACCTTGGTGTGGGTTTGGGTCTCTTTACCTATCACGGACCAATTGACCTGCTTCAACCGCGAGGCAGAATCAACTTCGTCCGTGAGCATGATCCAGCGATCGTCTTTCTGGGGTCATTTCCAATCAAGCGGGATCTGTTTTTCTTCAGGGGTATGCTCCTGTTTACCAATTTCAGCACGAAAGACGGCCGCAAACTCGTCGGAAACGGCATCAACGAGTTTCTGACCAAACCGGTCTTCATTTTCGAACCGGAAATCGTAATGACTCTCCGGCCTGGTTCAAAAAGCCGGGTCCTTCCATACGTGTTTACCGGATTCGGTGCTACAACGGCCGATTTGTTCAGCAGCAGAAGCAAGGGACGCGTCGACCTTCCGCACACCGGAGTACCGGGCCCCGAACGGTCTGTGTATCATCTCCCCGTCGGATTCGGAGTTGACGTTGCTTTTAATGGTTGCTGGTCTGCCTTCGGCGAAGCCAGCTACCGTTGGGATCTGAATTACGTCTGGAAAAACGAACGTGAGTATGATCCACATAATACCTCGTTGGTTATGGCAGGCATCAGAGGATGTATCCGCCAGTCCAGACGCGCCGCTCCCCCGCCAGCTCCGATTCCTCCACCGTTGACAGTTCCGGGATATGATCCTCCGCTTCCCCGCACGCCGAGGGTATGTACACTCATCGAGTTGAACAGCGTGTATTTCGCTTCGAATACCATCGATCTGAGTACCTCTTCAAGGGAAGCACTGGACGAAAACATCGAAGCACTTCGCCTCAATCCAACCTGCTGCGTCAATATCATGGGATATGCCAGCGGGACGGACAGCGACATCTACGCATTGCGTGTGGCTCGACAACGTGCGGAAGCAGTCTTCAACTACTATGTCGGCAACGGCCTGAATGCAGACCGATTTACGCTCGACACGAAAGTAGGTCCTTCTATCTGCCCGAAAGGAAAAGACGGCAAAGGCTGCGTCGAAGAACACCAGGTCGCAACGGTTCCGTTCGACTGTTCACTGCTCTATCGCTAGAACCGGAACTCCTTTTGGTGGTTCGACGGGCAGGTCGCCCGCCAGAACATGCACGAAACGCCTTCCAGCACTCGAACGCTTACGCTAGCCCTCAAGGAAAAAGCCCTTGAGCTGGGCCTCGATGCCTGTGGCATTTCGAAAGCCGGCCCTCTGGATCTGGAAGCGGAACGACTCAACGCCTGGCTGGGCCAGGGGCATCACGCTTCGATGCGCTGGATGGAGAACCATCTGGAGAAACGCATCGATCCCACTATTCTGGTAAAAGGTGCGAGAAGCGTCGTCTCTGTCCTTCAGAGCTATTACAACCCCATTGACCCGCCAGAGGACCCGAAAGTCGGTCGCATCAGCAGATACGCCTGGGGAGATGACTATCATCTGATCCTGAAAGAGCGGCTATCGGGGCTCATGGATTGGCTGAAGTCTGAAGTCGGCGAAGTCAACGGACGCATATTTGTGGACAGCGCACCGGTGATGGACAAGGCGTGGGCATCGCGTTCCGGACTTGGATGGATCGGGAAGCACAGCAATCTGATATCACCTGATCACGGCAGCTGGACATTCATTGGGGAACTGATCATCGACGTCGAGCTGAGCGAAGATCAACCCATACTCGACCATTGTGGCTCCTGTACCGAGTGCATCGATCACTGCCCTACAAACGCAATCGTCGAGCCGTACGTAGTCGATGCCAATCGCTGCATTTCCTACACAACGATCGAACACCGTGGTGAGGACGTTGACGCTGCGCTGAGTTCAGATCATGGAAACTGGATCTTCGGCTGCGACGTCTGTCAGGAAGTTTGTCCCTGGAATAAATTCAGAACAGATACGTCTGAATCCCGATATGCTCCCCGCCCGGGGACGCTCACGACCCCGCTTCAGGAATGGGAGGATCTGGATCAGGCAGCGTTCAGCGCCCGGTTTTCGAAAAGCGCGGTCAAACGAACAAAGCTGGACGGATTCAGGAGGAACGTCCGGTTCGCAAAAGAAAACTCGGAACGTGAGAATCGTCGTCTCTGACGATGAGCGGCAGCGTCACTCTGAATGTCGAACCTTTCGCTTTCACGCTTTCGACCTCGATCGCTCCACCCATCATTTCAACCAGTCGTTTCACAAGGGTCAGACCGAGACCTGTTCCTTCGAACCTGCGATTACGCCAGTCTTCTTCCTGCGTGAACGAGTCGAACAATTTCTCCCGGTACTCCTCGGAAATGCCAATTCCGGTATCGATGATTTCGATTTTCACCTGAGATGTGCTCTGGCTGACATCGACACGGATGGAGCCGGTTTCGGTAAACTTGGTCGCATTCGAGAGCAGATTGTCGAACACATGGGCAAGGCGGCGCTTGTCAGCACGAACTTTGAGCGTGGCAGCTCGGAGATTCAGATTCAGATCAATTCCCTTTCTTTCGATCGCAGCACGTGACTTCTCCACAGATGCCCGGATGATGCCCGCGAGGTCAAGCTCTCTACGTTCGAGAGTTGCTTTGCCCATTTCTATGTTGGAAAGTTCGAACAAATCATCTACCAGAGTCAGCAACTTCTGGGAACGCTCTGAGATCGCAGTCACGAATTCGTGAACCTGCTCTGGAAGATCGTATGGTAATTCTTCCTCGAACTCTTCGAGTTCTTTTTCCAGTATCTGGGCGAACCCATTGACGGCGCCCATCGGGGTGCGGATCTCATGGCTCAGGGTCGCGATAAATGCTGTTTTTGATTCGTCTGAGGCTTCTGCTTCCTTTTTGGCCTGCAGCAGGACCAATTCGGCAGCCTTCTGTTCGGAGACATCCGACAGGATGCCGTTTACGGCTGTCATTCCGGTGGCATCTGTTCGCGGAGTAGCGTGCTCGCGCAGCCATCTGATTGTACCGTCGCGATGATGAACGCGGTACGTCACCCGGCTCTCGTGCCCGTCCTGAAGTGTTTTATTGTGCGCCCGGACAAGAGAAGCATCTTCTTTGTGGACGATGTCGTTGACCCAGTCTATTCTGGAATGGGTGTCGTCGAGCAATTCAGATGGATGATATCCTGTCAACAGTTCGAATTGGGCTGTGGCAAAATGAAATCGACGCCCGCCGTTCTTGAACAGGCTGAATCCGAACAGTGCATCATCAATTGCTGCTACGGTATTTCGATAGCGAGCCGCCAGCTGGATTCTGGAATAGAGGGCTTCAAACAGCCGAACAAACTCATTTATTCTCGAGGGTGATGCCAGCGCGTCGTCCCAGGTATCGTCCACAAACGAAAAGACGAAATGTCCGGCGAACTGCCCATTGTCACGAACCGGATCGATCCAGCACGAGTTCGCATCGAAATGCGAACAGATTGCGGCATCCGTTTTTTCTGCGCAGTGCAGATGCGTCCCGAAATGCAGGGATTCAAAACTCTCCAGTTCGGATCGCTGAAATGAAACGCCGGGACTCGGCGTACCGGAAAAATTCCAGTGGGCAATTTCTACAAATCGGTCTTTGCCAACAGACAGTCCCATCAGGCTCGCGGAAGCGGCACCCACCGCTGATCCGAGTAACGTGACTGCCTGATCTCTGAACGAGGCAGGATTCTGATCATCCATGGCGAGTTCGCGCAGCGTATTTCTGACGCGTTCACTTTCCTGAATGAGTTCCAGCTCCCTTTCGTGCTTCACCAATTCGGTTCGATCTTCGACCAGAAGTGCGGCACCAATGATGTGGCCTTCGGGATGCCGAATTCCAGAGGCGTGAATTTGAACGTGATGTCCGACTTTTCCGGTTTGAAGATCAAGAAGATCGGCGGTGAATGTGAGGGTTTCGCCGTTCTCGCAAACCCTGAGAAGCTTGGTAGCAGTATCACCGGGAAGAGCTGCAATTTCTGCGAGCCTGAGTCCGAGCCACGAGGCTTCGGGGTTCTCGCCGACGAGTGATCTGAAGCAATGATTTTCGAACGTCACCGTGCCGGTCGCATCCAGATACAATACTCCGACCGGACCCTGCTCCAGAAAGGATTGATAAAATGACTCCTGAACATAGGACCCGTCAATGAGGTCGTCGTTTTCTGAGACCGGAAGTAGCACCGCCTGGAATTCATCCTTGACCGACTGCACGAGGTGTAACACGCCGAGCCGGGAATGACGACCAAAACGGATGGAAGCATGGGACGAGCCATCTCGCGCTGCCAACTCCATCAGTTCAGCAAGTTTCCATCGGTCTTCGGGGTTGATGATTTCTGCGAGCGCAGGTCTGCCAGTAAGTTCGCTCGCATCCTGGCCCAGTTCTTTTGCTGCCGCGGCATTGACGTACCAGGCAAGCCCGGTAGTATTGAGGCACAGAGCGGGTTGAGGAATCTGGTCCATGAGGGCCCGGAACGAGAACTGATCACCGGTTGAAGATTCTTCATCAGGCTCGTAGCCGATTAAAAACCATCCGGTTTCATTTTCTGTTCTCATGCCTCGCAAATGGAGGCCACCCATCGTCAAGGGAAGTTCGACCGGTTCATCTCCGTCAAGGCATTCCAGCGCAAATTTGAGGTCAGCCGAAAGCTCAGTTCCGTTTCTCCAGCCCCATGCCAGACATCCAAACGGATTGATACTGGTTATTCTCCCACTCTCAGAAACCTCGGCGAATGCGAGGTCCGAATCCGCATTATCACGCGAACTTGAGGACGAAATAAACTTGAGAAGTGAATCCAGGGACATGTTGAATCGAGGGAAGGGGTAGTTTCCCGAAGGACATTTCTCTCACTTCTACCAATTCAGTGCCACTTTTCAGAATTTTGGGATGTTTCCGGAAAGAAAATCCTTTTTTTCGGCGGGAACGACCAAAAACAGCCATATCAGGCCAAAAACGATACACAGCGAACCGTACAAAAGTACCGTTTCAGACAGCGAAAGCAGTCCCATTTCAAGAACGAGACTCGCGGCGAGAATCGAGAGAGATTCCATTCCCATTACGAGAAGCCATTCGGTGGCGAATACCCGCCCCCGAAAACGATCGACTACCCGCTGCTGAAGCAGCACGGTGGAGAAGACCCAGTTCACTCCGCCGGCGGCGTGGGCAAGCATGATCGGAATAGCTATGAGGTACGTCAGCGACATGGATCCAACGAACAGATATCCAACACCGGTCAGGACGATACAGATGCCGATCACGAGTGGCCAACGCCGTTCCTCACGGACTCCAACCCGTATGATCACAGGGCCGATGCCCGTACCGATTCCACGTGCTCCAAAAAGAATGCCGATAGATACGGCCGCACTCTCCGGCGATATGGCTTCCCCCAACAGCGCGATGAGATAAACCAGTCCCCCGCCACCAATGGCCCAGATGGCTTTCGTGGTGGCCATGCGGCGAATGGCGGGGAAGCGTTTGATGTGGCGCAGTCCTTCGATGAGTTCTGCGTTCGCGGTCCGGAAAAGTGAACCACTTTTTCGGGGACTCGTGTCCTGAGGAATGACCGTACGGTAGATGAAAAACGCCGAGAGGATATAGCTCGCGCTGTCCAGAATGAACACCGCCTCGAGTCCCAGCCATTCTGCCGCGAATCCTCCAACGGCAGCGCCGACAGCGAGGAGGACGGACCAGGTTGCGGCCATGATCGTGTTGGCCGTGACCAGATTTTCCCGCTTCGTAATATTTGGAATCGAAGCACTCTTGGCCGGATGAAAGATCGATCCCACGACCACCTGAGCGGTCGTAAGCAGATAGATGAGCCATACTTCAGAGGCTTCGTCTATCAATAAAAAGCCCAGCACGATCACTGCCCTGAGCAGATCCGAAACGATCATCAGATGGCGCCGATCAAACCGATCGACCAACACACCAGCAAGCGGCGAAGCCAGAGCCCATGGCAGCATCTTCGTGATAAAGACAGCACCGAGAGCGAATTCAGATCCGGACAGCCTGAGAATCAGGGCGTACAGGGCAATCGTATTGAACCAGTCGCCGAAAAGCGAAATAACCGTGCCGTACCAGAGCCTTCGAAATGAAGTGTTGCCCCGAAGGAGCTCAAGGTAGCCCGCCTGTTTGGCGAGATCACTCATCTGAGGACTCGCCTTCTTCCTCTTCTACTTCGGGACGTAAAAGTGGGAACAGGATGACGTCCCGAATGGAGGTCGAGTTGGTCATGAGCATAGCCAGACGATCGATGCCGATTCCCAGTCCTGCTGTCGGGGGCATGCCATATTCGAGAGAGCGCAGGTAATCTTCGTCCAGCTGCATCGCCTCCTCATCACCGCGCTTTCCGAGGCCGACCTGATCTTCAAATCGCTCCCTCTGATCGTCAGGATCGTTCAACTCTGAAAATGCATTACACAGCTCCTTCCCGTTACAAATCGCCTCAAAACGCTCAACCAATCCTTCTTTCGAACGATGACGTTTCGCGAGGGGACTCAATTCGACCGGATAATCGGTGATATAGGTGGGCTGAATCAGGTGGGGTTCGACGTACTCTCCGAAGATTTCGTCGATGATCTTTCCTGAACCCATCGTTTTGTCGATTTCGAGGTTCAGCTTGTTCGCAATCGTGGCAAGCTCATCTCGCGACTTTCCGGAAAGGTCCTCTCCTGTACGTTCCTTGACAGCATCCAGCAAGGGAATGCGCTTCCAGGGTCGCTTGAAGGATATAGTATTGTCTCCCACCTGCAGTTCCGGCGTGCCGTGAAGCGCGATGGCAATGGTCTCTACCATCTCCTCTACCAGTTCCATCATCCAGTCGTAGTCCTTGTAGGCTACATAGAGTTCCATCATCGTGAACTCTGGATTGTGGAATCGGCTCAGACCTTCGTTGCGAAAGTCTTTCGAGATCTCATACACGCCGTCAAATCCACCGACCATCAGGCGTTTCAGATAGAGCTCATCTGCAATTCGCA
Organism: uncultured Rhodothermales bacterium; assembly: GCA_964512485.1. Taxonomy (GTDB): domain Bacteria; phylum Bacteroidota; class Rhodothermia; order Rhodothermales; family UBA10348; genus CAZEHJ01. The sequence continues at coordinate 28,707 of CAZEHJ010000023.1, read as the reverse complement.
GATACAGCTTCATGTCGAGTGCATTGTGATGCGTTGTGAAGGGCCGCGCAGCAGCGCCTCCGTAGACAGGCTGGAGAACGGGTGTTTCAACTTCGGTATAACCCCGCTCGTCGAGGAAGTGACGCATCGTCGAAATCATCTTCGCCCGTTGGCGAAAAGTATCCCTGACTTCGGGGTTGATCACCAGATCGACGTAGCGCTGACGATATCTGAATTCTTTGTCCGTGACCTCATTAAAAACCTGGCCATCCTGTTCCTTCACGATAGGAAACGGCCTCAATGCTTTTGCCAGAACTTCGAGCTTTGACGCGCGGACGGAAACCTCTCCCATTTTTGTTCGGAACGCGATTCCTTCGATTCCGACGACATCTCCGATATCAAGCATTTTCTTGAATACCGAGTTGTAGAATCCTTCCGGCTGATCATCACGGGTGATGTAGATCTGTATCTTTCCGGAAGCATCCTGGAGATGGAAAAACGAGGCCTTTCCCATGATCCGCCTGGACATGATGCGTCCAGCGACGGATACTCGAAGCTCCTCTCGTCGATTTCCATCTTCATCCGCCTGATGGATCTCGTCATCATAGGAAGACAGGATATCGGAGGCATGGTGGGTTACATCCCACGAATAGGCATACGGGTTTACGCCCGCCTCTTCGAGAGACGCCCGGGCCTGCCGGCGTAGTGATTCTTGTTCGGTGTATTCTCGCGCCATCGGTGCAGCCTATCGGGTGTAATCCGGAAGATACGTGATCGTCATTTCGATTCGTTCGAGGGGCATATCTCTCAGGCCTGGATCACCCTGTCCTGTTGTCCCCGGCGTCGGTGCGGTGGCGATCGCATCGAGCACGTCGAACCCTTCAACCAACTCGCCATACACGCTGTACTGCATGTCCAACCAGGGAGCGCCACCCTCATTCACGTATATCTCGCGTTGCGCGTCCGTGTATGAAAAACCTCCACCCAACGTCTGATTTATCTGCCCTTCAGACTGGTCCAGCATTTCTTCCGTCATTGGACGACCCTGCACGATGTAAAACTGAGAACCTGAGGAACGTCGCTCAGGATTGACCTGATCTCCTTGCCTGGCAGCGACGAGTGCTCCGCGACGATTTATGAGTGCCGGTTTTATTTCTGCTTCCAGTGTGTATCCAGGATCCCCGAAACCATCGTTGTATGGATCGTCATCTTTGGAATTGGGATCTCCCCCCTGAATCATGAATCCAGTGATGATCCGGTGAAAGCTGGTTCCATTATAGAACCCTTCGTCTGCAAGCTTCTTGAAGTTATCGCGGTGGATCGGTGTCTGGTCGTAGAGGGCGATGACCAAGCGGCCGAGCCGGGTTTCGATGGCGTAGTGGTTGCTCATGGTAATTTTCATTGGAGCCGCCTCAGAATTCGATTGAGCGGATCCGTCGGAAGGTGACTCGAGAACTGTCGTTGTGGAAGTTTCCTGGGCGCAACCGGGAAGGGTCATACCAAGGGTGGATACAACAAGTACAGTAGTAAAGAACTTATTCATCAATATCGATCAGATCTGGATTGAACACATGCATTTTCATGCAACTCGGGCGCCTTTATGGCTGGGAACGCCTGCAGTTCCTCATAGCCTGCGGCATTGACCATCAATTCACGCTCCTCAACCGTCCATCCAGTTGCGTGCTTCTTCCATATACACGTTGTAGTGCTCTCTCATAAGGCGGACGGCCTGTGCGATAAGGTCCCGAACAGCTGAGCCCTTTTCCTGCTGCGAGACCAGAGTCGAAAGCTGATCAATGCTTTCTTCCAGAACGTGATTCACTTCGGAAAGAGCGAACCACCAGGACGGCTCTTTTTCAGCTTCAACTTTTTTGAGAGAGACCCTTTCAGGAAGAATGACGCCCAAGGCCTCGATCATCTCGGAGGTCTCATTGCGCATCTGCTCCATTTGGGTTCGCTGAGCAAGAGATATCGTGGCACTGGCAGCCGTTTTCTCCGCAGACAACACGTTGCGCAGAACACCCCCGACAACCGTGGCGATCGATATGAACGTCGTTTCGGTCTCGGGGACAGATTCGACGATCTCCATAATTCTTTGTAATGCTTCGGTCCTGGCTTCCATTATTCGCCCGGTTCTTCTGAATTCGAATCAACCTGCAGACACACTTCGATCGCGTCCAGAAGATGCACGGCTTGTTCTGGGGAAAGCCGCCCCGAACGCATGGAGAGATGAACTGTTTCTGCTGCCACCGCTCCATACAAGGGCAGAAGGTGTGGTAGGAAGCGGGAGACGGCCTCCAAATGGAGTTGAAGCGTGCCCGCATCACCCCGGACAATCGGCCCGGTAAGAGCCTCTTCGGGTCCGGTTTCAACTGCGTTTGACACACTTTGCTTGATAAGAGGACCGAGAGCTTCGGAAAAGGACTGGCGATTTTCAGTGGCCAGCTGCCAGAATTCTTCGGCCGCAGCCATCAAGGTGACTGCATGATTGCTCGCCATGACGGCTGCCGCATGATAGAGCGCCTTTTGCGCGGAGGGAATCTCCACAGGATTCGACAACAACGAGTCCGCAATGTGCGTCGCGACCAGACATGCTTGTTCAGATCCTTCGATTCCGATGGAAACGCCTTTGAAGACATCGGGGGAGTCGTTTCCCGTAAAGGTCTGCAGCGGATGAAAGGACCCGGTCCGGGCCCCGGCCTGCTCGAGCGGCTCCAAAACGGATGCGTCCAGCGCACCTGACGTGTGTAGCACCACCGTGTTTTTCCAATCAGAACGCTGCGCCAGATCCGATGCCAGCGAAGAGAGAGCGTCATCCGGAACTGCCATAAGGACCAGTCTCGCCGATGAGAAGTCTGCGTCAGCGTATGTGGTCGCATGGCTCGCACCGATATCGTTAGCGAGCGTGTTTGCATGGTCAGCACTTCGTGACGTAACGAGATCACAGTAAATCCCGACATTAACCAGGGATCGCGAAAGAGTCCGGGCAAGAGCGCCCGAACCTACCACCGAAAATGAATCCAACACGACTGGTTGGTCCGGCGGCGCCCCTCTGTTGTGGGAGCCACTGGGCACGTTAAAACCGCCCTATCAGGGCGCCGGCAAAACCGGGCTGAGAATCAGTCGGGGCCGTCAGGCCCGAAAACGACACTGCATTTGCCCGCCGGTGGGCGGAAGCAATCATGGCGACGAGTATCGGGCCTTTCCCCTTGACCCGGATTTCTTGCTCCTGATTCAGAAGCACCATCATGGACGTGACATCCAGATTCGTAAGGTGTTTTCTGAACAACTCCAGTCCCTTTTCAGTCGCTGCCTCTACTTCGGCGCAGGCAACAACGAGAGTGCGTTTGTTCGTCATGATCTCTCCAACCGCATGACCGAGTTCCTTACAGAATTCCGGAGATTCCACTCCCATCACAAGAGGAACTATGCTGAACTCGCCCAACACACGCTGAAGAAACGGAAGCTGTACATCGACGCCGGTGTGGGTGTAATGGCCGCGGTCATCCAGATAAATGTCGTCGTCTTCGTCACAGAGTTCATTCCGCACGCCATCGTCGACCGGAACGTCTCCCAACGGTGAATTATAGGAGTCGAGACTACACACAGTGATCCGCTTGAACGGCTCTCCCGAGTTCGGCGCAATCGAAATCACGGTGTCAAACGCATTGTCGGGCAATGACTTGTAGACCTCGGCGATGTGTGAGCCGCCACTCAGATTGTCGTAGTTTGGTACGACGGCTGCCATCACCCGAAAATCGACCGGTGTCGGGGTAGAATCGGCAAGAATGCTGGAAATCTGGGCTGCAAGTGGTGCCCGTTGCGTCGCGTAAGTAGACGCTACCGTATGTGGCATGATGGTGTCAGTTCGCGGACAGGTTCCAGATCGGATCCGCTAACAATGAATAGTTGGTGACGCGCAAAAGTATGACGCTGCGAATTGCCTCACAACACCATTAAATCAGAGTCTCTGAAAATAGGATCCTGTCCGAGATCAGATCGCTTTCCCTTTCGAGGCAACGTGTTCATTGAAATCGACATCGGGATCCTCTTTGCGACGCTCAAAGAACTCTTCTATGCCAAAAAGATCCCCAAGTGGAGCACCGTCTCTGATTTGGGCAACCAGCGCCTCTTCCTTTTTGAACGACTGCATCGCCTGCTCCAGAATGGCGGGTAGATCTTCCTCATTCAGAACGATCAAACCGTCATCGTCGCCCACAATCCATTGACCCGGACGAATGGTGGCTTTGCCGAATTGAACAACCGCTCCCGGAACACCAATTCCCTTCTGATCCTTGGACAATTTCAGGGGGCCGACGGGAATACGTCCCCGGCTGAATACAGGAAGTCCGATCCTGCGGATCTCGGCTACATCCCGGACGCATCCGTCCACCACAATGGCTTCCAGCCCCCCTCTGGATGCTTCTGTGGCAATGATGTCTCCGGTGAGTCCTGCCGGGCCATTGACGGCGTTTCCGATCACCAGAACCGATCCCTTCTCAGCCCGATTCAAGGCCACCAAGGCGGCAACGAGGTCGTTGTTGGTCTCAACCGTGACAGCAGGACCGGCAATCTTCGTGTCCCGCTCCAGCGGCAGGATGTTGGATGCAGGCACGCCGACAGGTGCACCTACCCGGTAGGCGGCGTCAGCCACCAGAGCCGCGCTGAACGAGCTTTTGAAAGCGGATCTGAACTGTTCCAATGGGACTCAGGTATCGATTTCTCTTTTGCGGAGGATGAACAGGCCTTCTCTTCTGGAATTGACGAGGATGTTGCCCGAATTGAAATACGGATAACTGCTCCACGTACCGTCAAAGCCGGCCACATTATTTCCCTTCGGAGTCGTGTCAAAATACCCGACTTCAACGGGGTTGGCCCGATCACGAATATCGACAACCCTCAGACCACTCGCATTGTTGGTCTGATACATGAAATCGCCTTTCACGTACAGGTTGTGATCAGTGGAGTTCGAATCCCCGAAATACTCTGCGATCATTTCTGGCTCGTCCAGATCGGTCAGATCCCAGATCATCGTGCGCGTATTCTCCGCCATTCCGTTCAATTCATCTCCTTCATCATTCTGATAGAAGTATCTGTGGTCGTCCGTGAACCAGCCCTGATGCACATACGCCGAATTGGGGTACGTCCCCTGGCTGATGGCGATTGGATTGTCCTTGTCGGTCACATCAGCAATGCTGATTGCGCTTCCGTTTGAACCCACACAAATCTCTTTGTCAGTGTGCTCTCTGTCCGGACCCTGATAGATGATGCACTGGGCATCGTGGGTTGCTCCCGATCCCTGATTTCCCGTCTTGGGATCGTTGAAACAACCAACAAAAACCGGGTTCAGAGGCTCATTGATGTCGATCATGTGTAGCGCGCCGCCACAGGTCTCACCACCACTGCTGTTACCGACTGTGTAGGCGTAGCCCGTGTCTTCGTTGATTACAATGTTGTGCGAACTCGCGATTCCCGTATAGTGGTAGTCCGGATCATATACCTGAAATTCTCCCGGCCAATCACGCAGACGCGCGAGATTAAATACCTGCATTCCGTGCTCACCCGCTCCGTCCGCTACGATGAAGGCGTGGTCTTTGTAGACCTTCATGTCTCTCCAAGTCGATCCCGGGCTTCCTTCCGTCCGGGGCAGTTCACCCAGCACGACAGGTCGCTGAGGATTCGAAAGATCAACAAAAACGGCGGCTTCCATATGACCGATGATGCCATACTCCTTACCGGTCTCTGAATCAGTCCATCCCCAAACATCGTTCAGACGAACACCGCGGTTCATTCTCAAATCCTTGAGGGAGATGAATGAAACCAGGTCAACATTTTCGCAGCTGTAACCATTGGCTTCACCCTCTTTGCATTCAACCTCACTTCCTGCCAGACTCGGTAGATCCGCTACCGGACCGCTGTAGGTCGCGATTTTCCTCCAGTCCCCGTTTGACTTGCCGAAGACGACAGCAGAACCCATTCCATAATCGTGGCCCGGCATTCCGATCGCGGCAATCGTTTCTCCCACAACAACAGACGTTCCGAAGCCGGTTCGTCCTCCTTTTGCGTCGTTCGAAATCGAACCCAGCGCCTTCAGGCTGCCAGTCTGGTAGCGATACACACTGCCTTTGAATCCATCTGCCAGTGGAGCAGCGATCCACACTTCGTCTGAAGATGCCGCGATGGCGGCGCCAAAAAAGGCAGTGCCACCTTCTGCAGGGCCTTCGAGATCCTGATCGTGGCTCCATCCGCTTCCTTTCTGCTTGAAAACAGAAACCATTCCTACCCCTCGTGAGGCTCTGGGATTGGCAGCGAACAGTCTGTCGCCAACAAATTTAAGGCTTGTTCCAAGTCGATATTCGCCGTCTCCATCTGGAGAACGAACCGTGTTCACTGACGTCCAGCTGTCCGAAGAGAATATGTCGATTCGGCCTTTGCTCGTGTCGAACCCGGGGGATCCTACGGCAACGGATGCGCCATGCGCTGCCAACGAGGAGCCAAACTGATTTCCGGCTTCGTTTGCAGGTGATTCAAGAACAGCTACCTCGCCCCAATCCGATTCGACGGAGTAGACAAAAACCCGTCCGGCACCGTCGCTGACGCCTGGCGCGCCGACAAGAACATGGCCTTCGCTCACAGCAAGCGAGGCACCAAACTGATCCCCTTGACTTACGTCAGTTATGATGCGGCCCGCTTGATCCCACATTCCATCGTGACCACGTTCAAACACATACACGGCTCCGCGTCCGCCCAGGGCTCCCGAACTGGCGACAACCAGATAACCACCTTCGAACACCATCGATTGTCCGAACCGGTCCCCTACGCTTGAGTCGGAAGACTGGATTGTCTGAAGAATATCCCACGAGCCACGCTCATTTCTACGCAGCACATGAATCATCCCGGGAGTCGAAAATCCCGAGGTCTCTCCGACAAGAATGTCCCCGTCAATACTCAACAGGGATGTGCCGTAGGCATCGCGCAATTCATCTTCTGGTGAAGCGAGCGCAGAAAAAGTGAGGAAAAATGTGACTATCAGGAAAAGGGGCAGTCTCATCATCGAATCGAGATGGTTAAAAATGGGATCAGCAAGAACCGAGTGTATAGGATCCTCGGAAACAAGTTTCGAGTGGAACGAATGGAAATGCCATAATGTGATTTCAGGCATGAAGTCGGGCAATGATTTTTACCTGCGTGGAGGCGGAAGCTCGATGGTTTATTGAAGAATTAGGAGTATCTTGTCTTGTTATTGCGAATAGTTGCGTCATTCCACACCGGCTTCGCTTGCTGCCGAGGACCCGACTCTCTCTCAAATAGCTCAATTCCAATAATCCTGCAATGGGCACTCGATTATTTGTACATATCTGCCTCGTTTTCCTGCTGGTATTGTCCGCCTGTGATTCGTCTGGACTCGGCGACGACAATGCTCTGGCCCAACCGAACCCCGTTTCGCCGACACAGGCCCAGAATACGGCTGACGCTGTACTCCTGGATTGGAGCGACGTCGACAATGCCAAAAGATACCGGGTACAGTTGAGCACATCTGCAGCGTTCAGCACGTTGCTGATTGACGCCTTTGTGCTGACACGATCCCAATACGTAGCTGGCGACCTGGAGCACGACATCACGTACCACTGGCGGGTCATGGCACTGTCGGAATCAAAAGAAAGCCCGTGGTCAACTTCGGCGTCCTTCATTCCCAACAGATTCGCGCAACCACCCTCTCAGCCAAGTCTTGCCTTGCCTGTCAATGGAACACTCGACCTGGAGCGCTCCCTGCGTCTGGAATGGGAGGAAGTGGAAGATGCCATTTCATATCACCTCGTCGTCACCATCGATGAACAGATGCTGCTTTACCAGGCCGACCTGGAGCAGATCGAAGACCCTTTCTTCGAAATCGAGGGACTGATTTTCACCTATCCGTACTGGTGGAAAGTGAGGGCTCTCGGCCCGGCCGGTTATTCCGATTGGTCACCTGTCTGGATTTTTCAAGTGAAAGATGGTTTCTAGGATCCGTCATATCGCTGTCGTGATCCTCTGCACCCTGATGGCGGGCTGCGGCGGATCCAGTTCTGTTGAGCCCGAAGCTCTGGTTTCTGATCAGGAATTGTCTGATCTGATCACGTTGGACGGACAGAGGAGACTTCAGAATTTTGTGCTACCGGAAAGCAACGATTTTGCCTCGATTCCCCAGGACGCGAGAAACCCCCTTTCAGCGCCAAAAGTCGAACTGGGAAAACTACTCTTCCATGAGCCTGCTCTGAGCGCCAATTCCCTTCACCCCAGCGCAGTCGGGACTTTCTCATGTTCGACCTGCCATCATTCCGGTGCCGGTTTTCGGGCGGGAGCTCAACGATCCATCGGAGATGGTGGAAGTGGTTGGGGCCAGAACGGCGAAGGACGTCGTTTTGCGGCAAACTATCCGGGAGTTGACGTAGACGCACCGGGATTGAAAAGTCCCACCGTTTTGAATTCGGCATTCCAGAAGGTCATGTTGTGGTCTGGAGGAGCCGGTGCCAACGGCCCAAACGCAGGCACAGATGCAGCCTGGGGAAATATCGGAGGCTCAGCAGCCAATCATCACGGGTATGACGGGCTTGAGTCCCAAGCCATAGTGGCACTGACCGTACACCGGATGTTTAAGCCGGTCGCTACTCAGCAACTCGTTGATGACAACCCCGCCTACCGAGCTCTCTGGGACGCCGTTTTTCCGGGAGAACCCGTCTCCGATGAAAAGATCGGTCTCGCCATCGCAGCGTATGAACGCACCGTTTTGGCCAACAGAGCTCCGTTCCAGCGTTGGCTCAAAGGTGAAACCGGCGCGATGACAGAGCCGCAGAAACGTGGAGCGTTGGTTTATTTCTCCGATGATGCGGCGTGTTCCGACTGTCACACCGGTCCTGCCCTCGCGAGTATGGCATTTTACGCACTCGGCATGCCCGACATGCCCGGGGAGAGTTCTTTAGGCAGAGGCGAATTTCTGGGAGAAGAAGAATCTGTATTCAAATTCAAAGTCCCATCTCTCTACAACCTCGCCGATTCACCGTTTCTGGGGCATGGTGGGACGTTTAGCTCCGTCGCCGAAGTCGTCGACTATTATGTAACCGGCGTACCGGAGCAGTCTCTTCCGGCAGGACGCGTCACGGATCAGTTTCATCCTCTGACACTGACGACGGGGCAGGTTGCTGATTTAATTGAATTCGTCCGCGGCGCTTTGCGTGATCCCGAACTTGATCGCTATGTCCCCTCTTCGGTCCCTTCTGGAGGATGCATCCCTGCCAATGACACGCAGGCCCGCGCAGACCTCGGCTGTCAGTAAGCCGTCAATCGTGTGGGGCGGGGCGCAGCCCCGCCCCCATACAAACAGGAATCAGGTGTCAATCTCTTTTTTCTTCAGGAAGAACACGCCCTCACGACCTGAGGTGACGACGATAACTCCGCTCTTGAAGTAGGGGTAGTTACTCCAGGCCCCCAGGACGGGAGAATTGTCATTCGGGCCGTACGGCACCGTGTCGAACGTGCCAACCTCGACTGGATTTTCCGGGTCGGATACGTCCAGAATCCTCAGGCCCGCCAAATAGTTCGTCTGATACATCAGATCGTCCCTGACATAGAGATTATGGTCGATGGCATTGTCATCTGCGATGTGCATGCCCGAGAGAACCGGTTCATCCAAATCGGTCAGGTCGAAAATGATTGTTCGAGTTCCTTCGGTCAGACCAGCTCCTTCGTCGCCCTCATCATTCAAGTAGAAGAAGCGATGATCTTCGGTTAACCATCCCTGGTGTGCGTATGCAACGCTTGGATAGTCGGCAACAGAGATCGCAACAGGATTGCTCTTGTCGGTGACGTCCGCAACGGATAGAGCCGTTCCGTTTGAGCTGAGGCAAATTTCCCGACCTGCATAGTCCGAATCCGGGCCTATGTAATTGACACACTGTGCATCGTGAGTGGCTCCGGAGCCTCCTCTTCCTGTTCTTGGCTCATTGAAGCAACCTGCAAATTCAGGATTTAGAGGATCGGCCAGATCAATCATATGAAGGGCACCACCGCAGCTTTCGCCACCTGAATCACTTCCGACAGCGTACAAAAAACCGCTTTCTTCATTGATGATCAGATTGTGAGAACTGTAGATGCCTTTGTAGATGTTGTCAGCTTCGACTGTTTCGGGAGCATTCATGATATTTCTGAGCCTGGTCAGATCGAATACCTGCATATGATGCGCCCCGGCACCATCAGCGACGATATATGCGTAATTCTGATACACCTTCATATCGCGATGCAAGCTCTGATGCCCCGTTGCTGAATACGGCATGTCAGCCACAAATGTCGGGTTTGATGGGTCTTTGAGACTGATGAACGATGTACCATCTGTGCGGCCAACAACTGCATATTCGATGCCTGTATCCGGGTCTTCCCATCCCCAAACGTCGTTCATCTGAATACCACGTTTCGCTCCGACGTCCGAACGCGAGAGGAATGAGAGCATGTCTACATCCTCACATGGAAACCCGCCTGCCTCTGATTCCTCACATTCGATTTTTTCACCTGTTATGGATTCAAATACACCCGAATCACTAAAAACGGCATTCCCTTCAATCCACTCTCCGTTGGAAATGGTATACGGAAATGCAGCGCCCTCAAAGTTATCGTGCCCTTGGGCTCCGACGACCGCCACCTTGTCATTCATCGCGACGACGGTCCCGTACCCACTTCGGTACTGGAGACTCGCAGGCTGGATCATTTCAGACCGAGACATACGATCGGTTTCCAGGTCGAATGTGTAGCTGTAGAGCGTCCCACTTCGATCGCCATATGCTGCGGCTCCTACGATCAAGTTCAATCCCCACCCGATGAGCGAGGACCCGAATAGTTCATTCGGCCTCGAATCAAATGCTTCAAGCTGGTGCTGAAACTCCCATTCTCCCGAGTCTTTATTCAGCATATAAGAAACTGCCGCCCCAGCACCTGTCCGGTACCCAGGCATTCCTACGACGAGATATCCATCCGCCAGTAAAACAGCAGATCCGTACCGGCTTCCTTCGGACGCATCGTCATTGAGAATCGCTCCGGCAGCAGACCATGTTCCATTTTCGAAGTTAAAAATCTCTACTGCACCCGTCCCATTGGCCGATGGCGAACCGATGGCTGCGGAAGGGCCATACATGTCGATCGCAGAACCGAATCCGGTCCGTCCTTCACCAAGCGTCGATTTCAACTCACCTGAATACTCCCAATTGCCGCCCATCAGACTCCAGGAGTGCACCGAAGAACCTGGATCTCTTCGGCCGCCACCGGCAGACGCAATGACGTGGTCGTCGTAAACAAATACGTTCGATCCCAACCCCTGAGCATCAGTTTCAAGTTTCGCCGATTCGACCCACGAACCATCGGCCGCGCGATCAAATACGTATACAGCGTTCACTGCGGGAGCACCAACTACCATGCGATCATTTTTGATTTTGATCGAGCGACCAAAACCGTTTCCAGATTCGATTGGATCGGATGCCTGAATCTTCTCCGTCAGATTCCATGTGCCGTCCGCATCCGCGGCATAAACAAATACAGATCCATTCTGAAGAAGATTGCGGCCTTCTCCGACATAGACTTCGTTTCCGTCGACAGCGACCGCCGCACCAAATTGAAGGGCGTATTGTGCGTTAGCGAATGTGGCCAGCCCGAGAAGGGCCACCATGAAGAACGTGCGTTTCATGATCGTATAGAGATGATGGTCTGAAATAGGGCCGCAGTGGGATTGAGGCCTGGCGTAAAATCTTACAGGCGTGCTAAATCTATTGATTTAAGCGAGATATCAAAAAAATATCCCGAAACGTAACCAGAACCAGGCTATGTCGTAACTGGACCTACCGCTACGTCAATTATCGACCTACTATGAATCTATCCCGCAAACTGGCTGGTGCATCGTTCAAGCCACTGGTGCTTTCGCTCCTGTCTTCCGGTCCCAAATACGGATTTCAAATCGTTCACACCATTCAGATACTGTCTGAAGAACGTCTGCACCTTCCCAACAGCAAGCTGTATCCCCTGCTCCATTTATTGGAACAGGATGGGCTCGTGGAGGCATTCTGGAAGCCATCCGAATCCGGACCGGATCGCAAGTACTATCGATTGACTGAATCCGGAGTCAAATCTCTGGATGGAATTCGCGCGGAATGGAACTGGATGTATTCCATGTTCACACAGCTTTGGAATGGTGAGGTCTCGGTTGCATGAATAATTTCAATTTAGAGACGGCGATAGCTACCTGGCGTGCCATTTATGAACGCCGCCGGGTATTCGGAAAGGTTGATCTTGACGAGATGGAGCGCCATCTGAGGGATCAGGTCGGGTATCTCACTGACACGGGCATGTCAACTGAAGACGCTTTTCGGAAGGCATCTTCAGAATTCGGCTCGGTATTCGAAGCTGAATCGGAATTCAGGAAACTGTTTTGGAGAAAATTGTGGTCAGAACGGAAGATCAGCGGCGAAATGCGTTGGCGCATGTCCATGTTGGGGCGATACCTGCAGATAGGTTCACGATCCTTGGCCAAACAGAAAGTGGTCAGTTTCATCAACATCTTCGGCCTTTCCGTCGCTCTGGCCTGCTGTATCTGTGTCTACGTCTTTCTAGACAGCTATCTGGGAATGGATCGTTTTCATGAAAATGGAGAACAAATCTATCTGGTATCCCACAATGTGGTGCGCGAAGGAGAAATGCAGCGATGGGGTAGAACGCCTCTTGCTCTGGCCCCCTCCATTCAAGACCAGATTCCCGGTGTCGAAGAAGTCGTTCGGGTCGACTGGGAGAGTGGTCGACTGTTCGTCGGAGAGACCGTGTTCGATGGATCAATCCAGTTCGTGGACCCCGCGTATCTCGACGTAATGACATTTCCCGTCAGGTCAGGAGATCCGAATCCACTTTCGTATCCCGACGGAGCCGCATTAACGGCAGCAGCGGCAGAAAAATATTTTGGCGACGTCAACCCTGTGGGACAGACGCTGACTTTCACCATGGCAGGTCAGAACAGAGTAGACCTGACGATCCACTCCGTTCTGGCTCCTTTGCCAGGAGCTTCCGGAACCCGATTTGAAGTTCTGGCTCCGTATCCAGCGCTCGTCTCTGCAAGGTCGATAGATGAGGGAAACTGGGGCGGCTGGGTAAGTGGAACGATTATACTGACTCAACCCGGTGTCGACCCGACATTTGTTGTGTCTCAGCTGGACGCGTTGGTCGGGATTCAGAATGCCGCCAATGAGGATTGGAAAATAGACTCCTTTTTTCTTGACAACCTTCGAAATCCCGCCGAGAAAGCCTATAACATCAGTAACCGGCTGATGGAAGCTCCACATCCAATATTTGTGTTCATGTTGATCTTGATTCCGCTGGCCATGTTGGCGCTTTCCGTATTCAACTATATCAACATCGCGATTGGAGCAACGGAAAGAAGGCTCAAAGAAATTGGAATCAGAAAGGTATCCGGCGGTGTGAGAGCGCAGCTCATCGCCCAATTCATGGTCGAGAACCTGGTCCTCTGCAGCGTTTCCCTCTTCATTGCGGGATTGATTTCGTGGCTTTTCCTCCTTCCCATGTTCGACGAGTTGTTTGTATATGCGCTGACCTGGGCGCCTACATACGAGCCAACCTTCTGGTTTGTCATTCTCGGCATTCTTCTGGGTACATCAATAATTTCCGGAGCGTATCCGGCTCTGTACATCTCGTCCCTCGATCCCGTCAATATCCTGAAGGGGAGCCACGCACTGCCGGGCAAGCGACTGTTCTCGCACGTGTTTCTGGCCACCCAGTTTACCATCGCGTTTTTCAGCATCCTGATCGGCATGTTCATGGCGTTTGGCGGGGATTTTCAAGCCAGAGATGGGTGGGGGTATGACCCCGATCCAATCGTTGTCGTGCAATTGGAGTCTGCCGCCCAATTTGGCCCACTCCGCGATACCATTCAGGACAATGCGAGTGTTTCGCAAGTCTCGGCTGCGTTTCATCACGTCGGTGGGAACAACTCCAGAGCAACCGTCACCATGAACGGGAAGGATGAAGTCGTGGGGCGCCTGCGCGTGGGGTCCGACTATTTCAGCACGCTCGGTTTGAATTTGCTGCAGGGCCGGGGGTTTGAAGATGCATACGGAGGAGATGTCGGCGTGAGTGCAGTCGTCAATGCGTCATTTGCCGAGCGCTTTGGCTGGGATGATCCCATCGGACAGGGCTTTATAAGTGACTCCACGAGTTATCAGGTAGTTGGTGTCGTTGAGAATCCGATGCTTCACCCGATAATGAGATACCGTCCCATATTTTTTACACGTATCGAAGAAGACAACGCCGCGTATGCCATCGTGAGGGGGAGTTCCGATGATTCGGAGGCTCTACTTTCCCAATTGAGAGGAGAATGGGAGGACCTGTATCCGGGAGTCCCTTTCGATGCTTTTCGGCAAAGTGGCGTGTTTGATATTCACGTGCAGTCCTGGAGCAACCTTACCGATGCTCTGACATGGCTGTCCACTCTGGCGCTCATCATATCATGCATGGGTCTCTTCGGCCTGGCTTCTCAGGGCATTGCTGCACGCATGAAAGAAGTATCGATCCGGAAAGTCCTGGGAGCCAATCCTGCAGCAGTGGCACTTCGGGTGCACATTCGCTACCTGGTCCTTATCTCAGTTGGAGCCGCGATTTCGATGCCGGTTGTCTACTTCGGATTGGTGGCCCTGATCGACTTTGCCGGGCTCTATCACATAACGGTTGGCCCGGGCGTTTTTATCGGCTCGTATTTGATCGTTGCGGCAGTCGCCTTCATTTCAATCGCAAAACATGCATGGCTGTTGATGAAAGTCAGCCCGGCGGTCACGTTACGCGGAGAATAAAGCGTCAGGGAGAAGCAATCAGCTGAAAGCGAGAGGTAGAATCCATCGAAGCTGCATTCCATCCGATGGGTACCATATCGATAGCAGGGAGAACAGTGGAGGAGCCCATGACTGACCAGCTTGAGCTTTTCCCGTACCATTCCAGCGGCATTGACTTGTCTTGCTGAGCGTACGCGTCCGTGGGAAGCGCCATGGACTCAGAAGAGTCTGTTCTCTGTGCCAGTGCCGAACGCCTCTCTTTCTGCTGATTCACACTCGCCAGACCGGCCATCATACCCATAATGAGCATCAGGCTGACGACAGATGTCAGCATCGCCGCGCTTCCCAGTCTGTTGAAGAGAAGCGCTTCGTGCTTGTTCTTGCGATTCAACTCACAAGCTACCTTGTGGCGAATCTGCTCCTGAAGTGTTTCGGCGGGGTGCCGGCCTCCGTATGAACACAGCATATTACGTGTGTTGCACAGACAGCGGGCGTGTTGGGCCAGAGAAGGATTTGCTTCCAGGTATTCTTCGAACGCCTGGCGAACGCAAGGATCCATCGTACCGTCAACGTATTCGCAAAGGAATTCGTCGAGCTGGTCGTCAGATTGATCCGAATAGTCCGGGTAGTATCCGTCTGGCATAGGCGCCGAATAATGAGGAAAGTTCATGTTCCGTACACATGTGTGTTCGGAAGGTTCTCATGCGGAAAAAATTATCCCCCGCTGCCAGAGTACTCTATTGCCGTCCGCTACCAACGGAGCATCAAAAAAGGGGCCGGTCGCAAAGGCGATGTTCTATCGCCCTTTCGACCGGCCCCTTTTGCAGAAATTTATATAACTCAGTCCGTCTGTGGCGTATACACTTCCTTGAGGAGTGTCTGCAGCTTGGTTCGACCACGGTTGATACGGCTTTTGACCGTTCCCATCGGAAGACCAGTAATGTCTGCAATCTCCTCGTAAGCCAACTGCTGTACGTCACGAAGAACAACCACTTCCCTGAACTCTTCCGGAATCTGCCTCAGAGCTTCTTGAATGAAGAAGTCCTGGATGGTTGATTCCGTGTGTTTGTCCGGGCTGAATGTTTCGTCTGGAATCTCTACTTCATACTCTTCGTCGTCGCGATTGACTGACTGAAGCGAGTAAAGACGTCGACGCTTGCGCTTGCGATACTCGGAGCGGGCAAGGTTTCCCGCAATCGTATAGAGCCAGGTCGAGTATTTGGCAATTCGGCGATATGAATGCCGGTTTCTGTAGACTCGCAGAAACGTTTCCTGCAGGAGGTCTTCACACTCCTTCATGTCACCGAGGAAACGATAGATGTAATTGGTCAGTGGGTCTTTGTACCGACCGACAAGAATATCAAAGGCCTCAACAGTTCCCATCTGAAACTGGGACATGAGGTCTTCGTCGCTCATTTGACTGAGCGCATCAAAATGTCGGTTGTTCGGATTGACATTTCCTATCAGTCCGAAGTCCGAGGCTTTCACCGTGAGCGTCCGCTTTTTAAGCTTTCCTGCTTTTTCGGCGTCTGTCATATTGTATAGGTAATCAGCGGATGCCACAAAAAATTTCATGACTCGTCCGCATGTCTTTCGTAGCACTGACAATTTGTCTGTTACAGTGCGCTTTTCACATATAACAATAACGGAATCAAAGCTGTCATCCGTATGTCATAGCCATGAATTTTGTTTTCAGACGGTCAGAATTTTGCGAAACATCAGATCCAAGATCATCCGATCGCTCCTCTGACTTCCGCCTTTCAACTCGAATTCTGCCGCTAAAAGGGCTGAAAACGCGTTATCCATAGCTTTGACGTCAAATCGTCGCAGACAGCCAAGATACTCTTTTAAGAAGTAGGGCGAAACCCCGATGGCCGACGCCATTTCTTTCTGAGGGACCTTGGAGGCCTGCAATCCTGTCAGTTGCCACAACTTTATAAAGAACGATGTCAGGACAGAGACGATCAAATTGCTCTCTCCCTTTGGATTTGAAGACTGTTGCAACAATCGTTCCGAGATCTGTAGGGCTACGTCATAGCGCTTTTCTCCGACTGCACGCTGCAATTCGAAGACATTATAGTCTCTCGTCTGACCACTGGCCTGGACAACGTCTTCTGGCGTAAGGACTTCCCGCTCCCCCACATAGGTGGCCAGTTTATCCAGTTCTGTAGAAACACTTGAAAGGGATGATCCAACATAGTCAGCCAGCATGTGCGCCGCCTTGGGTTCCAGGGCAAAGCCTCGTTCCTTGGCCAGCGTCTCGATCCAGCGAGGTACCTGATTTGGGTACAGCGCTTTGAATTCTATCGCTCTTCCTTTCTCTTTCAGGGCCCGATAGGGATGACGGCTCATGTTTGGCTTTCCGCTGCAAACCAGAAACACGACCGAGGCAGGATTTGGCTGCTCGGCCAACGCCTTGAACAGCGAATTTTCCTTCATCTTGTCAAAGTCGCGTATCACGACCACCCGACGCGTGGCCATCATGGGATAGGCCTGACACGCCCCCAACGCTGCGCGTGCGTCGGTTTCTGATCCGTACAGAATATCCAGGTTGAAATCTTTCTCGTGCGGCTCGAGTGCAAACTCAAGAAGCGTCTCCTGGAGTTTGTCAATGAAATAGCGTTCTTCTCCATACAGCAGATAGATCGGCCCAAAATTTCGATTCTGGAACGCCGTCCGCAGCTCGATATATGGATTCTCTCTTGCCACGTTTAACCCGAAAATGATATATGGCTCTCGTACAGACGTTCGGCAATCGCGCGCAAGAGGGCAGCATCCGACTGAGAGATATTGAAGGCAACGTCCTCAACCGTCGGCCCTTCTCCATTTTCTGAAGCAGAATGCCAGTAGTCGATCGACGACGACTTCAGGTGCTCAACCAGTTTGCGCCGTGCTGATATCAAGCTATCCAGGAGGCCATCCAACGATGCGGCCTGCTGTGACTCGTCTCGGCCGGTGAGTGAAAACGTAGCGAGATGACCTGCTTCTTTTCGGGCAACTTCCTGGTACATTTCCCAAAGCGACAGGTCTGATTCCAATGCCTTGCCGGTAAGTTGGGCTTCCGATATTCGATTCAACCAGGGCCTCTGAGCCGCGAGTTCGTCCACCAGCAGTTCCAATTGGTCGATGATGGATTCCCTGTTCGATATGACTTCCCGGGGGTGAGCCACTTAGGAAGGATCCACGGGTGAATCGATCTCTTGCGCCAAAGATGCCAGAAAAGCACTGTCCTTCAGTGAATGCCTGTTGTTGCTCCGCCGATAGTCCCAGGACGTATCTCCGAACTGGGGATTCTTGCGCGTTCGAAGGAATTCCAGTCGGTCAGCAAGTCGCTCTTTGGGGACCAACAATCGATCCATGCCAAAAATGGCTTCATCCCGATCCTGGAATGTCAGGTCGTATTCCTTTGACATGACGATGGCTTCTTCCGGACACACTTCTTCGCAGAATCCACAGTAGATGCAGCGGAGCATATTGATTTCGAACCACTCGGGCTCCCGTTCCTTCGGTCCTTCGATTTCATGGGACTTCATGGAGATTGCCAGAGGAGGACAAGCCCGTGCGCACAAATTACAGGATACGCAGCGCGCCTTACCTCCCTCTTCCACCAGAACAGGGCGTCCCCGATAACTGTCCGGAGGGTACCACTGTTCTTCCGGGTACTCGAACGTGTACATCGGCTCCTTGACCATCTTCCTGAAGGAATAGCCCAACCCCTTGAACACTTCAGGGAGGTAGAGTCGCTCCCAGAAATTCAAAGTGCGTTCGTTCTCTTTGGCTGTATTGACGGGCGTTCCGGCCATGCGGGAAAGCAGATTTGTGAGGGTTGAAATATAGCGCTGAAAATGCGCTATGCCACCGCATCCGATCTATTTCGACGCACCCTACTTCTGTTTGAATACCAGCTTCATCGGCACCCCTTCGAAGCCGAAGGCTTTTCGCAGCTGATTCTCCAGATAACGACGATACGGCTCGCGGATTCCTTTGGGATAATTTGTAAAGAACTGGAATACCGGTGGCGCGCTGCGCACCTGGGTGGCGTATTTGATCTTGACCCTCTGATTGCGATAAAGAGGCGGATTGTGTCTCTCCACGACCATCTGCATCCATTCATTGAACTCGGAGGTCGGTATACGCTTGTGACGTTCTTTTTCAACCTCGAGCACTCGATCCAACAGCTTGTAGACGCGCTGCTTGGTCATGGCTGAAATGGTAACAATGGGGACGTAGTCGAGGGTGGCGAGCCGATCCCTGATTATATTTTCGTAGTCCCGAACCGAGTTGGTTTCCTTCTCAAACAGATCCCATTTATTGATCGCGAGCACAAGTCCCTTCTTCATGCTTTCGGCTTGTGCAAGCACTTTGATGTCCTGGGACTCGAGACCTTCGACCGCGTCTATCATCAAAATGGCGGTCGTACACGACTCCATCGCACGCTCGGTCCTGAGGTATGAATAGAACTCTACGTTCTCCTTGATTCGTGATCTCTTTCGAAGCCCGGCCGTGTCTACCAGAACAATCTCCTCTCCATGATACCTCATCACGGCGTCCACAGAATCCCGCGTTGTGCCGCTGATTTCTGTCACGATCGAGCGCTCTTCACCTAACAGGACATTGGTGAGAGATGACTTGCCCACGTTGGGCCGGCCGATAATTGCGAAGCGGGGGCGTTCATCCTCCTCTTCGATGCCTCCTTCGGGCAACTGCTCAACAACGGCATCCAATAAATCTCCCGTACCCATTCCGTTGATGGCACTCACGGCATACACCGTGTCATAACCCAGTTCGTACAACGAGTTCGCTTCCCAGCGCCTCTCGTTGTTGTCTGCCTTGTTGCCGACGACCAGAACCGGTCGATCGCTTTTCCTCAAAACGGAAGCCATCTCCTGATCCATATCCGTCACGCCTACCGTGACATCATTCACAAACAGGATGAGGTCGGCTTCTTCCATGGCCAGAAAGACCTGTTCGCGAATGGCCGCTTCAAAACGGTCTTCGGAATTGGATACGAATCCACCGGTGTCGACAATCGAAAATGTTCGTCCGCCCCATTCCACATGGCCGTAAACACGGTCACGTGTGACGCCCGGTTCATCGTGGACGATGGACTGACGTTCTTCTGTCAGGCGGTTGAAAATGGTGGATTTGCCCACATTGGGGCGTCCCACTATTGCGACAAGTGGCATTAAAACAGGGAAAGAAAAGAGAGATGGGCCTCAGGAGCGTTCCTTTCTCTCAATATACAGCGCACGGAAGAGCATAAACGCCGTTTCGGCGGTTTCAGTTGTGAACCAATAGTTGATTCCGGCACCAATGGCGGCTCCGGCGATTGGAATGAGCTGTGCGATCTTTCTGCCGCCGATATTCTTCGCTATTTCGCGCGGAAAATGCCTGTTTTGGTCTCTGAATGTGCCGCTCACGCGTCCTTTATAGTCCGAATCGTGCGCCAGGGCCGCGGCTGCGACCGTAATCTCCCGGAGAGATTCATTTTTGGATTCTCGCGTTCCCGCTGCTGCCGCATTAAAAATCGACAGGACCAGCGGTCCAAACGATGGTCCGCTGACGTCGAAACCGTAGGAAGCTCCGATTTGCTGAATCAAGCGAAGGTTTATCCCAAATAGAAGCGGAATATCGGCGGCAATCAGTACCGCTCCACCCAGACCCGTCCCACCACCTTCGACGGCAGCCAGAACTGCGTTCTCGGTGAAATAGCTTTTGGCGAGGGCGTCAAGTGTTTCAAGATCTCCGCTTCGAAGATCTGAAACAGCTTCGGCTTCAATTCCCATCTTGTTGGCAGCGCCGATTACTTCGGAGGTATCATACGTCCAGGCAGAAGCGTCATTGAGCAGACCCAGGAATTGCGAAATGGCCTTGTCGACCTGGTCGATCACCTCATCCGGAACGATCTGATTGACAACCCAGTCCATGGGTGCCATGGCCCAGTTCATCGCCTGTGCAACCAGGGAGGCGTCCCCGTGCTGCCACTTCTCGATTTCTCGCTGGACGGATCGTTCGTAATCTGTAAGTCGCATTTAAAGCGCCGTTTGCTTTTGTGAAGCGGGACGCCTTCTCCATTTCCCCGGAAGGGAGCGACTAATCCATGATGTCGAACTTCTTCAGAAGTCGATACATGGTTGCCCGCCCGATGCCCAATTCTACCGCTGCACGATCCACATTGTGGTCACAAAGTCGGTACGCACGTTCGACCGCACGATGTTTGAGTTCTTCAAGCGAAACGATTCCGCCATCCCCGTCTTCCAAAGAAACAGGGTCTTCCTGGGAGACATGGTCATCGAAGTCGTCTCCTGAATCCGGTGTACTGACGGAAGGTGGCTCAGGTTGCGTGCTGTGCCGAGACGGCGATTTGAAATTCGTGACGGCTGCTTCAGCCAGCGTCATTCGATCTGCCCACGGCGAAATGGAGTTGACGTTGGCAATCATCAAGTCGGCGGCACTGATTTCCGGAGCGTCGCTCAGGAGTATGGCGCGTTCGATGGCGCTTTTCAATTCACGCACATTACCCGGCCAGGAGTGATTTTCGATAGCTCGACGAGCGTGGGTTGAAAGTTTTTTGCCCTTGAAATCAGCATGTGCTTTCGTGTACTCGCGGAAAAAGTAATTTGATAGGAGCAGCAGGTCCTGTCCTCGTTCGCGAAGTGGCGGAAGCGGGAGAGGAAACTGGAACAGACGGTAGTACAGGTCTTCCCGAAACGTACCGTCCTTGATCATCGTGATTACATTGCGATTCGTCGCACTGATAACACGAGCATTGAATTCGATTGTGTCGCTGCCGCCGACACGGGTGATCTCACCTTCCTGAAGAGCACGGAGCAGCTTGGCCTGTAAGTCAAGGTTCAGTTCACCGATCTCATCCAGAAAAATGGTGCCACCGTCAGCCTGCTCAAACTTTCCGATTTTTCGGGCATGGGCACCGGTGAAGGATCCTTTCTCGTGACCGAAAAACTCGCTCTCCATCAGGTCGCGAGGAATGGCTGCGCAGTTGACGACAATAAATGGTCCGCGCTTGCGACCAGACGCGTAGTGAATGGCTTTCGCAACGAGCTCTTTACCCGTACCGCTTTCACCCTGGATGGCCACGGTCAAATCGCCGCGAGTTGCCTTCTGGATCATGCGATAAACTTCCTGCATAGCCGGTGAATCACCGATCATGCCTTTGATCTGATACTTCTCGCTTACTTCTGAACGCAGCGTTTCGACTTCCCTTTCGAGGGATACTTTCTCCAGTACGTTGCGAACAATCGAGTCCAGCTTCACCAGATCGTCCTGACCCTTCGTGATATAGTCGTAGGCACCAATTTTCATGGCTTCGACAGCGGTATCGATTACGCCCTGAGCTGAAACCATGATCACAGGGACTTCAGGCATGCGCGTTACCATCTGACGGAGCACTTCTACACCATCTATTCCCGGCATCATGATATCGAGCAGCATCAGATCCGGTTTATCATCGAGGTTTTTAATTACCTCTTCACCACTGTGAAAGACTTTCACGTGGTAATTCGCATTTTTGTCGAGACGATAGCTCAACATCCTGGCATAGTGCCGGTCGTCGTCGACAACATAGATGCGATACTTCATTCGAAAACCCCTTGAACGTGCTGGATATCAGACAATTGGTAGAAAGTGAGCGCTCGCGCAATCTCACATGTCTGTTATCGGGCGTGACCGCCAATTCTTAAGGGGTTTTTTATCAAATTGAGACAGAAAAATCGCTCTCAGAGCAAATAAAGGCCTATTCCGCCCGCTACGAAGCAGTACACGGCGAAATACTGTAGTTGACCTTTCCGGACCGCTTCGAGGACAAGTTTGATGGCAATAATGCCCGAAACGAACGCCACGAAAGTGCCAAGGAGCAGAATGCCCCATTCGGCCTCCCGGAAACCGGCCAATGCTTCACCAACCTTGATAATTGTGGCGCCAAGAACAACCGGAAGTAGAATCAGGAACGAAAAGTCAGCCGCCTTTGTGGGCTCGACATCCTGATATATTGCCGTGCAGATGGTAGCACCCGAACGCGAAATACCTGGAATCATAGCCGCTGCCTGAGCGACTCCGATCAGAAAACTTTTGGGCGCCGTGAGGTTGCCAGATGGCGATTTCCTCAATCTTGTCAGCATGAGCAACGTTCCTGTCACCAGCAGCATTCCGGCAGCGAGTTTTGGTGAGGAAAATGCCGACTCCAAGTACTCCCCCCACAGCACATAAACGACGAGAGTTGGGACCATTGTGATCAGAATCATCACGCCGAGACGGAATTGACCATCCTCCGTATATGATTCGCCCCAATCACTGACATGAACGAGCCTCGACAGAAATCCCGAAGTGAGCGTCCAAATTCGGTTTCGATACACCCAGAACACACTCATGATTGTGCCGAAATGCAGGAGTACCTCAAAGAGCACATCTCCTTCGGTTGACTGAAGACCGAGAAGGTGCTGACCCAAAACGAGGTGTCCGGATGAGGAGACCGGTAAAAACTCAGTCAGTCCCTGAACAAATCCGAGAAGTATTGATTCCCACCAGTTCATGCGAAAATGGTCAAATGGGTGTCAGTTGTGCGTTCGAATCAGCGAAACTACGGTACTGATTGCTGGTAAATGACCAGCAGCACGGGCATGGATGTGTACTCTCTCAGAATATTGAATTCCGATGGCAGATAATCGACAAAAACTGATACGCTCAGCCGCTCAGATGTTCATGCTGTCGGGATACCATGGCACGAGCATTGACGACATCCTTCAGCATTCCGGAGTGGTCAAATCGAATTTCTACTATCACTTCCAAAGCAAAAACAATCTAGCTCTCGCCGTTGTTGATTTCTGGACTGAAGACTACGATGCAAATCTGATTCACCCGGCATTAGGCAGGGGTAGTGGCGCGGTTGACGGGTTGAAATGTTTGTACGAAATCGCCGCAAGTACGCAACGGGGAGACGACGGTCTCGTTGGCTGCCCACTCGCAGCTCTGTCGAGTGAACTGGCATCGGAAATGCCCGGTGTACAGGAAAAGCTTGATGTGTATTTCAGCAGCGTGGCAGAACGAATTTGCACGCTGCTTTTGAGCGATACGGAGCTTTGTTTCTCAAAAGACAGAGCCTCCCGGATTTCCCTTCTTGCCGTGGCAACACTCGAGGGCGGCTTGCTACTCAGCGGACTACGGCGAAGCGACAAAGACATACAGTCAGCAGGTAAAGCGCTGGTCGAGTTTCTTCAAGAAGGATAGCACATCGAAGAAGAGACGGAAAGGTGTAACGTTTTAGTACTATTTAGTACTACCATTAGAGCCATTCAGTACTAATCACGTTTCGACGTATCACCATCATGAAATCCAACCTTCTTTTTTCGCTCCTGTTTTTGTTGTTGACAAGCACGGCATTCGCCCAGCTTCCCGAAACCACGATAACGTTCGATCCCGAACGGACGGCGGTCGTTGTCACCGATCCTCAGAATGATTTCCTGCACGAGGAAGGAGTGGCCTGGGGCGCGGTTGGAGCGAGTGTTGTTGAAAACGACACGCGCAATAATCTCGAAGCCTTGATGGCGGCGACGAAAGCTGCAGATCTTCCTCTTTTCATTTCCCCTCACTACTACTACCCGACAGACCACGGATGGGAATTTGCAGGTCCTCTTGAAGTGTTGATGCACACGATTGGAATGTTCGATCGCACGGGGGCGCTGAACGTGGACGGCTTCGAAGGGTCAGGAGCCGACTGGCTCGGGAGGCTCAAGCCATACATCGAAGACGGCAAAACCGTTGTGAGTAATCCGCACAAGGTCTATGGTCCTGAAACCAATGATCTGGTCCTCCAGCTACGCAAGCGCGGTATAGACACCATCATTCTGGCCGGCATGTCTGCCAACCTGTGCACCGAATCACATCTGAGAGAATTGCTCGAACAGGGATTTGAGGTAGCTGTGGTTGAAGATGCTACAGCTGCTGCCATATTTCCTGAACTCAACGGATACACGGCTGCGACTACGAACTTCGCGTTCATCGCGAATGATGTCCTGTCAACGGATGAAGCCGTTTCTCTTATTGCGGGGAACTGATCCAGACCGGACTCAGAGCTCGACTTGACGGTGGGTGGCGTTGCCTTGCGGCAACGCCACCTATTTATTTGGGCCGAGGTGGAAGTCCTCAGTCCGGCAGGCGAGGTTCGACGATGACGACTTCCTCCCGGTCGACGACCACTGTGCCCGGGAGCGATTTCCTGGGCTTGCGCACGTATTTCTTTTCCGCAACGATTACCGGGGCAAGGGAGCTCGAGCGGGCTTTGCTGTGCCATGCTGCTATCGAGGCCGCCTGTTCAACGATGTATTTGGCCGGTTTGTCCGTCCTGCCCCGAAGACGCAGCACGGTATGAGATCCAGCAACACCGCGAGCATGAAGCCACAGATCATACTTGCGGGCATCTTTGAGAGTGAGTTGATCATTTTGCCGGGCGTTACGACCGACCCAGACTTCATATCCCTCATCCAGCACATATCGTCTGTACGGAAATGAATCGGGATCTATCTGGGCGGACATCATCGCCTTGATCTGACTTTCGTTTCTACCACGGAATGCCTTCACACCATCTATCGAGTCCAAACCAAGGGCTTCTTCATTGAGCGAGCGCATGTTTTCGACGGTTTTCCTCAGTCCCTGCAGACGTTCCTTTGAAGTGATGCGTGCCTGCCTGGATCGCTTCGCCTTCTCGTAAAAAGCCTGCGCATTTTCGATGGGCGACAGCCTGGTATCCAACTGGATTTGGACTACCTGACCGTCTTCAAGAATATCGTCGAGCTCCACCTCGGCGGCACCCTGCGATACAGAGTGCAAGTGTGCCATGAGAAGATGGCCATGATGTTCGTGGCGGTCGGCACGGCTGGGTTTGGACAGCTCGCTCTCGACCCGTTCCAGACTTCTTTCCGCCTGTTGAAGTCGCTTCTTCAGCATCCGAATCAGCGGCTCGTACTGACCGGAAAATCTGCTCAAAGCCAGTTTTCGTCGAGCACATATTCGAACACCCTCGTCAACCGAGTTCATCGACTCGGCATCGCCCGTTTGGTCCATATGTCTCAATTCGATGAGGGAAAACAGAGGCTTTCTGTCTTCATCCCAATAGATATACGGTGTCGGAGCCTGCAGTTCGGATTCCATTTCACGAATGACGCCAGCCAGCTCAGCCGGGTCCTGAGATCCATGCGCCCGGTGCCATACCTCCTGGACAAGAGGTTTGGGAAACAGGGGAAGAGCAGAATTGAGAGATCGTCCTCGCGAGAGGGCATCCCGGATGTCGTCTGCTGATATCTTTTCGGTGGCGGGCCGCAGATCAGGCGGCGAGAGCTCATTTCCCCGGAAGCTCTGCGTGCTACCTCCGCTCTCCAGAAACACATTTGCCTGCGGACCGAAGACTATCAGCGTGATAACACTTTCGTTTTCAAACGTGAGGGTGATCTGTCTTTCGCGATCCGCGATATCCAGCGCCTGTACCCGCTGCCCTCTCATTTCCGGAAATACATCCACAACGTTCTTTTTCGAACGATTGGATCCCGAATACATAAAGAGCTGCCTATGCGGAGCCTGCAGTGACACGTTTATAGACCAGACCTCACCGCCGGCCGATTCAAAAACAAGGATCAGACTACCTTTGTGCTGGGAGTACGCATCGAGAAGCAACGCTTTTTCAATGCGCGGCTTCCATTCCTGAATCAGCGCGGAAAGCGTGTAATAGTTCGTCAGCACGTACGATCAGGACTCAGTCCTTGGATTTGCTTTTCGGACGCTTTGATTCCGCAATCGTGGACAAAACCCAGATTGCCGCCCATCCAATACCTGCATACAGGAAATCGGACACGACCAGAAGAACGACGTTGGCGGCATAGAGTACATGGTAGAACCAAACAGGAACATCGTCGGCTTTTCTCTGGACCGCATTTGCTGCTCCCGACAATGCGAACAGCTTCAATAAAACCATCAGCGGAGTGTAGATCGCGATAACCCACCAGCCCCAGGTTGCTCCGGTGAAATAGTACGCCGCAATCACAGCAGTGACGGCAATATCGATGAGGGCGTTCTTGATCCAGGACATGGACATACCAGATTGTGTTACAGGAGTACGATTGTACCTGTTGATTGGTTCGTGTGAATCTTGGATTTAAAGATATCCAACTATTAGATCCACACAACCCAAGTAAGTATATACCCTACACGGGCGTCAGAGGAATTACGTAAGGGTTTGTGCGGGGTTTTCAGTCTTCCCCATCTCTGATTCCGACCTATACTTGCTACCGTCACGACAACAGGTGTCGGGACCTGCGGACTTCGTCATCAGGACTCCGTAATATCAGTAACAACCCAGAGCTAAGTCATGAGTGTTAAAAAATCTGCGGTGAAGGCCGCCCTGTATTGCACTGCCCTTTTCGCATTCTTATCTCTTTCTGCGTGTCAGTCAGAATCCATCCGAGGTGAAGAGCAGGCCGTGCTCACAACGGCACCTGCTGTTCCTGTGGCCATCGAGCGCAACCACCCGACCAAAGTGGTCATTGAACTCGAAACCACTGAAGAAGTGAAGCGCCTCGCAGACGGCGTTGAGTATACATTTTGGACATTTGGAGGAGAGGTGCCTGGTAAGTTCATCCGAGTACGGGAAGGTGATCTGGTCGAATTCCATCTGAACAATCACCCCGATTCGAAAATGCCGCACAATATCGACCTTCATGCCGTAACTGGTCCGGGTGGCGGTGCCGCTTCGTCGTTCACGGCTCCCGGAACAGGCACGACGTTCTCCTTCACAGCGATGAACCCGGGACTATTCGTTTATCACTGTGCAACGGCGCCTGTTGGAATGCACATTGCCAATGGCATGTACGGCTTGATTCTTGTCGAGCCAAAAGAAGGGCTTCCTCCGGTAGACAAAGAGTATTACGTCATGCAGAGTGAATTTTATACGAGCGGAGCCTACGGCGATGCGGGATTGCAGCCATTCAATATGGACAAGGCGCTGCTGGAAACACCGGATTACGTCGTGTTCAACGGTTCTGTCGGAAGTATGACCGGTGACAATGCCCTTACCGCAAACGTGGGTGATCGGATTCGTCTTTACGTTGGAAACGGCGGTCCAAACCTGGTATCATCATTTCACGTCATCGGAGAAATATTCGACCTCGTACACACCGAAGGCGGTACCGTTGCCAACCAGGAAAACGTGCAGACTACGCTCGTCCCAGCAGGTGGATCGGCTATGGTCGAGTTCACGGTGGATGTTCCGGGTACCTTTATTATTGTAGATCACTCCATCTTCCGCGCTTTCAACAAAGGCGCCCTCGGTATGCTGAAAGTCCACGGCGATGAAAACGCGGAGATTTACAGCGGCCTCCAGGAAGAAAGCGTTTATCTGCCTGAGGGTGGTGGTGTTCAGGAAATTGACAGTGCAGCACCGGTCGTAGCTGCAGCTCAAACGAAAGAGGAACGCATGGAAGCGGGCGCTCGAATCTACTCTGCAAACTGCGCCGCCTGTCACCAGCCCGCGGGTGAAGGTATCAGTGGAGCATTTCCTCCTCTCGCCGGCTCAGACTTCCTGATGAATGATATCGATGCTGCAATAGGTGCGGTAGTCAATGGACTGAGCGGAGAAATCGTCGTGAACGGTGAGACGTACGATGGTGTTATGCCAGCTGTTCGCCTTTCGGACGAAGATGTAGCCAATGTGCTGACGTTTGTGCTTAATTCCTTCGGCAATTCGGATGGAGAAGTAACTCCATCTGATGTCAGCCGTGTCAGATCGGGTCACTAGCGTGCTTTCAAAATCGGTCATAGTCGCCATGCCGCTGTTGATGCTTTTTGCATCAACAGCGGCGTTTGGTTTTCAGACCGAAGG
>CAZEHJ010000022.1:30804-48305 GCA_964512485.1 uncultured Rhodothermales bacterium | reverse complement strand
ATGCAAACGGGTCCTGTGATCAATCACCGCACAAAATTCACGTCACGACCATATTGCCGCATGATCTCAGCGACGCGTTCTATCGGAATCGCTTCCACCGTGCCCCGATGTCCCTCTACCGTTGTCGCTTTAAATAAAGCATTGTAGATGGCTTCTTCCCCAGCTTCTACCGCAGCCTGGAAAAGAGGCGATAACGCGTTGTTTTCCAATCCATTGGATGGGGTGTGATTTCGCTTGCGTCTGACAGAGTCATGTGTCGAAAAAGCTACTGCGTAGTCTCCACTACCGTTTGTCGCCGGAGACCCCGATCGTCCAATGGACAACATGGCTCTGCTGGCCAGTCTTTTCAGGTTTCTATCCGAAAGCGGTGCATCAGTCGCAATGACAACGATCACAGACCCATCCGCATCGCCGTTATCAAGGGCATTTCGGAGATAGTAGCGATCCAACTCTTTCCCGACCGGGACGCCGTCTATCGTGAGGATTCCGCCGTAATTGGTCTGGACCAGGACACCCAGGGTGAAACCACCAAGACGTTCGGGAAGCACTCTTGAACTGGTGCCAATTCCTCCCTTCCATCCGAACGACTGTGTCCCGGTCCCCGCCCCCACCGTTCCTTCTTCGACCGCGCCATCACTGGCCGTTTCAATGGCTTTGATGATGGTTGCCGCCTTTAAGTGCCTACCGCGGATGTCATTCAGAAAACCGTCATTCGTTTCCCCCACAATCGCATTGACCGATCGGACCGATTCGTTCCCTGCTTGCCCGAGAGTCCAGGAAATGACAGCCTCCATACCCTGAGGTACAGAAAGGGTGTTCGTCAATACAATAGGGGTTTCAATTTCTCCCAGTTCATTGATTTGTGTACTGCCGGCAAACTTGCCATAGCCATTCCCCCGATAAAACCCCGCCGGAACTTTCTCAGCGTAGATATTGCCTCCATGAGGCAGAACGGCTGTGGCTCCCGTTCGAATCGAATCGCCCTTCCAAAAGGTCACATGTCCAACAAGAACGCCGTCAACGTCCGTTATGGCGTTGAGTGGACCCGTTGGCAAAACTCCCGGAGCAATTCCCAGATCCCGCGCTCGGGGGCGGTCATTGCCCGTTTTGCCATCAACCACCACGTGCACGGTGGTCGAAGACGAGTTCTGGACCCTGGCGGACGCATCGATCGGGTTCGTCGAAGCCAGCAACAGTGCAATCAGGAAGAAGGGTGAACCGAAGCCAGAGGGCGATTCAGTTGAGAGAGTGAGAATTTTCATCGGAGCCAGACCGGAAGCGGATCAGAAAAAGAGTGGGGACATTGACGGACGTTCTGAATATAACTGGCGAAACCGTTTCTTCGGTTGCTTCATCTGCAAATCGCTTTCGGTCTCTGAATAATCAAAAACCTGTCCGTGAATCAGAATAGATTGAGTCGACCACCCAAAACTATCGGCATCCTTGGCGGCATGGGTCCCCAGGCCGGTTTTGACCTCGCCACCAAGGTCACTTCCCAGACCGCGGTAGCGCGAGATCAAGATCATATTCCCATCGTGTTATACAGTCAGCCGGATATTCCTGATCGAACAGCGTATCTGGCCGATGCCGAAGCTCCGAATCCAGCTCCGGCCATTGCTCGTGCGTTCATGCATCTGGAGGATTGTGGAGCCGAAGTAGCGGGCCTGGCGTGCAATACGGCACACACACCCCTCATATTCGATGATGTGACCGATATCCTGCAATCAAGGGGATCCCACTTGAACATTCTGCACCTGATAGAAGAAACAGTCAGCGGCATTAAACGAGCGTATCCTGAGGTTGAACGGGTCGGTGTGCTTGGAACCGTGGGGACTCTCTCCTCCCGACTTTATGATCAACGATTGGAAGCAGCTGGATTTGCCGCTATTCAACCCGATCACACGGACGGCTTGACCGAATCGATCTACAACGATGTATACGGAGTCAAAGTCTGCTCTTCGCCCGCGTCAACGGAAGCGCGTGATCATGTCCTGGAAGCCATTGAACAGGTCCGAACCAAAGGCGCGCAGATGGTAATCCTGGGATGTACTGAATTGCCGCTCGCCGTACCTGAAAAAGATATTGGCGGCCTCGCTCTCATCGATCCAGCCGTTATGTTGGCGCGAGCCCTCGTCAACCATGCCGCTCCAGATCGTCTTCGACCCATGAATGTCAGTCCTCAGTACTGATCTGCATCAATGATCGATGCCTCCAACGACTGAATTTCATACGTTGGGGCTGGTCAGTCAATAATCCGTCACCACCTTACCAGACCCAGAATTCATGTCGATTCGAGACATGCTCAGCCCGGCCGTAGAAGACTACCTCAAGGCTATTTTCACGCTTCAAGGTGAATCGAGTGTTAGCACATCCGTGCTGGCTTCGCGACTTCAGGTTTCGTCTGCTTCCGTTACAAAAATGCTCAAGCGCCTGTCCGGTCTTGGCCTGGTTACCTACATGTCCTATAAAGGCGTCCGCCTTTCGGAGGCCGGAGAAAAGATCGCCCTCGAGATTGTTCGTCATCATCGACTCCTGGAAACGTATCTCCGTGAAATCATGGGGTACGACTGGGAGAAGATGCACGAGGAGGCTGAACACCTTGAGCATCATATCTCGGAAGAATTTGAGGATCGATTGGACAAGATGTTGGGATTTCCGACCCATGATCCGCACGGCCATCCGATTCCTTCCCGCGACGGAGTAATGATTACTGTCGCATCCGATCCCCTCCTCGAATGCCCCGACAATACGCCTCTCCTCGTTCGCCGGGTGGCAGATTCCAACACGCGCGTCCTGCAGAAATTGGAAAGCCTGGGGTTGCTTCCCGGAGCGAGCCTTCGGATTTCGTGCAAGAAAAATGATATGATTCAAATCACTCTGGGACAGGACCAATCGGAATTGCATCTGAGCAATGACCTGGCCGCCAACGTGTTTGCTTCCAAAGAGGATGAATAGTTGCCCATGAACCGTCGAGATTCGATCAGGGCAGAAGTCCTGAAACTGTTCAAGAACCACGGAAAGCGGGCGTTTCGACCCAAAGAAGTCGCCAAGAAGCTAGGATACTCTGACAATGAAGATTACCGGACCTGTCGAGAGGTACTCGAAGATCTCGTTGACAATGGGCAACTCGCCAGAGTCAAGGGAAACCAATTCTCGTTCCGCCCGATCTCCTCTTTGATGCAGGGCAAACTGAGCGTGCACCCTGCTGGATATGGGTTTGTTCGGGTCGAAGGACAGGAAGATGACTTTTTTGTCCGCGCCCGACGCATGAACACGGCCCTCGATGGAGACACCGTCCACATTGGCCTTGCGGCCAGAAAACCGGGGGACAAACGCCGCGAAGCCGAGGTTTTGGAGGTTCTCAAACGAGGGCGCACGAAAGCGGTTGGCACTTTTGAGCACTCAGGTTCCTTCGCCGTTGTGATTCCGGACGACAAACGCCTCACGCACGACATTTTCGTTGATCTCGACACGGTCGGTGAAGCTAATGATGGCGACAAAGTCCAGGTTTCGATCGACGCGTTTGAGCATCGGGGAGCTGCTCCGCGAGGGCGCATTTTGAAAATTATCGGCTCTTCGGACGACCCGGCCATCCAGACGATTGCACTGGCGATGAGCATCGGAGTCGATGTCGACTTCGACGAAGAAGTGCTGCATGAGGCCGAGCAAATCCCGGCAGAAATATCCAAAAAAGAAATTGCCCGCCGAGAAGATTTTCGGGATCGACGTGTTTTCACTATCGACCCGGCTGACGCGAAAGATTTCGATGATGCACTTCATCTGGTCAAGCTTGGAAACGGCAGATACGAAGTGGGCATCCACATCGCGGACGTCAGCCATTATGTAGCTCCTGGTTCGGCCATCGATCGGACGGCCCGGGAACGTGCTACGAGCGTGTACCTGGTCGATCAGGTCATTCCAATGCTTCCGGAGCGTCTTTCCAACGAAATCTGCTCACTGAATCCGGGATCAGATCGCCTCGCCTTCTCCTGCGTCGCCGAACTTGACGAAGACGGAAACGTCATCAAATTCAACGTCGTAGAGAGTGTGATTCACTCAGCGCATCGGATGTCATACGAGCAGGCACAGGAAATCCTGTTGGGTCTCAACGATACCCACGCTGCGGCCGAAGACCTCAAGATGTTGAATTCCCTCGCTTCAAAGATGCGCAAGAAACGATTCGAAAACGGATCGATTGATTTCGATCTTCGCGAAGTGCGCGTGGAGTTGGATGAAAAGGGGCGTCCACTCAGAATCGTGCCACGAGAACGACGCGATTCCAACAGACTGATTGAAGAGTTCATGTTGCTGGCAAACCGGCTCATTGCAAAGCGATATGGAGACGAAGCGGCGGCTTTTGTATTCCGGGTTCATGATCCGCCTGACCAGGAAAAAATCACGCGACTCTCCGAATATGTAGCTGTCTTCGGACATGAGCTCCCACACCAGTCCGGGCATGTCACACCCCGTGCGTTGAACACTCTTCTGCGCTCTGTGTCTGGCCGACCAGAGGCAGATGTCATCGAACAGGCGGCACTCAGGAGTATGTCCAGAGCACGTTACGATGTGAACAACAACGGCCATTATGGTCTGGCGGCAGAATTCTACACCCACTTTACCAGCCCGATTCGCCGATATCCGGATCTTGTCGTTCATCGCCTGATCAGAGAAAAGCTTCACGGCCGGACAATGGTCAACAGGGAGACGCTCGATGATCTGATGGTACACTGTTCCGAGCGCGAGGTAGTGGCTACCGAGGCTGAGCGGGAATCAGTTCAATTGAAGAAAGTTGAATACGTGCTGGCACACGTCGGCGAGGAATATGCCGGCGTCATCAAAGGGGTCAGCCGCTTTGGTGTATTCGTCGAGTTGGAAGAATTGCTCGTCGAAGGAATGGTCCATGTCCGGGACATGGAAGATGACTACTTCGAGTACGACGAGGATACGTTCAGCCTGGTCGGATCGCGAACATCAAAGAGGTATCGGCCCGGAGGAATTGTCAGGGTTCTCATTGCGGGAGCAAGTATCGAAAACAGGGAAATCGATTTCGTATTTGTCTGATGCATCTGAATAATCGTCGACGCAGAAATCACATGTTTTGTCATTCAGGGGATATTGGTGGCCAAGAACACTTAAAATTGGTGTCCGTTTAGCCGAAATCACCTGAACAACCCTTATTTAGCCGCCCCTTTCCATGCGTTCTCTTCCAACCTGGAGAACATATCCCCTACTGGCCAAAAACCAGTATCGAATTGCATTCAGGCAGATGCAATCGCAGCAGGGCTGGTTCATGCGAATTGTGCTGGCGTTCATGATGGCCTATTCGGCCTTCATTCTCCTGACGCTGGGCTTCTTCTTCGACCGGTTTTCGATAGAACTGTGGCCCGATGCGACGGCAGTTGACGTGGTCAACAGATCTCTGCTCGCGGGTTTTGTGAGTCTGTTTTTCATTCGATTTCTCTTTCAAAAGACGCCTCGGATGAAAGTGGTCCCGTATCTGCATCTGCCCATAAAGAAAAACGCGCTGGTTTCGTTCTTTCAGTCGGCGTCTCTCCTGTCAATCCATAATTTTTATCCGCTGCTCTTTTTCGTGCCATTCTGGATGCGATATGTCGTGGCAGAAGGCAGCCTTGTGGGTAATTCCATGTGGATCATCTCCATATTTCTGCTTCTGATAGCATCACACTTCGCCAATCTGTTGTTGCGGAGTATTCTCAAGCGTAGAGCGACCCTTTTCTATCTGTGGATGACGCTTTTCATTGCGACGGCGTTCGTGGACGAGACAGCGGGAATCGGACTGCAAAAACGCGCGTCCGAGTATCTGTTCTCAAATATCCTCTCCGGCGAATTTTCCGGCCTGTTTCTGCTGGTAGCGTTCACTCTGTTCATGCTGGCTTCCTCAACGGTGTCTCTACACCGGGCCATTGGCAATTCACACGATGACTCGCATGCCGAGCCTGCGAAAACCCGAAGCTTCGAAGTGCCTTCTGACTGGGGCCTGTTCGGTCAACTGCTGCGCATCGAACTTCTCCTCATGTGGAGAAACAGACGACCGAGGCACTATCTCTTTGTTTCGCTCCTGTTCTCGACCATGTACCTGGTATTCATGCTCGCGTCAGGAACTGCATTCGACGGTATTGCCTTCTCCGCTCTTCTGGGACTGTTCGCCTCTGGCGGCTTTGCGCTCAATTATGGTCAGTTGATGTTCGGGTGGGACTCTTCATACTACCCTGCTCTTGTATCGAGAAACGTTTCGTATTCTGAGCTCATTCGTGCCAAGATTACCGTGCTTCAAATTTCGTGCGGCGTTCTTTTCGTAGGCTCACTGCCTCTATTCATCTGGTTGCGGCCGGATCTGGTGCCTCTGCATTTCTCTTTCATGTTCTACAATGCGGGAGTCACGACCATGTTGATCATGGAGCTGGCTTCACGAAACAGGCAGTTCATCGACATTGGTAAGAGTGGCGGATTTTTTAACTACGAGGGTTTCTCGGCGAAGCACTGGTTGTGGTTCATTCCGACAGCGCTTCCTCCCTTGCTTTTCCTTCAGGTCATGAACGATTCGCCGCGACTCGGATTGGTCGTCCTGGCCAGCATCGGATTTCTGAGTCTACTGTTAACCGGAGGATGGACGCGCTATTTTGCACGCGGCCTCGCATCACGTAAACATTCCATGCTCGAAGGATACAGAACCAGTGCACGTTGAACTGAATCAAATACAGAAACGATACGGCGACAAAATCGCGCTGAACGTTCCGGCGTGGTCGCTTGAACCAGGCGAAGTCCTTGGCCTTGTCGGGAGCAACGGTGCCGGTAAAACCACGTTTTTGCGCATCCTTCTAGATCTTCTCAAGCCCGACGAAGGTCATGTCCGAATGGATGGCAGAGAACTTTCAAAGGACGCTTCCTGGAGGACCCGTACCGGCTCTTTTCTGGATCGCAGCTTTCTGATTGAGTATCTCACCATTCCCGAGTATCTCGAATTCGTAGGGACGACGTTCGGGCTGTCAAAAAGGGAGATAAAGGCCAATTTGCAACCATTTGAGCCATTTCTACCTGTGTCTCGTGTAGATAGAAGCCGACTGATTCGGGATTTGTCTACCGGTAATGCCAAAAAGGTCGGAATCCTCGCAGCGCTGTTTGTACGTCCGGAATTTGTCGTTCTGGATGAGCCGTTCGCCAATCTTGATCCACCGTCACAGATTCAGTTGAAGAACCTGCTGGTTTCAATGGCCGAAAAAGACAATACGACGATGATCATTTCCAGTCATGACCTCGGGCACGTTACAGACGTGTGCAAGCGAATCACGCTGTTGGATCGGGGATCAGTTCAGCGCGATGTCGAGACGTCAGAAAAGACGTTGGCCGATCTGAATGCGTACTTCTCAGGAGAAGCGGTATCCTCCGCCACCTGAAAAAGCCGAAAGCTAACGCCCAGACTCCGACAAAGGGCAAATGTGGCAACGAGCGTCCGTTGCTGAGTCCCGATGAGTAGAGGGTACATCCCAAGTCTTTCGCGGACATTCTCCCAACGATTCTGTGGGTATGGTTCGTTCCTTGCTTTCAGCACATGAGACCGATTCAGAAACGAGATCGGACAGGCATTCGATGAACAGCGGATGGCAGTTCAAACCAGAAGCCACGTGGTAGTGACCGATACCAGCTTCCTCAGCTACTGAACGCATCCGAACGTCCAGAAGAAATGCTGTGTCAAATTGTTCACTGACGTGATCCACAGGCACAACAACAACGGCCCTCGTTCCGGCT
Organism: uncultured Rhodothermales bacterium; assembly: GCA_964512485.1. Classification (GTDB taxonomy): domain Bacteria; phylum Bacteroidota; class Rhodothermia; order Rhodothermales; family UBA10348; genus CAZEHJ01. The sequence goes on along the minus strand of CAZEHJ010000022.1, from coordinate 40,538 downwards.
CGGGCCATCTTTCTGATCCGCTCCTGCAGATCGATACTGACCTGATCGCCCCAGGCGCGACTGCGCACGAATGACAACGAGAATGTCCGGTCATTTCCGCGTCTGGCCATGACTCCTTCGACCGTTTGATGAACCAGGCAGCAGTATGGATCACGACTGTGATCTTGACTGGGTGCCGGTACGCCGTGAGCCGCGAACAGGATTTCTACCTCCTTTCGGATGTGTCTTGGAAATCGCTGAAGTGCCTGCTCAATACGATCGTTAAGCGCGTCCTGATATTTATCCCGGTTGCCAAACTGCCACACGGCAGTCGTCGGGCGGGCGGCAAAGGCACGCGTCTTGATCAATGCCTCCCACGAAGCGAGAGCACGACCCGTCGTCCCGGCAGCATATTGAGGAAAAAGGGGAAGCAAGAGGACGTGTGTAACGCCGTCACGCTCCATTTCTCTGGCCGCCTGACTCATGCTCGGCGTTCCAAATGGCGAGGCCAGATACGTTGAGAAGTTAACGTTCTCAGGCAGTTCAGCTTCGGTCAGCAGTCGGGATTTCAAATCGACTGACTGCTCCGCGTTGAGGCGATTGATGGATCTTCCTCCACCGATTGCGCTGTATTCCGAAATTACCTGACGCGAAAGCATGCGGGCTGAAAGACGAGAATGAACATGTTTAATCCACAGTCGCCATCCTGAGCGTGCTCCGGGCGGCAGCATCAGGCGGTGATACAGATACGGATAAACATCTTCTTTTTTCTCGGGTGCGCCTGGTACCATCAGTACAATACCGACCCTGTCACCCGGCCCCGGCTTTAACGGGTCGGGCGAAAAAAACCGGCCATCGAAGAGCCGGTAATCCTTGGCGTATGTTTTTGCCAGATCGCGGGGAGACATGCACATGCGGCGAGATGAGCCGCTCATTTTTTCTGAGTAGCCACGCCCAATTCATCGAGTCTGCATAGCAGTCTTTCTAGGCTAGGCGCAGTCAGGTCCAGTTAAAAACTAAACCGGATGTATGGGTCTGTGTTTTCAGGAATCATGAAGTCCAGTTCTTTTCCGCTAACCTTCACTAGAATCGCAACAGAGATTCACATCAGAGGGGAAAAGAGGAGAAAACCAGCGCCTGTTGGACCATAGTGTGCCTCGCATTCTGTAATTGCGACCTAAAAGCACAACTGATTTAGATCAGATTACGACGAAGACCTCCTCGTAGAAAGCCAGACTCGAACCTGCTCCGGCCACGAATTCGGCAGAGGGGATTCCCATGAAACGGGATCCTTTTTGGTGGGATGTAAGATGCTCAGGCGGGCTGCGTGAAGCGCCAGGTTTCGGCCATCCAATTCGCTCTTCGATCCGTATCGAAAGTCTCCAATGAGCGGAAAACCCCGACTCGCAAATTGGACCCGTATTTGATGGGAGCGTCCCGTTTCCAACTCGATTTCTACGAGTGAGCATACTGGATATCCCTTTACATCCAAAAACGCATGAAGGAGTCGATACTGGAGTACTGCCTTCTTGGCTCCCTCCATTTTCTCACCCACAACACGCACGATTTCACTCTTTTTCTGCAGGTAATCTTCCATGACCCCTGCTCCGGAAATCGTTCCCTCGACGAGCGCGAAGTAGGTTTTTCCGACTGTTCGCTTCTGGAACTGAAGGGAAAGGCGAGAAGCGGCTTTGGATGTGCGAGCCAACACAATCAGACCAGAAGCAGGACGATCGAGTCGATGTACGAGTCCCAGATACACTGCACCGGGCTTGTTGTAGCGTTCTTTGACCCAGGCCTTCCCCATCGAAACGATGTCGGGATCGCCTGTACGGTCTCCTTGAGAGAGAATGCCGGCAGGCTTGTCAACGACAAGAAGATGATTGTCCTCGTATATGACTTTCAGGTTCACTGCCAGCCCAGGGCCTCCTTTTGCTTCTTCGTCAGGGATCCTACAATGAGATCATAGCTGTGATCAATCAATTCAAACACCAGATCATCGGGGATCGAGTTGTCCAGGACGAGCGTATTCCAATGCTGTTTGTTGCAGTGATATCCTGGAAGAACCGACTCGTACGCCTCCCGAAGCTCGATCGCCCTTTCAGGATCGCATTTCAGATTCATGCGCAACGGATTTTTTTCAAGAGAAATCATAGCAAAAATCTTTCCCACCTTAAGCACGAGAGTGTTTTCGTCGAAAGGAAAACTCTCGGTTGCACCCGCTTTTGCAAGGCAGTATTTGTAGATTCGTTCAAGCATCTGGGCCTGATTCAGTTGTTGTTCAGGTGATCTTTTTTCGGGCGATTGTGGGTGGGCGTCCTGATCCTGAAGGGAGGCGCCGCCGTGTAGTCCGACAAATGCCCACCAACAACGGTTCCCGCACTCAAATGAGCGAAGCGCGACATTCCATATCGGACGGAGATCTCCGCTATCGCGCGGAAGTATCGCGCAAAATCCTGCACGTTCTCGCCTTGGGTTACCCGGTCGGATATTTCGTGATCGGACCGAGCGCAGGCGTTCCGATCCTCATCGCGCTTTCCGTCCTCGCGCTTTTTTTGGACATCCTCAGGTCGAAAAGTGCCGACGCGCATGCATTTTTTGATCGCGTATTCGGCTTCATGATGAGGCGAAACGAACGAGATGTTCTGGACAAAGGTGTTGTTATCAACGGAGCAACGTGGGTAACGGTGTCTTTCACATTGCTGGTTCTCTTTTTCGCGGCTGATATCGCGACCGTTTCCTTCATGCTTTTCATGTTCGGAGATGCCGCGGCGGCTCTCGTGGGACGCAAATGGGGCAAGCGGTACTGGGCGAGAGCCGGATGCACGATTGAAGGCTCCCTCGCTTTTTTCGGCGTCGGTCTTCTCGTTGCCTTCTTTCTCGCTACGTCCATGTTTCCTTTGCCGCTTTTCAACCTGAATCCGATGGCCCTCGTGGCAGGCACGTTGACTGCTACGCTGCTTGAGGCGGCCCCCTTTCGAATAAACGACAACCTGATAGCCCCGCTCGGCGCGGCTGCAAGCATGGCGCTCGTTTCAGCCCTACTTTGAGAATCGTTCGGTACTTTTCGAGAGGAAAGTGGACTTTCAACCATTCAAGGCAAGGTTTCTGTGTCAAAAATCACCTCCACAGCCATCAAAAGATTTGCGGGCCTGGAGCCGTTTCCCCAACCTTCCGTAATCCAGATTGATAATCCGGTCATCTTGATGCACGGATTCGGACTTCTGGCATTCCTTGCCAAGGGTGGTCATCTGCACGAAGAAGCGATGCACTTGCGCCTGCGTGGCGTGCGAGCGTTCGCCCCCAACATCTCGCCTTATCACGTCATTCCACAGCGCGCGGCAATGTGGAAACAGCGAATCGAACGTGTGCTAGAAGAAACGGGTGCTGATGAAGTAAACCTGATAGCACACTCCATGGGCGGATTGGACGCCCGATATCTCATCAGCAAACTGGGTATGGAAGCTCACGTGGCGTCGCTGACTACCATCTCGACTCCGCACCGCGGCTCTTCCCTGACTCACATGGCCCTCAAACAACCGGAAAAACTGAGAGACCTCGTTCGCAATGCAGCCAACTGGCTCGGAGAGAACGTCATGGAGAGCGATACAGATTTTGCCGCGGCCATCGAAAGTCTGACACCTGAAGCTCTCACTGAGTCGTTCAACGATGAGGTACCCGATGTAGAATCCGTCATGTACCAGTCTTATGCCGGAAGCGCTGGCAAGGGTAAGTTGAATTCGATCAACCCCATCTTCCGCCCCTTCAACTCGTGGATGTATTCCCGGGAAGGAGTCAATGACGGAATTGTATCTGTCGCTTCGGCGCGATGGGGAGAATTCAAAGGAGAAATTGAAGCTGATCACCTTCAGCAGATTGGAATTGAAGTTCTGGCCGGAAGTTCGTTTTCTTCCAAGGAATTCATCGAACAATTGGTCATGGAACTGGGCGAGGCTGGATTCTGACCACAGCCGCATTCGGTATCCCACGCCGGGGTCACTGCAATCCGCCTCCGCCAACCATCTGCTACCATGAAAAATCGCTTCCCCGTCCTACTTCTCCTGTTTTCGGTGATGGGCTGTTCGTCACCCGGAGCGGACCTGATTCTGCACAACGGGTCATTCTGGACCGCGAATCCGGATCAACCACACGCGGAAGCCATCGTCGTGCAGGACGGACTCATTACGTTTGTGGGCTCGAGCGAGGACGCACTCCGTGAGAGCGGATCACAGACCGAAATCGTTGACCTCGAAGGGGCGTTTGCCGTTCCCGGATTCAACGACACCCACATTCATTTCGCTTCGGCAGCCCGATTTCTTGAGTTCAACATCATGCGAACCGGAAGCCAGGAGGAATTTGTCGAACGTGTTAAGGACGTGACATCACGCTTGGCCGAAGGCGAGTGGATTCTGGGCGGGATGTGGGGTGCCTACGACGAGTGGACTGAAGGAAGTTCGGGGTCAGTAGGGCGCGAACCGTTTTCCCCCGACATGAGCAAGATTGAACCCTTGACGGTCCAGTATCCGATGTTCATACGGAAGTTTGACAACTCTGAGTTTGCTGCCAACATCGTAGCGTTGGAACTGGCTGGTGTCAATCCCCAGAACCCGCAGGCGGACGGTGTGACGTTTGAACTGAACGCGCAGGGCCATGCAACGGGGATCATGTCGGGTCCGGGAATGAGAGATTTGTTTCGTGGCCTGACGGGGGACGGATTTACGTTGGAACGACGGTTTGCGCAGACTCGCAACGCTCTCGCTGAGATCAGCAAATATGGCGTGACGTCGGTGAGCGATATGTCCGATGACACACAGCTTGAAATCTATGAAGCTCTCCGGGAAACAGGTGAGCTGACTACGCGGATTCATTTCAGGTATTTCCTGGATCGGTGGAGCGACCTGCAAAGCGATGGCATCAGCGTCGGATCTGGCGACGAGTGGATACGCCTCGGAGCATTGAAGGGACATATTGACGGAATCATGGGGACCAGTTCCGCCCGGTTTTTCGAGCCATATGAAACAGATCCGAATAATTATGGCCGATGGCGTCAACTCATGGTCGGTGAAGACGGCGAATTCGTAGAAGGGCAATTTCTCGGTTATATGCTCAATGCTGACAGCGCCAACCTGCAACTTTCGATTCATGCCATCGGTGATGAAGCCAACAGCTTATTGATGGATTATCTGGAAGAAATGGATCGGATAAACGGGGAAAAGGAACGGCGTTTCAGACTGGTCCATGCACAGGTCATCGCCCCCGAAGATTTTAAACGATTGGGACGACTGGGAGTCATTGCGGAGGTGCAGCCTTTTCACCTGTCCGACGATATGCGATGGATGGAAGAGCGAATCGGTACCGAACGAAGCAAGGGTGCCTACGCCTTCAAGCGTCTGCTGGATGGAGGTGCGGTACTCGCATTTGGTTCTGATTGGCCAGGTACTTCGGCGGCCGAATATCCCATCAATCCTATGATGGGTCTGTATGCGGCCGTAAGCAGACAGACCGTCAATGGTGATCCCGAAGAGGGCTGGTTTCCTGACGAACGCATTACGATGGAAGATGCCCTCAGGGCGTACACATACAACGGTGCGTATTCATCATACGAGGAAGATGTTAAAGGCAGCCTTGCGGTCGGCATGCTGGCTGACATCGCTGTTCTGGATCGCAACTTGTTCGAAATCAAGGACAGTGAAATCCTCGATACCCGGGTTACAAGGACGATCGTGGAAGGTAAAACTGTATATCAACGATGAGACATGTCAGATTCTGATGAACATCGTGCCATGAGCAACGAGACCGTACGTCTCATTGCTTCCGTCCGGGAAGGGGATCAGCAGGCCCAGTCAGAGTTGTTTACTCGCCTCTACGATTCCCTCATCAAGATTGCCCGCGCCGAACGATATCGGTGGCAGGGAAATCTGACCATGAATGCTACAGCGGTTCTGAACGAAGCTTACCTGAAAATGACCGACGGTCAGGCCCCCACCGTAAACGACCGGTCTCATTTTCTGGCCATTGCGGGCAAAGCAATGAGACAGATATTGCAAGACTACGCCCGCTCAAAGCAGGCCCGTAAACGGGGTGGCGACCTACCCATGTCGTCTCTCGACGAGGTCGAAGAGATCCCGGTGTTCGACTCGCCTCACGTCATGGACATCACCCTGGCAATCAACCGCATCGAAAAGGAACACCCCGAACTCGTTCAGGTCGTTGAGTGCCGTTTCTTCGCGGCCATGACCATCGAAGAAACGGCCGACGCGCTGAATGTCGGTCTTTCAACCGTCAAACGCCGGTGGCTGCTGGCTCAATCCATGTTGTATTCGATCCTGTCAGAAGAAGAAGAGTCATGACAACGCCGAACCATGACGCTGATCTGGAGGTGCTGTTTGAGCACGCCCTCTCACTTCGAGAAGATGCACTTGAAGACTTTCTGAACGCGATTCCCAGGGACCGCGGTAACGAGCTTCGCATACTTCTGGGCGCAAATGCAGCTGCCGACAGCTATTTCAAAGACGCTTTCATGCAACTCCATCCGGAGGGAAGTGAAACGGGAATTCCCGAATCAGATCTCGAAGGCGAACGAATTGCCCACTTCGAAATCTTGCATGAATTGGGCCGGGGAGGAATGAGCCGGGTGTACGTGGCGCGCGACACGCGACTGGGTCGCGATGTCGCGCTCAAAGTGGTTCGACTTTCTGAAGTCCAGAACTACAAAGAATTTATCCGTGAGTCGAGAGCTGTAGCGTCGCTCGACCACAAAAACATCTGTGGCATCTATTCGACCGGATTTACGGATGATGACTCGGGATATATCGAGATGCCCCTTTACCAGGGGTCGTCTGTGCGCGAATTGATGAACGCTGCGCAACTGTCGGCAGCCACTGTTTCTTCCATCGTCCGGCAGTGCGCCTGTGGCCTGGATGCCTCGCACAGCGCAGGTATCATCCACCGCGACATTAAACCCGACAATCTCTTCATGGAAGAGGACGGAACGTTACGCATTCTCGATTTCGGGGTGGCCAGACTCGAAGCACGTATCATGACTACGGCGGCCGGAATCCTGAAAGGGACGGTATCCTACATGAGTCCCGAACGATTTACGAACCCTCCGGGCGGAACGGAGATAGATATCTGGGCACTGGGCGTCACGGCCTATGAGTTGACCACTGGACTCAAACCGTTTCAGGGAAAATCAATCGCCGAAGTGATGGCCTCTATTCTTAACGATGAGCTGTCGGGGACCAGCGAAATGCCGCAGCCACTGCGCTTCGTGATCGAGAATTGTCTGCGCAAAGATCCAAAAGAGCGGTTTTCCGGAGCGAACGAAATCGAATCGGCGCTGGATGCCGGAACGAATGAGAGTGAAGGCTTTTTCAGCCGCATCAAGGGGCGCTTCAAGTCCTGACCTGGGTGCATCTCTAGTATATCTCTGACCCTTCAACCCCGTTTTTAGCACCTTGAAAATGGACCTAAAGAGAAAGGGCGCTGCTGTCGCAGCGCCCTTTCTCCCGGTTCTTGAGCCCGGATATCGAGGAACCCATTTTACGAGTCCGAACTCAAAATCATGTTGTTACCCGGTGCAGGAGTTGACAGCGTCGTCCGGAACGAATTCCAGCTCTTGAGTTTCCGCTGTGGCCTCCACCGCATGGGAATCGCTTGAGTTTTCCTTGCTTGCGCCTGCGCTGGACTTCTCAACCGTATATGTCTGCTTGAGGAACTGGGTCGAGTTACCGCTCGACATCGCAATTGTCATTTCCTGGTACAGTTCGCTTGAGAATTCCTTTTTGATCCTGGGTGCCTTGACCGAGATATCGATGCCGTAGGCATTTCCGGTGTCACTGAAGACTGTCCCGTCCTGCGAGCGCGCAGAATTGATCACGTAGTACAGATCATTGTTTTCGGTGAACACTTTATAGACACGTTCGGTGATGAAGAAATCCAGTTCTTCAGCGTCTCCTTCGGTGCAGGAAAATGTTGTATTGACTCGTCGGCTTCGTTCGAACCAGGCTGAGCCGGGCAGAAGTGCGTTGATTGTCGCGGCAAGGTCAGTTCGCAATGATGTTGACTGACCAAATTCTTCTTCCAGATCGAGTTCGGCGGGAGAAGTACAGGCCGTCATCATGAAAGCGGCAAACAGGATGGGTGTAAATCGACTCAGAGTTTTCATGGGGTCACCTTTTCGTGATTCGAGGCTGTATCGCTTACGGCAGTTCGATGCTTTTTAGAACCGCCCCTCAGTAACCATCACGCGAACCAGGAAAAAACTGGTTCATCTGATTCGATATTTTTTTAAAAACACTCCACAGACCCTTAATAGGGCCATTTCATCTGGCCTGAGTTGGCCAGCCAGATCATTGGATCATCAGATCGCCGTATGAGACCAACTCGCCGAGATGATCAAATATGAACAGTCGGACCAGTCCCGTCCGGGCCAAAAGAGCCGGACTGAAACGAAAGATATAGGCGCCGGGATCACTCGCGTCGAGAATGTCATCGAGAGTACGCAGATTGCCGGCCGAATCACGTCCGCGAAGCGCAAGTCCGCCCTGGATTGAATTGAATTCAAGAATCGTGACCGGAATCGTCACGAAGTCGATGGATGCGGGATTCGGGTAGGCAGGGTCGAAACGAACTTTTCCGCCGTATACCGGCGCTATTCTCCAGTCGTCCTTGTCGTCATTAAGAATGAGGCCTGATTCATCTGTTCTGGCAAAGCCCTGTGGAGTCTCACTCGCAGACTGCACGAACTCGTCCTGCTGTTCCTGGGTGTCACATCCCCCCACGAAGATGGCCGCGATCAGTAGTAGAGAAAGTGTCGTTCTCACCGTATCCTCATTCCGTTCTTCGATCCAGTTTTTTGTGGGGTGGGTCACGCCCCTTTCCCACAATTGGATCTGCCTACCATCGCCGCTCCATCACGTTCCCTTCTCTCTCGAATGCCGGTCCTGTCTGCAAACAACGTATCTGTCTCGCTCTCAGGAAAAAGGATTCTGAAGGATTTGAATTTTGAAATTTCCGGGGGCTCCTGGACAGGAATTCTCGGACCCAACGGCAGTGGCAAAACGACCCTTCTGCGAGCCGTGTCGGGTCTTCTCGAGTACGAAGGAGATCTTCGCTTGCTCGATCAGGCAGTGTCTTCGTGGTCTTCCAGAGAAATGGCCAGACATCTCGCATTTGTTCGTCAGACGCACTCAATGTCTTTCGATTTCAAAGTCAGTGAGCTTGTCCTACTCGGCCGATCACCGCACAAATCCGTTCTCTCGAGCTACAATGATCAGGACGACGCCCATGTAAAGGCAGCCCTTGAAAGCGTGGATCTGAATGGTTTCACCGATCGTCTTTTTCATTCTCTCAGTGGGGGTGAGCAGCAGCGCGTATTTCTGGCTCAGGCCCTGGCTCAGGAGGCAGACGTCCTGATCCTCGACGAGCCAACGACCTACCTCGACGTGCACCACCAGTACGAATTCATGCAGCATGTCCGGGGTCTGGTGGACATGGGAAAATCAGTAATCGGAGCCTTCCATGATCTGGAACTGGCGGCGCGATTCTCGGACGAACTGTTGATCCTGAAAGAGGGCCGGGTTGCGGCCAGCGGTACGCCAGTCGATGTATTGAACGAGGATTTGCTTGCTGAAGTCTTCAGAATGCGTGCCAGCGTGGAAAGTGCCAATTCAGACGCGGTCCGGATTGCCTACAATCAACCACTCTAGTTATGGCCTTGAGCATGGCGCCATCATCCTTGTAAGATAGATCCT
>CAZEHJ010000022.1:19727-30704 GCA_964512485.1 uncultured Rhodothermales bacterium | reverse complement strand
GCGATCGTTCTAAAAGAGGCGCGATGAAAGAACCTTCCGTGTTATCCCTGCGTTTTCAGCCACCATTCCTGAGTACTGCTTTGAGTTTGATTGAATGAAAATCTACACGCGCACCGGAGACGAAGGCGAAACGGGTCTCTTCGGAGGACCTCGAGTTGCCAAGGACGACGACCGAATCGAAGCATACGGTACGGTAGACGAGCTTAATTCCGTCATCGGTCTCGCGCGCGCAGTCCTCGCCGAGGCGAGAACAAGCGCGCGCTTCAACAGTCAGCAAACGGGTGAAGGAGCAAGAAATGGTGCGATTTCACCCGAGGAGGCTCTGTCTGAACTCGACAGTTGGCTGAACAGATTGCAGAACGAACTTTTTGAGCTCGGCGCTGATCTGGCCACACCTATGGATGCGAAAACCAGCGTACACAGGATCGCACCTGATGCCATCGATCGCCTTGAGGACGAGATTGATGCTCTTGAAGCCACTCTGGATCCACTCAAATCGTTCATCCTGCCCGGAGGAAGTACAGTAGCTGCACACCTTCATATCGCCCGAACCGTTTGTCGGCGTGCTGAACGAAGAGTGATCTCGCTCGATGCCTCGAAGGAAATCAATAAATCGTGCATTGTGTACCTGAATCGGCTTTCTGATGCGCTTTTTGTCGCCGGAAGATGGATCAATAACGCCCTGGACAAGGATGATCAACCATGGCATCCATCACAGGACAACGCCTGATTAATTGCATGTATCAGGCCCAACGAGTGAACGAAACGCGCGGGTGAAGGGCAATTTCCCGGTACCCCCCTTCGTTTTTCGATCAAGAAGCGCGGACAAACGGCCGATAACGTATATTGTGGCGCCCCTAGTCACGCGTGAGCCGTTTTCGGCCGGATTAACTATCAAACAATTATCCTGACTCATGCGAGACCGCTCTTTTCTATTTGCAGCATTTCTTGTTGTTGTTGCCGCCGTTTTGGTGGTAATAATCGTTCGCGGCCCCGGTGAAGTCACCGAAGCTGGCGACGATGTCGTTGTTGCAGCTTCCATCCAGCTGGATCAGTTCGGACTGTCCAAGGCTCAGTATCAGGTTTCTGAATCCGTGGTGAGAAGAAATCAGACCTTCTCTGATCTGCTTACACCGCATGACGTCGATTATGAACGCATCGTCAATCTTGCCCGTGAGCAGAAGGATGTTTTCGATGTTCGACGCCTGAAGACAGGCCGTCCGTATTACATCTATTCTGATTCGCTTGGAACGGCACGGTTCATGGTCTACGAAAAAGACAGAACCAGCTACGTGGTATTTGACTTGGGTGAAGAGCCAACCGCCCGAATCGGAGAACGACGCGTGAGCGTGCGCGTGAAGGATGTTCAGGGAACGATCAACAACTCTCTGTACATGACGCTCGTCGAACAGGGCATCCACCCGACGGTGGCGAATCGGATGTCAGAAGTGTTCGCCTGGCAAATTGATTTCACCCGGATTCAGAAGGGTGATGCGTTTCGAATCATATTCGAGGAAGACTACGTCGACAACGAGCGCGTAGGTATGGGCGAAATTCTGGCGGCACGATTTGTTCACCAGGACAGCGATTTCTACGCATTCCATTACAAAAATGGAGACGTCGACGAACACTACGACGAAAACGGAAAGAGTCTTCGAAAAGCGTTCTTAATGGCCCCGGTTGAATTCAAGCGGATCTCATCCAGTTTCTCTCGCAGCAGATTTCATCCCGTTCAGAAACGGTACAAGGCTCATCTGGGAACGGACTACGCGGCAGACAGGGGCACTCCGATTCAGGCGACCGGCGACGGTGTTGTCACAGAAGCCCGATACGGACAGTACAACGGCAATTACGTAAAGATCAGACACAACGGAACGTATACGACGCAGTACCTGCACATGTCAAAGATCGGCGCGGGTATGCGCCCGGGAAAAGTGGTTAAACAGGGCGATACGATCGGATACGTCGGCTCAACCGGTCTCGCGACGGGCAACCACGTGTGCTACCGTTTCTGGAAAAATGGCCAACAGGTCGACCACCGTCGGGAAAAATTCCCATCCGTTGGACCAGTTCCGGTCGAGTTTGCATCCGATTTTGATCTGGTCAGGGACGACTACCTCGTTCTGCTGTCCAATCCGATCGATCCGACGGTGGACATGACGTATGCGAGGCTCCTGGAAACTCCAGCAGCGATCACAACTCCCTGACACCTGCGAACTGAACTACTTCCTGCTCTCGTAGGCCGAATCCGGCGAGGGTGACGGGATGCGTCCCCCCTGACCACCTCTGGTCATCAGGCGCAGTTCCGTCGTTGATTCTCCTCCCCTGCTCTGAACACGGACCGTGTATGTGCCTGCTGGCAGGTATCGGATGCCATTCGCTTTGACTTCTATTTCATCTTCGAAGTGAGTCGCCCCATCGTCCGACAGATTGAGATCGTACTCGACGAAGTTCATCCCGACAGCCAGATCCACTTCGTAAGCTGTCATCAGATTTCCATCCTCGTCTTCGATGTTCACCGAACTCGATCCACCGCGGGAAGACCATACCCGGATCGTTGTAGACGGCTCCGAATACGCTGAATACGCCGTTCGGCGGGTACCCCATCCGGGATTGTAGTTGAGGTTACGAGCTCCGAACACATGCACCGCAGAAGACATCAACTCGGCATCCAGATTCTGGATGTCCGAAATGTCGATTCGATAGATCGATCGGCCATGTGTCCCGACGAGAAGATGTTTCTCACGGGCCTGGATCTTGAGGTCATGAACCGGCGCGTTTGCCATATCGACCGCGACTCCCACAAACGATTCACCTCCGTCCAGCGACGCGTATGCGGCATGATCCGTGCCGACGAACAGCAGGTCTGCGTTGGTCGGATCCTCGACAATCACGTTGACCGGCTCAGCAGGAAGGTCCTCTCCTATCCGGGTCCAGGTCTGTCCGAAGTCTTCGCTGCGATACACGTACGAGTCAAAATGATCCCATCTGTACCCGTTGAGCGTGGCATACACCCTGGACTCAACGTGACTGGACGCCACCACGCGGCTCACCCACAGATTTTGAGGGAGACCCTCGTCAATGCGGGTCCAGGTCACTCCGCCATCACGGGTTACGTGAATCATCCCATCATCCGAACCCGTGTAAATCAAACCAAACGTCAGCGGCGACTCATCAATTGCGGCCAGCGTACCGTAGGGTACGTCACCCGGCTGCCCACCATGAGTCAGATCCGGTGAAATGGCCTGAAGGTCTGCCCCCCGATCCATCGAGCGGTATAGACGATTGGCTCCATAATAGAAGATGTCCTGATTGTGACGGGATAGCAAAATGGGCGTTTGCCAGTTGAATCTGAGCGGTTTTTCACCCAATTCATGTCTCGGACGGATGGACATTCTCTCGCCCGTTGCCCGGTCGAAACGGCTGTAGAATCCGAACTGAGAACCATAATAGACGACATCATTGGTGCGCGTGTCGACTTGCACCTGCATACCGTCCCCTCCTCCGAGTCTGTCGTAGGGGTAGTCTCCATTCGCAAACCAATTGTAAGAAGCCTGATAGGTCGATGGTCCCATCCAGGTGCCATTGTCCTGCAAACCTCCGTACACCCTGTACGACTCCGCATTGTCGACCTGGATATAATAGAACTGTCCGACCGGAGGAATATTCACCTTCGACCAGGTCTCTCCGGCGTCGTATGACATGTTCAGTCCTCCATCGTTGCCGTTGATGATGTGACCTGCCCGATTGGGGTTCATCCAGAGCGCCTGATGGTCCGAATGAACGTGAGAGGCTGAAATCGACGTCCAGTTCGCACCGCCGTCATCTGAGCGAATGATTGGCACTCCCATGGCGTAGATCTGATTTTCGTCTTGCGGCGAGACACGAATCTCCCCGAAGTAATAGCCATATGAATTGTAGACGCCATCCAGATAATCGTCGTGGGTTTTATTCCACGTTGCACCGGCATCATCGCTGCGATAGACTTCCAAACCGATGACAGGTGTATTAAACAGCTGTGCGTTGGCATCATCGACAAACTCAACCAGAGCGACGGGCTCCAGCTCTCCGTTTTCGACCATCTCTCTCACCACTTCCGCAGAATAGCGTTGGGGGAAACGCTCGCGTTCAAGATAGTCTTTGATCTCTTCGTCACCGAGGCGCAAGAAGTCTCTGGAAGTCATTTCTCTCAGGTCGTCCCTGGACAGACCTTCGCTCTCTTCTTCCTCTTCACCCGCTCGGCGATTCTGATTGTCGACAGAGGCGTATATGATGTTGGAATTTCCCGGGTAAACCGCGAGTCCGATTCGGCCGATCCCTGGTCCTGTCGGAAATCCGTTTCCGTCGATACGGGCCCAGGTCTCACCGCCATCGGTGCTTTTGTAGATTCCCGATCCAACTCCACCCTCGACGAAATTCCACGCCCGCCGCTCGCGTTCCCAGGTCGCGGCGTACAGTATGTCGGCATTGCCGGGATCCATAACCAGATCTATGGCCCCGCTGCGCTCATTCTCATACAGTGTTTTGGTCCATGTATCCCCTCCATCCGTCGATTTGAATACTCCTCGATCTTCGTTGGTCGAATAAAGAGCGCCTACAGAGGCGACCCAGACGGTGTTGGGGTCATCGGGGTGCAAGAGAATGCGACCCGTGCGATGCGTGCCGGACAATCCTTTGTGTGACCAGGTGTTTCCCCAGTCTGTGCTTTTGTAGACGCCATCGCCCGAATAGGAGGAGCGGCTGGAATTATTCTCGCCCGTCCCGACCCAGATCGTGCCGCTGTCCCAATCCACGGCAATGTCGCCGATGGTCATGACTGCTTCATGGTCAAAAAGAGGATCGAATGACTGTCCATTGTTCCAGGTGACCCAGAGTCCGCCGGAGGCATAGGCTACCATGAAATGTGATGGGTCAGCCGAATGAGCATCGATATCGGCCACACGACCACTCATGATGGCCGGGCCGATATTCGCGGCCGGCATCAGGGCCAGTGGCGAGTCGGCAAACAGAGCCTGTCTCTGCTCAAGCGCTGCCCTTCTTGCTTCTGCCGACGTGGGTTCGTGCAGATTGTCCATTACAGGATCTTGATTGGCGCGTTGTGCAAGAGAATCACCGGCCGTCAGCAGGACAGCTATGACCAGAATACTTGAAAATCGGGAGGAAAAAGACATGGGAAGCCCGTTGAAATGAATCACGTCGTACAAGCGAACAAACCCCCAGATACAGCGATACTGTGTGGGAGGCGGTCGGGAATGTACTTCAGAACCGGTTTATCTGCTGCAGGGACGCCCCCGACCGAAAACAGCGTTCTCGTATGAGCCTGCAGCGCGGCATCCTCATTTCGCCTCCTGATCGCGGTTGATTATGACTTTGCACAGATGACTCCGTCTTTTAGTAGGTTGGGGCCCTGATATCCGCAGTCTCTGAAGCACTATGAACGCAACCCATATCATCGGAACATCCAGGCCCGAATCCACGGAGCGTATTGAGGTCAGGAACGCATTTGACCTTGAGCACATTGCAACCCTCTCGGTTGCTGATGCCGGGGTCGTCTCCGAGGCGGTGATTGCTGCCGGTGCTGCGCAGCGTGAGCCCTTTCCAACTCACGAACGAGTTTCCGCGCTGTATGCGGCAGCAGATCGTCTCGAAGCGCACGCAGAAGAAATCGCGGTCTTGCTTGCGCGCGAGGGTAGCAAGACCATTACCGAAGCCAGGCGCGAACCGGTTCGGGCAGCCGAGATTCTTCGTATGTCAGCCGAAGTAGCCAGGACCATGTCCGGGCAGACCCTGCCTTTTGATGCGAGGCCCGGATCAGAATCTCGCGTCGGATATTATGTTCGACGCCCACTCGGGGTCATCGCCTGTATTTTGCCCTTCAATGATCCCGTTGCCCTCGTGGCCCACAAAGCAGGACCTGCATTGGCCGCCGGAAATTCGGTCGTCATGAAACCAGACCCGGCCTCCTCGCTGTCCGTGCTCAAGGCATGCGAAGTGATGTTGGACGGTGGTATTCCAGCTGGACGACTGAATGTCGTAACCGGCGGGGCCGAAACGGGTCAGGCGCTCGTCGAACATCCGCACGTTCGGATGATTTCGTTTACGGGAGGTCAAAAAACGGGTGAGAAAGTATCCTCCCTGTCTGGAATCAAGCGTCTGTCCCTGGAGATGGGTTCGAACTCGCCGGTCATCGTCATGCCCGATGCCCGAATGGAGCAAGCGGTTCAGGCGATCTCGGATGGTGCATTCGCTCAGGCCGGACAGAACTGTCTCGGTGTGCAACGTGTATTTGTCCATACGTCCGTCTACGAGTCCTTTCGCGATGCCTTCGTGGCCAAGGTCGGCACGCTTAAAGCGGGCCATTCGATGGATCCCTCTGTCGATGTCTGCCAGATGATCAGACGATCAGAGGCAGATCGTGTCAAATTCCACATCGATGCAGCCGCGGAGGCCGGAGCAAGAATTCTGGCAGGCGGAAATCAGATTGACGCGGTGATTGAGCCTACCGTGATGGAAAACGTTCAAGAGTCAGCCTCGATTTCATGCGAGGAAATCTATGGTCCCGTAGTTGCGCTCTATACGTTTGAGACCCTCGAAGATGCTGTTCGCCGGGCCAACAATGTTGATGTAGGGTTACATGGAGCGGTTTTTACCGAGTCGCTTCGCGATGCCTTCTACGTCATCGAGCACCTCGAGGTGGGCGGTGTCATTGTAAACGATTCGACAGACTACAGGCTCGACACCATGCCGTTCGGCGGGACCAAAAACAGCGGGATTGGGCGCGAAGGTGTCCGATTCGCGGCCGAAGAAATGAGTGAAACGCGGGTTGTCTGTTTCAATCTCGGTTGACTCTCGAAAACCGGGACGGCGCCTCCAATCTTGGCTCGCCACCGCTTTTGCGTCTACCCGTTCTCTGAGAGAACGTCAATCAGGCTCGTTCGCGCAATATTCCGCCCTGAAATAAATATTACGACCGGGCCATCGGGTATCGGAAATTCTGGATCCAGACAAGCGGCAACGGATGCTGCTGATGAGCCTTCCATGATAATCTGATGTTCATCCACCATCCATCTCATCGCCTCTTTCAACTCCTCTTCGGATACCAGTCGAATAGCGTCATATCGATTTTTGAGCACCTCCCAAGTCTTCCTTCCGAATCCCCCTTCAAGCCCTGAAGCGAGGGTCTTAATGCCCGGCAATTCAGTGACGGGCTCATTCGCTTCAACGCTCCTCAGAAAGCCCGGTGAGTCCTCGTGCTGGCACACAATGATCCGGGACTCCGGATTTCGATGCTTCATATAGAAAGCGAATCCCCCCGCGTGTCCTCCGCCGCCCACAGGCATCACAAAAGTATTGGCATCGGGCACCTGGTGCTCAATTTCCATTGCCACGCTGCCTCCATTGGCTGCCATCACGTCATCGTCATCGTAAGCGCTCACGAATGGTAAACCCAGGCGCTCAGCTTCGGCGATCGCCCATCGTTCTGTGTCGTCGTATCCGATGAAATCCGATCTTCGAACATCGACTCCCATGCGCTTCATGGCATCGTATTTCACGGGGTCGACTCCCTTGGGGACGAATATACTCGCTTGCATATCCAATTGGGTCGCTGCCCAGGCTACTCCTTTGCCGTGATTTCCGGCCGAACAGGTTGCCACATGCTGGATGCCGTTGGCTTTGATTCGGCTCAAGCTGAAGAGGGCACCTCGAGCCTTGAAGCTTCCGGTCACCTGCAGGTTTTCCAGTTTGAACCACACCGGCACACCCAGTCTGTCGCTCAGGACAGGTGAATGCTCGACGGGAGTTTCGCGGACTTGCCCTGAAAGAAATTCAGCGGCTTCATGTATCAGATCGATGCTCAACATGAACCCAAACTAACAAAACTGCCCCACGAAACATGCGGCTGACGAAATATCCTTACCGGATGAGAAGTATCTTTGCAGGTCGAGTCGAAGCCGAGATCTCCCGCATAGTGAATCGCTCGAATTTAAACGCCTTCAACACCTGTATTCATGCCAACTCCGGCTGACATCCTGGCCCTCCATCAAAAACAATTCAGGGAACACCCCTGCCCGGAAGTTACGAGCCGACTGACTCGTTTGGGGCAATTGAAAGAGGCCTTGCTGGAACGGGAGAATGAGATACGCGAAGCGTTGTGGGCAGATTTCCAAAAGCCCGCGCCCGAAGTTCAGTTGACCGAAATAACCGCGACACTGATAGAGATTGACCACGCCATCAGGCATCTCAAACGCTGGACGAAGCCGCAGCGTAAAAAAACGCCGATCTACCTCATCGGAACGGGCACGGAAGTTATCTATTACCCGAAAGGGCCCAGCCTGATCGTTGCCCCGTGGAATTATGCCATTCTGTTGACACTCGGGCCGGTTGTTCACGCCACGGCTGCGGGGTGTCCATTCGTAGTTAAACCATCAGAGAACACGCCTCGGGCGGCGGATCTGTTGAAGAAGCTCATCGAGTCAGTGTATCCGCCCGAAGAAGCCGCGGTGTTCACCGGGAATGCGGAGATAGCGCAAGAACTTCTCTCCCTGCCCTTCTCACATATCCACTTCACGGGCAGCACCAAGGTCGGCAAGATGGTCATGGAGGCAGGCGCAAAGCATCTTGCCTCCGTGACGCTGGAGCTGGGCGGCAAATCACCAACCTATGTGGACTCTACTGCTGATCTCAAATCTGCCGCGCGCGGCATCGGTTTTGGCAAGTTTTCAAATGCCGGACAGACATGTATCGCTCCAGATTATGTGCTCATCGAACAGACGGTCATCGAAGGCTTTCTGACTGAGTTACGAAAAGAACTCGAGCTTCAGTACGGAAAAGGTACGTCTGGTGTAGCCGGGATCGTCTCCCGGAAGCATTTCGAGAGACAGCGCGAAATGATCAACGGTGCTGTCGAAGGAGGTGCCTCGATAGAGTACGGAGGAGAAATGGAAGAGAATGGGCATCGGATAGCACCGACGGTTCTGACGAACGTCCCTGCTGACTCGGAACTGATGCATGAAGAGATCTTCGGACCGATCTTGCCACTCATCTCTGTTTCATCTGAGGAAGAGGCGATCGACAAGATTCTTTCTCTTCCACCTCCGTTATCTACCTATGTCTTTTCGCGCAAAAAAGGAGTGGCCAAGCGTTTCTCTCGTGCGATCCGCACCGGAGCGGTGTGCACCAATACCACGCTCATCCAGTTCGTACAGCCGTTCGGCCCATTCGGCGGAGAGGGTAATTCCGGGATCGGGCGTTCACATGGTGAAGCCGGATTCAGGGCGTTCTCAAACGAGCAGGTCATTCTCAGACGACGCTGGGGTGCCTGGATCCTGCATCTTATCCAACCGCCCTACGGAAGCCATACTCCGATACTGAATCGCATATTCCGCTGGTTCACATGAGGTCGTTCCCGGCGACGCACTCCGCTATCGGGGGCCCATGCGAACGCCGCCGTCCAATCGGATTACTTCGCCGTTCAACTTCACGTTTTCGATGATGTGCTGAGCGAGGAATGCATAATCTGAGGGCTTGCCCAGACGTTTTGGAAACGGAATCTGGGAGATAAGCGACTCCTGTACCTCGTCGGGCATTCCGGCCACCATGGGCGTCTCAAATATGCCCGGTGCGATGGTCATACACCGGATGCCGTTCCTTGAAAGGTCACGCGCGATGGGAAGTGTCATTCCAACCACTCCACCTTTGGATGCAGAATACGCTGCCTGTCCCATCTGCCCGTCATACGCGGCTACCGAAGCGGTGTTGATCAGCACACCTCTTTCACCATCCGCCGTTGGTTCATTTTCAGACATGGCCGCGGCGGCCAGTCGGATCACGTTGAAAGTCCCGATCAGATTGACGCCTATGACACGCGCGAAGCTCTCCAGATCATGCGCGCCGCCGCGGCCAACCGTTTTCTTGGCCACCAGGATTCCGGCGCAATTCACCACGCCGTGGAGTCCCCCCCACCGATCAATCGTCGTTCGGATCAAGGTCTGTACGCTTTCTTCGCTCGTCACATCCGTCTGAACGAAGAGTGCGCTCTCGCCCATTTCAGTTGCCATGGCGTTTCCAGCCTCTGCGTTCACGTCTGCGATAGCTACGTTTGCGCCCAGTTCGACGAGACGTTTTACCGTTCCTGCTCCCAGACCGGAACTGCCTCCGGTGACTATAAATGTGTTTCCTTGAACCTGCATGATCTGCAATGGATATTTTGAAGGAGAAATGCGTTCGTTCCGAAACTACACTGAACTCAATTGAAGGGCTGACGAAATCGCCCTCCCCCCCTTCCAACACCCCCCCGTTCGTTCGAATCCTAGAGATGTCCTACGCAATCAAAGAGATTTACACTACGCTTCAAGGCGAGGGATACCACACCGGTCGCGCGGCTGTGTTCGTCCGGTTCGCCGGGTGTAATCTGTGGTCGGGACGCGAGCAGGATCGAAAAGATGCCGTCTGTTCATTCTGCGACACGGATTTTGTAGGCGTCGATGGTCCAAACGGAGGCAAATTTTCTTCGGCCAAAGATGCGGCCAGGCAAATAGTTCAGGTGTGGGAGGATGCTTCGGGCAAAGATAATTCGGCCCCATTTGTGGTCTGTACCGGTGGCGAACCCCTGTTGCAGCTGGATCAAAAACTGATTGAAGAGCTCCACGCGATGGGCTGCTACATCGCCATTGAAACCAATGGAACCATCGAAGCTCCGGATGGAATAGACTGGATCTGTGTGTCGCCGAAGAATGACACACCCATCGTTCAGCAACACGGTGACGAACTGAAGCTTGTCTGGTATCAGACAGAAGCTCCGCCGGAGCGTTTCGATTCATGGAAGTTTACCCACTTCTTCCTTCAGCCAATGGATGGAGATGATGTAGATCGTTTCACGAGGGAAGCGATAGACTATTGCCGTTCAAATCCCCGCTGGCGGCTGAGTCTGCAAACCCACAAACTGCTCGGGATTCCGTAGAGCCTCCACGCCGCTGA
>CAZEHJ010000022.1:4111-19627 GCA_964512485.1 uncultured Rhodothermales bacterium | reverse complement strand
GGGATTCCGTAGAGCCTCCACGCCGCTGACTTATCGGGATGGCGTTGCCGATGTCTTCTTCCCAGCCGGCCGAGGCTCGCCCGCCTGCAGTATGAGAAGCCCCAGCGGAGGCAGATCGATGTTCACGAAAGCAGGTTGGCCGTGAACAAATCCGGGGGCGGCTTCGACGCGACCCGTGCTTCCGGTTCCGCTTCCTCCGAACCGTTCTTCATCTGAATTGAGGAGCACTGTCCAGGTGACGTCTTGAGGCGCACCCTGGCGGTAGCCCTTCCTCGGCACGGGTGTAAAGTTGAACACAAACATCAGCTGCTCGCCAAATACCTGCCGTACATAACTCGCCACCGAGTTTTCCAGATCGGACATATCAACCCAGAAAAAGGAATCGCCTCCATCATTCTGCAACGCAGGCGAGGAGCGGTAAAGTCGATTCAGCTGCGCCACGAATTGGCGGACTCCCTCGTGGACTGGATCGTCGAGAAGCGGCCAATCGAGGCCTTCGTCGTGATTCCACTCTTGTCCCTGTCCAAACTCGCCACCCATGAAGACCAGTTTCTTTCCCGGGTGTCCAAACATGTGACCCATCAACAAACGAAGATTGGCCGCTTTCTGCCAATCATCACCAGGCATCTTGCCAAACAACGATCCCTTGCCGTGTACCACTTCATCGTGGGACAGGGCAAGAACGTAGTTTTCGGCCCAGGCATAGACCAACGGAAAGGTGAAGTCATGAAAATGATGCCGCCGATGCACGGGATCCTCACCGAAATACTTCAGCGTATCGTGCATCCAGCCCATATTCCACTTGTACAGGAATCCGAGGCCGCCACGATAGGTTGGCGCCGAGACGCCGGGCCAGGCGGTAGATTCCTCCGCGATCATCAGTGCCGAAGGATGGTGGGAGTAGACGGTTTCGTTGACCATCTTCAGCAACTGCATGGCCTCCAGGTTTTCACGACCACCGTGAATATTTGCGGTCCACTCGTCGCGTGAATAGTCTCTGTAAAGCATGGAGGCTACCGCATCGACGCGAAGACCATCGATGTGATATTCGTCGAGCCAGAACAGCGCATTACTCAAGAGAAAGTTTCGCACGTGCGCTTTGTCGTAGGCAAAGACAAGTGTGCCCCAGTCGGGGTGGTGGCGCATCAGAGGTTCATCGTACTCGAACAGAGGTTCGCCGTCGAATTCTCTAAGTCCCTGCGGATCGGAGGCAAAGTGCGCCGGCACCCAGTCCAGGATTACGCCGATACCATTTTTATGCAGGTGATTTACCAGGAATTTGAGATCCGATGGTGATCCGTATCGACAGGTCGGCGCGTACGGGCCGACGACCTGATATCCCCACGATCCATAAAACGGATGCTCCTGCACGGGCATGAGCTCGACGTGAGTGAATCCCATTTCCGCGACATAGTCTGCCAACTGATCCGCGATTTCCCGATACCCGAGAACTCGACCATCTTTACTACGGCGCCACGAACCCAGATGAACCTCGTAGATGGACACCGCCTGGTGAAGCGAATCAGGGCCCTTCCGGGAGGCCATCCAGTTGGAATCACCCCAGAGGAAATCGTCTCCTGAAATGATGCCAGACAGGCCTTCCACAGCGCTGCCTCCTTCCACTGGAGGCTCCATTTCGAACGCGAAAGGATCCGTTTTGTCGTTCCACGTTCTACCTCGCCGGACGCTGAACTTGTAGCGTTGCCCCTTGTACGCGCCGCGAACATAGACCTCCCAAAACCGGTCCATACCATCGCCTATCGACTTCAGGGGGTTGGCCTGACGATTCCAGCCATTGAAATCACCGATGACGCTCACATCATCCGCCCGTGGAGCCCAGACACGAAACCAGGTACCCTGACGGTTCGAGTGGGCCCCGAACACCCGATACGCCGTTTCCAGACGGGCTTCTCCCCAGAGGTGACGGTCAAATGATGAAACGCTTGGCATAATGAGTTCGGATAAGAATCCCGCCTTGACGGATCTGTAGAATGGCTTAGAAGGGGACAAATTAACCCATGCGCGCTCTTCTTTGTCGTCAAATCTGCAAAAGAATCCTTTCGTATTTCTGTGATCGTTTCGAGGCGAGCTATATTCGCCCCTTCTGCAGTTGATTAATCCATTTCGATCAGCACTCGTCTGTGAGCATTCTCACCGGAAAACCTCATCCACTCGGCGCCCACGCGGTCGAAGAAGGAGTCAATTTCGCCCTGTTCAGCGCGAACGCTACTTCAGTTACGCTCTGCCTGTTCGAGTCAGTGGATGATGCTGCGCCAACGAGAGAAATCGAGGTGCATGGAAAAACCGGATCGGTCTGGCACTGCCATGTGACGAATGTGAAAATGGGTCAGCTGTATGGCTATCGCGTGGACGGTCCATACGAACCTCGACGAGGAATGCGTTTTAACAGGAATAAAGTCTTGTTGGACCCTTACGCTCACGAGATTGGACGGTCCGGAAACTGGGACGACAGCCTGTTAGGATATCGCGTTTCAGAATCTGACCAAACGTTCAACTCACAGGATTCCTCAGCTTACTGTCCATTGGCCCGCGTCGCCGCCTCTTCCGGTGCTGACGCCGGTGCAGAATCAGTTGTGAGACCTCTACAAGAATCGATCCCCTGGGAGAACACGCTGATTTACGAGGCCCATGTAAGAGGCCTGTCCATGCTCCACCCGGATGTCGAGCCCGCGGATCGCGGAACCTATCTCGGCGTCATCGCACCCCCGATTCTCGATCACTTGAAGTCTCTGGGCGTCACTTCGCTTCAACTGCTGCCCGTTCATTCCAAGTTTTCTGAAAAACACCTCGCAGATTCAGACTTGACCAACTACTGGGGATACAATACGCTCAGCTATTTCGCTCCGGAGCCCTCTTATGCTTCGGATCCCGCTCGTGCTGTGCACGAGTTTCGGGCCATGGTCGATGGATTGCACGCGGCAGGCATCGAGGTCATCATCGATGTCGTTTTCAATCACACGGCGGAAGGCAACCGATTTGGACCCACGATATCCTACCGAGGAATCGACAACCCCACTTATTACAGAAGAAATGGAGATGAACCCGAGTATCTCCAGGATTTCACAGGCACGGGAAACACGCTCGATGTCAGACAACCTGTTGTACTGCAACTGATAACAGATGCTCTCAAGTATTGGAAGACCGAAATGGGTGTGGACGGTTTCAGGTTCGATCTCGCTCCCGTCCTGACCCGAAGCGGCAAGGGTGTCGACATGATGGCTCCGTTTTTTGCGATGCTTCGCGAGGATCCCGTTCTGCAACGGACCAAGTTGATCGCTGAGCCGTGGGACCTGGGTCCTGGGGGATATCAGTTGGGCGCGTTTCCGGAACCATTCAGAGAATGGAACGCCGAATACCGCGATACCGTCAGGCGCTTCTGGTCCTCGGACGCGGGTGCTCTGACGGCCTTCGCCACTCGTTTTTGCGGAAGTAGCGATCTGTTCGAAAAGAGAAATCCATTGGCGTCCATCAACCTCGTCACAGCGCATGACGGATTTACCCTGCGCGATCTGGTTTCATACGAGGTCAAACACAACAGGGCCAACGGTGAAGAAAACCGGGACGGACACGAACCCAACTATTCCCGCAACTGGGGAGTCGAAGGTGAATCTGACAACCCCGATATCCTGAATCAGAGAGACGGGGTCAGGAAGAGCCTCATGGCCACCTTGATGCTCTCTCAGGGTGTGCCCATGATTCTGGGCGGCGACGAACTCTCCCGCACTCAGGCCGGTAACAACAACGCCTACTGTCAGGACAATGAGATCTCATGGATCAACTGGTCCAGACCCGCCGACGACGAACCGTTTCTTGACTACGTACGCGAGCTGACCGCTTTTCGAAAAGCTCATCCGACCTTTTCCCGCAATCAATTCTTGCGAGGTGGCGCAGCCGATAGTCGAACATCGCAGGTCATCTGGTGGCATCCCGAAGGGCGTGAACTCCAGAGAGGTGATTGGGAAAGCCGATATCTGCTCTCTCCTGCTGTAATTCTGCTGGGCGACCGAATCGAATATGAAGACGCCGGGGGAATTGAGGTTGCGGACGACACGCTTTTGGTGGTTTTCAATGCGGCAGAGGCACACACACCCGTCAGATTGCCTTCATGGGGAGGTGCGTGGACCTGTTGTCCTCCATTTTCAGAAGCCACCACTCACACACCAGATTCAGAGATCGTCGTGCCGCCATTGAGCGTCCTGGTGCTCAAAGCCGACCAACATCTTTGATAATGACGAACCGATCCGTCAACGACGGGTCGACTCCGAAAGCGAGGCCAGCCGACCAGCGAGCTCCGCGGTGAGAAGACCGTCTTCAAGACGCCAATTCCAGTTGTCGTACGTCGTTCCCGGCGTGTTCATGCGCGCGTTTGCGTCCAATCCCAGAAGATCCTGAACCGGAGTCACCACGAATCGCGCACGGCTTTTCATCAGCGACTTCAGCCCCTGCCACGGAAGTTCTTCGGGGTGATTCTGATCGAGCTCCAGGTATGATGCGCAATACGCTTTGGCCCGGGCAATCTCATCGGCGCCCTGCGTGCTGGCGGTGTTGGTCCACCATCCCATAAACGTGTCATTGTCGTGCGTGCCGGTGTACGCGACGATGCTTTCCGGATAATTGTGTGGTAGAAATTCGTTTGAGTCGTCGGTGTCGAACGCGAATTGAAGGATGGCCATTCCTGGAAAATCAAATTGCTCCATCAGATCTGTTACACCGGAAGTAATGACTCCGAGGTTTTCGGCGATGATCGGAATCTGCCCCAATTCCTTTTCCAGCGCGACGAACAGATCGGGTCCGGGGCCCTCACGCCAGACTCCATTTATTGCCGTCTCTTCGCTGGCCGGTACTTCCCAGTATGCTTCGAATCCTCGGAAGTGGTCCAGCCGCACCATGTCGACAAGCTCCAGAATTCTCGACATCCGCGAAATCCACCACGAGTATCCCGTAGCTTTCATGGTGTCCCATCTGTAGAGAGGATTCCCCCATCTCTGGCCGGTCTCCGAAAAGTAATCAGGCGGCACTCCGGCAATGGTCGTGGGGTACCCATCTTCATCAAGCGTAAAGAGATTCCTGTTGGCCCACACGTCGGCGCTGTCCTGCGCTACGTATATGGGCAAATCTCCCCAGATGTTGATGGACCGTTCATTGCAATAAGACCTCAGAGCACGCCATTGTTTTTCGAAGAGATACTGCCAGAACTTGATCATGTCGATCGTATCTGCGTGCTCGATGCTGAATCTGTCCAGGGCGTCCTGCTCCCGATTGCGCAGCCCTGCAGACCAGGTCATCCACTCTAATTCGTCGTGCTGATTCTTGATGGCCTTGAACAGGGCATAGTCAGATAGCCAGCTCTCCTGGTTGGAACAGTAGGATGCGAACGCCTCGTTTTGCTCGACTGAATCACGCTTTTTAAACCGCTCCCACGCCTTCTTCAGCAAGCTATACTTGTAAGCGCTTACATCGTGGTATAAGACTTTGTCTGAAGGATATTGGGGCGTATTTACCACGTCATCGGGTACAAGTAACCCTTGTTCAATCAAAATGTCCGGCGAAATCAGGAGCGCGTTTCCGGCGTAAGTCGATGGTGCAGCGTAGGGTGAATAGCCATATCCAGTCGGAACGAGGGGAAGCATCTGCCAGACAGATTGGCCCGATGCCTCCAAAAAATCGGCAAAACGGTATGCTTCAGGCCCCATGTCGCCGATTCCATAACGACCTGGAAGCGAAGTTATATGCAACAGGAGACCGCTGGCCCGTTGATTGGACATCGAGAAAAATTGCTTTTTGAGGCTCTGTGTTGAGGCTCCGTGAAATCGCTTACATGGCGTCAATTTAGGCATGGAAGACCAAAAAAGGCGTCTCCGTAAGTGGAAATCACAATTATTCTGGAGAACCACTCAAAAACGTGTTTCAAGGCCGTTTCTCGCGCAAATATGAGCCGAATAATCCTGTAATCTTCCCCGTAACCTCCCTTCTCCCCGACCGTACACATCCTCTCGACGACCAAGGGGGCTCTTGATGCCCAAATGGGCTTCAGATCCAAAGCGACCACGGTCCATGGGGTTTTGATGTCCCGGACGCACTCACCGTTTTACGATTCGATATTGACCATGAAAGAACTTCTGTCCGTCCTTGAGCCTGCCGACTACCGGTTCCTGGTAGGCGTCATGGAAAGCCCGCTGAATCAGACCGACGACTCAAAATTTGAAGAACTCGTCTCTGTTCTTGAGGAAGATGACACTCCCGAGAGCAGGGCAGCGGTTGAAGAAGTGTTCGAGTCTGAATTGCGGTATCTGGGCAGCTCTGAAATCATGTATGTCTTCCGTTCGTTCTCGGGGGGCCATGGAGGCGTGTCTTTCCAGGAAATCGTTCGTGACGTTGCTCGAGCCCTCGATGTAGAGTCGGCCCTTCTTGGATCGGATCGTGAGATGGTTGAGAAGCTGGCGAGCGACTATGCAACGAAACAGTTCGCGGACCTGAGTCCGGATGAACAGCAGTCCATGCTCGAGGATCTGGGAGTAGAACGTGAAAAAGCTCAGGCGTTTCTGAAGCGCTCGGCAGGCGTCTTCGCACTCCCCATGCTGATCGAGGCCTTCAATTATGTCATCGTTCAGGGACTGATCAAGACCATCATCTTCGGGACGATTGCAAAAATCATCGGCTCACAGTTGGCGACGAAGCTGTTTGCCTTCCTGGTGGCACGAATGCCCTGGTGGGTATCCTGGATCGGACCAGCCGCGTGGACACTTTCCATCGGGTGGACGACCGTCGATCTTCAGGGCCCGGCCAAACGCAAAACGATTCCAATCGTTCTATACCTGGGTCTCTGCTCTCTCAGGGATCGCCATGAGAAGAGTCCGACTGAGGCAACCCAGAACGAAGAGAAGAAAGGAGACTGACTCGCTTGACCACTCAAGAAAGCTGCTACTCGGGATTGAAACGAACGTAGGTCTCTGTCAGAATTGTGACGGCCTCTGAATCCGGAAGGTCGACGAGGTCTGCTGCGAACATGGGTGATGCTCCAGCGGTATCCAGATAGACCGTGCTCAGTCCCAGTCGTCGTTGGAAGAAAGAGGTCCTTCGAGACAGAGTCTGGAGTTTCTGGGTCGGAATCAGCCAGATATGCTTTCTGAAAATCCCACGCCTCACGGCAAAGGTGTTCGCATTACAGGCATATCCCATATTGGAATACCTGAAGATCCCCAGTATGAGGATGAACGGAAGAAGGCTGAGTCCCCATAGGGCAGGTGGGATCCAGATCTTCAAGACGGCTACAACCGTGCACAACACGACGGCGAACCGGATGAAAAATCGTCGGATCGTGAGTGTCGACACGGGGCTCCAGTCATAGGGCACTTCGTGCTCGCCCAGGGCTGCCAACAAGCCTCTGATCTCGTCCATTCGACCAAATGGTACGGCTACCTGAAACCCCGATTTCTGGAGGTTGATACCCATCGTTTGAAGTTCAAGCCGATACCATCCGAAGCGCTTCATAACAGGATTCGAGCGAATGATGTACGACTGGATTCGACGCAGGGGAATCGTACCCTCGGACAACGTCATCAGGCCATGCGCACGGTGCAGCTTGTCGCCGATCAGTTCAATACGAAATTTGTGATACCGATTGAAGGTGATCAGAATGCCCGAAAACCAGGCCATTCCTGCAGCGAACAGAACCCCCAGAATCCCAGCGATCCAGGGAGAGGCAAGAATAGCTTCACGCCAGGGTTCGAGGGGCCCTCTCATGAGCCAGGAGAAGAACACGGTTGGATCAGGTTCTATGTATTGCAGCAGAGAGAAAAAGACGGCGATATAAAGCAGTGAAAACTTGAATGCTCCGGCGAGGAGCACCCGCTTTGGACTCATGTGTAGTAGTTCGAGAGCCTTGTCTGCATCTATGTCGCTTCGAGTGGGAAGCGACGCGTCACCCTCGAAAGGACTCGATGCTGATGAATCGATTGCGGACGGCAGTCCCGATTCGGCAGGATGGTCCGCCGATACGAGGTCCTTCTGCATCTCGCGAACTACAGCTCGAATCTCGCGCGCTTCCTTCAGGGATACGTATTCGAGAACACCTTCGGCTGACGCGCTGCCGGCTGTGTAGACAGCTACCTTGGCTGTTCGAAGAAGTCGCTGCAGCGGCGCCTGTTCGATTTCGATATTCTGAATGCGCTCGACCGGAATATTGCGCTTTCGCCGGGTGATGACACCCGAATGGATGATGAGCTCTGACGGCGTGATCCAGAATCTGAATCTGACGTAGTAGAGAACGATCCAGGGCACAACGAGGACGACATATACGGCCCCGAAAACCAGATTGATAATCGCGGAAGAGTCCGGATTTCTTATGATCGGCAACATGATGAAAATGAGCGCGGGAATGCTCACAATCATGCGCTGAACAATGGTGAGCGGATGCAGTCTCCGCGCTTTGTCAGAGGGCTTCATCCGTGATAAACTCCTTCATTTCGTCGCGAAGGGCCTCCGCACTGACAAGGGACAAACCCGGAAGAATCACGTCGCTGCTGCGCGTTCCGGCGGTGTGTATGACGAGCTTGCCAACTTCGTACTCACGTTCAAACAGATCCTGCGAAACATCGAGATGCTGAATCCGGCGAAGTGGGATGATCGTGTGCACACGGTTGAAAATTCCTCGCACCAGGAGCAGCTCTTGTGCCCGAAGATCGTATGCCCAGTAGCGGTACCTGAGGCTGGGTATCCAGATGACAAATATCAATGTAAACGCGAGTACGACCCCTGGCAGGATGCCGAATGGAAGGCTTTTTTCCGCATCGAAGAAGTTCAATATGTCCACAACGAGCGCCGCAACAACCAGAATCGCAGCAAAAATGCCCGATTTGATGCGCCACACCTTTACGATTGCAGGATCGAGGGTCTGGAGGCCCTCAAAAGCAGCACGAATCGCAGAAGGCCTGGCTTCGAGATGGGTTTCGTCGGATGGAATCATATCAGTTGTTTGAGCCACCGTTCGTCTGGATGAAGAAAGCCCCCCAGATCACTCAGTCCTGAAAAGGTCGGAAAATTGGTGGTCCAACATAGTGATGGAGCAAAAAAAAAGTGGGCCGGCCGACTGGGCGATGGAACATCGCCTGGGCGGCCGGCCCACACTGAGTCAAATCACAACGCGATTATGCGTCCTGCATCTTGAAAACTACAGCCGCAAGTGCTCCGCCAGCGAACGGACCGACAATGTAGATCCAGGCATCTCCGAATGAGCCACCTACCATCGTTGTATCAACTATGATTGCCCCCAGGCCAACAGCCGGATTGAACGCAGCACCCGAAATTCCCCCAACCGCGTAGGCTCCGGCCATCACCGTAAATCCGATGGCGAGCCCGTAATACGAATTGCCTGCCGTTGCATCTGAAGTGGCAACGTTTAGAATTACAAGAACGAGGGCGAAGGTGAACAGCAGCTCCGCAACTAGTGCGTGCACAGCTGAATGACCGGCAGCAACTGCTGGAGCAAACGTAGCTCCTCCAAGCAGGTACATAGAGACGGCGGCAGCAAGAAGCGCACCGATCAACTGAAAGATCATGTATTTGATGGCTTCGCCACTTTCTATTTTCCCGCGCATCATGATGCCCAGTGTCGCGGCAGGATTATAGTGAGCGCCCGAGATGTGCCCGCCCATGTAGACCATCACCATAAGAACGGCGCCAATGGCCAGGGGAGCAAATTCAGTTCCAGATCCGACTGTCAAACCGATCGTCAGAACCAGGAAAAACGTACCGATCATCTCGGTCAAAAGCTTATTCATTGCGTACCTCAGAGAGTGTGGATGAGCTGACAGATCTGAGTATACACGCATCGATGGGCCACCGCAATGATTGTGGATAAACTCCCAACCGAATTAGCCCTTACTCATTGTCCTGCTTATGCTTAGGACATCAACAGGTCTGAGTAAGACTTCTCGACGAGGTCTTCGTCTTGCACAGAAAACAGATCCATGAATGAGTCACATTGCTTTTTCAGCTCTTCCTCAGTTCGGGTACCATCAGCATCGATGGCCTCTATTTCTAGAAACGCTCCAAGACCTTGAACCCGGTCGAGATGAATCTTGACGTTTTCATCAAAGAAGATCTCCCGCCGTTTGTCGACGACAACTTTGATTCCGAGAGATGCGCCAAGTACTTCTTTCAACGATGGATCCGGTGCCACACGGTACAGGAGAACGTCTGAGCGTTTCGGCCCAGCAGAATCAGGCCGGTGATAAAAAATCAGACTGTTCTCAATATTGCCCTCGCGCAACTTGAGGCGCCCCGCTTCCACATTGAAATACGTATCGATCTGATGGTCTTCTCCCACCGTCCTGGCTCCTCGAAGCTCAAGGATGTCTCGTATCGATTGATGATCCGAACAGCGCGCTTTTATCTCGATGTTCAGCCGGACTCCACTGCTTTGCAGGTCACGGTCTGATTCGAGGACGTCGATCGCTGAGGGATCGCCACTTTCGGACTGATCCGGAACGGACTCAGAATGATTGCTCACACTACTGACGGGATAATTCTTCGGCGACAATACCTCGGATCACATCCGTATTTCTCCAGGCCGCCACTTTGCGACCGTTGATATACAGAGTTGGCGTTGAAGCTACCTGGGCGATTCGACCTTTTTCCAGATCTGAAACAACCCGATCGTGAACGTCCGAGCGAACCATGCACTGGGCAAATGCTTGTTGGTCCCATCCCTGGTCGATCGCTGTTTGTGCATACAGCTGAGGTCCGAGCAGCGCCTGATTTTTGAACAAAACGTCGTGGTAACCCCAGAAGTCGCCAAATTCCTGAGCACATACACCCGCCTTCGCGGCGTTTCCTGCTTGAGGATGGAGCTGCGACGGCATATTGGGATTGATGTTCGAATCCAGCGGGTAGTTCATGAAGACTACCTTTACGTCATCCTCGTACTCAAAAAGTGTTGGACGAAGATGAAAAGCTGACTGCTCGCAAGCGGGGCACTGGAAGTCGGCAAACTCGACGATGGTCAAATCGGCGTCCGGATTTCCCCATATCGCTGCGTCGTCGTCAACCTGCACGTCATATAACAGGCCCAAAAAGTGCGTTGAGACGGCCTGACCGACGTCGATACCTCCTCCTATATCCATGGCGCGGTTGTACGCTCCCGCATATCCAATTCCGAAAACGACCGCCGAAAACATGGCCACCTTGGAAATCTGGGGAGAGAACTTGAGATTTTCGTCGTTTCCTTTCACACCGGCCAAATAGTCCTTGAAGAAACTGACCCAGCGGGCAGGCCCGTATCCTACGGCCATACCAAGCGTAATTAGGGCTCCGAAGTTGGCGACATACATCCCGACGCAAACAATACAGATCACACTCAACTCATACAGGTGATAGGCCTTCACGAAAGTGAACAGCACGGCACCAAAAGAGAGCAGGAAGGCAAACGCTACAAAAGGAGCAGAAGACCGCTTATTGGTCGTTGTTGCTGCATATAGAGCGGAGAGACCTGCAATGGCATAGAAAAGGAATCCGAACCACGCCACAGGAACGGAAAACATCTTGGCATAGCTGGAGGCATTCGCCACGTCACAATTTATCCAGTCGTTGATGGAGCAGCCGCTTGCTTCAACAAGACCGGCACTTTCAATGCTGAATGTGAGCGTTGTCGAATAAAAAGCGAGCGCTGCGCCCAGACCGGAAAACACTACGGCGGCCCAGAGGGCATTTTTGTTCAGATCAGGCTGTTGTGCGCGTCTTGCACGCTCCTGTCTACGATTCTTTTTCCCCATTGGTCACAAGGTCTCGATTGGTAATGGAATGACACGTTTCATTTCGAATCTACCGAACGCCGCATGAAGCTTGCGGATTCCGGACAGAGGCAACGAAATTCTTCCGATTGCCTCAACTGTTCTGGAGCTTCCTCCCGTGCGACATGCTGAAATCCGTATCGTTCGAAGAAGTCTGCCGCTGTTTCTGTAAGAAGGTATACATCTCCGCCTTCAAAGCGCGAAATCAGGCCAGATGTTATTTGTTGTCCCAGGCCCTCTCCCCTCCTGGCGGCGTCAACGACAATGCTTCGCAGCAAGCCGTCCGGCCCATGCATCTCGATAGCACCGGCTGCCAAAACGTTTTCGCCTTCCCTGATGACCAGAAACAGATCACGAATTTCTCGGACCCCCGAAGTCGGAAGATCGGCAAGAGCCAATAACCTCAGGATGTCCTCCAGATCAGATTCAGTTGCGGAATAAAGGTCCGGCATGGCAGTATTGAATTACCAGGATATCAGAGCGGACCCCAACGTCGCCGGTTCACCCGGAACGGTCCATGCAGCGAGCATATCCTTCCCGTGCCTTTCCAGGCGCGGATATCCGGCAGCTCGCGATGTCGAGGATGACGTAAGGCGAACCGGATCCCCTACTTCGCCGGAAACTGACACCGTCCGAAGAAACATACCCGACTCGGATTCACTGCCATCTCGTGCCGCTCCCTCCATCCAGACGACCGCCATCTCGTTCGCACTTCGCATGCGAAGCGCAACGCGACCGCCCGGGTTGCCCAGGTCGATCTGAACCGGATCTGAAAACGTTTCACCACCGTCTCGGGAGAAGGCCGTATTGACCGTGGGGGCTCCCCCTGAAAGTGTGAACCAGCTGACTCCCAGAACCCCCTCATAGGTATCCGATGCGGGACCGTTGACCGGACATGCTTCAATCATCCAGCCATCTTCGTGCACTGCTCGTGGTTTGCTCCACGATCCATTGCTGAATCTGGCGACCGCGATATCTCGCATTTCAACCTCGGATCGGTCTCTGTAGAAGACAGCATATTCGTCATCACCGGTTCTAGACATCGAGACCGGACAACAATCACAGGTTCG
This sequence comes from uncultured Rhodothermales bacterium, assembly GCA_964512485.1. Lineage (GTDB taxonomy): Bacteria > Bacteroidota > Rhodothermia > Rhodothermales > UBA10348 > CAZEHJ01. The sequence continues at coordinate 6,747 of CAZEHJ010000022.1, read as the reverse complement.
CGTGTCGAGGCTGATTTCGTCGGACAATTCTCCCGAGTCCGAAATGGCCCGGGCATGAACGGACATTTCATTCAGTCCCTGGCCATATCTGTTTCCATCCAACCAACTGGCCATGAACCCATCCGCAGCGGGCGATATGCTCACAAATCCGTGTTCGGAAGGAGATCGGTCGTCGTGCAGCCAACGCTCGTCAGACCAGGTCATGCCTGCATCATCGGAAAGTGAAAACCGAACACCATACGCATATCTGCTTTCGCCGAGACGTTCGAGCCAGTGCGCCATTATGACCCCTTTGTCCGAAACGGCCAGCGAAGGAACGTCGGCCCAATTGACGAACCAATCATCACCACTCGATATCTCGCGGCTTTCGGTCCAACTCCTGTCACTTAACCGGGAAAACACCAGCCGGCTCATTCCCTCCTCCCGTTCGATCCATGATGCGAGGATTCGGCCATCATTGTCTCTGGTCAAATGGGGTTCACCAGCGATTCCACTTGTTGGCAATTCAATGGATGTGACTTCCGGGTCATCCGGAACCAAATCCGTGCGTGAACCACCGATTGCCTGAGTGCATCCTGCAAGAATCAGGGTGAGTAGCAGAAAACGGCTCATCTTCCATAACCTCGATCAATCGCACCCATGATGTCAGGAGGAGTCCATCCAGGAGGCTTCATCCACTTTCCGTCTTCCCTCCTGTAGCTGCCTTCCCCGAATTTGCGGAGATTCGAAGCGTCCACTTCCTCAAGCAACGTGTCATCGTCAATCCCGAACGCTATCAGGGTCCCGATCGTGACGACCGAGATATCGGCACATCCATCTGCCACTTCCTGCAGATTCACTTCATTGGGCGCATCGTACTCGAGTCCTTCTTCCGTGATCTCAACGCCCTGTGTCTGCACGCGAACGCCCAGCGCTTCGACTGTCTCCAGAGCTTCTTCCAGGATCAGTTTTGCCCTGAGGATGCGCGTTTTCTCGTCTGGAACGACGGCGCCTTCCGGGGTGTCCTGCCCCACCTTCTGCATGAAATCCTTTACACGATTGTAGTGGGCTGTCGGCATGAAACTTGGTCGGATGTGATTGGGTGATGAAATGAGTTCAGGTCTCCAAAATTACCCGATTTCAGTGAGAAAAAGGGTCCTTGTTGATAACAACTCCGGATGGAGTGCACGCAAGCAACGATAACAAGGGTGGAGATGAGTCAGGCTTTACCGAGTGGTGCGTTTTCTGATCCCGGCCAGATCCGTGAAACACCAAAAATTACCCTTATGGTAATCCAGACACCTGTAACCGCCCATATCAACCACAGACTCTGACCCAGCAGGATTCCCAGACTGTATATCATCGCTATCCCGACAACGGTGGCGACCAACGTGGCATTTCGAAGGAACCTGAAGTCACCTGTGCCCCAATGGATACCGTCCGTTCCGAATGCAAATGCGTTCAGAGGTTGAAAAACCAGCGCCAGAAGCCAGGGGGTTGAAAACACGCCCCGGGCCGCCTCAGGAACGAGCAATATGGCTATGATTTGTTCGCCGATGAGCATTACCACAGCCAGAAAAACCCCGAATACAAATGAAAATTCCAGAATGGTCTTCGCCACTTTGCGGGCGAGCGCTCGTCTGTCATCTCCGAAGAAAAAGCCAACCAGGCTTTGTCCGGCGATGGCAAATGCATCAAGGAAAAGCGCCGTGAAAAGCCAGAATTGTCGAATGGCTTGATGGGCGGCCCCCGCGTCCGCCCCCAGGCGCGTGGCTTCACGCGTGCCCACAACAAGAAATAGTGTCAAGGCCGCTGTCCTCAAAAACAAGTCTCCTCCAATGTGGAACATGCGACGTACGATCGCCCAACTCCAGGCGAGGTGAGCCTGAAGAACTTTGCGCACGACGACGAGGGTCGCGATCGCACCCACCCACTGGGAAATGGAAGTAGCCAGAGCAGCGCCTTCAATACCCATCGCCGGAATGGGACCTGCGCCGAAGATCAGAAGAGCGTCCAGGAGGACATTCAGCCCGTTGACACCGACCGCGATCCACAGAGGGATCTTCATGTTCTGGACGCCACGCAGTGCTCCAAAACCGGCAATCGTGATGAGGATTGCCGGCGACCCGATCAATCGAATCACGGTATAGCTGTCGGCCGCCAGCTGAATATCACCCGTTGCGCCGAGAAGAGATGTCACTAGCGAAATGCCTGGCCAGAGCAGCAGCGCGGTCGCCACCCCCATGATGGCCGATAATCCCATGGCGATGCCGCATATCACTCCTTTTGAACTCGTATCGCCGCGTCCGTGAGCATGGGCGATGTCGGTCTGCGTGGCAATGCCCAGAAAGTTGAATATCCAGAAGACGGATGAGAGCGCCATCGTACCCACTCCGAGAGCGGCCAACTCAACTGAACCAAGACGGGAAATAAACGCTGTGTCGACAAGACCGGTGAGCGGCTCCGCAATCAACGAGAACAATACCGGAATGGACAGCCTCAACAGCGTCTTCCGAGGCGCCGTCTCGAAAGGATGTGAGCTTGGTGTGCTCTCTGTTTGCGTCAAGATGGGATTCCTGGTGTGATTAATTCCCATTGGGCATCGGCGATTGATACTGGCGAATCGGTCGAAGGAGGGCTCGAAACGCCGTATTCAG
>CAZEHJ010000022.1:0-4011 GCA_964512485.1 uncultured Rhodothermales bacterium | reverse complement strand
TCGAGTGCGAAACTACGAACCCGATCTGCAGCACGATTAAAATGACGGTACGATTTCGGTGTTTTTCCTTGAAAACCGGTTCTGTGTTCTCGATTTTTCCAATGTTGAGCCTGGCATTCCTACCCGATCCGAATTCAGAACTGCACCCTGAGTCAGATGAAGCGTTGTTCGCGAATCTTGTCTGTTATCCTTCTAGTTGTCTTCTGCGCAACAGAGGCTTTCGCTCAAACTGCAACCGGCCGGATTGAAGGTGTGGTGACCGATGCCGAATCCGGTGACGCGTTACCTGGAGCCAATCTCCTCTTCCATGGCGAAACTCAAACCGGAGCAGCCACGAATGCGGAGGGGAAATATGCCCTGGTGCTGCCGGCGGGAGTCTACCGAATTGAGGTCAGCTACGTGGGATACGTGACCCACGAGACTCGTTCCTACATCGTCTCTGCAGGGACCAACCAATCGTTGGACTTTGCTCTTGAGCCTGGCAACGAACTGATCGACGCCATCACGATTACGGCGTCGCGCAAACGCGAACGGATTCTGGATTCCCCGGCATCGGTGAGCGTCCTTGAGCCCCGCGAACTCGAAACGCGCACTGCCCTCACCGCTGCCACTCATCTGACCTCGGTGGCCGCCGTAGACCTGATCAAGACGGGCCTCGTCTCCTCGCGAATTGTGATTCGCGGCTTCAATGACAATCTGGCGACTTCCCTTCTCACGCTTGTCGACAATCGAATTGCTCGTGCACCGTCAGTCCGACTGACCGCTTTGCAGCTCATTCCGATGACCAACGGAGATATCGATCAGATTGAAGTGGTTTCAGGTCCGGCCTCCGCCCTTTACGGCCCGAATGCGGCAAACGGCGTCGTTCATATGATCACGAAAAGTCCGTTTGAGTCGCGAGGCACCTCGGTCAGTCTGGCAGGAGGACAGCAAGATGTACTGCTCGGATCGATCCGACACGCGGGCACGCGGGGCAGAAAGCTCGGATATAAAGTCTCGGCTCAGTATTACACCGGGAACGACTTTGAGTATCGGGATCCGGAAGAAATCCTTGCGCGGCGACAGGCCATCGAAGCGGGCGCTCAGGCAGACACGCTGCTAATTGGAAGCCGCGACTTTGGTGTGAGGAATCTGGCCTTGAATACACGCGTCGACTACCGTTTCGACTCAGGAGCTTCCCTCCTGTTCAACGCCGGTGTAACGCGCGGAAACAACATCGAGATTACACCTACGGGAGCGGCGCAGGTTGAAAATGCCCGAATCAGCTACGGCCAGCTCCGGTATCTGAATGGTCGTTTCTTTGCGCAGGCATACGGCAATCTCCTGAATTCGGGGACATCCTACTTCCTCAGGACGGGAGAGATCTTCCGGGATGTGTCACGACTGTTCGTCGCGCAGGTTCAACATCACTATGAAGCCGGCCCGAAACAGCGTTTTACGTACGGATTGGATGCTTTTTACACGCTTCCTGAAGGAGAAGGGACAGTAAACGGACGCAACGAGAACAAGGACAACGTCTCCGAGGCAGGTGTTTACCTGCAGTCTGAAACCGAAGTGAGTGAGCGACTGAAATTCGTCGGGGCAGTACGCCTGGACTACCACGACAAGATGGATCTGTACTCGTTTTCTCCTCGCGGGGCCGTCGTATTCAAGCCAGCCCCCAATCACACTCTCAGGTCCACATTCAATCAGGCATTCCGGACCCCGCTACCGAATGATCTGTTTTCCGATGTACTCGGACGGGCAGACGTGTTTACGTTGGGCCAGATGGAATCGTTGATCGGATTTGCTCCGACGACCGATCTCAGGGTACAAGGAATGATCGACGGATTCACGTTCGAGCGCTCTTCGAACGGGCGTCCCATGTTCCGGTCACCTTTCGCTCCCCTGGACACTCGCGGACTCACCACATCGGACTACATCGCCCTCGGGGATCCTCAGTTCACCAACGTGATGTGGCAAGTGGCACGACAGTCCACGGTAGCGGGACTCGCCGAGAATATGCTGGACCAGGGATTCTTCGATGAATCCCAGATCCCCGCAATTTCTGCCGCGCTGGATGCCGTTCTACCCGCTTCGATTTCGGGAGTCGGCAACTCGCTGAAGTCTCTTGACCTGGACAGTCAAGCATTTTTGGATGTTTCAGATGCACGCGACTTTTCGACCCTCAAGGTCACCCGCACCAGAACATACGAGCTGGGATATCGAGGACTGATCGGAAAAGCGCTTATCGCCAGCGTCGACCTGTACCGGTCTGAAGTGCAGAATTTTATGGGACCGTTTGTTGTCGGAACTCCGAACGTGTTTCTTGAAAGCGTCACGCTGAATGCTGAATTGAGAGAGACACTTTCCGCTGCCCTGGCTGATCCGGCGAATGCCGATGCACTTGCAGCTCTAGGCGTTTTTGATACCGCCCCCCAGATTTTCGGCAACGGTGATGGAGATCCATCCGGCGAACTGGCCTTCGTTATCGCTGCTGGACTGGCAAGCGCTATTCCGTTCGGGACAGTCACTCCTCGCGAAGCATTTGACCCAACAGCCGTCATGCTGATGAGGCAGAATTTTGGCGATGTCGCGGTGAACGGCCTGGACGTAAACCTCATGATGTTCGTCAGCCGTACGATGCGCGTTGGACTGATGTACTCCTGGCTTTCAGACAATTTCTTCCGAAACGTCCAGAATGTGGATGACATTTCGCTGAACGCTCCCCGCCACAAAGGAGGAGCACAGTTTTTCTACGATTCCAAGGATGGAAGGCTGGGACTGTCAATGCGGGGTAGATATGTAGAGGGATTCCCCGTCCGATCTGACGTCTATGTCGGCGACGTGGAGAGTTTCTTTGTCGTAGATGGGTCTATGCATTACCGGGTCCCCTTCTCGAAGAACACCCGGGTCAACCTCACAATCCAGAACCTGACCGACAATAAACACCGTGAGTTCGTGTTCGTCCCCGAAATCGGAAGATTGGCCCTCCTGCGCCTGACGCACGAGTTTTAGGCCCGATCCTCTACCTGTTTTCTGCAGCGAGGACGTTTCTCATAAAGGCCAACGTCCGTTCGGAGACCCACTCAGTGTTTTCTGGCCCCATCGCATCTCCCACCAACACATGGCTGGAAGGATCCAGAGCATGACGTACGATGACCGAATCCTTGGAGGCGCTCCCCAACCGCTCAAACATGTCGACTGACCGGGTGATATCGACCACCTGATCGTCGGGCGAATAGATCATGAGTGTGGGCAAATTGAGAGATTCAAACTCCAGGTCCTGAACGAGGTCCACGAATCCCATCAATTCGAGGAGAACCTGGGATGGGTATTCATACGTAGCGTAATCGCGCTGCAAATCGTTGCGAGGCTCCCAGGAATACGTATCTCCCTGGACTACGCGCAGAATCGTTCTGCCCCACGGCCAGAGAAGGAGTTTTGATGATGGATCGGCGGGTGCAATATTCGGACTTATCAGAATTTGAGCAGAGACGTTTCGAGACAGTTCGGACTGCATCATCGCCCAGAGCGTGAGTGCCGCACCGTTCGAAGTTGCGATGAGTACGATCTTGTTTCCAAGCATTTCCGCTACGCGAATCGCTTCGACCGTGCTCTGCATCCATTCGTGTGCTGTTGATCCGCCCAAAGCATCACCCGTTCTTCCGTGACCTGCAACTCTGGTCAAAAACAGGTTCGCATGCAGCGCAGCAGCGATCGAATCTGCAAACGGTGCCGTCTCCTTGCGACTGGCTGAAAAGCCATGGATGTAGACTACCACTATATCGGATTTGATGCCCGCCGAGTCTGCCCAGACGATACGCTTTTCAGCTTCCGGACGAATGTCAGAATAGGCGGCCTCCCCATCTGCAATCCACGCAGACAGGTCTTCGCCTGGCGTTACCTCGTCCCAGGATTCATCCACCGATACGCGCGGGCCCGCCAGGGCCAGCAGTATGAGAGCCAGCAGGATTAACAATGACGTGCGCGTACGGGACATGGATTCGGGCAGAAGGATTCGGGCAGAAG
>CAZEHJ010000021.1:46345-49511 GCA_964512485.1 uncultured Rhodothermales bacterium | reverse complement strand
AATATGGTCGTGACGTGAATTTTGTGCGGTGATTGATCACAGGACCCGTTTGCATTGATAAGGCTGAGTCGAATTCTTATTTTTTCAGGTCTGTACACTTTTGCGATAGAACCCGATTTGATTCGGCTCTTGTTTCGTCGAAGTGTCAGGCGAATCGCGCTCCACGGAGCCGATCGCGAAACACCGTGCCCGGTCGTCTAATGGCAGGACAGCGGCCTTTGGAGCCGTCGGTGGAGGTTCGAATCCTCCCCGGGCAACCACTGGATCGCTCGAATGAAGCGACAGGACATGATAGAGACGGTTTTCAGAACCGCAACAGACTATGACACATTCACAACCGATCAAACTGTTTGCCGGCCGTTCCAATCCCGCATTGGCTCGATCCATCGCGCATGCATATGGTCAGGAACTGGGCAAAGTGGAGATCAAGAATTTCTCCGACGGAGAGATCTATGTCCATTACGAAGAGTCCATTCGCGGTTGTGATGTGTTTCTGATCCAGAGCACGCACCCAACCGGTGATAACTGGCTCGAATTGTTTCTGATGATAGACGCGGCCAAACGGGCGTCTTCCGGCCGCATCACAGCCGTCATTCCGTATTTCGGGTACGCCCGGCAGGAGCGTAAGGATCAGCCACGTGTGTCTATTGCGGCCAAGATGATGGCCAATATGCTTACCACGGCAGGAGTCGATCGCGTACTCACGATGGATCTTCACGCATCTCAGATTCAGGGCTTTTTCGATGTGCCGGTTGATCACCTTTATGGATCGGCGGTTTTCATCGAACAGGTTCGAAATAACAATCTGGACAATCTTGTAGTCGTAGCGCCCGACGTTGGCAGCGTGAAAATGGCTCGTTCCTACGCCAAGAAGCTTGACGCAGGACTCGCCATCATCGACAAACGACGACCGACCCAGAATGTGGCTGAGGTCATGCACATCATCGGGGAGGTTGAAGGTAAAAATGTCGTGCTCATCGATGACATGATCGATACGGCAGGCACGCTGACCAATGCTGCGAATGCACTGCGCGAAGCGGGAGCCCTGGAAATCATCGCCGCGGGTACCCACGCCATCCTTTCGGGTCCGGCTTATGATCGAATTGAAGATTCGGCCATCTCCAACTTGATCGTTACAGATACCATACCCCTTACACGGACCCTGGACAAGATTCAAGTCGTCAGTGTATCAGAAATTTTTGCGGACGCTATACGCCGCATATACACGGACGAGTCGATCTCGAGCCTGTTCGTGTCCTAATCAGATTAAAGCAACCAATAGATAACGGTATTACAGTCATGGATGTCATCACGCTCGAAGCCAAAGCAAGGGTAGCCGGTAAAACGGCGGCCAGAGTGGCTCGCCAGGAAGACGAAGTTCCCTGCGTGCTGTACGGACACGGCGAAGAGCCACGCTCTTTTCAGGTTCCAGAACTCAGCCTTCGCAGTTTGGTCTACACCGACCAGTTTCATCGCGTCAATGTCATTCTTGATGGCAAGACGTTCGATTGCATTCTGAAAACGGTCGATTTTCACCCGGTTTCGGACAAACCGATCCACGCAGACTTCTATGTGCTCCATCCGGGAGAACTGGTCAGGATGAGAATTCCGATCCACTTCAATGGAATTGCCCTAGGAACCCGGGAAGGCGGCGTTCAGCAGGAATTTGTCCACAAGATCGCCATTGAGTGCTTCCCGAAAGATCTGCCTGATTACATCGCGGTGGACGTGACCGATCTCACCATCGGTGAGTCTATTCTCGTGAGAGATCTGAAGGTCGAAGGCGTCGAAATCAAGGCCCCGTCTGACTCAACACTCGTTTCAATCCGTCGTCCTCGCGCGATCATCGAGATCGAAGAAGAAGAAGACGAAGAAGGACTCGAAGGAGAAGAGGGAGAAGAAGGAGCCGAAGGAGAAGAAGGAGCAGCTGCCGACGGAGCACCTGCAAAAGACGCGGCTTCCGAGTAAGTCGCCCTTTCCTTTCTATTTGAGAGTAGGACAGGCCGGGGCCCATTCAGGGCCCCGGTTTGTTTAGTTTATACGCGCGTTCTCATTTCTTAACGATGTTCTCTTTTTTCAGCAAGCGTCCCATGGCTTCTCCAAAGCGAATCATAGTGGGTCTCGGCAATCCCGGGCTCAAATATGAAGGGACCCGGCACAACGTGGGTTTCGAAGTCATCGATGCCATCGCTGAAAAGACGGGTGCTGACTTCAAGCAGAAAGGGCAATCCATTCTTGCATGGACCCGATTCAGAGGTCGACCGCTCGGTCTGGCCATGCCGCAGACATTCATGAATAGAAGTGGCCTGGCGGTGGAAGAACTGCTCCGCAAAAACCGCCTTGATCCGGCCGATATTCTGGTAATCGTTGATGACATCCATCTTCCGCCGGGAAAATTGCGCATCCGGGAGAAGGGTGGTACTGGTGGTCACAATGGCCTCGACGATATCATCGACTGGCTGGATTCGAACGCGTTTCCACGGATGAGAATTGGAATCGGCAGTGACTTCGGTCGCGGCCAGCAAGCAGACTACGTTCTGGACCAGTTTTCAGATGAGGAGCGCGACCTGGTGGGTCCGGTTATCGAACGAGCGCGCGATGCTGCTCTCGCATTCGTAACCGACGGCATCGTGACGACGATGAATCGATTCAACAACTGAGTTCCCCCCCGGGCCCTGAACGTGGACCGAAAGGATGGGCTGCACTTCGCAACCTCAACCGCCGCTCTTCTTTACAGTGTATCCTTTTTCAGAAAGGATTTTCACGAGGCGATCACGCTGATCCCCCTGAATCTCAACGATCCGTCCTTTGACCGTGCCGCCGACTCCACACTGGGCCTTGAGCTGTTTTGCGATCTGTTTCACGGCATCCGTGCTTCCGGGAAGACCGGTTATGATGGTCACTCCCTTGCCGCGTCGACCTTTGGTTTCTCGACCTACACGGACAATTCCATCGTTGGGTGGGAGGGACATAAGTAATTGGAAAGAAGTGGGGGTTGGCTCATTCCCCCGACCGGGCAGGGGTGGAAGGGAAACTCAGGCAATCTAATAAAGTCTTTGATACACTCTTCCATGTTGACGTTTAATTCGCAGCGTGGATTTGCCCCGAATGAATACTATCCACCCATACGCTGCTTTTAGTGAGTAAACATCCGATTCTGATTCTG
>CAZEHJ010000021.1:15417-46245 GCA_964512485.1 uncultured Rhodothermales bacterium | reverse complement strand
AATACTATCCACCCATACGCTGCTTTTAGTGAGTAAACATCCGATTCTGATTCTGATCGTACTGTTTTGTACCCGCCCGATCCTCGCCCAGGACTGGCGCGTTTCAGTGCTTCTCGCCGAGGACGGACTTCCTGCTGATGAAGTACGCTCTGTTATGGTCGACAGTCATGGGGCGGTCTGGGCTGGCACGCGCGAAGGTGTCGGAAGACTCGTCCATGATGAATGGGAAGCCTTTACAGCCGAAGACGGAATGCTCTCCAACGGCGCCACTGACATTATTGAAGACGCTGCAGGCCGGATCTGGGTGTCTGGCCCGGCGGGAGTTTCTGTTTATGCGTCAGAAGCGTGGGCCACAATCACGGACCTCGATTGGCTGCAGCCTCGCATCATCTTTGATCTGGCCGCAAAAACGGACTCAACCGTCTGGTTCGGTGCCAACGGAGGAGGAGGGTATTATGACCACGATGAATGGACCGTCTACAGTCAGGCGAACGGGCTCTCTCATCAGGTTGTTCATTCTGCGTGGGAAGATCGCAGTGGCGTGAAATGGTTCGCGTGTCGAAGAGGCCTGGTGAAGATGAAAGAGGATTCAGTTGAAGTGCTCTTTCCCGACGTGAACTTCGGATCCATTCTCGAAGCCGCAAATGGTCAGATATGGTTCGGAAGCAGGACAAGGGGTGCCGCGGCGATGCGAGGTGCTACGTTCGAGTGGCATTCTGTTGCTGAAGATCTCAGGCCGGTGGCCGAGGACGCAGAAGGGAAGATATGGGCGGTTTCGGAAGAGGATTCAGGCGAAGGAAGTGTCTGGTTTTTCGGCGATGGCAGGTGGAGCCGGCTCAATGCGGACGGAGTATTCGACGAACGCACCGTTTTTGACATCGCGATCGGGAGGGATGGTTCGGTGTGGGTTGGGACATCCCGAGGATTGATCCATCTCAAGCCCCATTAAAGCGCGGAATGCTGCCGAATCGGAAGCGCTTCCGATTTAAATGGGTGCGCAATGAAAAGTCCCCTCGAATAATTGGTTAATCGGTGTCTAAATACCCTCCAGAACGGTATTTTTGCGGATTGATTTTCTCATCTCCACCTCGGAGCCGACGGCTCTTCTAAATTCGGAGGATTTCCATCCCCATGGATATTGCAACTTTGACTTATCTGGTCCCTGTAACGGGTATTTTGGCGCTTTTATACGCCTACACCCGTGCGAAGTGGGTCGCCAAACAGGACGTGGGCACCGAGCTCATGGAAGAGCTTGCCCAGGCGATCGCCGAAGGTGCGCGTGCTTTTTTGCGTCAGGAATACAGAGTCCTGGTCATTTTCGTGCTCGTGGTGGGAGCGTTGCTGGCGTTTGCCAACGCAAGTCAGCCCGAGTCCTCCTGGATGATCGCAGTTTCGTTTGTCGTCGGAGCTTTCTGTAGTGCGCTCGCCGGTTTCGTAGGAATGACTGTTGCCACCAAGGCGAATGTTCGAACCACCCAGGCTGCCCGTACCGGACTTGCTCCGGCTCTGAACGTCGCGTTTTCAGGGGGTCTCGTCATGGGTCTCAGCGTGGTTGGTCTCGGGGTCCTCGGACTCGGAAGCCTGTTTGTCGCGTACGACAGCATGACAGTGTGGGACGTCACCAAAATAGTTGGAGTGATCTCTGGCTTTTCACTGGGTGCGTCATCGATTGCTCTTTTTGCCCGTGTCGGTGGTGGTATCTATACCAAGGCGGCTGACGTAGGTGCTGATCTCGCCGGTAAAGTCTACGAAGGCATCCCGGAAGATGACCCGCGCAACCCGGCAACAATCGCCGATAATGTTGGTGACAACGTGGGTGATGTTGCAGGAATGGGCGCTGATCTGTTCGAAAGCTATGTCGGATCGATTATCGGAACCATGGTTCTGGGTACCGCCTTTCTGTCTGTTCCGGCGATGGCTTCGAGTGCCGTAGGTGAGTTGAGCCCGATCATCCTTCCTCTGGTTCTTGCCGGAGTCGGAATCGTTGTCTCGATAGCAGGTTCATTCTTTGTCAAAACCAAAGAAGGTGGCAATCCGCAGCATGCCTTGAACATCGGCGAATTTGGCGCCGCAGGTCTGATGGCGGTTCTGTCGTATTTCATCATAACTATCATGTTGCCTGAAAGCTGGTCAGTGGGCGATATGGAGTATTCGGCGATGGGCGTCTTTTTCGCCGTCGTAATCGGTCTGGCCGCCGGAACCGTCATTGGTCTGGTCACAGAGTATTACACAGCCACGGACAAGAAGCCTGTTACGGGAATCGCGAATCAGTCTGTCACGGGATCTGCAACGAATATTATCGCCGGACTCGGAGTCGGTATGTTTTCTACAGGTATTCCTGCTGTCGTTCTGGCGCTGGCCATTATTGGAGCGTTTACTTTCGCGGGTCTTTATGGTATCGCGATCGCTGCCGTCGGAATGCTGTCAGTTACCGGAATTCAGTTGGCAGTAGACGCCTACGGTCCGATTGCAGACAACGCCGGTGGAATTGCGGAAATGGCTGAACTTCCCGCCGAAGTGCGCGAACGCACTGACAAGCTCGACGCTGTTGGAAACACGACGGCAGCGATCGGCAAAGGATTTGCGATCGGTTCTGCAGCGCTCACAGCTCTCGGTTTGTTTGCAGCGTTCATGCAGCAGGCGGGTGTCGAGAACATCGACGTTGCAAATCCCAAGATTCTCGCTGGTCTTCTTCTCGGAGCGATGCTGCCGTACGTTTTCTCTGCGATGGCGATGGGTGCCGTCGGTCGTGCCGCTGCGGATATGATCAAAGAAGTTGGTCGTCAGTTCGCTGAGATTCCTGGACTGAGGGAAGGCACGGCTAAACCTGACTCGAAACGATGTGTCGAGATCTCTACTGATGCAGCCATCCGCGAGATGGTTCTTCCCGGACTTCTCGCCATCCTGGTGCCGGTTGTTATAGGGTTCATCGACAAAAATATGTTGGGTGGTTTGCTTGCCGGCGTAACCGTGTCGGGAGTGCTCTTCGCCATTTTCCAGTCCAATGCTGGTGGAGCCTGGGACAACGCGAAGAAGATGATCGAAGGCGGAATTACGATCGATGGCAAGGAGTATGGCAAAGGATCCGAAGCCCACAAAGCAGCCGTCGTCGGCGATACTGTTGGCGATCCTTTCAAGGATACCTCAGGTCCTTCGCTCAATATCCTGATCAAGCTTATCGCGGTTGTGGCCCTGGTCATTGCTCCGCTGATTGCCTGACCTGATACAGAAAAGTGCGTTCTGGGGCCGATCTGGTTCTGATTGAAACAGATCGGCCCCGAAGCGTATCAGACTTTCGTTCGCGAACGGAATTAATCTTCCGCTATCCGGATGGGCTCCCCTCGGGGACGCATCCGCAAACAAAAACCGAATCGCATTCTCATGGCCAAAGTTGAAGTTTCGATGCCCAAGATGGGCGAGAGCATCACAGAAGGCACCGTCATCGAATGGGTAAAAAAGCCCGGCGATACGGTCGAGCTCGATGAAACCCTTCTCGAGATTGGAACGGACAAAGTGGATACCGAGGTGCCTTCACCGGCGGCCGGTGTTCTCACAGAAGTCAAGGTCGAGGAGGGTGCGACGGTTGATGTGGGAACGGTTATCGCCGTAATCGAAACTGAAGTGTCAGATGCCGTCGTTTCTGATTCCGTCGTTTCTGAGCCAGCGCCCGCAGCCTTACCGGTTGTCGAAGCTGACGTACCCGTTGCGGTCGAAGAGTCTGCACCGGCCCCCGAAGCCGCCCCTGCTTCCTCAGGCGAAGGCGTTGACGTGCTGATGCCCAAAATGGGCGAAAGCATCATGGAGGGAACGGTCCTTGTCTGGAGCAAGCAACCGGGAGACGAAATTGAATTGGATGAGACGCTTCTGGAGATCGCGACTGACAAGGTGGATACAGAAGTTCCATCGCCTGCAGCAGGCATCGTACAGGAGATCCTGGTGCCCGAAGGCGAAACGGTTGATGTGGGAACGCGAATAGCTGTCATCGCTTCATCTGGTGGCGTTGCTTCGACCGCCTCGGCGCCGGTAGCGGCCGCAGTTCCCGCAGCAGTCCAGCAACAGGTCGCAGCTCCTGCTGCCCCGGCCGTTTCCGTCCCCGTGCCGAGCGGTGATGGCGCCCCGATTCCGCGCACGGGTCCCGCGGGAGAGTTCTTTTCACCGTTGGTGCGATCCATCGCTGAAAAAGAAGGGCTCTCGATTCAAGAATTGTCTGTCATATCCGGTTCCGGAAGAGAATCCCGGGTCACCAAGGCAGACGTGATGGCGTATTTGCAGAACCGAGGTGCGGCAGCAGCCGCTTCGCCGGCGATGCCGAGCGCCGCACCGGCCTCCAGGCCTCAGGCCTCATTCGAGCCTACACCCACGGTGGCCGGAGAGTCAGGACGAACAGAAATTGTTCAAATGGATCGAATGCGGCAGATCATTGCCGAACACATGGTCCGTTCCAAGTCGACCTCGGCACATGTTACCTCGTTTGCTGAAGTTGATGTGACCAATCTGGTTAGACTTCGGGAAGCGAACAAGGCGGCGTTCCAGGCACGGGAAGGAATCAAGCTGACCTACACGCCCTTTTTCGTGTTTGCCGCGGTTGAGGCTCTCAAGGATCATCCTGTGATGAACTCCTCTGTTCAGGGTAAGGAGATCCACGTTCGCAAGGACTACCATGTAAATATCGCCGTGGCGATAGGGGACACCGGCCTCGTGGCTCCGGTCATTCGTCATGCGGGTCAGAAAAATGTGATCGGCATGGCACACTCCGCTGCGGATCTCGCAAATAGGGCCCGAAGCAAACAACTTCAGCCAGATGAGCTGTCCGGTGGGACGTTTACGGTCACAAATGTCGGTTCACTCGGTTCGATTATGGGAACGCCCATCATCAATCAGCCTCAGGTCGGCATTCTGGCAACGGGAGCAATCAAGAAGAAAGCGGTCGTCATGGAGGATCCGCTCATCGGAGACACAATTGCGATCCGCAGCATGATGTATGTATCCCTGTCCTACGATCACCGCATCATCGATGGGGCCATGGCATCATCGTTTCTGCGTCGCTACACCGAAGTACTTGAGTCTTTCGGCCCTCACGGCGAAGTCTGATCAGGACTGTACTCTGAGTGGGGAGTTCAGCATCTCAGTCTCTCAGCATCTCAGTAGAAACCGCGGCTCGATTCGCGTGCAGGAAAGCAACGCAGGGGAAGTGCTGAATATTGGCATCATTTTAATGTCCGTTATTGACATTTAGCTGTGGATATCCTTCCTTTAGCTAAACCCGTTATTGCAAAAACTGTATTTCTGGCTTGGAAATGACCTTTTGTAAACCGGACCTGCCGTCAGCACACCCCACCCTCCATGGCGACCGCCCCAGAGCACGTTTCAAACGACCCAGGAATTGATGTTTCCGTCCAGCGATTGTCTGGACTGATTCAGGACTTTTTGGGCAACTATCTGAAGGACAAAAGCAGAGAGACGGTAGGTACCTATCGCCGCTCCCTGAACGAGTTCGAACGGTGGTTCGTGAGAGGCGCAGCCTCCTGCAGATTTCGAACCTCGGATATCGAGGCCTACAAGACCTATTTGATGGAAGAGAAGGGTCTACATCAGGTTTCCGTCTCAACCTATCTGACCGCCGTGCGGCGCCTTTGCCAGTTCATGGTTGATACCGGTCTCATGGAAGTGAATCCAGCCCGGGCTGTCAAGGGTAACCGGCGCCCGAGCACCCACTCACGGGACTTCCTCACTGGAGACGATGTTCGAAAGCTCGTCGACTCCCTGGCCAAATCAAACGAGATCGAGAAGCGGGATCGGGCCATTATTTACACCATGTTGTTTGCCGGTCTGAGCGAAATCGAAATTATTCGATCCAATCTCCAGGACCTGGAACAGACTCTGATGGGCTGGTATCTGCGCATCCAGGGAAAGGGTCACACAGTCAAAGATCAACAGGTCCCCATCGATCCTCCGGTGATGGATGCCCTTCGTTTGTATCTGGATACGCGTGGGCGCATTCGCCCGGAAGACCCTCTTTTTGTCTCCCACGGACACCGCTCCGATGGCCAACGATTGAATACACGAAGTGTGCGGAGTCGTATAAACCATCATCTCGAAAAGGCCGGGATCAAGAGAAAGGGGATAACCCCCCACAGCCTGACTCATACCGCCGCTCTATTATGGCTGGGTGACGGAATGAGTGTCGAAGACGTGCGTCAGCGGATGCGTCATGGCACTCTTGACACAACCATGATCTATTTTCGTCAACAGGGACAAATCGACAACCCAACCTGAAGCTGGACATGAGTATCGATACGCCAACTCTTCTGGAATCGGCCGAGTTTAATCCTGCCGTTCGAAAGTACTGGCTCCTGAGCGGGAGCCTGATACTATTCATCACCGTGGCGGGCATACCACTTCTGCTCTTCTGGTGGATTCTGGGCATGTATGTCACGGGCCGATATCTGGATCGCATGGCCTGTGAGCTGACCACTCAATCTCTCATCGTGAAGAAAGGAATCTTGGTCCGGGTGGAGAAGACAATTCCTCTTGACAAGATTACCGACCTCGGACTCATCCAGGGTCCGGTGATGCGATACTTCGGCATTCATGCGCTCTCTGTCGAAACGGCCGGATCAACGAGCCAGGGGGCACTGGTCAAACTGCACGGAATTGTGGACGTGGAAGGATTCAGGGATCGTGTACTGAAACAGAAAGACCTCTTCCTGGCCAATGAAAATTCAGCTGTGCCTGCCGCCGCACAGGCTCCATCTGAATCCTCAGAAGTTGTGACATTACTTCGCGAAATCCGTGATGAGCTACGCAAAGATCGATCGCCGATCTAGAGACTGCTTGTGATCGTAAAGCGGTGCAGGCCACCGAGTGAGGACCACGAATTGTAGGCGTAGTCAAATCCGATCCTGGATATGACGATGCCCAAACCCATACTGAATCCGGCCAGGTCGAGACGACTTTTTACACGCAGTTCGTCATGGCGCCGATGATCATATCCAAAGCGGAGATTGAATGCCTGGCTGAACTGGAATTCACCCGCGAGACGCAGATGATACAGAAGCCGGGACAGGCCTCCTGCGTCTTCCGGTCCACCGTCCAGTTTGTGAAGCCGGTAGCCAGTAACAGAAAATAAAAGCGGGAGATGGGCCAATTTTTTGGTGAAGCCGATCCGAAGATCCGCAGGCAATTCATCCGAGCGGTTACCTATGGACGACAGAACCAGGCCGAGATGGTGGATCGAAACGCCAAATGACTGGCGCCGCTCTTCGTCAACGAAAACCGCCCCGGCTTCGATGCCAATCGCTGAAGCCGCCTCCGATGCAAGGGAGGAGCGCATAATTTCGAAAGCAGCTCCGTACCGAATGCGTTCCCTCCACGGTCGCGATGCTCCGATTGACAACGCGATGTCTGACGCAGAAAATGTCCCCGTCTTTTCTCCCAGCTCATTTCGTTCATCGAAACTGCCGAAAGAGAGATAGCGGATTCCCGCGGCGAACGTTCCCAGCGAATCCAGATCCTTTCCGTAAGCGATCCAACCCGCGTTGATATCCGAGACGTGATTCAAATAGGAAAACTCGAGGCGACCGTCAACTTCGGGAACGAGTAGTGCGGGATTGACAAACAGGACGCCTGCTTCAGCTTCGCTCAACGCCGTGGTTGAACCGGACAACGCCGCGGCGCGCGCAGACGACTCCATCTGAAGGACGGGAAATCCAGAGTTTTCAATCTGGGCGGTAGCCGTGCCGACATACACAATTCCCAACAGGAGGAAAAAGGCTGTTTTGTGCGGGAATGAAGCGGCCACTTGGTGTTGATCGGATTCTGAGAAAGATGATGGTCCGAGCGCTTCTACATCACTCGTTGGTCCGGGTTCTCCCGATTCCGGGTTCTCCCACGACCTTAATACCACGGCTTTCGGGGTTCATACCCAACGCGCCCTTTCTTCTTGCCCTTCATCAGGCTCGACAAATTGCGAACGCAGCTTGAATACTGCGAATCGCGGGAACGATGTGGTCCGAGGAAGCGTGTGAGGCGCGGTGTATATTTAAGGTTTCCGGCCCGCTTTTTGATTTATCAAGGATAGCTTCGATTTCTGTCGTTGTGACAGGAATTCCGGACATTTCTGCCAGTCGACAGGGATTCTTTTCCTTCGTCTGTCAGGATGACGAGAATAGAAGTGTCAGAAGTGTCAGAAGTGTCAGAATTCAGATTAGATCAGATCAGAATAGATCAGAATTGAATCCAGAATAAACCCGTGATGCATCGCATAAAACTGCGATCCAACGTGTAGATCCAATATGCTCAACGTACTGAAGAAGGTTTTTGGTGACAGTCAGGAACGCTCGCTGAAGAAGCTGTGGCCCGTCGTCGATGAAATCAATGTCGAATATGAGAAGCTCCGGTCATTGACGGACGAGCAGCTTCAGGCTAAGACGGCCGAGTTCAAAGGCCTGATCCAGGAAGCCCTCCAGGACATCGAAAATGATCGCAAAGACATCCAGAGGCAGCTCAAAGAGCGGATGATGGCGGCAGAGGATGGTGAGGAGCACAGCATGAGTGCATCCGAGCGCCAGGACCTGTATGACGAACTGGATGATCTCGAGAAAGAGTGGTACGTGACGCTTGAAGATGTTCTCGAAGAAATTCTTCCGGAAGCTTTTGCCGTAGCCAAAGATGCGTGTCGCCGAATGGTGGGTCGCGAGTGGGAAGCGGGTGGTCAGACTGTCAAGTGGGATATGGTGCCTTACGACGTCCAGATGCTTGGTGGCGTCGCAATTCACCGGGGTAATATTTCGGAGATGAAAACGGGAGAGGGCAAGACCCTCGTCGCCATCGCTCCGGTATATTTGAATGCCCTTGCTGGTAAAGGCGTCCACCTGATTACGGTGAACCCTTATCTGGCGCAGCGTGACTCTGAATGGATGGGCCCAGTTTATGATTTCCTGGGCCTCCGAGTCGATGTCATTGACAAACATGACCCTCACACGGGTGGTCGGAAAGAGGCATATCTGGCCGATATCACGTATGGAACCAACAATGAGTTTGGATTCGACTATCTACGTGACAATTCTTTTGTGAACGACCCAGAACATCTGCAGCAGCGAGGACATCACTTTTCCATCGTGGATGAGGTTGACTCGGTACTGATCGATGAAGCCCGGACCCCGCTGATTATTTCGGGGCCCGTACCCCAGTCAGATGAAAGTCAATTTGAAGAGTTCAAAGGATCGGTAGAGAAACTGGTCTACTCACAGCAAAAACTGGTTGCCAGCTTCGTTGCTGACGCAGAAAAATTACTGAAGGAGCGCGATGTCGCACTGGAAGCGGGAGAAAACCGCAAGGTAAGCGAACTGGAAACCGAAGCTGGACTATCGCTGCTCCGGGCCCATCGCGGATATCCCCGGAATAAGAAACTCCGAAAACTGCTCCAGGAACAGGGTGTTGAACAGCTGAGGCAGAAGACGGAGTATCTCTACCTTCAGGATAATGCCAAGAACATGCCTCTGGTAGATGCCGATCTACATTTTGCCTACGACGAGAAGCAGCGTTCCATCGAAATGAGTGAGCAGGGAAGGCAGTATATCGGTCGGTCGGCAGGCAAAGACGAAAGTCTTTTCATCATGCCTGACCTGGGCGAACAGCTGGTTAATCTGGAGAAGGAAGAAGAGGTCAAACAGGCAGAGATCGAGGAAAGCCTGAATGCAGATGCGACCCTTACCGATGAAAAACGTGCCAACAAGCTCGAGAACGATCAGCGCGTTCTCGTAAACGAAACGGCTGAGAAGAAGCGCGGAATCTATACCGAATATTCGGCATCCGCTGCGAGATTGCATGCCATCGAGCAGCTTCTGAAAGCATATATCCTGTTCGAAAAAGACACCGAATACATCGTTCAGGAAGACAAAATTATGATCGTTGATGAGCACACCGGACGTGTGCTTGCCGGTCGTCGCTATTCTGACGGATTGCACCAGGCGATTGAAGCGAAGGAAGGTGTTAAGATTCAGGCTGCAACGCAGACGTATGCAACGATCACGCTCCAGAATTACTTCCGCATGTACCACAAACTGGCTGGTATGACCGGTACGGCCGAGACGGAAGCTGAAGAGTTCTTCAAGATCTACGAAATGGAAGTCGTTGTCGTGCCTACGAACAGACCTATTGCGAGACAGGATCTGGACGATCTCGTGTTCCGCACAAGGCGCGAGAAGATCAGTGCCGTCATCGACAAAATCAGGGAGTATAACGAGAAAGGTCAGCCTGTACTCGTAGGTACCACAAGTGTAGATGCGTCTGAAACGTATTCACGGATGCTCCAGAGAGCTGGAATCAAGCACAATGTGCTCAACGCCAAGCGTGATGCACAAAAATCGGAAGCGTTGATTGTCGCCGAAGCGGGTCAAACGGGCGCGGTCACCATCGCGACCAACATGGCTGGTCGTGGTACCGATATCAAACTGGGCGCGGGAGTTGTTGAAGCGGGTGGTCTGGCTATTATTGGTACGGAACGTCACGAAAGTCGACGTATTGACCTTCAGCTTCGTGGCCGAAGTGGGCGACAGGGCGATCCCGGGGAAAGTCAGTTTTATGTTTCTCTGGACGACAACCTGATGAGACTTTTTCAGTCAGATCGGGTCGCGAAGGTGATGGACAGACTCAACCTTGAGGAAGGCTCGGTCATTACTCATCCTTGGGTAAACAAGAGTATCGAGCGCGCACAGACCAAGGTCGAGCAGAACAACTACGCCATCAGAAAGCGCCAGCTCGAGTACGATGATGTGCTCAATGCTCAAAGGGCCGTGATCTATGATCGTCGAAGCCACGCCCTCAAGGGAGAGCGCCTGGCCGGGGACATTGAAGATCAGGTATTCCAGATTGTAGAACGTCTGGTCATTGAGCATCACGGGGATGGAAACATTGACGAGCTGAGGGAAGACCTGCTCCGCCTCCTGGCTCTCGATTTAAATATGGATCACGAGACCTTCCATCGTCTGGGTGATGACGGAGTGACCGACAAGGTCTTCGACGCTGCAATGCAGATGTATGAGCGCAAGCGCGAAGCGCTTGCGCGTCCGTTCCTGAAAAGCATGCAACAGATTCAGGAAGGCGATGCAGAGAAGAAACCTGAGAAGGTATTCATTGACTTCACCGATGGTCGCCGCATCATGCGGGCCGTCGTTCGTATCGAAGATGCCGTCGAGTCCGAAGGACAAGAAGCAAACGATGCGCTGGAACGAGTTACGTCGCTTTCATTCATCGACAATCTCTGGACCGAACATCTTCGAAACCTGGACGAAGTCAAAGAAGGTATTGGACTTCGAGCTTACGGGCAGCGCGACCCGCTTGTGGAATACAAGATGGAAGCGTTCAAGTTGTTTGCCGCGATGATCGAAAATATCAACGAAGAAGTGGTGTCGTTTGTATTCAGGAGCGGCCCGCTTGTGGACCGTCAGAGCGACGCTCCACCGGCGAGACGAAGTACGCCGAGGCGACTTGATCCGAGCAAGGCACGTTCGACACACGCCAGCGCACCATCTTCATTCGGCGTTTCAGCCGGCGGTAAAAACGAGGCTGTCGGCAAGGACCCAACTGCGAAAGCTGCTCCGGTTACGGCCGACGACAAAGTGGGTCGAAATGACCCATGTCCTTGCGGTAGTGGAAAGAAATACAAACAATGTCACGGTCGTAACTGATCCGGCAAAAATCCTGACCGAGTGCTTCAACGTCTTTACATCCGTGATTTCGCTCTGATAGACGAGCTGGAAGTTGAGTTTACCTCTGGCCTCAACATTGTCACGGGAGAAACGGGCGCGGGGAAATCCATTGTTGTCGGAGCGCTCAAACTCATTCTTGGGGACAGGGCTTCAACCGAGACCGTGAAGGCAGGGAGCCGAAAAGCCGTTGTTGAAGGAGAATTTGACGTGGGTGTTGATGATGAGCTCGCCCACTTGCTCGAAGACAATCAAATTGACTCCAATCCAAGCCTGATTCTTCGGCGCGAGGTCAGTGACTCTCACAGCAGGGCATTCATCAATGACACGCCGGCAACGGTAGCCCTGTTGAAACGGGTGGCCTCACAGTTGGTCGATCTACACGGTCAGCACGACCATCAATCGCTGCTCCGAGCGGAAACTCATATATCTCTGGTTGATGGATTCGGAGGATTGGATGCGCTGGTCCGCACATGCAGAGAGCGGTATGAATCGGTCTCCGACGTATCGAGACGACGCGATGAGATTCTCTCGCGAGAAAGAGACATCAAGCAAGAACGCGAATTGCTTGCGTTTCAGATTGAAGAAATTGACCTCATCGCTCCACAGACTGGAGAGGAAGAAGATCTGGAAGCTGAACGGCGGATTCTGGAAAACGCCGAAAAGCTCTTCCAGGCGACCTCCGAACTGTTCGAATTGCTATTTAATTCCGAGACTGCCATATCTGACCTGCTCGTCAGAGCCAGGAATGATTTGCAAGACATGGCCCGAATCGACGAGTCTTTCGAGTCAGTCGCCTCTGAAATATCATCCGCGCAGATATCAGTCTCTGAGGCCGCGTCCTGGCTTCAGGACTACAATTCCCGTATTGAATTCAATCCTGATCGCCTCGAAGAAATCAGAACCCGGCTCATCGATTTTGACCGGTTGAAGAGAAAATATGGAGGAACGATCGCCTCAGTATTGGCTCATCGTCAGGAGATCGACGAACGATTCGACCTGGCGGATGATTTCGAGGGCACGCTCGAGCGTCTCAATCAGGAATTCGATCAGGAATCAACCCGACTTTCAGAGGTGGCGCTTCGCCTGTCGCATAAACGCCATTCTATTGCGGCGGCAATCGAAACGGCTATCGTATCCGAGCTGGACTCGCTGGGAATGCCGTCCAGCAGATTTGAAGTTCGGCTTTCGAGAATCGAGAATGCTAAAGGATGGGTACGCAATGGAGATGTGAGCTATCAATGCGGAGCTGACGGCATCGACTCGGGTACATTTTTCATCTCTACGAATCCCGGAGTGGAGCCTCTGCCTCTGGCCAAAGTAGCTTCTGGCGGTGAAGTGTCCCGCATCATGCTCGCACTTAAATCCATCCTCGCCAAAAGTGACCGGTTACCCATCCTGATTTTCGATGAGATTGACACAGGAATTTCCGGCCAAATCGCCCAGAGAGTCGGAGATTGTATGGTTTCACTCGGCAGCTATCATCAGATTATTGCCATTACGCACCTGCCGCAGGTTGCCTCCGCGGGGAACTCTCATTTCAGGGTAGCCAAACGAGTGGAAAGTGGCCAGACGAGCATTGCCATGACGAGGCTTTCGGAAATAGCACGCCGCGAAGAGATAGCGGCGCTCATCAGTGGATCAGAAGTAACAGATGGCGCGCTTCGAAGCGCCACGGAGTTGATTGAAAGCCGATCAACGCCCCGCTCGCTTCACGATAATTGATTCGTAACACATCAACAGAAAAGATTAGATGACTCACACTCGATCAATCATTCGTTTTGGCACCGACGGATGGCGTGCCGTTATCGGCGATGGATTCACCATGGACAATCTGGAGAGAGTCACGCGTGCAACCGCCGAATGGGTGCTGGACACGTACGGCAAGGACTCAAGCGTGGTTATCGGTTACGATACACGATTCCGGGGCCGGGATTTCACGAAAAGAGCTGCCTGTGTATTTGCATCAATGGGCGTGAAAGTCGCGATCTCTGATATCCATGCCCCCACCCCCGCCGTATCCTGGGCGGCAAAAGAGTTCGGACATCAGGCTGGTATCGTGATCACTGCGTCACATAATCCTCCCGAGTACAACGGATTCAAGATCAAAGGCCATTTCGGTGGTCCCGCTCTTCCTGACATGATCGCAGATGTGGAATCACGCATTGAACCCCTGCAGGATATTTCATTCCGCGACTTCGATGATCTGGTGCAGATGGGAATGATCGAAGAGAAGCCCCTCCGGAAGATGTATGTGGATCATGTCCGTTCTCTGATTGACGTGGAATCCATTCAGGACGCCGGTATCAAAGTTGTCCACGATGCCATGTTTGGAGCCGGGCAGGGAATTCTGACAGAGATTCTCGGGCAGAAACTGGTCATTGAGCATCGAAACAGGATTGACCCTGGATTTGAAGGGACACCTCCCGAACCCATCGAGCGAAACCTGAACGAACTTCGTGACATGATTACATCCGAAGGGTGTGATGCGGCGATTGCGAATGATGGAGATGCCGACCGGATAGGAATGACGGATGAGCATGGCGATTTCGTCGATTCCCACAGGTTGCTGGCTCTTCTGGTCGACTACCTGCACAATGACAAGGGGCTCACCGGCAGCATAGTCAAGACCTTTTCAACCACCGACATGCTGGACAAGATGGGCGAAAAACTGGGTCTGAAAGTCATTACGACGGCGATCGGATTCAAATATATAGGCGGGGAAATTCTTGAAGGAGACGTGCTCGTTGGCGGAGAAGAATCGGGAGGAATGGCCGTCAAGGGACATATTCCTGAGCGGGACGGCATCTATATCGGGCTGCTGATTCTGGAAATGATGGCCAAACGTGGACGTACGCTGTCATCACTGGTGGCAGATCTGTTTGAAACGTACGGTGGACACGCGTTCTACCGAATCGATGTTCACACGCATGAGGAGCGCAAAGACGCGATTCTGATTCTTCTCAGAGAGAAAGGAGGATTGAAGCAGATTGCCGGGACGCAGGTGGATCGGCTCGAGTCACTTGACGGTTTCAAGCATCAGACTTCGAATGGATGGCTGCTCATACGACCATCAGGCACTGAGCCGGTGCTCAGAGTGTACTCCGAAGCTGAAACTGAAGAGCGTGCCGAAGCCATGGTGCGCGATGCCATGGCGCAGTTAGGTGTCGACTGATTCAACGCTCCCTGAAGAAAGGATCGGGCCTCCTCGTGTCAGCTCTGCTGTTCGCTCGTCGGTGACTGCAGATTCATCAGTTCGGGATCGATTACAGCGGCCAATTCGGCAATCATCATGGCGGTGGCGCCCCAGACAAACTTTCCGTTGAATGTGAAGTGAGGGACTTCTCTTTCGACACCAGATATGGTTCGCAATTCGACAGCACGCATATCGGCGTTTATCAGGTCCGCTCCTCGTACGCCGAACATATGGGCAACTTCTTCTGTCTCTACAGTCATGTCAGGTCTGAAATCGATAAATCCGACATACGGGTACACACAAAAATTTGAAGGCGGGATATAAAGGGGCGTAAGAGTACCACATAAATCTACCGCGGTCCTTTCGATCAACACTTCCTCCTCCGTTTCCCGAAGGGCTGTTTCTTCGAGGCTTTCACCTTCTTCGCGACGTCCTCCTGGAAAGGCAACCTGACCGGCATGCTGGTTCATGGCATGAGGTCGTTCCGTCAGCAGCATCTTGGGGCGGCCCTTCGAGCATGGGTAAAACAGCGCCAGAACGGCCGCTTCCCGACAGGATTTTGCTTCAACAGAAGATCGACCCGGTTGGCGACGCGACAGAGGTGCCATCTGGAATTGGGCGGACTGCCCGGGCAGATTGCCTGCCAGCCTCTCCGAAAGCAGATCACAAAATTCAGGATATGAGAGATCTTCGATCATGGCCTCCTTTATGTGCCTCAATCGCACATTGGTTCCGCCGCAGTCACATCCAAAATCGATACCCAGAGCCCACAGGCACTATTTCGTGGCGATTTCAAATCCTGAAAAGGTCGTCTCATGATGGAGAGCAACGGTTACTGTTCTGAGCCTGCGTTGCATGGGAAACGATCCAGAAACTACTCGAGAGATCGGAAGGTCGATTCCCCCCATCCGTGCATATACCGACTCCGACACCAGCGCTCTGTCGCCCGGCATTCTGATCTGAAGCTGCGACCTCACGAGGGTTGCCGATTCGGCATCGATCCAGATTGTCACCCTCTGCTCCGGCGCCTCAAAACCATTCTCGCCCGGCCTTTGTCCTCTCGGGGGGGGAGCACCAAATGGGGGGCGTCGTCCTCCTCCAATGGGAGGACCCTGAGGAGGTCTGACACCCGGTTGGCCTCCGCCTGGCCGTCCACCACCGGGTCGTCCACCTCCCGATTGATCTCGGTTTGGCGGGGCAATTCTTAATTCGTAGCGGACGAGTCGAATACCGTCAATTTCCACCTCCATCGGTTCAGCTACCGGCCGAACGCGCGACAACAACTGAACAGGCAGGTGAAAACCTGTCAGAAGAGGGCCGATTTCAGGTGTCATCAAGAAAGACAGACTCCGCTCGACTCGGCGTCGTTCACTGACATCCAATGTGTCACCGTCCAGCGTGAAAAACGTCATTTCACGTCCAGGCCGGGATTCATCATCTCCACGTGAAAAGTCAAACCCCATCTCGGCAACTCGCTCTCCTGATCGCGTTGATACCACGTGCCGGACATCAGCGTGCATTCTGAACGAAGCTAATCCCGCAAAGGAGCTTCGCTGACCTTCCATCCAAGTCCTGAACAGGTCTTGATGGTCCCGGTTCTGCGCCACAACCGTTCCCGAAAAGGCGGTCAACAACAACAGGCTCGCGGCCATGTATCGAATTTTGAACATTGACTCAGTATCGGTTTTCGGCGGGTCGTTCTGGTTTGGTTAGTGTGACTGCGCTGACGGATTCGCGCCACAAGAGTATACCCTGACCTCGATCTGGAGTTGTCACGAAAGTATGGAATCTTGATTTTCACTGCCCATCATCAATAAATCAGATTATATTCGGCCATACAAACACGAGAATCATGACTGTTCAACCGGACATATTGATAGTGGAAGATGATGTCGAGTTGCTGCAACTCGTCTCCACCCGGCTATCCGAGTCAGGATATGCCGTCCGAGAGGCCGAAACCGGGCAACAGGCGTTGGATCAGGTTTCTGAAAAGGTCCCGGATCTCGTTCTTCTTGACGTGATGCTTCCTGAGATAGATGGGCTTGAGGTGTGTCGCCGCCTTCGTGCCAAACATCCCCTCCTGTACATCCTGATGCTCACTGCTCGATCGGAGGAGATGGATCGGGTTGTTGGACTCGAAGTTGGAGCCGACGATTACGTCACAAAACCGTTCAGTTTGAGCGAACTGGTTGCGCGGGTTCGAAGTGCCCTTCGCAGACTCCGATTGACAGAAGAAAGTGCGCACACGGAGCAGGAAGCTGACCAGCCGCTACTCGTTGGTGACATGAAGATCGACCCCTTGCGCAGGCAGGTCTTCAAGGGAGAAGAGGAGATCGTGTTGACGGTTCTTGAATTCGACCTGCTTTTCTTTTTGGCAAAGCAACCGGAACGGCCCTTTTCAAGGATGCAATTGCTCGACAAGGTGTGGGACATTCAGTATGAAGGTTATGATCGAACCGTTGATTCTCACGTTCAACGTCTGAGGTCAAAAATAGAGGAAGACCCAACAAATCCTTCTCTGATCAAAACTGTCTGGGGAGTTGGATACAAATTTCTGATGCCGTGACGACAAAAATGCGCGGAACGGTTTTTTGGAGAGTGGCTGCTGTCATGATTGCCGTGCAGATTGCGACGGCAGTCCTTGCTGCGGGTTTTGCCATATGGTATGCCAGCGACGCGCAACGATCGCTCGCTACCGTCGCGATAGCCGCGCGCCTGGATGCGGTAGGGGAAGAAATCGAGAGAAGAGCCACCGATTTTGGAATCGAGTTGAACGGCTTTTCCGATGAACTCCAGCTGGACCTCACCTATCGATTTCCTGACCCCATTGTGCTTCTGGATTTGTCTGGCAGGTCTTCGGTACCCTTCTTGCCGGCAACTGACGCGTTTGGGGGGCTCCTGGGAGTTGTCGATTCGGTTGCAGTAGTTCCCGCGTTTCTTAGCAGCGATAACGTTCTCGACGATGTTTACGTCGATTACACAGATGATTTCGCTCCCGGTGGATTCGCGGCCGCTCCGCTCTTCGATGAGACCGGATTTCCGGTGGGCGTTGTGCTGGTTCAACCGATTCGGAATTCCATGGCCCTGGAGCTTTCAGATTCGAAAGCGGCTTTCCGACGTTCAATCAGGATAATCGCCGGTTTGTCCATTCTCGTCGCGCTGCTCCTGGGCGCATTTTTTACCTGGTGGCTGGTCCGTCCACTGCGTCAGATGGCGGGCCGGGTGCAACGCATTGGTCAGGGAGCGTATGACGAACGACTCGAGGTTGTCGGTCATGACGAATTTGCCTCCCTGGCGGGCGCGATAAACGATATGACCGAACAGGTAGAGCAGAGCATATGGGTTCTTCGCGAATCGGACAGGGTCCGGCGAGAATTGATCACCAATGTGGGTCACGATTTGAGGACTCCGCTCTCTGCCATCCGCGCGCACATAGAAGAGTCGCTTCGCTTCAGAGGGGAAGGGCGGGAAGTGGATGCTCAGAATTCTCTGGTGTCGGCCGAGCGACAAACTGTGTATCTGGGGCAGCTTGTCGGCGATTTGTTCGAGCTGGGTGTCCTGGAGAGTGAGCGTCCTCGACTGAAAAAGGAACCGGTACTACCCGCCGAGTTGATATTCGACGCGATCTCGGGCCAGAGTGTTGCCGCCCGCGAGGCCGGGCTCAGTCTTCGTTCGAAAGTATCTCCTGAAGTTCCGGTATTCGAAGCAGATGGAACCCGACTGTTGAGACTGATGAACAATCTGATTTCAAACAGCATCCGGCATACCGCATCGGGCGGGTACATCGACGTCAGAGCTTCCATGGAAGACGGAAGCCTTGTGGTGAGCATAGAAGACAACGGAGAAGGAGTGAGCGAAGAGGATCTTGCGCGTTTGTTCGACCGCTATTACCGGGGTGTGGATTCGAGGACGAGATCTAAGGACAGCTCCCGTCCAAAAGGAACCGGACTCGGGCTGGCCATATCGAGAGCTATAGCCGAAGCACACGGTGGAACCCTCACTGCATCGAGCACAGCAGGGGAAGGCATGACCATGATGCTTCGCATGCCCGTCAGAAATCTGGATGCATGAAAAAGGGGGCGGGCGCCCGCTGCGCCCGCCCCCGTGCCTCGAAATTGCGTCTTCCTTTTCAACAACCGGCCGGTCCGTCAGGCAGCCTGGTTATCTGTCTCGAGGGCTTGAGTTTGTGTTGACCCACTCACTTGATGTTGATCTTGCGAGGCTTTGACTCTTCAAGCTTCGGAATTCGCACGATCAGAACACCGTTTTCGTGATGGGCTTCAATTTTCTTGTCATCGATTTTTGACGGGACCGTGAAGGAACGGTAGAAAGAGCCGCTGCGCCTTTCCATGCGAACAACGTTGTCATCATCGCCTACAGTCCGGGCTTCGCGTTCTCCGGAAACGGAAAGCACTCCCTCGTGCAGATTGATGTTTATGGCGTCCTTGTCGACGCCTGGCACATCTATGGCAAGTTCGAAGGCATCTTTGGTCTCGACAACGTCGATTCGAGGATTCCAGGCGACTGGTTCACTCTGATCATTGTCTGTCCCGAACGTGGGAAAGAGGTTGGAGAAAATCGTGTCGAAGTCCCGCTGCATTCCTGAAAGGTTATGGCCTGGGGAAAAGCGAACAAGCTTGGTCATTGTAAGCACCTCTGATGAAGGTTTGTGCAGTTAATTATTCAGCCGATCCGCCATCGGGCGAAGATCGTTTGGATATACATTCTGCACCAAAACAGGCAACAGGTGTGCCAGAAGGCTGTTTGTGACCAATCGTCAGAGTCTTGATGTCAATATTACAGGGCCAACACATGGGCCGGAAAGATTGTCGGCGACATTTCGTCAGCCTGGCCGCCGATGTCCGTCAACTCGTCTGACCTTCTGTAAATATGGCAGATGGGGGAGGACGCCTGGCTCAAGGGCCGCAAATGAGGCATCGGTAACCGGGTGCAGGACTACCTTGTGGGTAGAATGGACCCTTTTACTTCGCCAAACCCAATACGCAGGCCGTCTTTTTCGGCAGCACCCCGCATTATAACCGTATCCCCGTCATTGATGAACTTGCGCTGGGACCCATCGGGCATCTGCACCGGGTTTTCGCCCCGCCACGAGATTTCCAACATCGAACCGAAGCTGCCTTTCTCCGGCCCGGAAATCGTGCCGGATGCCATCAGATCACCTGGCTTCGTATTGCATCCGCCGACGGTATGATGCGCGAGTTGCTGGCAGATATTCCAGTACATGTATTTAAAATTGGACCGGCAGACGATGTGATCATCTTTTGCTTCCGCAGATTTGATACCCACCTCAAGTCCAATGTCGTACGCCCAGTCTGCGTTTGACTGGAGGTAGGGAAGGGGTTGCGGCTTTTGCGCCGGACCTGCACATCTGAATGGTTCAAGGGCATCCAGCGTTACGATCCATGGCGAAATGGATGTCGCGAAGTTTTTTCCCAGGAACGGTCCGAGGGGTACGTATTCCCATTTTTGTATGTCGCGTGCACTCCAGTCGTTTACGAGCACAAGTCCGAAAATGTGGTCAGCCGCATTATTGATCGATATGCTCTGTCCAAGTTTCGTTTTCGGGCCGGTGAAGAAACCCATCTCCAGCTCAAAGTCGAGGAGTCTCGAGGGTCCGTACACCGGAGGTCCATCCGCTGGCTTCGTCTGACCGTTGGGCCTTCTGACGTCGGTTCCGGAGACAACTATCGAGCTGGCTCGTCCGTGATAGCCGACCG
Source organism: uncultured Rhodothermales bacterium (assembly GCA_964512485.1). Taxonomy (GTDB): domain Bacteria; phylum Bacteroidota; class Rhodothermia; order Rhodothermales; family UBA10348; genus CAZEHJ01. The sequence continues at coordinate 25,603 of CAZEHJ010000021.1, read as the reverse complement.
GAAGATGCAGCCAGTTGGGCATCAGCGCGTTATCAGGGTCGCGGAACATGGACCCGACGTTGGTCGCGTGCTCTCGCGAAGAATAGAAATCGGTATAGTCTCCAATTCGCGCAGGAAGCTTCATTCGGACGGACGCTGCCGCATGCATGGCATTTGAACGAACACTCTCGTTGTCGCGCAGCGTAGGATTCTCAGCGCTCAACAGATCTTGAAGAGCTTTTCGTACTGACGTCCACGTCTCGCGCCCGGCGGCCATGAAGGGGTTCAGCGAGTCTCCGCCGAAGACATTGGTGGTGAGCACACCTTCGGCTTCCAGCACACAGAGGTCGATGATAGTATCGCCAACAATCGTTCCGGGGCGCCCCCGTTTGCTTCCACTCGGTACAAACACTCCGTAAGGGAGATTCTCCAGCGGGAAATCGCTGCCAGCAGGAATGTCGATGAATGATTGAAGGTGATTTGGCATGTTGATATCCGACATTTTTTGAAGCCCGGCTACGTGGTTGGACCAGATGACGACAGCCACCCCAGATCCATGAGGTCTTCTCTGGGTTCCGAAAAACTGCAGCTTCCGATTGAGAGTGCCATGGATCGGCGGTCCCGGATAAAATCCGTTGTCGACGCTTTCAGCTTTCCCCACTCAATTCCGGCATCTGTAAATACAAATTTGTTCGGAGATTCCTCGTCAAGAATAGGCTGAATCTGTTCGGGCTCCAGATTGTGCACACGAGAGAGTGTTACGGCGAAAAAGACGTTCATAAAGCCATGCATCATGACCTGCTGGCCTTCGTTGTAGTGACGAAGAGGATGATGAAGGCCGGCGGTGGCTTTGAATGGATGACCGACACGAACGGCTGTATGAATAAACGAGGCCAATTCCGAGGTCGATGGAAAATCACTGTCCTTCATTCCTCCGCATCTGATCTTACCGTATAGACGAGGACCAGCAGCGGCGAGTCCAAGAAAATAGACAGGAAGAATTTCTCGGAATGAAGACGTGCGTTGGATCTCTGCAAAAGCAGGGTAAGACGCGAATGATGATGCTTCGAACAGTTGAGAGATTCGGCTCAAATTGCGTGTAGTCTCTCCCGCAGAAATGAGAGCGTCCTCCGGAATTCGAAATTCGAATCCTTCGATGGTCGCAGTCCCTTCGGCTTGATCAAGGAAGTCACTGCACGCGACAAAATCAGTGTTCAGCGAATCCGCGAACTCGGTCCACGATTTGGCAACGCGGGGCAGCACGATCAGAGGAACGGGAGATTCGGATGACAATTGCGTCTTCATCTGCACAATCGCTTCCAGCATGCCAATCGGAATCACGAACGGACCAAGCATCCATGCATCCGGGTGCTGGCGATGGTCGAGATACTCGGACATCGCGTCTTCGAGCGAGAGCGAGGCTGGAGGAAACAGACCCGCGTAGTCGAAGAGGCCGTTGAGCAGTGTCTTGACGCTTGAGAATTTGGGAAATGAAGTGCCTGCCAAGATGGTCTGCGGATTATTGAAACACTTATTTGCCGGCAGAAGAGCAACCTCGAAGGTCTGCTGATGTCCAGACTAAGAACTCTTGATTAAACCTTGTATGAACTCAAGGGTAATATTACCTTCAATGACCCGAAAAAACGCGCGACAGCAGTTTTACAGGGCTTTGAAGCCTCCGTTGGGCCGTTACTCCCCAAAGAAACGGTCTTTCATGGTCTGACCCACACAATTTGGACCAGGAAGGAGCACTCACAAAGACCATCATTCGATACCAAACATGGTAGTCATGAAGCGATTTCCCATTATTCTGAGCATTTTATTCGGAGCCTTCCTTCTCATCGGAGCTGACGGCTGCTCAAGTGATCCGAACGTAGAAGGAGCCAAACTGGATCTCCGAAATCAGGACTATGATCGTGCCCTCCAGAATCTGGAGACGGCACTCGAAAAAGATCCTCAAAATGCAGAAGCATACGAACTGAAGGGTCGTGTGCTCGCAGCGCAGGCAACAGCGACAGTCGATCAGGCTGCCCACATTGCCATTGTCAATGATATGATCGACGCTTTTACTTCGGCCCGCAGCATTGACGCGGTAACCTATGGAGAAGCAGTCGACAACCAGATGCGTATCGCGTTCCACAACGAATTCCAGCGAGGCATTCAGGCATTCAACAGAGGCCGGAATGACGACAGCGAATTTGTCGTTGCAGCACGATACTTCGAGGAAGCATCAGTCATTCAGCCGGATTCTTCGGGTGCCTACGTAAACCAGGCGTTTGCATGGATGAATGCGAAAATGCCCGAAAGCGCCATCTCACCGTTCGAAAAAGCTCTTGAAACGGGCGACAACGACCCTGAAACGTACCGCCTGCTTTCCGGGCTGTATCAAACATCAGATCGTCTCGATGACTCGGTTTCGCTTCTGGAAACGGCAAGCTCAAATTTTCCTGAGAACGTTGACATCCAGACGGAACTGCTGAACGCATATCAGCTTTCTGGTCAGATTGACAAAGCCCTTGACAGATATCGTGCGGCCGTAGAACGGGAGCCCGACAATCAGCTGTTCAGGTACAATTTCGGATCACTCCTCGTTCAGACGGGTGACTATGACGGTGCCATCGAACAGCTTGAAGCCGCCGTGGGTATCGATCCTGAATACTCGAGCGCGCACTACAACATCGGTGCCGCCTACATCAACCAGGCTGTTGATGTAAACACTGCGATTGCTGAACTCGATGACAAGCTTCGCGAAGACAGAAGTGACCTTTCACGCGATGAAATCACAGAACGCGAAGCCGCCATTGACGCCAAGGTTGAAGAGCGACGTGCATTCTTCGAAGCGGCGATTGCTCCTCTCGAGGTCGCCAAAGATCTTTTCGAGACGAATGGAGAAGATGTCATGGATGTCTGCCGTGCCCTCTATCAGTCATACGCACAGACAAATGCTACTGACAAGGCTCAGAGCGTCGCTGCGTGCGCCGGATACGAAGACAACTAGACTGTGGCGCAGAGATCTTTCTCGGACAATAGGATTCGGTCAGGACACACCAGCGGTGTTCAAAACGGACTCTGATTGTTGAAGAGACTTTGGGCCCGGGCTGCATCGCAGCCCGGGCCCACTTTTTTCCACCATTTCACGCACAACCCTCGATTCCACCCCGATACATGAAGCAAGACCAGATCAAGAATATGGGTATGGGCACGCGTTCAGTGCATGCAGGCCAGCAGCCAGATCCGCAGACCGGTGCAGTCATGACACCCGTCTATCAGACGTCGACCTATGCCCAGTCTGCTCCGGGCGAACACAAGGGCTACGAGTACGGCAGGGTATCCAATCCCACGAGGACAGCGCTCGAAGGCAATTTGGCTGGTCTTGAGTCTGCGAAGCACGGAATCTGTTTTTCGTCTGGCGTAGCGGCCACCGATGCCATCGTCCGTTGTTTGAGGCCGGGAGACCATATCATCGCCTCAAATGATCTGTACGGAGGCACGTATCGGCTTTTTCGTGAGGTATTCGGTCCCTTCGGCGTCACCTCCGATTTTGTAGACATGTCGGACCCGTCAAACGTTGAAGGAGCATTCACCGAAAAGACGAAGCTACTCTGGGTCGAAACCCCAACAAATCCGCTTGTGCAGCTTGTTGATATTCAAGCGCTCTGCAATCTGGCACACGAAAAAGGAGCCGCGGTTGCCGTCGACAACACGTTTGCTACCCCCATACTTCAGCGACCTCTTGAGCTCGGAGCCGACCTCGTGGTTCATTCGACGACCAAATACATTGGTGGACACTCGGATGTGATTGGAGGTGCCGTTTGCACCAACAGCGATGACTGGAATGAAAAGCTTCGTTTTCTGGTAAAGAGCGCCGGTGCGGTCCCGGGTCCGATGGACTGTTTCCTCACACTCCGGGGAACGAAAACCCTACAGGTGCGCGTACAGCGCCATTGTGAAAATGCGCAGGCGATCGCCGAATACCTCGATTCCCACCCGCGGGTAGCCACGGTGTATTATCCGGGTCTACCGGGATTCTCGGGACACGAGCTGGCCAACAAACAGATGAGCGGGTACGGAGGAATGGTTTCCTTTATGCTCGAAGACGAAAGCATGGAGGCTGCCAACAAGGTGATGACATCAACATCTGTTTTCACTTTGGCCGAAAGTCTTGGTGGGGTTGAAAGCCTGATGAATCATCCCGCCACCATGACGCACGCTTCCATTCCAGCAGAAGAGAGAAGGGCTGCGGGCCTGCATGACTCCCTCATCCGACTATCCGTCGGAATTGAAGATGTGGAAGACCTGATTGCGGACCTCGACAAGGCGCTGAAGACCGACTAATGACTTCGCTTGTCAGTACTGAACGACACCGCGGATTGCATCCAGGATGTCTTCGTCCTGAGGCAGAAGAGCTCGCTCGAGAGGATCGGCGAACGCGATCTGGGCGAATTTACCTGCGAGTCGTTTGACGGGAGCGTCCAGAACCGTGAATGCTTTATCAGCGATCTGAGCTGCCAATTCCGCTCCGTATCCTACAAATTCGTGGTCTTCGTAGAGAACGAGAGCCCTGTTGGTCTTGTGGACTGATTCGAGCACGGTGTCCATGTCCAGCGGGAGAAGAGTCCTCAGGTCAATGATTTCAACCGTTACGCCTTCTTTTTCAAGCTGTCTGGCAACGTTGGCCGCTTTGTGTACCATCATCCCGTAGGTCACGATCGTTAGATCTGTGCCTTCCCTGACTATGCGTGCCTTTCCGAATGGGAGGAGATAATTTTCGTCTGGTTCGGGGCTTCTCGCAGCCGCTGAACGATAGAGCGCTTTGTGCTCCATGAACAGAACAGGATCTTCCATTCGAATAGCCGCTTTGAGCAGACCTTTCGCATCGGCTGCCGTAGACGGCATGGCGACCTGGAATCCTGGCATATGGGCAAAAATAGACTCGATATTCTGAGAGTGGCACAATCCTCCGTGGATGTATCCACCGACCGGCACACGGATGACCATCGGACATCCCCAGTCTCCGTTTGAACGGTATCTGTACGAGGCTACCTGATTTCTCAGGGCCTGCATGGCCGGCCAGATATAGTCGCCAAACTGGATTTCGACAACCGGTTTGAATCCTGCTGACGCAAACCCAACCGCCGTGCCGATGATGGAAGCTTCAGCCAGAGGGGAATTGAAGCACCTGTCCGGACCAAAACGATCTGTCAATTCTCTTGTGGCAGTAAAAACTCCTCCTTTTCCACCAGCTACGTCTTCTCCGTACACGATCACACGTTCATTACGCTCCATCTCTTCCTGAAGCGCATGGTTGATCGCGTCAACGACAACGATGGGTTCTCCGGAAGGCTCGCTGGATTCGAATTCCAATCCGAGGTCGCCTTCGAAAAGAACGTGCTTCAATGCAGATTCGGGATCGGGATCGGCCTGCTGGTCAGCCCATACGGCTGCATCGTCAACTTCAGTCTGTACTTCGGCGCGCATTTGCTCGGCTGCTTCCTCTGTCAGGATTTCAGCTTCGATCAGGCGTTTTTCCAACTGAAGGATGGGATCTTCGCGACGGTCCGCCTCGAGTTCTTCCGGTGACCGGTATTTTGCGTGGTTGTCCGAAGACGAATGGGGAAGGAGTCTGACCAGGTCGGCCACAAGGCAGACAGGTCCTTTTCCTTCCCTGATATGTTCAATAGAAGCCTTGGCTGCGGAGTAGGTCTGGAAAAAATCAGTTCCGTCTACTTTGATACGAGCGAGGCCTTCATATCCGCGTGCCAACTTGAAGGCTGAGCCCCCGGCGGTTTGATCTTTTACAGGAACGGATATCGCATACCCGTTGTCCTGCACAACAAACAGAACAGGTGCCTTTGAACGGGCCGCCCAATTGAGCGCTTCATGAAAATCGCCCTGGGATGTGGCGCCGTCTCCACAGGAGCAGTAGACATACGCGTCTTTGCCGTCTCTCTGAAGAGCCATTGCCGTCCCGACAGCGGGCAGAAACTGAGCACCGACTGAAGAAGAAATGGTCAGGATATTGCGGTCCCGGTTGCCGAAATGCTCAGACATCTGGCGGCCACCCGAATTGGGGTCGGCATCCTTCGCCATATGGTGAAGCATCACTTCTTCGATCGTTCCACCGAGCATGAGATACATCATCATGTCGCGGTAGTACATGCTGAACCAGTCTTCTCCCACGCGGCTTGACAGACCGATGGCCGCCTGAGCTGCTTCATGTCCTGCACAGCCAATGTGGAAAAAGCCCTTTCCCTGCTTGAGAAGCGTGAGCATTTTCTCGTCGAGTCGACGTGAGGACAACATCGTCCGGTAGACTCCGAGAAGGGTCTCTGGTTTGAAATCAGAAGGGCCTACAGGATGTACATCAAAATCTCCATCAAGCATGGGCAGTCCGTTCTCACTTGTGGTGAGATCGATCTCTGTGCTGGCGCCATCGCCGGTTGCGGTTGGCTTACGTTTAGATTTTGATGCTTTGGCCATATATCAATCCACTGTCTCACGTTCAGGCTCTCGTACGCAGGAGGATACAAAAATGTTTGATCGCCCATGCATTCTCATCATGAAACTTTGAAGCAAAATTAACGGTGTTAAACGGTCTTCATGACCCCCGTTAGCCGATTTCAGGACCTGAAATCACGTCAGGGACTCATTAGGTATCGACTCTTCAAAGGGCAATTCAAACCAGAATCGGGTCCCTCTGCCCATGGTGCTCTCAACATGGATGTTTTCACCGTGGGCAGCCAGAATCTGTTTTACAATGCTCAATCCCAATCCGGTACCGCCGCTTTTACGAGAACGGTCTGGATCGACGCGGTGGAATCTTTCAAAAATGCGCTCAAGATGTTTCTCCGGAATTCCCTTCCCGGTATCCACGACTTCGATCCTCACTTTCTCAAGATGTCGTCGGTATCGACATCTGACGGTTCCTTCGTCCGAGTAGGCGACGGCATTGTCTGTCAGATTGATGAGAACCTGTCGAATGCGTGAGCGGTCTGCCCGAACAAAAACCTGAGGATTCTCGACAATCAGCTCAATGCCTTTTTCTTCAGCTTTGGCATGCACAAGATCATATACGTCGTCCAGCAGCTCACTCAACTCAAACACCTTGGGTTTGATGAGGTCCTCTCGGTATTCAAGGCGGGCAATCTCGATGAGATCGCTGAAGAGGTTGTTTAACCGCTCGAGATTCGAAAGTCCCTTTTCGGCATAAAACTTCCTCTTTTCCGCGGACAGACTCGTCGATGCCAGAGCTTCTAGATAGCCACCTACGGCAAATATCGGATTGCGCACTTCATGCGAGACATTACCAATGAACTCGTTCTGAAGATGCGCCATCTTTTGGAGCTCCTCGATCTTTTCCTTGAACGTGTCCGACATCATGTTCAGACTCTTTCCCAACTCCTGGAATTCCGCAGCGCGGGAGTTGACAAGAATTTCCTCATCCAGTCTGCCTTCACTGATGCTCCGGGCCGAATTCCTGATCGTTTGCAGTGGTTCAGTAATGCGTTGTGCGGCAATCCAGCTACCGAATACCGCTAGGAGGAGGGCCATTACCATGGCCACGATCAATGTGTACTGAAGTTTGGAAATCAACCGGAACAGCAAGGGCTTAGACTGGCCTACCCGGACGATGAGGTCCGAAGACTGGCGACGAAGGGCGGTGAAGTAGTAGTACTTGCCGTTTTCTTCCCGTTCGGCATAAATCACCTCGACATCTCCTGAAAACTGCATTTCAGGTTGATCGAACAGTGTCTCATCCTCGATTTCCCGCTGGGCGTCCATGTCGAGGACATTGCCCGAGTCGACGACTGTAATGCGAAGATCACCGAAGCGAGCCATCGTGGCCATGCGCTCACGATGATTGGAAGGATCTTCTTCGGATTCGAGAACCGAAACGACCCGCGATGCCTGCTGAAACATCATCTGCTGATAAGCGATCTGGACTTCGCTCTTCAAAACAAATGTGATATACAGGCCAACCGCGGCTACCGCTATCCCGACGACGAGAAGCATCGTGAGGATCATCCAGGTCTGCGTAGACGCGCGAGCAGGAAATATGCGCTCGACGAAGCGAGAAATCATACCGTCCTCCGGAAAAGGGGATCAGGCCTGTGCTTCAGCTTCGCCTTCAGGAGCTCCTTCTTCAACAAATCGATAACCGACACCGCGAACCGTCTGAATATGCTGGGCAAATGAACCCAGTTTTTCACGAAGGTTTTTGATGTGGGCATCCACAGTGCGCTCGGTCACCATCATAGCATCCTTCCAGATGGTCTCGAGAAGCTGCTGGCGAGTAAACGCTTTGCGGGGATGGCGAACCAGATATCTGACGAGTTCAAACTCAGTCAAGGTCAGGCCAAGGTCTTTACTGTCGAGCGATGCCCGATACTCATCCTCATAAATCGTGAGATTATGTACCTGGAGCGTTCTGCTTTCTTCAATACCGCTGCGGCGAAGTACTGCTTTCACGTGCGCGACGATGATTTGCGGAGAGACAGGTTTTGTCAGATAAGCATCAGCACCAAGCATGAGGCCTTTTACCTGATCGTCTTCTTCACCCTTGGCAGAAAGGAAGACGATCGGAATCGTTTCCGTCTCTACTCGGCCGCGCAGTCGGCGACAGATTTCGTAACCATCCATTTCGGGAAGCATGATGTCCAGAACGATGAGATCGATGTCTGGAGTGGCTTTTTCCAGCGCGTCATTTCCAGAGTAGGCTTTATGGACATTGAAGCCTTCCTGCTCGAGGAAATGGGAAACAACTTCTACGACGTCCTCTTCGTCATCGACGAGGAGAATGTGCAACTGGGACGGATCAAACGTACTTGCCATGGCAACTGCGTATATGGTGCATTGATGAGAGCCGAGGGGGTGTTTTTAGGGTACCCCCAAAAGGGACGCAAATATAAGACATCGGCCTGACTTCACGAAAGGATTCTTAAAGAAGGGTGTCAGGAGTCCAAATAACACCGGCGCACTCGGGGCGACACCGCGCAGGAGACAACGTAAGTGATTGTTTCTGCTTGACGAGCGATATCGAACGCAGTAGGCGCATCAGACCCGAACACTGTGACCGCATCTCCGACCTCTATCTGTCCTTCGTTGTCTCCAATGTCGACCATGAACATGTCCATGCAAACGGTACCACGAATGGGATATTGAGCCTTTCCAATTCGGACCGAACCACGGTTCACGAGGTTGCGCTGAACACCGTCTGCATAGCCGGCGGATATGGTGGCTATATACGTATCGGACGGTGCTCGCCAACGAGCACCGTAGGAGACGGGTGTACCCGCCTTGACACGCTTGATGGCGCTTACCCGGGACGTAAATTCCATAATTGGTTGCAGACCCTCTGGTGGCGGCTGCCCCGGAAGATCCAGCAGACCATAGAGTGCTATCCCGATCCTTGCCATGGAGTAGCGGGCCGGATCGATGGAGTTCGGGTGCGCGAATACGGCGGCGCTCGCCGCGACGTGTAACGGCGCGGGAGCGCCGCCGAGAGAATCGACAAAATCCTCGAATAGACGTAACTGAAACGAGGTGAACTCCTCATCCGGCTCATCTGCCCTCGCAAAATGAGTCCACACAGAGTCGAGGGAAAGTCGTGAGCCGGCTTCGATGCGATGAAGCAAATCTTTTGAATCTGCTGGCGTCTGTCCCAGGCGACTCATCCCCGTATCGACCTTGAGGTGGCACTTGGCACGGATTCCCGACTTTTCAAGAATCGACAAACTGGCGTCGCTGTCTACGATGATGTCGAGATCGAATTCATCATAGTGCTTGATTCTGTCTGCCAGGGGAGGCGCGAAGACGGTAATCGGTAGCGACAGTCCGGCCATGCGAAGATGAATCCCCTCCGCCACGGTGGCCACACCGAGGGATTCAATTCCCATATCTGCAATGGTTCTTGATACCGCCACGCTCCCATGGCCATATGCGTCAGCTTTTACCACGCCCATCATTTCGAGGCCAGGTATGCGGGCTCGGATGGCTTGCACATTGGTGCGAAGTCTGTCCAGGTGGATCGTGGCGACAGTGCTGACCGGCAGACCGTCGTCAGACTGAGCAGGGTCTTCAGACCGGGCAGGGACTTCAGACTGAGCAGGGTCTTCAGACCGGGCAGGGACTTCCGACCGGGCAGGGTCTTCCGACCGGGCTGTGGGGTCTTTTCCGGGTGTCATTTGGTGGGTCATTCTGATAATCT
>CAZEHJ010000021.1:0-15317 GCA_964512485.1 uncultured Rhodothermales bacterium | reverse complement strand
CGGGTGTCATTTGGTGGGTCATTCTGATAATCTATGCTCCCATCGCTGAATAGACCAGCAGGAAAGCAGTTGGTGATTCCACGTGTGGGAAACGCTGCGGTGCTTCGAATAAAACCCATCTGGAATCGGGTTTCCGGGCCAGCATTCATTTTTCACAGCTTCAAACCAGAAATTACGCGCCCGAAGGAGTAGTTTTCGGGTCAGGAAGGGGTCTGTTCACGCGTGTGTGGATCTACTCCTTCACCCACCGTCGGAATGGCTAACACCATCTGAGTGTCTCATGACTGCGCGAACACATTTCCAACGCTTGATCATCGCCGCGATGTCGATGGCCTGTGCGGTTACGCTGTGCGCCCCGAACCTGTATGCTCAGGACCAGGAACCAAAATCGGGTTATTGGCCACCCAGGTTGAGTCTTGAAGACATCCATCTGAACGGTACCTTTTCAGGTCAATCGTTCAACGCAGGGACCTGGTCCGAAAGCGGTCCGGTACTGAGATACATCGTTCGTCATGAAAACGAAGGACCTACCGATCTCATCGCCTACAACCTTGAAACTGAAAAGAAGAAAGTTCTCCTTAGAGGCGAGCGGTTGTGGGCCAAGGACGTGGAACGCCTCATCGATATCGAAAGCTACTCCTTCAGTGATGACGGACGTCACGTCCTGATTTTTACTGATACCGAGTGGGTTTGGAGGGAGCGAAGCAAAGGATTCTACTACGTCTTCAATTTTGAGACCGAAACGCTCACGCCACTATCCGATCGAGGTCTCGGGTATCAGATGTTCGCCAAGTTCAGCCCCGATGCTGAACGTGTCGCCTTCGTGCGTGGTAGAGACCTCTACCTCGTGAACCTGAAGACGGGTATCGAGACTCAACTGACACACGATGGATCTAAAGGAGGTATCATAAACGGGACCTTCGACTGGGTCTACGAGGAAGAATTTGGATTGAGAGACGGATGGTCTTGGAGTCCTGATGGCGAAAAAATTGCGTTCTTCAAACTGAATGAAGCGGATACGCGCGATTTTGCCATGACGGATCTTCGAAATCAATATCCTCAATACGTCAGTTTTCGATATCCGAAAGCAGGCGAGGCCAATTCCGATGTCAAAGTTGGCGTTGTCGACGTGTCCTCAGGCAAGATCGGCTATTTTGAGACGGGGACCTGGGGTGACGAAGATGCGGCCTCAGAGTATATCGCCAGGATGGGATGGACCCCACCCGTTGATGGAGAATCCCGGGTGTGGATGATGAAACTCAATCGGGATCAAAATGAGTTGGATCTGATTTTCGCTTCGCCCGAGTCGGGTAAGGCGGAACGAATTCTCACAGAGTCTGAACCCACCTGGATCGAAGTTTCAGACAACAAGTTGACATTTCTCAAAGAAGGAGAACACTTCGTTTGGCAATCAGAGACGAGAGGATACAGACACCTCGACCTCTACAGTAGAACGGGAAAATATGTCGCTCCAATTACGGCGGGCGAATGGGATGTCGCTCAGTTTTACGGTTTAGATGAGTCTACGTCCACGGCGTATTTCAGCGCAGGGATATCAACGCCTACCGACCGGCAGCTTTATGGAATCAAGGTTGATCTTGGTGTAGGTGACGAGGAGGCGAAAGTGTATTCGCCCGTGCAGATCACGAAGGAGGACGGTGTTCACGAGATCAATATGTCGCATGACCTCAAATACTTCATCGACATGCGATCCAGCATTTCATCCCCCAATTTTTGGGAGCTCAAAACGACGAATGGAGATCACCTGACCACTCTTGAGGAAAACGTAAAACTTCGCAAGATGCTCTCCACGCTCGATCTGAGTGCTCCTGAGATCATTCAGGTGCCGGCGGCCAACGGAACGAAGTTGAATGCCTATCTGATAAAGCCGCGAGATTTCGATGCCTCGAAGTCCTATCCGCTACTTATGTACGTATATGGGGGACCCGGATCCCAAACGGTCAGGAATCAGTGGGGCAGTACAAACAATTCAAACCGACTCTTGTGGCATCACTACCTGGCCAACGAATTGAACCTGATTGTAGCCAGTGTGGACAATCGAGGCACGGGTGCCCGGGGAAAGGAATTTAAAAGCGTAACGTATCAGAGACTGGGTCAGATCGAAGCCGAAGATCAGATATCGGCCGCCAAGTATCTGGGAGATTTTCCGTACATCAACCAGGAACGAATTGGTATCTGGGGCTGGTCGTACGGAGGGTATATGACGCTGATGTCCATGCTATATGGCGATGGACCAAAAACGTTCAAACTTGGCGTGTCCGTTGCACCCGTTACGGATTGGAGGCTCTACGATACCATTTACACCGAGCGGTATATGTCAACTCCGCAGAGCAACCCTGAGGGTTACAATCGCGGAGCGACCACCCGGTATGCCCAAAACCTTGCCGACCATCAGAAGCTGCTGATCATCCACGGGGATTTTGACGACAATGTTCATTTCCAAAATTCCATTCAAATGATTGACGCTCTTCAGGCGGCCAACAAACAGTTCGACCTGATGGTGTACCCCGGAAAAAATCACAGCATTGCCGGTGGTAATACGAGACTGAATCTCTTTACGAAGGCCACACTGTATATCAAGGAAAACCTCTAATCAATGTCTACGATGACTGAACACACACCCAACCTGTTGATCAAAGGCGGAACGATCCTGGACCCTCTATCGGGTGAAACAACAGCGGCAGATATTCTGATCAAAGATGGCCTTATTGCCAGTATCGGGAATGATTTGAGTGATGGCGAAACTGAAACGTACGATGCGTCTGGACGCATGATATCCATCGGTTGGATGGACATGCACGTTCATCTCAGGGAGCCCGGGTTTGAGCACAAGGAAACCATCGAGTCAGGTTGTAACGCAGCAGCATTCGGCGGTTTCACGGCCGTCGCCTGTATGCCAAATACCAATCCGCCGATTCACACGAGAGATGTCGTCGAGTTCATCATTGAAAGGGCCGAGTCCACAGCCGTGGATGTGTACCCGATCGCGTGTGTCTCGAAACACAGAAAGGGCGAAAGTCTGGCCGAAATGGCCGATCTGGCAGAGGGCGGTGCGGTGGCCTTTTCAGACGATGGAGATCCGGTTCAGGACACGGGACTCATGCGCCACGCGCTGGAGTACAGCGCCATGCTTTCCAAACCCATCATCAACCACGAAGAAGAATTACCCCTCGGTCCAAAAGGACATATGCACGAAGGGGAAGTGTCCACGCGCCTGGGACTCACGGGCATTCCCACGTTGTCTGAAGAAATCATGATAGCGAGGGACATTTTGCTCGCGGATTACACCGGAGGCCACGTCCACGTTGCCCACATCTCGACTGCAGGTGCTGTGGACCTGGTGCGGCAAGGCAAGAAGAGGGGAATCAATGTAACGACGGAGGTCTGCACGCATCATTTCACGTTGACTGATGATGCTGTCGAATCCTCAGATTTTGATACGCACACCAAAATGCATCCACCTCTCAGAACACAGGTTGACATCGATGCCATCAAAGCCGGTCTGGCTGACGGAACGATTGACGCCATTTGTACGGACCATGCTCCACATGCGTCGTTCGAGAAAGAAGTTGAATTCACGGCCGCTCCGTTTGGCATTCTGGGGCTTGAAACTGCCTGGGGCCTCACAGGCAGGGAAATCGTCGAACCGGGCGTCCTGACGCTTGCCCAGGCCGTTGAAAAAGTGAGCGTCGCCCCTCGACGCGTCATGAATATCGATCTACCGAAAATCGAAGAAGGCCAGAATGCCAATCTGACCATATTCGATGCATCAACGGACTGGACGTTCGAAGCCGCTGACATCAAGTCCAAGAGCGTCAATACTCCTTTTGTGGGCTCGCCGATGAAGGGAAAAGCCTGGGCGGTCTACAACAAAGGAAAATTCGTCAGGAACGGCTGATTCGCGCTGTTGGAATCGATGGTGATCGAGTAGAGCCAGGTCTTCTGAAAGGCGAGAGCGTTGGTGTTGCCCAATCAGTGGCCTTTCTCCAGCCGTTTCGCAAGAGAGCCGGGCAATCCATCTTCCCGAATCCGCTGAGAGGTACGGTCTACGTTGTAGGGGATCCGTCTCAGGTCGAAATCGAAGGTCTCGGTATCAAAAAATCCGACGCAGGCCCTCGGGTCACCATCGCGGGGCTGACCTACGCTACCCACGTTGATAATGAATCGATGTCCCGGCCGAGTCCTGAGAACACCGATCTGTTCTGACATGACGCCCGAAAGGTGTGTGTGGCCGACAAAACAAACATCCGTGTCAAAATGTCGAAACTGCTCCTGGGCCAGAAAGAATGATTCAATTCGCATCCATCTTTCGGGGGCCTGCGGAGAGGCGTGGACGCATGTTACAGAGTCGTGGACCTGCACAAAAGGAAGGCCATCCAGCCAGACGCGCTGCTCCTCACTGATCATTTCGGCGTTGTGTTCAGCCGCGATCTGACCATCTGAGGGGAGGTGCGAAAGTCCGGTTCCTCGACATACTGCCAGATCATGATTGCCCATGACCGTAACCGAGCAGTATTCCCGGACCAGATCGATGCACGCACCGGGATCGGCGCAATACCCTACTACATCGCCCATGCAGAGGATATCATCCACCTTCTCCCGACCTATTTCTTCGAGAACGGCTTCCAGCGCTGGAAGATTGGAATGGATATCGGATATCAGTGCAAATCGCAAAAGTAGATGGGCACGCAGTAAAATGATGGACAGTAACGACCAAATGGCCGCGCTTTCAAGAACGGCAGGATCAATCGGGCTGAAGATCGGGTTCGTGGGGCTGTGAGCGCAAACAGAATTCGTTGTTGTTCACGGGACGTGCCGTATTTTCACATCTCTTTCAGAAGTAGTCTCTCAGATCATGCAGCAAATCCGCGTCGGTGTGTTTTTCGGTGGACAAAGCCCCGAGCACGAAGTATCGGTCATATCCGGTCTTCAGGCTGCGGCTGCGTTGGTGGAAGAATCCTACCCCGTCACACCGGTCTACGTGTCTAAAGGGGGACGATTCTACGCAGGCCAGCATTTGATGGATATTGGCAATTATGAGGATCTGAACGAGGTCGTCGGGAATGCCCAGGAGATATCTGTGTCTCCCGGACCAGGCCGTTCACTGAAGCTAACCTCGCTGGATTCAGGCATATTCTCCAGGTCGCAGGAATGGACGGTCGATGTGGCCTTCCTCGTATTTCACGGCGGCTCCGGCGAGAACGGTGCCCTGCAAGGACTCTGTGAATCAATGGGAGTGCCCTTCACAGGTAGTGGTGTGCTGGCTTCTTCAGTCGGAATGGACAAAATCCGATCCAAAATTCTGTGCCGCGAGGCGGGGATCGATGTTGTGGATTGGGTTTCCGTATCACAGACTTCCTGGTCTGGTAACGAAGAGCGGGAGATGGACAATATTGAAGCAAAAATCGGCTTTCCTGCAATAGTGAAGCCGGTTCATCTTGGTTCATCTATCGGAATTTCGAAGGTCGAAAATCGAGAACAGCTTGACGCTGCGGTAGAAGAAGCCTTCCGTTATGACGCCATCGTGCTAGTCGAGTCGTGTATTGCCAATCTTCGAGAGATCAACTGTTCAGTTCTGGGAGATGCTGATTTCAATCAGGTGTCCGTTCTGGAAGAGCCTGTCGGTTCGGGAGGACTTCTTTCTTTCTCGGACAAGTATATGCGGGAAGGTGCTGATTCCAAGACCGGGAGTGGCGGAGCAAAAAGAACATCCGGATCTGAAGGCATGGCATCGCTCGATCGAATCATTCCAGCGCCCGTCTCGGATCAGGTGGCGGAGCAGATCAGCTCCATGGCCAGAACCATTTTTTCAACCCTGGATGGTTGCGGAGTCTGCCGCATAGATTTTCTCATGAACGATGAGACTGGTGAGATCTTTTTCAACGAGATCAACACCATTCCTGGATCTCTTTCATTCTATCTGTGGGAGCCAACGGGTCTCGCATTTTCCGACCTCGTTTCCCGTCTGATTGAGCTGGCCGTGGATCGATTCGAGAATCGTATTCGTCGGGTGAGAACGTATGATGTCAATTTACTGGCGCAAAGAAGCACCAAAGGTCTGAAAGGGAGTAAGTCCTAACCGCGAGAGGCGAGTTCCACTGCCAGTTGGGCTGCGATTCGCGTGTTTTGGCGGAGCAATTCCAGATTCGCGTTCAATGCACTGAAGCCCAATTCGTCCCGGACCCGGGCCAACAGAAATGGGGTGACTTCGCTTGGTGCCAGGCCAGATGCATTTTTCGAAGCGAGAGCCGAGCGAACGATGGTCGACACCCTCTCGTAGCTGATTGAGAGTTCGCTGCGCAGGGGTACGCAGAGCAGAATGGCTTGTGGCATCCCGAGCGAGTCCCGTGCCCGGGCGAGATCTGCTACCTCCGCGACGCTCTCACACCGGGAGTCAACGATGAATGGAGACGAGCCGCAAAAAAACGCAGGCATCTTATCGGTCCGCAATCCAACGACCGGGATTGAGTAAGATTCAAGTCGTTCCCGAGTAGCCTTAAGGTGTAGAATGGCCTTGGGGCCGGCGCAGACGACAGTTATCGGATTGGTTGCCAGTGCATGCAGATCTGCGCTTTCATCGTGTGTAGGATTTCCTTGCGCATCGCCATGGACCCCACCGATTCCGCCAGTGGCCATTACCCGAATGCCATTGTTTCGAGCCAGGAAAACAGTTGATGCAACGGTCGTCGCACCACTCTCTTTGCGGGAAATGCAGGCTGGTAGGTCCTTTGTGCTGACCTTTTTGATGCCCGGGTCGATACACATCTTTCTGATCTCGGCGGCATCTAGATCTGTTTTCGCAACTCCGTTTACGATGCCCACAGTGCACGCACGAGCCTTTTCGTCGGAAGCGATAGATTCAAGTTCTGCAGACAAATTCAGATTTTCGGGATACGGCAACCCGTGGCTCAGAACCGTCGATTCGAGAGCGATTCTGGGTTCAGAATGGATTGGTACGGATTCCGATGTAAAGTCCAAAGCAGGAGCCTGCGAATAGTATCCTGAAAATATCCTGAATGGAAGAAGATCGAGAATCCGGACTGCCGCCATCCGAGCAATCATTATCCGGAGCAGAATCTTCCTGAGTGAGTTTACGTGCCTGTTCAGTCTATTCAAACTTCCTTTTCAGATGCAGGTCCGATTTTCATCCCTGACATTTCTTGCTCTCCTCCTTAGTGTTTCCACATGTGAGGCGAGTCAAACCAGCACCATGTCGAAAGCTTTCGGGATCGATGCCGACTCGCTGCTCAGACATGTGGAGGTCCTGGCTTCGGATGAATTCCAGGGAAGACGAGCAGGAAGTGAGGGAGGTCTCATGGCTGCTCGCTATGTCGAAGAAGCCATGTCGGGCATGGATTTGGCACCGGCTTGTGGTGGAAACAGCGTCCAGGAATTCAGTTTTACGCCTCGAAGAGCGAGCGAGCCGGTCGCGGCCCGAAATGTGATCGTGAGGATTCCAGGGACGTCTGATTCCAAAAGGATTGTCGTTGTCACAGCCCATTTCGACCACCTGGGAGAGGGTAATGGCCAGATCTACAACGGAGCAGACGACAATGCGTCCGGAACTGCAGCATTGCTTGAAATCGCACGCTATTTCTCAACGCATTCCCCCAATCATACGCTGATTTTTGCGGCACTCGATGCAGAAGAATCGGGCCTGCAAGGCGCAAGAGCATTTGTGGATTCCGAATGCTTCTCCGATTACGATGTGGTCCTCAATATCAACATGGACATGATCAGCAGGAGCGCGGTCGACGAGCTCTATGTTAGTGGCACGTTGCACTATCCATTTCTCAAGCCGGTCTTGGAAGGAGTCGAGCACCCCGACAACCTGAAGATTTTGTTCGGACACGATCAACCGGGCACAGGATCAGACGATTGGACTAATTCTTCGGATCACGCTCCGTTTCATCAGGCGGGGATCCCGTTCCTCTATTTCGGGGTTGAAGACCATCCTGGATACCACCGACCAAATGATGTCTTCGAAGACATATTTCCTGTCTTCTTTCACGCGGCCAGCGAGTATATACTCGAGGTCATACGCGAAACAGACCTTCTACTTGACGATCTTGCGATAGACGATGAATAGCGGAATAGCCATATCGGGCCTTTATATCTATCCGATCAAGTCCATGCGTGGCATATCGTTGAAGCGTTCTGAAGTGACACCGTTCGGCTTGAAGTATGACCGTCGGTATATGCTTTCGACTCCCGATGGAAAGTTCATCACACAACGAACTCATCCGGCTCTGGCAACCTTTCATGTTTCGATGTCGGCCGACTTCATTGAAGTTCGGCACCCGGAAACGGGCATGCTTCGGTTGCCTCTGCAAGGCCCACAGGAAGCAAATATGAAAGCCGTCATCTGGAAGGACGAGGTAGATGCATTTACCGGATTCAAACAGGCAGACGAATACTTCTCGAACGCTCTCGATGATGAGGTGCAGATAACGTGGATGCCGGATTCTTCGTTGCGGCAAACGGATCTGACGTTTTCCAAACCGGGTGATCGGGTCAGTTTTGCTGACGGGTTTCCGATTTTGTTGATTGGCCAGTCGTCGATTGATGAGTTGAATGAACGGCTTGAAGAGCCGCTTCCCATGAACCGGTTCAGACCGAATGTCGTTGTCTCGGGAGCATCTCCCTGGGAAGAAGACTCCTGGAAGAGAGTCACATTACCAGACAGCACGCTTGACGTGGTAAAAGGGTGTGGTAGGTGTATTGTTACGACCACAAATCAAGAGACGGGGGAAAGGGCGAAAGAACCGTTGATCACCTTGGCTACCTATCGCAAATGGGATTCCAAGATCTGGGTCGGAGTGAATTGCATACCGCATCATGGTATAGCGCCGGAAATCCGAGTGGGAGAGAGTCTCGACGTTACCAGATAGTACTGGCCTTTTCAGCTCGGATTGATCGCGAAAATGCGCCTGAATCCAAAGGATCTGTAATTCGGACTTTCCTCCAAGGCGAGAATTTGCTTTATTGGCTGCCGGATGCTCCGGGAGGCGTTCAGAGTGGATTACAATATCCGTTATTGCAATTAAAAGCGATCGTACCACGGTCGTTCGCGCACATCACGCATGTTCAAAACATGCTGTATCCGAGGAAAACAGTTCAGGAATCCCGACCGATCTCAAATTAACCGGCGGAGTTGCCAGCCAACTCACATTTTCTACCTGACGTCCGGGGGTAGGAAATGACTGGACACGTCCTTGTTCTCAATCAGGATTATCAAGCTCTTGCAATCACCAGTGTGCAACGGGCAACCGTTTTGGTGTTGCTTCAGAAAGCGGAGTTGATCGAAAGTGAAGATGCGCGCTTCGTTCGAAGTCCCAGCTATCAGTTGCCCTGGCCCAGTATCGTTCGTCTGAAAGCATACGTTCGGGTACCCTACAAACGGATTCTATTGACCCGCAAAAACATAATTCGGCGAGATGGGCACCGGTGCCAGTATTGTGCAGACAGGAATCGACTCACGATTGATCATGTGTTGCCCAAGTCGAGGGGTGGACGAGACACCTGGGACAACCTGGTTGCAGCATGTGTGCCGTGCAACAATCGTAAGGGCAATAAAACACCCAAGGAAGCCGGAATGAGTCTGGCGAGGGATCCGTTTCGGCCCAGCTACGTGATGTACATCAGGGATTTCGTTGGATCTCTTGACGAAACTTGGAAGCCCTATCTATACCTGTCCTGATATACGTGCTCGAAAGACATCGTGGTCGGGATTGGTCTGTTCTTCATTCTGACCAAAGAACCCTCGAATCCAGGCAGGGTAGCACGGTGGCAGATTGACACGACCTGAAATCATGAAGACCAACCCCATCGCGCGCCTGGCATGGATCGTGCCCGCAGCCCTGTTATTCCTTACGATTCACCAGACGTACACCGCCGTCGGACTCCAAAAAACGCTGAATGAAGGCGTGCAGACGTGGGCCGAAGTCACGCACTATGAGCGTTCAGATCGAAAAGACGTCACGTACGTTTCGCTTGATTTGCGCGTTCACATGCCGGATGGAAGCGTATTTGAGCGTGAAGGCCTGACACTTCCTTATTCTATCGGCCACCGGGTTCAGGAGGATTCGGTAGAGGTGAGCGTTCTTCCAGGATCAGCACAAGAAGTAGTCTTTACCGAAATCGGTAAAACGCATGTCAGTATCGCCTGGAGCAATTCAGCCATGAGCCTGATTGCGTTGATCATCGCCCTGATTGGTGTGGTCTCGTGGAACAGATATCTGGCGCGTAAAGAAGACTGATCGATCGTCTCGTTTTCTTCACGTCAAGGCTGACTTCGACCGCCTTATATTCATACCGATGATCGCGACCTCTTCAACAGGTCGATCGAATCGTTGGGGGTGCCCTCATGGGCTGAGATCAGACTCCTCGAACCTGTCCGGGTAATGCCGGCGAAGGGAAACGGACAAGATGAAAATGATGATCGGAACGTGCGTTTTTACGCATTTTTGCTTCGAACGATCGTATGCTCCTGGCGACTCGGCAGACTTGATCGCAAGAATGAGGAAGTGACTGACCAATACCTGAAACTGCCTGAGGTCGAATTGCGCCACATGATGAATTCCTCTGTTTTCGAATCGCGAGTCCTCCCGCCTCAAAGTACCCGGTGTGCTCGGAAATCATACGCCGTCTCGCTCGTGAGGACGTTTTTCATCACTGTCCTTTTTGCTGCGTTGGCCATGAGTGCTCAGGCAAATTCGTATATCGAAACCGGCTCGGTGGTTGGCGTTGTTCAAGATGAGAATGGAGCGACCCTGACAGGCGCGAGCGTGCAGCTTTACCCGGTTGGTTCTGGAATCGCTCGATATTCGACTATTTCGGACGAATCAGGACGGTTTGTATTCAATTCTGTTCAGGCTGGCAGATACGACCTGTTTGTATCATACGTCGGATTTGTGGGTAGCTCGACCGTGGTTCAGGTCCGCGAGGGAGCTCGGAGCGAGATAGATATAGAACTGAGCTCGGCGGTCATCGCTCATTCTGAAGTCGTCGTGAGTGCGGGGCGCGCCAGAGAACGGCTTTCGCCCGTCACAGTCAAAAATATTACGGCGCAGGAGATGGAAGAGCAGCCCGACATGAAGGACTTGCCCGTTCATCTGGCGCGCCAACCGAGCATAACCTACCACTCCGAAAACGGGAATGCGATTGGCTACTCCACGCTGCGTATGCGTGGATTCGACCAGAGACGGCTAGCTGTAGCGATCAACGGAATTCCGCAGAACGACCCGGAAGAATTCAACGTTTTCTGGATCAATTTTTTTGATATCCAGGGAGCCGTTCAGGACATTCAGATTCAACGGGGAGCGGGTGCTTCCGTGTATGGACCCACAGCGATTGGTGGTGCCATCAATTTGAGAGCCATGCCGTACAGAAGCGAGTTTGACGCCAGTGTTCAAATCGGCGGCGGAGCTTTTGGTACCAGGAGGTATTCGGCAGAAGTGAACTCCGGACTGCTCAACGATCGATATGTGGTGTTCACCCGGTTCAGCAGACTCGAATCCGACGGATACCGGGACTGGTCCTGGACTGAGTTCTGGCGGTTTTTCGCTGGAATAACGCGATTTGGAGAAAGATCGACCCTCACAATTCAGGCATACGGCGGACCGCAGAAAGACGGCCTGGCATACTCGGGAATTCCGAAGGCTGCCAATGAAAAAACGATCGATGATGGATTCGGAGGCACGATCGATCGCACCTACAACTTTTCTGCTTTTGACCAGGACGTTGAGAATTTTCATCAGCCTCATGTCGAAATCCACCACGAATATGACATCAATGAGTCCCTTCGTTTCTCCCAGACCGCATTCTTGATCAAGGGGGAAGGATATTTCGATTTTGGAGGTACGTTTCGAAGCGCCGATTACCTGAATCTACCCGACAATTTTGTCCCGCCCGCCCAACGATCCCAACCGCTGTTTATTTCCAGTCCCGAGACGGCCCTTCTCTTTCGGGCCTATCTGGATCAATGGCAGATGGGCTGGATGCCGCGGGTGACCGTGACGAGAGAGGGGTCGACGACATCCATTGGCAGCGAATTCA
This sequence comes from uncultured Rhodothermales bacterium, assembly GCA_964512485.1. Taxonomy (GTDB): domain Bacteria; phylum Bacteroidota; class Rhodothermia; order Rhodothermales; family UBA10348; genus CAZEHJ01. The sequence continues at coordinate 3,239 of CAZEHJ010000021.1, read as the reverse complement.
GGCTTCACCGGAGCCTGAGGTGGGGACGTATCCAGGAGGCGACGGGTGTGCCGTCTTCCGTGGTGGGAAGTGAAAATGATGTCCGCGTCTATTCATTCAGGGGCGAGAAGGCCATCATATCCGCGTATGCAAGCCACCTGCAGCGATTCTCTGATCTGTGGGCATTTCAGGGAGACGTTCAAATAACCCATCGCAAATACCGCTCCTATGACGACTCGTTTTTCGGCGTTTCCTTCTCGAAACCCTATTTCTTTGTCAATCCGCGGGTTGGTGTGACATTCAGGCCGGAATCCTCGCTGAGCGCGTTTGCGAGCATCGCACTTGCGCACAGAGAACCACGCATGAAGACGCTGTACGACGGTGAAGAGGTTGGAGGCGGATTTCTTCCCCAGTTTGAACGCAATGCAGATGATTCCTTCGATTACGATAATCCTCTCGTTGATCCGGAACGGCTGGTGGACTTGGAATTGGGAGCGAGCAAGCGGGGAAGCGGGTATGGGGTGACGGCCAACGTGTTTGTCATGGATTTCCGGGACGAAATCGTTCCGAGTGGTGGTTTGGATCAATTTGGTGTACCCCGGACGGGAAATGCTGAAAGAACCCGTCATATCGGGCTGGAAGTCGACGGAAGTGTATTGATTGCTTCTGATCTGACCCTCTCGGGCAACTTCACCATTTCCCGGAACCGATTCGTCGAATTTGATGAGTTCGTGACGCCCCCGGACTTCAGAGTCACACAACTCGATCGCAGTGGAAACGTGATTGCAGGCTTTCCCGAACGCTCCGGCAATGTTCAGGCTACCTATCGAAGAGGCGGACTGACGGCATCGATGATGGCCAGCTTCGTGGGCAAGCAGTATATCGACAATGGGCAGGGCATTGACGCGTCGGGTTCTGAAGTAGAGGATCTGTCTCTCGAGGCGTTCCATCTCATTGATGGTTCGGTTTCGTACGTCGTGGGCAAAGGCAATCGTCTCCGTCTTGCCATGGATGTAAACAATGTCCTGAACGAGAAAGTGCTGACTTATGGAAACGTCTCGGTGGTCGGACCGCAGTTTTTCCCTGCGGCTACCCGTCATCTATTCCTCTCTGCGCGCTATACGATCCGGTAGTCTTCCGCCGTGTCGTCCGAAGATCAGGTGGCTACCAGATCATCAGTTTCATGCAGAAGACAGAACCACCTGACTTCAGAAATTCGTCGGTGTCGACTTCGATGACATCAAACCCGGCTTCTCTGAGAGCGGCGTTCGTTACATGGCATCCGCGTTGGATGATGACATGTTTTCCGTCGGGCGAATGAGCATTGCATGCGAAGAGATTTCGCGCTTCGTCTTCCGGCGCTTCGATGATGCGGGGGAAGAATTTCCGGATCAGTGCAAGGCCGTCCGAGCCAAAGGCACCCGGATAGATAAGGGCTGTCCGTTCGTCGAGTATACAGAGACATGTATCGAGGTGATAGAAGTCCGGGTCTTCCAGCTTCAGCAGTAAAACCCGAGTATCGAGCCGCTCGCCGATCCTTCGGTAGACCGATTCGTCCGTTCTGAAGCCGTAGCCTCCCCAGAGCAGTCGTTTTCCAGAATGCCAGAGCGCATCTCCCATGCCTTCGAACTCACTGTCTCCCACCGCGATACCGTCCAGGACCTGATATCCGAGGCCCGCAAAAAACTCGGCAAAGTGCACTACTTCGCCGGCTCGTTCAGGGGCATACATTTTGCTCAAAACTACACCCTTGCTTCCGTCGTTATTCAGAAACGGCAATGTCTGATTGGCACAGAATACCATGTCGGGCTGTCCTTCAATTCCTTCGACCTCGAGTACCGGAATGGAACAGCGCCGATATTCATCTCGAAGGTTGGCCCATTGTTCTCGAGCGCGCGCCGAGTCCACCGATCCGATGTTGCCGGCCATATGTGCGTTGATCACATACATGACGTCGAAATGTTCGGGTGATGTCATCACCACCTTTCGCCTGGGCGCAAGATTGGGAAGGCTTTCGAGGACGAAGTCGAGGTCGGAGAGTGTACGGTAGGTCATTGATGCGGCTGAAGATTCAGGATTCCCGAATCTACCAATTCGGTCATTTCCTTTCGATCATCCGTCCGTAAAAAACCCGAGAATCAGAACTAGCGTTCGCTGCGGGATTTCCGTCCTTCAAATTCAGATTTGAATGCATTTTCGAAGTTTTCCAGATCGTCGCGATCAACCTCTATCGATACCTGAACCAGACCATTGGATTCTTCGATGTCGAACTTTTCCACGAGAGCTTTCAGTTCGTCGTTGTCGTGAAACTGTAATCTGGCGATACCCTTCACTCCGCTGAGAACGCTTTTCAGGTCGCCTGCCTGAATTTCGCTCGTGGGCGCCAGGTACATCTCCATTTCAAATGATTCGCCATCGGTGCTCACACCGACCCCAATGTGACGAACCGATCGAACAACTGGAATGAGCATCGAACCTTCTCCTTCGAGATCCAAATTGAAGTCCAATTCAGAATTCAGAACAGCGTCAATATCGCGGATGAGGGCCCAGTTGTAGTGTTCGCTTATCTCCTCAAAGAGCTGGCTCGAAGGTAGAGTGGCTGCAGATTCGTTATATGTACGATCCAGAAGCAATTCCAGGTGTTCGGCATCGGAACTCAGAATCACCATCGTTCCTTCGACAAATGCGACGGCTGCAGATTCGTGAGGGCCCAGAGCATATGCGTCTACCGGCCACTGTGAATCAAGGCTCGTGACCTCGGATTCTTCCAGGAATTTCTCGATGACGGCGCCCTGGTCGAAGTCCACAAATGCAACCAGAGCTCCGCTGGCATCTTCTTCCAACTCACTCACTCCGAAATACGCTCCGTGCAGGTTTTCATCAAGCTGAATACCGGTGTGAGCGTACACTTCAGCCATCAGCTGTTCCAGATCTTCGACCCCGGCACCACGTTCGGAAATGAGGTCCGTCATTACCGAAAACTCGTGCTCGACATCTGAATGAGCCAGAATCGCAGAGTCAGATCCGAGAATGCGCAGAGCGGTTTCGAGTTCGGATGAATCATCCGACACTACGACTCCTTCCGTGTCACAACCAGCAAGTGTGAGTAAAAGAGCGCCACACAAAAAACAGGAAACCGCCAGCAGGCGCCGGGCGCGGTGATGATTAGAAATCTCTTTTCGAGAACCAGAAGTAGCCCAATCCATAAGTCACTGTACCGAAGATGAGAGAGGAGATCAGCGGATACCAAGTCGTTACGG
>CAZEHJ010000020.1:16969-50711 GCA_964512485.1 uncultured Rhodothermales bacterium | reverse complement strand
AACAGCTTCAATTTCATGGCAGATGGCGGTTTGTTCTAGGTTTGGCTTCATGAACGGGTTTCAGCACTATCTTTTGAATAGCGCATTCATCGCAGTTCATGTTGTGACTGGAGATCTCCCAATCAAACGGCCGCTCTCTACGAGTATCATAGCCGCGGGTTTCGGTTTTAACACACTATCTAAGTGTATAAAAAACAGTGTTATACACGGTTTAGTGAATGAATTCACTCCCCGTTCAAAACCACTTCACGATCGGTTCATCGCCGGTTCTTCTCCTGTTGACACAAGCTCCATGCCGTCTTCAACCGGATCGCTCTTTAATTATCCAGCTTCCGATGTAAATACACGGTGCCACAGACTCAAACCCATTGTTTCAGGCCCGAATTCATACGATTCAGCCTCCCCACAAGCATTTTCAGCCAATGAGCCTGAATATTGTAGTTGATTCTCATATTCCGCACGCGAAGGACATTTTTTCCGAAATCGGCGAGGTCGTCGAGGTCCCAGGACACGAGATTGGTCCCAAATCGGTACAGGAGGCTGATATTCTGGTTGTGAGAAGCATCACAAGAGTGGACAAGACTCTTCTGGGAAACAGTCGTGTATCGTTTGTGGGGTCTGCAACGGCGGGAATCGACCATATCGACACCGAATATCTTTCCGGACAGGGCGTAGAATTTGCCCACGCGCCCGGTGCCAATGCAGAATCAGTCGTTGAGTACGTTTTGTCGGCTCTCGGAGCACTCAGTGCGGATAGGGGGCAAGATTTTCGGCGTAAAACCATCGGCATAGTGGGTTGCGGAAACGTCGGATCCCGTCTTGCCGAGAGATGTACCTCTCTTGAGATGAAGGTCATCCAGAACGACCCTCCAAGAGCGATTGCTGAAGGTGATGCTGCTTTTGCTGATCTGCCCTCACTCATGACTGAATGTGACATCATTTCGGTGCACACGCCTCTCACAGAATCCGGGACATATGCGACCAGAGGTCTGATCTCCAGAGGTGATTTGTCACTTCTGAAAGAAGGAGCCTGGTTGATTCATACAGCGCGCGGAGGCGTGTGTGTCGAGCAGGATCTCGTCGCTGCCAGGAACGAAGGGGTTTTATCAGCCCTCGTTCTGGACGTGTGGGAAAATGAACCGACTCCAAATCTTGACGCCATCAACCGTGCAGACATCGCCACCGGACACATAGCCGGATATTCCTGGGATGCCAAACGAAAAGGCGTTGAGATGATCAGCAACGAAGCGCTTCGTCATTTTGGAATCCTTCAAACAGAATCTCTGGTGCGCACAGGCCAAAGTGAATCGCTTCAATCGGTTGGGATTGCTACCTCCGACCCTCGATTTGTCGACGCTCTCGTCCGTCAGATGATGGATATTCGCTCAGACGACCGCAGATTCAGGGAGGCGATGAAAGATACGGATCGGCGAGAAGCTGCGTTTCATTCTTATCGCAAGAACTACCCCAAGAGGCGCACCTTTTCTCATTTCGATTCCAACAATTTGAGTCTTCCCCCTAAACTTGTCGACGCGTTCGGTCTCAAGTCTCGCGACCACTAGCTAGAACCGTCCTGATTCAGACTCGGTGAATCATCATTTGGAGTATCCAAATGAACGGAGATGAGCCTCAGAATTTCGCCAGTCGCTTCTGACTTTCACGTGAAGCTTCAAGAAGACACCCCGTCCAATGAAATCTTCAATGTCTTCGCGGGCGAAGGTCCCGATCTTTTTAAGGGCAGATCCACCCTTCCCAATCAGAATACCTTTTTGTGAGTCGCGCTCGACGACGATGTCGGCATGTATGAGATCTTTCTCTCCTTCGCGTTCTTCCCAGTCAATCACGTTGACCTGAGTGGAGTAGGGGACCTCCTGGCGGAAAAGCTTGAAAATCTTTTCTCGAACGATTTCGGCGACAAAAAAGCGTTCCGGCTGCTCGCTGATCATCTCTTTGGGGTAGAACTCCACACCTTCAGGCAGCCGTTCGACAATCGTTTGGAGCAATACATCCAGATTGGTGCCCTTCAGAGCCGACAGCGGAATCACCTCCTCGAATGGATGGGCTTCCAGATACCGAGAAACGAGAGGTAGCACATCCTCCTGTTTAATCTTGTCGATCTTGTTCAGCACCAGAATCGCGGGTGTATCGCCTACAAACTTCAATGACAGATCGTCCACGGAGTCTCTCGTCGCATCCGCCATAAAGACCAGCACGTCGGCATCCGAGGTAGATGTGTGTACTTCCTTCATCATAGCCTCCTGCAGTCCGTAACGAGGTTCGATGATTCCCGGCGTATCGAGAAGTACCATCTGATAATCGTCAGCGGAAAGAATACCGAGTACTCGTCTTCTGGTCGTCTGCGGACGGCGCGTCACGATTGAGAGCTTCATCCCCATAAGCGCATTCAGCAGGGTACTTTTACCAACATTCGGCTTGCCGATCAGAGCGGCATATCCTGAACGATGTACCGGCTTGTTGCTGTTATTCTCCATTGTTCGATGCCGTAATGATGGTGTTCATTTCGTTTACTGCTTCCCGGATTCCTCTGAAAACGGATCGGGCGACGATTGCGAAACCGATTGAGACTTCTTTGATATTTCTCACGGCTGAGGCAAAGTCTGGATAATTGTTGTAGTCCAAGCCATGGCCGGCGTGAACGGCGAGCCCATTTTCCCGGGCACGATCGGAGGCTCTTGCAAGCCGGTCGAGTACCTGCATGCGCTCTTCGAACGTCGATGAATTGGCATAGTCTCCGGTATGCAACTCAACGGTTGAAACTCCAAGTTCGGCAGCGACATCGATCTGATTCAGATCAGGGTCAAGAAACAGGGACACGTCGGGTATTCCAGAATCATGGAGTCGGGCGATCACGTCAGTCAGCCTGTCCCGGTGAGTGAGTGCATCGAGACCCCCTTCGGTCGTGACTTCTTCCCGTTTTTCTGGAACAAGTGTAGCGAGCTGAGGCCTTGTCTCACAACATATTTGGACGATTTCAGCAGCTGTAGAAAGTTCGAAATCCAGCTTTGCGTCGATCTCCTGTTTCAAACGTCGGACGTCATCATCATTGATGTGGCGCCGGTCCTCTCTCAGATGAAAAACGATGCCGCGAGCACCCCCGGCGAGGCACTCATGTGCCGCCGCGATGGGGTCGGGAAACAATTCTTTTCGAGCGTTGCGCAGCGTGGCAACGTGATCAATATTTACAAGTAGATCCGTCATTTAAGAGACAACCGCATCTGTGGGCGGCAACTTGAGGAGTGGTTGTTGGTCTCCTAGGAAACTGGTGGACGGCAACTCAAACCATGACCTTTCGGGAATGTTTTGAACCTGCTCTGTTATCGAAGAGTGTCATCCCGCAGCGTTATCCGGTAAGGGATCGATGCGGTTTTGCTTTTCGCGGGGGGAGCCTGTATTTTCGACCGCTGATATGCCGAGGCGTATCGCCACCACTTCTTCTCATACGCATCATTCGAAGCAGACAACAATGGCGTCCAGTAGCCGGGGAGTTCAGACAGCACTGCAGGTAGTTCTTGCAATAGCCATTCTTGGCCTTACCTACTTCTTGTATGAGTCCATCACGGCTCCATACGAGGCGGTCGAGCGGCAAAAAGAAGTCACGGAGATGACCCGTACCAGAATGAATGAGGTACGTTCTGCGATGATTGAATATCAGAGAGCGAATGGTCGGTACGTGACGACTTTGGATTCACTCGTATTGTGGCTTCAGACGGATTCCACAATGATGGCGTCTGCCGATAGTCTGTTCGGTGCAGGTTTCATGTCCGATTCACTTCCTTTCTCGCCGAGAACAGGAAATATGTTCGAACTGGCAATCAACGATACGTCCAGAACGAATACCTACCGGTTGTCCGATCCAGATTCGGATGATTACATCGGTACGCTTTCCGGTGATATTACCGAGCTGAACGCAGCCAGCTGGGAATAGTAGACTGATTCAGGAGATTCGCCCCAGGCGGGTCCAACCATATCCTGGCGATTCCAAATGGCAGCCACCTCAACGGCAGGAGTCGAATTCACGGGTAGCGTAATGCGCTACTCCGAAGTAGAACGCCTCGAATCCACCTGCAGATTACTCAGACTCGGAAACTGCGAGTTTGAATTCGATGTAGCTTCTGTCGTCTACTCTGGTTCTCAACCCGAGCACATCAAGACGGTTCAAAGCGCACTGAAAGATGTTTTTCAGGGTACCGAGGCCACCCGTTTCAGGTTCGTCCTTCCATCTCAGGCTCTGACCCGATTCACCAGTGTTGTGCCCGAAGGAGCCGATGAAGATGCTCAAATGGAGCACATAGCTTTTGAAACGCGCATCTTGAGCAGCGATATTGATTCGGGCGATGTTTTTCCCACCCTTATGAGTAGTCTCGATTCAGAAGATGACCTGAGCTTTTCAGTGTCACTCATTGAATCTGATGTGACCGAGAATCTTCGCATCATTGGATCCGCGTTTCCGGAGATTCCCTTCGAGCATGTACCTTCTTCGGATGCAGCATTTCTTGCATTCAGGCACGTTGCGCACCGATACGAATACCCCAAAGGGACGTACCTGTTGGCGGGAGCGTATGGACGAAACACTGATTTCGTTCTCATCAAGGATGGTGCACCCCTCGCTCACACTTCAATTGTAACTCCGCATCACAGCGATGCTGCCTACCACTCTCTGTTGCTTCTGAGCCGGTTCGGACTGTCCTACTCAGATCTGAAACAAGTTTTTGTTTACGGTGAGTACGCCGAATCAACGCTGGTGTCTTCTCTCGAAACGGCGGTGGGCGAAATAGTGACAATTTTCAATCCCAGCGCAATCGTTGATCTTGATGAAAATCGATTCGAAGACGACTTTCCCATTCAGGCTTTTGTGCCCTGCATGGGTGCCGCTATCCAATAGGCTGAGATGAGAATCATTGGAGGGCATTTCAGAAGGCGGACAATCCAGTCTCCGGAAGGGGCAGGGACTCGACCCACTACAGATCGCACAAGGGAAGCGATGTTCAACATTGTCTCTTCACGATTTGACCTGTCCGGCCGGCGGGTGGCAGATCTGTACGCAGGGAGTGGAGCACTGGGGCTGGAAGCGCTCAGTAGAGGGGCTGAAACGGCAGTATTTGTCGAAATCAACCCGACTGCGCTTTCTGTCGCCCGTAAAAACGCCGAATCACTGGACGTGGAATCCAGTTGCATCTTCATCAAGGATGAAGTCGTGTCGTGGTTGAAGAATCAGACATTGGGCTCGTACGGGCTTATATTGGCTGATCCACCGTACGACTCACCGGATCTGTCGCGGTTAGCCGATATAGCGCTTCCCGTTCTCAGTGAAGGTGGATTGTTCGTTCTTGAACACGACCGTAAGAGCACGCCCGAGAATCATCCCGGGATCGTCCTTTCGCGCAGATATGGCAAGAGTGCCATTACTGTGTTCAGCAACGGCCCGACGGATTCTCAAGATTCTTAGCTGAGACATGGCACAGGAAAACACCTCGAAAGGCTTGGCTCTCTATCCGGGCTCATTTGATCCGATTACGTACGGTCATCTGGATATTCTGGAGAGGGGATGTCGATTGTTCGATCACGTTATCGTTACGATTGCGAGCAACTCCAGCAAAAAAGGATTCTTCAGTCCTGAAGAAAGGAGAGACCTGATTCTGAAATGCACATCACACCTGGACAACATTTCGATTGAGATTTTTGAAGGACTTCTCGTTGATTGTGCAGTCGAAAAGGGTGCGAGTGCCCTGATCAGGGGCCTGCGTCAGGTATCAGATTTCGACTACGAATTCAGGATGGCGTTTGCCAACCGACGTTTGGCACCGCAGGTTGAAACGGTGTTTTTCATGACGAGCGAAGAACACGCCCTGATCAGCGCGTCCATTGTACGGGAAATTCACGGACACGGAGGAGACATTTCGTCGTTTGTGCCCGAACCTGTGCTGACAGAAATGAAACGCAGATGATGACTCTGTAGGTACTTAAACCAAGGCTCTGTGGAAGAAAAAATCCTTGAATTGAATAAGCGCGTGGCGTCGATGCAGCCGTCTGCCACGCTGGCTATGACTGCCGCGGCAAAAAAGCGAAAACGACAGGGCTATCCTGTGATCGGACTCAGTGCCGGCGAACCCGATTTTGATACTCCTGAGGCTGTCGCGGAGGCTGGAGTTCAAGCCATTCGTGATGGGCACACCCACTACACGACCAACCTTGGTCTTCCAGAGCTGAGAGAGGCAATTTCAGCAAAATTCCAGAAGGACAACGGTCTTCAGTACGGCGTCGACGAGATTGTCTGTTCGAACGGTGCCAAACAATCTGTCGCTCAAGCGATATCAGTGCTCGTTCGAAGGGGCGACGAAGTGTTGATTCCGGCGCCGTATTGGGTCAGCTATCCAGAAATGGTTCGATTCGCAGGGGGGACTCCCGTCGCGATCCCGACGACGGTGGACTCGGATTATCTACTCACGGCTCAGCAGCTGGAGGATGCAATCACAGAGAACACCAGATTGCTCATTCTCTGTTCGCCTTCGAACCCGACTGGCGGCGTCTATTCGCCGGAGCAGCTGGAAGAATTGGTGACTGTTCTGAATCGTCATCCGGATATCTGGGTGGTATCTGATGAAATCTACGAACACATTGTTTATGACCGGCAACACCGCTCTATCGCCTCTTTCTTTGGAATGAACGAGCGTACTGTTACCGTCAATGGATTCTCCAAGGCTTTCGCTATGACCGGATGGCGGCTTGGATACCTCGGAGCACCGCTTCCGGTCGTCAAGGCTATATCTAAATTGCAAAGTCAGTTGACATCGGCTCCTTCCACGATAGCTCAGAAAGCTGGAATTGCCGCTCTGGAATTAGACCCTTCAGTCGTTGAGAAGATGGTTACGGAGTTTCGGAAACGCCGGGATCTGGTCCTCCGAAGGCTTTCTGAAATTGATCATATACAATGCCCGAAGCCTGAAGGTGCATTTTACGTATTTCCTGATATTGGTGATTGGTTTGGAAGTGTGACGCCATCGGGAAGGAAGATTGAAACGAGCGAAGATCTGTGTTTCTACATCCTCGAGGAGCACAACGTCGCACTCGTTCCTGGCCAGGCGTTTGGTGGAGACCGTGGTATCAGGATTTCGTATGCGGCTTCAGAAGACGATCTCGATGAGGCGTGCGATCGATTGGTTGAAGCCTTTGCTCAACTGGACCGGGAGCAAATATGACAGAGATCCGCGGTTTCAAGGATCGCTACTGGCTGCACATCACGCTCTTTCTTTTGACGCTCATTTCGACGATCTGGGCGGGGAGTATGATGGCAGATCGTCAGCTTGTCTATCTGGCCGCTGATCCTTGGTTCAGTTTGGGTGGTTTTCGGGTTTCCGCGCCGCTCTTCTGGGATGGACTCCGGTTCGGAGGATCGCTGCTCCTGTTTCTCACCGTTCACGAATTTGGACATTATTTCGCGGCGCGCATCCATCGTGTGAGCGTTTCGTTGCCGTATTACATCCCGTTTCCTTTTAATGGAATCGGGACGTTTGGGGCGGTGATCAGGATTCGTCAGCAGATTCCGTCCATGCGAAAGCTGTTTGACATCGGGGCCGCAGGCCCTTTGGCAGGATTCGTGATTGCGCTGGTTGTCTTGTTGATCGGTTTCGCTACGCTTCCTGATCTGGACTATGTGCAGGGTTTTGCCGGTCACGAGGCCTTAAAAGACTTCATACAGAGCAATGATGCCTTCCCGGGCGCTCCATTTCCAAGTGATTCTGGCGGCGAAACCGTAAATCTGATCGTTGGCACTACGCCACTTTACTGGATGCTGTCCCAGTTTTTTTCCGACGTTCCTCCCATGTGGGAGATGTATCACTATCCAGTTCTTTTTGCCGGCTGGTTGGGCCTGTTTTTCACTGCTTTGAATCTGCTTCCCGTTGGCCAGCTGGACGGGGGACATATTCTGTTTGCTCTTCTGGGTCCCCGACGTCATGCCTTCATGGCGAAGACGTTCGTCATGATACTTCTGCTCTCGGGAGGTATTGGCTTCGTGGATGAGGTGAAGCCCGTACTGGAATATTATGACCCCGCTCTGGGCCAATTGATATGGATTATTCTCTCCTCCATCTTCTTTCTGTACACCTTGAAGATCTTTAAGGGCGAATTCAAGAAAATCATTCCGGCTGTCTTTTCGCTGGTCGTACTCACTTCTGTGAGCAGTCTCAGCGAAGTTGTGGTTTCCGGCTTCGGGTACAGTGGATGGCTCGTATGGTGTTTGCTGATCATTCTCCTTATCCGTGTGGAGCATCCACCCGTGCATTTCACGGAACCATTGTCTCGTAAAAGAAAAACGCTCGCCATCTTGAGTCTCCTCATTTTTGCCCTGTGTTTCAGCTTCAAACCGCTGTACATTGGGTAACACACTCAGGTGATGTGTAAGAAATGCGCAGTTGGCAACCCCGAAGTGGGCTGTCTGGTGCCATCATGATTTACCCTCGTGATCTACCATCGCGATTTAATCTCTTCTCGACGAAACGTAAGCCTATCGATCCCGTTCGCTACCGATCTGAAATTCCAGGACCAATCTGGGGAAGCCAGACAGGATTCAAAATCTACAGAATGGACTTGGTACTAAAGGCAATCGGGAAATCATGATTCGCACGTCGAATTCCAGTTTTACCTTTCTACTGTTCATCGCTCTGTGCGTGTTCAGTTCTGGGTGCGATTCCGCTCCTGGTACAGCTGATCTGAGCGCGTCTGCGCCGATCATCGGCAACCTTTCCGTCACACCCGACCTACTTGATCTGGACGCACTGCCCGGTAGTGGGGATGTTGTCCCGGTAAACATTTCGATCGCACTTGATGCTTCCGACGCCGACGGCGATCTGAAGACGGTTTTTGTGATTGTTCGATCTCCATTTGCAGGTCAGCCCACATTGGCAGAGGCAGAAATCAACGCTGCAGGAAGGTCGAGAGTAGAAACCTCACTCACTGTTGATATTCCACGCGCCACGGTCGGTTCATTTGTGGTAACAGCATTTGCTTCGGACGAAGCAGGACGAATGAGCAACCGGATCTTTGGCTCCATTGAAGTGACAAGTGGTAGTCAGGCGCCGACAATCGACCAGATCGACATTCCGGCCCAGATCACTCGACCTGCTGTCGGCCAGCCGGCTGTGAGTGTTCCAATAGTGGCGCATGTGAGTGATCCAGATGGAGCTGACAATGTTGCCTTTGTAGAGGTGGTGGTTAACGGCGCCGCAACATTACGCCTGTGCGACGACGGTGGACAGGGCGTATGCAATCAAGGCTTCTCGAGCAGCGGAGACGTGGCCAGTGGGGATTCCCTCTTTACGCTGACCATTCAACTCGATTCCAGCAATGCGGCTGGACAAAATACGTTTGAGTTCACGGCCATAGACCGAACAGGACTGCGCAGTGAAACGCTTCTTCGTGTAATCACGGTCAACTAAACCATGAACATCCGCAAACGCGCCATATCGTTCATCCTGTTTATTGCCGTCGCCGCAGCCCCGGCAGCAGAAGTCGCCCAGGCTCAAAACAAATCGGATTCTGCAATGAATCTGAATGTCTCCGACTTGAGTGAATTCGGGATTTTGAACAACAGCATTGCGAATCTGCACGCCGAGAGCTCCAAAATCTGGGTAGGTCCTTTCCTGAACTATTCGGCGGACGGTGGTGCGACCTGGTATGTGCCCGAGACCGATTCATTGTTTGGAACCTCAAACCGGCTCTTTTCGATTGACGTCGAAGGAGATGTCGTTGTAGCTGGATTGGGACGCTCTGATCAGACGGGAGGCGACAATGTTCAAACTGCGGCCGGATTCCTGATTTCAGAGGATGGCGGAGAGACGTTCTCTTATCGTTTTCCGCAGTTGGACGCACCGGAGGACGACACTCAGGTGTACGGCATTTCAATTCTCCCGGCTCTTCCCGTCATCGTTCCTCAACAGAGCCCACCGTTCGACATCGACTTTGATTCGGCAACCGGTGACATCTTTGTAGCGGGCTGGGCAAGTGGAATAAGGAGATCCTCCGATATGGGACGCACCTGGACTCGTGTAGTCTTGCCTCCGGACGTTCTGAGCTTCATCACACCAGGCGAGCCATATTCTTTTTCAGTTGAGCCTCAACGAGGTGGATCTGGATCTCTGAATCACATGGGATTTGCCGTTCTGGCAGGAAGTGATGGTCTGATATGGGCCGGGACCGCGGGTGGACTAAATCGTTCAGACGACGGTGGATACAGGTGGCAACGCTTCAACGCCAACGGAACTGCCAGTTCGCTGACTGGCGACTGGATCATCTCAATAGAAGAACAGGTCCTCGATTCAGGTCCAGTAGTTTGGACGGCGAGTTGGAATACGAGTGACTCGGGAGGAGGTACAGGTCAGTTCGGAGTAACATTCACACGAGATGCCGGACAGACGTTCGTTCAGACACTGCTCGGTGAGCGTGTTTACGATTTTGCGTTTGATGACGAAGTCGTCTACGCCGCGGCAGAGAACGGACTGTTTATTTCTTCGAACTTCGGCCGAAGCTGGGATTCCATCAATCAATTCAGAGACCAGACGATTTCGAATCGACTGGTTCGTCCAGGCTCGAGTGTGTTTTCGGTAGAAGTCGAAAACGGTGTTCTCTGGGTTGGGACATCGGACGGATTGCTCAAATCGCTGGATGGCGGTCAGACATGGTCCATTTTCAGGGTAAATGTACCCCTGCACGCCAGTGAATCGGGTGGATCGGTCCCAGATGTGGACGCTTACGCCTACCCCAATCCGTTTTCCCGTGGTGAGGACGTATTTGTCCGGATCAAGTACGAATTGGATAGTTCGGGGTCAGTGGATATTAATATTTACGATTTCGGAATGAATCTGGTCAGACAGATCTCGGAATCTTCGGTCTCCGGCATCTATGAGTCATTGTGGGATGGCACGGATGATCGTGGAGTGCGTGTGGCGAATGGCACGTACTTCTACGAAATCAAATCGGGCGGGAGTCGTTTCAGAGGAAAAATCCTGGTGATTGAATGAGGCGATTAACAGCCATAGTAGTGGTCGTGCTTCTAGGACTATCGGCTTCTGAGTGCGTACTGGCACAGCATGCCGGCGCCTTTTCACGAATCGGATTTGGAGCCCGAGGAATCGCAATGGGCAATGCGGTCGGTGCAGATGTGTTCAGCGGTACGAGCCCATATTACAATCCGGCGATGGCCCCACTTTCAAAAGGCCAACATCTTGCCGCCTCCGTCGCAACGCTGAGTTTCGACCGATCCCTGCAGTTCCTGCAATTAGGGGCTCCACTGCAACAGCGAGCAGGATTTGCCATTGGAATCATTCATGCTGCCGTGTCCAACATCGATGGTAGGGATAACAGTGGATTTCACACCCGAAAACTGACAACGGACGAATACGCTGGATTCCTCTCTTTTGGCCTTCGTTTGAGTGAGCGGGTGAGTGGGGGCATCAATCTACAGATGTTCAGAACGGATCTGTTTGACGGCCTGACACCGGCGCGCAGTGTGGGAGTTGACATAGGAATTGCCGTCAGACTGAAAGAAAACTGGGGGACGGCCTTGGTGATTGATGACATGCTGGCCCGGTATACGTGGGATTCGTCCGACATCGGAGGAAGCGGGCGTAAGATCACGGACTATTTCCCAAGGCGTCTGCGCCTGGGCGTAACCAACAGGCGCCTCAATGAGTCGCTATTGCTGGCGGCAGAGATCGAATCGAGAACGACGCTTGTCGACACACATGGCTTCAATACACGCATTTTGGGTGATTCTCCAGCAGAAGTACGTGAGGACCAGGAGTTAAAACTTCGTGAGACAAGATTTCGCATGGGCGCCGAATATCTTCCGGCTGAGGGATTTGCATTTCGTGGTGGCATCGAACAACTTGGATCAGATATGCTTGATTCGGTGAGACCTTCAGTCGGATTCATGGCAGAACAGCCTCTTGGCGAGTTGATCATTCGAGCTGAGTATACATTTGGCTATGAAGCTCGTGCTGCCGGAAGCATGCATCTGATCAGTTTTAAACTTTTCCTCTGAGCCATTCAACCTGGTGCCGTTCAACATGAGCAAACTGTTCCGTGCAATCCTGTTGTTGATCATCTTCATGACTGGGTTCGCCGTCTCCGTACGAGCTCAGGATTCCGGGCTCTCGTTTCTCGCTCTGGGTACGGATGCGAAGGCGCTCGCCAGAGGTGACGCTGGAGTTGCTTCAGCTACAGGAGCGTTTGCCACCTATTGGAATCCGGCAGGTCTGGCCACACCAGGAGCGAGAGAGGTCGCACTTTCTCACCATGTCTGGATCGCTGATATCAGAACGTATGCTCTGAACGCGGGTTTTTCGGTTGGAGAGAAAGCAGGCATCGGAGTATTTGCGATTGCTACAGGATCTGGAGACCTGGAAGCAAGACAACAGCCGGGAGAATCTGACGGATTGTTCGATGCTCAGTTCGTGAGCGCTGGCGTATCTCTGGGTCGTGCTTTTGGACCTTTGCGTATCGGATCCACCGTCAAATTTCTGTCCGAGCGGATTTTCACAAATTCGGCCAACGGATACGGATTCGATTTTGGCATACAGACAGAATTGAGGGACGGAAGCGTGAAGTTCGGCGCCACGTATTCGAACCTCGGGAAAATGGAGAAACTGAATGCTCAGGCGACGGAATTGCCTGAACTGGGACGCGTGGGAATCGAGATATTTCCCTTCAGGATGATAACGGCAGTGGACGGGGAGATGCTTTTGTCGACATCAGTATTGCTGGAAGTGTCCCGCAATTATGTGACAGAACGAACCAATTTTCACGCGGGTCTGTCGGGCGAGGTATTGGAGACGGTTACAGCGAGAATCGGATACCTGTCGAATGATTTCCTGCGCGACTATTCTGCGGGAGTCGGAATTGAAGTCACTGATCTGACATTCGACTATGCAATTCTTCCATTCGAGAACGGATTCGGTGGACCGGCTCACATTCTGACCTTGAATTACGCCTGGTAGGGCTCGTTGAGTCGCCGAGGTTGACTTGGCCCGCGAGGCTGATTGAATCACTTAGAGTGCGCGCGAGCTACTGTAGCCCGATCATTTCCAATAGAGCTGTCAGGCCCGTACCTGATACACCCGTTCGCACACGCAGAGAACACCAGGCATCGAGAATCATCATCTGCGCTGCATGAATGGGAACGGCTATCCAGAAGCTTCTCGTTCGCCATACGAGAGCTCCAAGAACGACCCCACCAACGATAGAGAGAAGTGCCTCGGGCATTGGCTTTTGGAAGTGCATGATCGCGAAGGGCATCGTCTGGACAAAAATGGCCATGATTCCGAATGTTCTGGCGGTTCCAAACAGAACAAAACCTCGCCAGAGGTACTCCCACCCGATCCAATAAAACAGGAAGAGGCTCTCGTAGGCCAGAAATACGCCCCAATCCGTAGCTGCGGGAGTGAAATGGGGATACTTGGCAAGAAAGGCCGGGGAATCAGAGAAGAACCAGGTTCCGACGATGATCAGCGGGATGTAGAGCGCGGCAATTTTGAGAGCCAGACGGTGGTCGCCTTTTCCGAGGCCCATTTCTTTGACTGAATTCTTGAACCCGAAACGCAAGATCGCTACTGGAAGGATGAATCCCAGAATTCCCTGAAGGCCAAACCACCAGGCCCAGGAGGAAAGTCCAGGCGACTCTATTCCCAGAAAAGGCGCGATTTCGGTTCTGAACAGGGACCGGTCCGCAAATTTCATCTGCAGAATTACGGACAGCGCTGCAAAAAGGAGTACGACGGCGGTCTGCCTGTCGATCCGTTGAATTGAGTGTCTTGCGCGCTGGATTTCAGCCCTTAAGGAAGAGGCCATTCCCGATCAGCAGGGTCTGTTATACATGCCGTTCAGCATGATACGAAGAACGGACGAGCGGGCCACTCTCCACATGCTCAATACCTTTCGACTCTCCTACTTTTTTGAACCACTCGAATTTGTCTGGATGCACGAACTCTTCTACTGGAAGGTGCATTCGCGTGGGCTGCAGGTACTGGCCAATCGTCATGACGTTGAGCCCGATCTCGACGAAGTCGTCCATAAGCTTGAGAACCTCGTCATCCGTCTCGCCGAGACCAACCATGATTCCGCTTTTGGTGCGAAGTCCCTGTTTCTTGGAAATGTCCAGCACGTCGAGGGAACGCTGATAAATAGCCTGGGGCCGCACTCGTTTATAAAGGCGGGGGACGGTCTCCATATTGTGGTTCATGACCTCAGGCCGTGCATCAATCACTATCTGAAGCGCATCCCAGAGCCCTCTGAAGTCCGGAATCAAAACTTCGATGGTGACACCGGGAATTTCTTCGCGTAGTCTTTCCATCGTCTTGGCAAAAATAGGAGCTCCACCGTCCTTGCGTTCATCGCGGTTCACACTGGTGACTACTGCGTGTTTGACGCCCATCGTTTTGGCCGCGTGGGCGACTCTGTTTGGTTCGTCCCAGTCGAGCCCTTCATCTGGTCGGCCAGTCATAACAGCGCAGAAACCACAGCTCCTGGTGCACACATTTCCCAGAATCATAAATGTAGCTGTTCCAGAAGTCCAGCATTCTCCCATATTGGGACATCTGGCGCTCTGGCACACGGTGTGCAGTCCGTGCGTATCGATTGTGTCGACCAGCTTTTTGTAGGTTTCGCCGTAAGGCAGCTTCACCCTCAACCAGTCGGGACGTTTTCCACGCACGTTATCAGCCACGGGAGCTTCGATCACCGGTAATTCAAGCATACCGGCATCCGTTTGAGGAGCGGCAGACTTCAGCGTTATTTCGCCCGGACGATGTGGTTTTCTTGACGCCTCCATAGAAAGAGGATTTCGGTGGTCGTGTAAGATTGTATCGAGAGCTTCACCAACCTTTTCCGAGTTTGAATGATCCCTGAATTGCTGAGGGGCCGTGATGAACTTTCGGCCTAATATGCTATCTTCCGAACGCCCATTCTGCACCGTCAGAGCACAAAACGGGCAATAAACGGTTTAAAAGCACATCAGAAAATCAGTACCAGTATGGCCAGAAACATTACACCGGATCAGGTAGAGGGAATCTTCCTCGAACACACCAACGCAGAGGGTATGATGCCTCTGGTTCTGGGAACACAGTCAAGCAATGGCATTGATCTGGTGGACGAGCAGAGCGAGAAATCCTACATGGATTTTTTCGGATTTTATGCCTCAAGTTCAGTGGGAATGAATCACCCCAAAATGGTCAATGACGAGGATTTCAAAACCAGGCTCCTTGATTCAGCCATGAACAAAGTCACGAACTCGGATGTGCGAACGGTTGCGATGGCACGATTCCTGGACACGTTCGGACGAGTCGCCAAACCGGATTATCTGCCTTATGCATTTTTTGTATCAGGAGGAGCTCTTGCCGTAGAAAACGCTCTGAAAACTGCTTTCGACTGGAAGGTTCGTAAGAATTACCAGAAGGGGTACCGCCGTGAAATGGGGCACAAAGTTCTTCACTTCGATCAATCCTTTCATGGTAGAAGCGGATACACACTTTCGCTGACCAATACGGCGGACCCCCGAAAGACTATGCACTTTCCGATGTTCGACTGGCCACGCGTTTCGAATCCCAAGGTGGTTTTTCCTGTCGAAGATCATCTTGATGATATCATTGAGCGAGAGCAGGTAGCGCTGAATCAGGCCAAACACTACTTCCAGTCGATGAAAGATGAGATCGCATGTATCATCATTGAGCCGATTCAGGGAGAAGGCGGCGACAACCACTTCAGGAAGGAATTTCTTCAGGCGCTCAAGGATCTCTGCGTAGAAAATGATGCTTTGCTGATTTTTGATGAGGTGCAGACGGGTGTGGGAATGACCGGCGCGTTCTGGGCTCATCAAGCCATCGGTGTCGAACCCGACATCATTTCATTCGGCAAGAAAACGCAGGTATGTGGTATTCTCGCGGGCCGTCGTCTCGATGAAGTGCAGGATCATGTATTTAAAATGGGAAGCCGGATCAACTCGACGTGGGGTGGAAATCTCACCGATATGGTACGCTTCGATAAGATCCTTGAGATTATTGAAGAAGACAATCTCGTTGAAAATGCGAAGGTTGTGGGCGATCACCTCAACGCTCTTCTGGATGCTCTGGCAGATGAAACGGAGTCCGTTTCCAACGTTCGTGGGCTGGGTCTCATGTGTGCTGTGGATATGCCGACGGCAGAGTTCAGGGATCGGCTTCTCCAGCGCTGCTACGACCAGGGAATCATTATCCTGGGCTGTGGAGATCGCTCAATCCGTTTCCGTTCTCCATTGACGATCACAAAGGAAGAGGTCGACAAGGGAATCGATATAATTCGTTCGATCATTCTTACGATCGAGGAAGAGTATCGTCCGTACACCAAAAAAGCGGGATTGACTGACGCCCTCATGGATGGATAACGGGCCGATCAGAAAAGACTGAAAAAAGAAAGGGGCGGTGATCGAAGATCACCGCCCCTTTTCCGTAGAACCAAATAGTGCCTACTCGGGAGCAGCAGCTTTGCGTGAACCAGATTTCGTGGCCAGTTCACCTGGAGTGATACCTGTATCAAGCTCAATCTTGTTGAACGTTACCTTCTGGGACTGCTGAGGATTGTCAGAATTCTGTCCGCCCGAAAAGAGAAGACCATTGACTTCCATGTACTCAGACATAGTTGTCGTGACAGCTCCGGCAGGAGTATCCGTTTCCTGGGCAACGATCAGCAACGATTCTTTGTCGAACATAAATCTGGACTCGACTCCGAAACTGGTTATTCCAACCACATATACTGCCCTATCGTTGAAGGTAGATTCAGGCATCAGCACCAACGTCGAATCCGGATTGCTGAGAAACTGAAGTTCATTCTTGGGTGTGGTGCGCTGAAACTGCTGCCGCGCCTGAGGAGGAAGCGTATTGATATCCTGTCTTCCCTGCGCGTTTTCAACCCAGCCTTCAAGAGGAGTGCTGTAGGCTTTCATATTTACCATTTCGGCAGGGATTCCATCAGGACCCGCGAGCAGGTTCATTTCCGTGTATGTGTAGCCAGGGAAAATCGCCCAGGACTTTAGCTCGATCGACAGGTCGCCCATAGGCGTTCCGACATCAACCGTTGCCTCCATGTACATGTCTTTGATGGAGTTCCATGCGCTGGCTCCTCCCGTTGCTTCGATATGCGCTTCAATCACTCCGCGTGCCGTAGAAAGGTCCTGGGCGTTGGACGATGAGCTTATGAAGGCGAAAGCGAAGAGCGCCACCGCCAGCATGCTGAATTTTTTAATCATGTTGTCTTCCTGAAAATATGTGTCTTCCTTTTAAAACCTTTATGAATGAGGTTATGGACGGGCATACGGATCTATTTGCGCGGGGGTGCGACCCGATACAAAAAATACGGTTATTCGCCCTGCTCTTCTTCAGATGCTGATTCTTCATCTTCATCGACAATCACTTTCGTGACGTCAGCGATCGAATCGGCATCTCTGAGCTTGATGACCCTTACGCCCTGCGTATTGCGACCAAGGCGGGAAATAGAGCCAATGTCCATGCGAATCATGATGCCGCCAACGGTGGAGATCATGAGATCATTCTTCTCCAGCACATCCTTGATGGCCACGATCGGACCAGTTTTGGATGTTGTTTTCTGGGCAATGATCCCTTTACCGCCGCGTGACTGGAGACGGTACTGCTCGAGAGCCGTCCGTTTTCCGTACCCGTTGGCGCTGATCGTCAGAATATCTCTTTCCTCGTCTTCCACGACTATCATTCCGATAACGCTGTGCTCGGGAGCCAATCGTATTCCACGCACTCCACGCGTATTGCGACCCATCGGTCGGGCATCTGATTCGTTGAAACGGATACAGACACCACTGGAGGAAGCGATTATGACGTTGGCGCTGCCATCCGTCATGTGGGCTTCAATCAACTCATCGTCCTCGGTTACCGCGATGGCTTTGATTCCATCTACGCGAGGCCGGGAGAATGCTTCAAGCTGTGTTTTCTTCACCTGTCCGCTCTTCGTCGCCATCAAGACATAGTGCGAATCAAGGAAGTCCTTATCCCTGAAATTGTCTTTTGACACGGGAAGGACGGCTCGAATGCGGTCGTCGGGTCCAATCTGAATGCAATTCCGAATGGATCGTCCTTTGCTGACCCTGCTTCCTTCCGGTATTTCATAGATCCGGAGCCAATAGCAGCGTCCCTGATCGGTGAAAAACAGCAGGTAGTCATGATTCTTGCCGACAAAGAGGTGTTCGACGAAGTCTTCGTCCCGCATCGCAGTTCCGCGTTTTCCAACGCCGCCTCTGCCCTGGGCCGAGTATTCTGAAGAGCTTGTTCGTTTGATCAGGCCCTGATGTGAAATCGTCACGACAACCTGCTCGTCCTCGATGAGGTCTTCGATGAAGATGTCTCCGCCGCCTGCATAATCGATCTCGGTACGGCGCTCATCACCGTACTTGTCCCGCATTTCCAGAAGCTCGGTTTTAATGATTTCCATTCTCAGGCCTTCATTGGCGAGAATCTCATTCAGACGAGCGATCTCTTTTTGAATGGCCAGGAATTCGTCTTCGATCTTTTGGCGCTCAAGTCCGGTAAGGCGATTGAGTCTCAGCTCAAGGATAGCCTTGGCTTGCAATTCGGAAAGTGTGAAGAGCGACTCGCCGTGCGTCGGCAGCCCCAGTTTTTCCAACTGAGCCGTGGTCAGCTTTGACGGAAATACCCCTTTCATGAGGTTTTCCCGTGCTTCTTCGGTGTCTTTCGAATGTCGGATAATCGAAATGACAGCGTCCAGATTATCCAGCGCTATCGTCAGTCCTTCCAAAATGTGAGCCCGCTCTTTCGCTTTACGCAGGTCAAATTGAGTGCGGCGCTGCACGACTACATGACGATGATCTACATAGTGCAGAATCATCTCCTTCAAATTCAGTGTCTTTGGGCGACCACCAACCAGCGCCACGACGTTCATACCAAAGGTTTGCTGAAACTGCGTGTACTTGTAGAGCTGATTCTGTACCACCATGGGCACCGCATCACGTTTTAGCTCGATGACCACACGCATTCCGTCCCGGTCTGACTCATCCCTCAGGTCGGAAATACCTTCGATTTTTTTGTCTCTGGCCAGGATGGCAATTTTTTCAAGGAGCGAGCTCTTGTTGACCTGATATGGGATTTCTGTCGCGATCAGTGCATATCGACCGGGACGAATTTCCTCTTCATGGATCTTGGCGCGCATGACCACGCGGCCACGTCCTGTGTGGTAGGCCTGTCTGACTTCCGTGTGGCCGTAAATGATGCCACCGGTCGGGAAGTCGGGCGCCGGCATAATCTTTACGAGATCATCGATGGAAATGTCGTTGTCGTCAATGTAGGCGACCGTTGCATTGATCGTCTCCGTCAAGTTGTGCGGAGGGATTTTCGTTGCCATTCCAACGGCGATGCCGTCTGAACCATTGACAAGAAGATTCGGAATGGCAGATGGAAGCACCGTAGGCTCCTGAAGAGAACCGTCAAAGTTGTCCTGCCACTCAACGGTATCCTTGGCGAGGTCCTTGAGCATCTCCTCTGACAGCCGGGTCATCCGGGCTTCCGTATAACGCATGGCTGCAGCGCCGTCACCGTCAACCGATCCGAAGTTTCCCTGTCCGTCTACTAGCGGGTACCGGAGTGAAAAGTCCTGCGCCATACGCACCATGGTGTCGTAGATCGCCGTGTCACCGTGGGGGTGGTATTTACCGAGGACCTCACCAACTACACGTGCACTTTTCTTGTAGGTGGAGCCAGCACCCATGCCCTGTTCATTCATTCCATAGAGGACTCGACGATGTACGGGCTTCAACCCGTCACGCACATCCGGAAGTGCTCTACTGACAATCACCGACATTGAATAGTCGATGTAGGAGGACTTCATTTCCTCCTCAATATTGATTGGAATTATCCTGTTATTCTGTTCTTCCATGCGCTTCAGCGCTGACCTGTTCTAGTACTTGAATACGATCGTGCTTGGGTGCTCCGGCGAGAAAATATGATGCCTTGAAAGGGGTGTCCGGAGCGGGCTTTCGACGCCCGTGATCTAAGTCAGAAATATACGCAGAAAGGACCTCAAATCCTACGCTGGAGGGGTCAAATGACGGGACTGTTAACGCCATGTGGTACAACGGATTGCATGGTCTACCCCAAAGGGTGAAGGCGCGAAGAAAACTTCATATTCTGAATGGCTTGTATGCGCTCCGATTGCGAGCATTGGCGAAGGTCCTTCCGGTCTTGAAGTATGCCGGGGTCCAAAATCAAATTCGGTGGTGGGCAGTGTTCATTTTAGTGTGATAGTACCAGCAGTCAGCGAAGTACATGTGTGAATAAAAAGTAAAAGCAGTTGCCTCTCTAGGCTCCGATGCGGCACTAGTGCATACAACTGAAGCGATCTTCGTACGCGCCCCTCGGTCGGAGATCTTCCTCATCAATTCAGCCGCTCAATCTTGAAACTGAAACAGACTCTATTTTTTCTGGTCGTCCTGCTCTCAGCCTTCGATGCCAGAAACGCTCGGGCCCAATCGACGGCGTCAATCAGTGGCTTCGTCCGGGATGCAGAATCCGGCGAGACCCTGCTTCTGGCGAATCTCCGCCTGAGGGACACGCTCATTGGCTCAGCCACGAATAATTCAGGGTATTTCACCATCACAGGTCTTGAGGCCGGATCCTACGTGCTTCAGGTTTCTTACATCGGGTACGAAGGTCTGGAAATTGAAGTGAGCCTGGAGCTCGACGAGCACATTCGACTGGACATCGAACTGCCACCAATCAGTTTTGAGGTCAATGAAATCGTCGTGACCGGTGAGAGTCAAACGGAGGAAGAACAGAGGCAACTGGGTGTGAGCAAGATGCCAACAGCAACCATTCGAAAACTGCCAACGATTTTGGAGCCGGATGTTTTTCGTTCCCTTCAGCTTCTTCCCGGAGTTAAAGCCGCCTCGGATTTCTCTTCAGGTCTGTACATCAGGGGGGGAAGCCCGGATCAGACGCTGATTCTTCTGGATCGGACGACGGTCTACAATCCTTCCCACTTCTTCGGCGTGTTCTCCTCCTTCAATCCAGATGCAATCAAAGACGTGCGCTTGTACAAGGGCGCCTATTCCGCTTCGTACGGAGGCAGAATCGGCTCCGTGGTAGATATCTACAACAAGGATGGAAACCGGAAAACGACCGCCGGCACAGTATCTCTTGGCCTTTTGGCGTCGCGTGCCATGATCGAGGGCCCTCATAAACGCGGATCCTGGATGCTGGCCGTCCGGAGGTCGACGGTTGAGCCACTGCTCGCACTGGCGAGGAAATCGCAGACGAACGGAATCCCGGATACCTTCTATTTCATCGATACCAACGGGAAATTGAACCTTGATCTGAGCGAACTCGACAAGGTGTCATTTTCTTTCTATACGGGCCAGGATGTCGTGGCTATTCCCATTGTTACAGACGTCGATGCCAGGCTTCGCTACGGAAACCGTACCCTGAGTGCGAACTGGACGCACCTGTTCTCCGACCATCTGTTCTCCAATTTTACGATTACCGGTTCACACTATTTCAGCAATCCTTCGTTCGACTTCGCCAGCACCCATTCTGAGCAGGACAATCAGGTACGCGACTATTCGGTCAAGGGTGACTTCGAATACATTCCGGATTCGCGACACTCTTTGAAAGCCGGATTCTGGGGCGGCCAGTTTAGATTCGATCTTGTGAATGAATTCGACAGGGTGGAAGTGTTCACGCTGAAGACACGTTCCGTGTACGGAAGTGGATTTGCCGAGTACGTCTGGCGACCCACTTCAGACTGGGTATTCACGAGCGGTTTGAGGGCTGCGTACTTCAGCGACGGGGACTACTTCAGGCTCGAACCCAGATTCGCCGCCGAAAAGCAATTGTCAGAAAACCTGTATGCGCAGTTGGGAATGGGGAGGTATCACCAGTTCTTGACGCTGGTCACGAATGAAGCGTTTTCCGGGTTGGATGTCTGGCTGGCGGCAGCGGACAACGTCAAGCCCGCTTATGGTGACCAGGTTGTAACAGGCTTGAAATATCGCTCCGATAGCGGTTTTCGGATCGAGTGGGAAGCCTACTATCGCACCATGCGGGACCTGTTTTCCCTCAATCCGTTTCTGCCCGATGTGGCAGGACTGGAATACCAGGACATGTTCCACTTCGGGGACGGATACGCCTGGGGGAATGAGATCTTCGTCGAGGGCCGCCTCGGACCATTTACCGGATTTGCCGGCTACACCTACGGTATCACACGGCGTCGCTTTCCGGTAATAAATGAGCGGGAATTTTATCCGCCCAAATACGACAGGACCCACGATCTGAACGTGACGGGGACTATGCGCCTGGGCAAAAGCTGGGAGTTCACCTCTGTTTTCACCTATGCCACGGGTCAGGCATTCACGGAGCCGGCTTCCCAATACAGGCTCGCCAACTCGCCGTTTGAAAACGTCTCGACTGACGTCCTCGTGAGTCCGTTCAACCAGGCACGACTTCCTGCCTACCACCGATTAGACGTTGGATTCACGAAGTCCGGCAGACTGTTCGGAGCAGAATCAGAGCTTCAGCTGCAGGTCATCAACGTCTATAAGCAGCGAAACATCTGGTTCAATTTCTACGAGTTTGACAGCGATGGGACGATCAGCAAGGAAGAGGTGCCTCAGATACCTATTCCGATCCCGAACGTCTCTTTCACTCTCAGATTTTAACAGGGACACCATCATGAACAGTATCAATATCAGATCTCTCGCCTTCTTGCTGGCGCATCGTGTAGTGATTTTTTGTGTAGTGATTTTTTGCGTAGTGATGATATCGGGTTGTGATTCAGCCTCCCCTTCAGATCATCACGAAGAAATGGTCGTCGAAGCCTATCTGGTCGGTGGAGAGCTGCTTCCCGCCATCCGTCTGTCGAAAACCATCGATGTAGACGATGTGTTCACATCCGGAACCGCTGCAATCAACAACGCAAGCCTGGACGTTTTTCTGTTGAACGAAGACGGATCGGTCGAAGAGCAGATCGAATACGTGAGGACATTCGATGAGCCCGGAAAATATCTGCCAGAGATCGACCATGTCGTGCATTCGGACCGCACGTACCGTCTGGAAGCCAGTGCGGGAAGTTCGATCGATGCTGTTTCGGCTGAAACACACGTGCCCCAGGTGTTCAATCTTATCCAGTCCAGTCACGAACAGATTGAGTATCAGGATCCAGACCAATGGTCGATGCTTGTTACTCAGAGTCAAAACCCGAATCGACAGTCAGTTTTTGTGTTCACAATTGAAAGTCTCGAGCCAACGGTGGACAATCTGGTCGAACCTTATTTCGACTTCTACTTCGAGGACGAAGACACAGACAATCGGGTCGGACTGGAGTTTGATCCGGGTGATCTCAACGAGCTCGTAAAGTTCAGTTCTCAGCCCGTCAATGAAGGTAACTATGAGGTCTTCCCCGATGGAACACTTCGGGTGAAACTTCCCTGGTTTGCCGTACCCTTTTATGGTCGGGTTCACGTCACGATGAGCACACTGGATGACAATCTGTTCGACTTTCAACGCTACCAGCAAGCTCAGCAGGGAGGAGGATTGCTGTCTCCGGGAGAATTACCCAACGTGCTGGATCCTGTAAAAGGAGGCCGCGGAATATTTGGCAGCCTGGCGCGCGTTTCGGACGTCGTAACGGTCGTTCGAGATTAGGAGCTCTCGCTGAGCGAAGAAGTCCTGTAAAGCCCGCCATTTCCCGTTATGAGACGGAATATTGGTTGGCACAGGATTTGACATATAAAGCCGTAAAACAACTTCAATTCAGGTCATTGTGCCCTTTGTGGGCCGTATGACCGCTGTTTATGCGGCTAAAAACCACGGAAAATAGAATCCGATGGAGCCGTCGGGTAATTCTGACGGTCCTTGTCTCATTTCTGGGACTTGGCAACCTTGCGGCTCAGAATATCACGCTGAAGCCGTCACAGGTGCGGCGAGGCGATTCAAACAAGTCGACCGTCTTGTTCCGATCTGACGATGCAGCGACGATACGATGGGAGGAAGCCATTGATGGGTTGGAACTGAAGGTCGGAACGATTCCGGGCGTATATGGCCTGAAGACCATTCGGATGAGGGGGAGTCAGGCTTCGTCATTTTCTCCGGGAATTGTGGGCCTGCCCGTTGGCGTGTACTACGGCGTATTGACCGACTCGGGTGAGGAGACATTTACGGGTATTCAGATTGATGCGTCTTCGGATCCTGACATCCACTATTCCCGAGAATTCAAATTTGCGGTGGAGTCAGATCAGACTCCACGGATCATTGAACCTAAAGGCAGCATTTCCGAGCAGGTGCCGACGTTTGAATGGGAAGCAATCCCCGGCGTTGTCTCCTATGCACTTATCATATCTACCACTCCGTTTACGATCGGCGAAGAAGGCACGACACTTACAGATATCAGGGGCCTCAATCCTGTCTGGATTCACTTTTCAACCGAAACCTCTGCACGATACGGGGAAAGCTCCCAGGACAATCCCCTCATTCAGTTTGATGCGTTACCGTTGGTCCCAGGCCAGACGTATCACTACACGGTTCTGAATGCCTACTCCAAGACCGACCCGGCATTTTTGAGCGTGTCTCTCGGCCCGATCGTCTCTTTTTCTCTGGTTGACCGTGGGGCTCTCGGCAAACCTGTCCTGACCTATCCCGTCAGTCAGGAACGGATCGCTGACGAAGACTTCCTCGTGTTTGAATGGGATGATGTTGACGGCTCTCTTTCATACGATGTTTCCGTTTTTGAGCGGATGACGGACGGAAGCACGAGCTCGGACCTCCAGGTGTTTTCGGCCAACACACCGAACTCGCAACTGAGCGTGCCCGCATTTGAGGTATTTCGAAAAGGTGAGTATCGATGGTTCGTTATCGCCAATGATCGCGAAGGTGCCGCCAGTGTCAGTTCCTTCGCCACATTTCGGTATGACACCGATATGGGAGACTTTACGTTCGAGACCCGTTCGTCAACCGATGGAGAAGAGCTCCTGGGTGTGATAGTCAGGGTGGTTTCTACAGATGCGGGCTATAACCCTCCGAATCCGTTCGTGAATATTTCCAGTCCTTCATTGTCTGATAGTCTGGTGGTGGGTGAATACGAGTTCACTGCTTCGAAAGAAGGGTTCTCCGACACAATGGTTTCTGTGAGCATCGAAGAGAACTCGTCAGCGAATATTCTGATCGAGATGAAGCCCCTCCCTTCGAGAATTGTGGGTCAGGTTGTTGATCCCAATGACGCACCCGTATCAGACGTGACCGTGAGATTCACCAACATTCTTTCCGGAGAAACGCTTGAAACAAGCACGGGCAGCGAAGGGGTGTTCTCGGGAGACCTCACCAATGGGACGTATACCATATTCGTGTTCAAATCGGGATTCCGATCGCCCCCTGAAATCACCGTTTCAGTTGCCGAAAATCAGATATTAACGCTCCCTGACCCGCTGGTAGTCGTCGATGACGAAGTGTTTTTGTCCGGACGTGTCGTAAATCAGGACGGAATTCCGGTTCCCCAGGCCCGGATTCTGGCCGTTCTGGGATCAACCTCGTTCGAAACGGTCACGGATGGGAACGGGGAATGGGATCTGAAATTGAGTGAGGGTGAATGGACCATTTCGTCGTCAAAACAAGGATTCCTGGGTCCGCTTCCAGTCGTTCGAAATCTGTTCGCTGGTGACACTTTCTCAAACATAAATTTCGTTCTGGTTCAGCAGGCGAGTCGGATCGAGGGACAGGTTCAGGGTCTGAGGACTCTCCCGGATGGAAGACAGGAAGTGTTTCCACTCTCACATGCGACGATCTACGCTTATCCGCTGGCCGGTGAAGGTGTTTCGACAGTAACGACCGATGACGGAAGGTTTTTGATGGACCTTGGCACCGGGGCATACACCATTTTTGCCAGAAAGGACGGATTTGAACGCAATGGTGCTATCGAATTGATTTTGGGGGCAAATCAGACTTTCCGCGATGTGAGATTTCAGCTCGAAGAGCTTACATCTTCCTTGTTCGGTACGGTGGTGGATGCAAACGGGCGCGGAATCGAAGGGGCTGAGGTTTTCAGCACCAACGGAGCCTCAACCGTGTCATCCGCTGGAGGTTCGTTTTCTCTTTCCGTATCCGGTGGACCTCAAGAGATCTCGGCAAGATTCCCTGGAATGACACCTGCAGGCGCGTTGACCGTTGCCCCGGCCTCGAATACTCAGGTGCAGGGCGTTGAATTCAGATTGTATCCGCACGCAGCCTCGATATCGGGACGTGTTCGAACGGCCACCGGTGTTCTGGCGGGAGTGTTTATGACCGCCAACAACGGATTTGAATCATTTTCGACCGTCACCGAGGCGAACGGACACTATTCATTTGATTTGCCTGCGGGTCAATGGGACATCTCAGCAAAAACGAGCAGATTCAGGCAACCTACAAACTTGGCCAAGACGCTCAGAGCGGGCCAGCGTTCTGAGGATGTCGATATCTGGATGGACCCGAATTTCATCCTCATGGAAGGCTTCATATCTCATTCTGCTTCCAATCAGGCAGGTCTGGAAATCCGTTACGACGACGTCGACGAATCGCTTGGTCTCCCGCTCCATCTGACCACGCTCACTGGCGAAAATGGTTACTACTCAGTATTTCTGGGTGCTCGCACTCGGTACCTGATGCAGATCAGTGAGGAAGGCTTTCAATCCTTCAATCACTCGTTTACCACGGACTTGCCGGAAATCAACATAGATTTCGACGCGTCACTCATCCCTTCAGAGGCCGTACTCACGGGACTCGTTCGAGAAGCGTCGGGTGTGCCTCTTTCAGGAGCCTCGATTGAAGCAAAAATAGGAGGCGTAACAGCATTTACAACCGTCAGCAATGCTGATGGATCATTCCAACTCAGCGTGGAAGAAGGCTCATACGACATTCAAGCCTCGGCGGTTGGCTTTCTTACCTCGCAGGTACCAGTCACTCTGGAGGCAGGTCAAAGAATTGACGATTTGAGTCTCTCGCTGGAATCCAACGAGGGAAGTTTGATTGCGACCGTGCTCAACCCCTTCGGAGGAATACCAATTCCGGGTGCCATGCTCGAAATGAGGGGGCCGGTTCTTAGAACGGGCTTGACGTCCGAAGATGGAACCGTTGCCCTTGGAGCTCTTCCAGCAGGTAGTTATGCGCTGGATGTGAAGGCTGACGGATTTCTGTTCGTAACCCGATTCATCGACGTTGAGGCGGCAACGACTTCAAGACAGACTTTTATTCTCGTACCAATATTCGGCTCCATCACTGGAGAGGTTGTGTCATCACTCGGAAATTCTCCTCTCGCCGGAGTCAGTCTCCGACTTATTGGAGAAGGACTCGATAAATACGCAGTATCCGACAATCAGGGGCGATTCAGCTTTGAAAATCTTCCAGATGGCGGCTATTCAATACAGCCGGAAGCGTTCGGTTATCGACTCACCCCACCCTCCACGGCCACCATATCCCGCACGAATCGAAACGTCAGTCTGCCCCGTATATCCATGACGAGAGTCACTGGCAGGATTACAGGGTCAGTATTGGATTCGAACTCATCAAATCCGCTTTCGGGCGTCAGTATAACGGCATCCAGTCAAAACGGAACCGTCAGTTCCCGGTCGACCTCGGATGGATCATTTGAATTGAGTGGATTGGAAGCGGGGAATTGGAGGATTGACGCCGTTCTTGATGGCTTCCGATTTCAGTCGGGTAGCGTCACAGTTGCAACCGGACAGACCACATCCAGCAGTATTGGAATGCAGCCCAATCTGGCTGAATTGAGTGGTCGAATTCGCAATATTAATGGCGAGGCCCTGCCATTCGATGTTTCTGTGGAGATAGTCACGTCTCGTGAGCGCCAGCAGACGTTCACTACCGCCGAAGGAGAGTTTGCTTTCGACAGCTTGCCGGGAGGTGAAACCATCGTTCTGAAAACGTTGATTCAGCGCGAAGGATATCTGGATGTCGAATCCCTCATAAATCTGGCTCCCGGAAGTGCTCTCATGGAGCTGGGAGATATACCGGTGCTGGTGCAGTCAGCAGAGATCGGCGGAACGGTTGAGAAGGGGGGAGCAAGAATTCAGGTAATTCACGCAGGCTCAGGCGCCACAATAGACGTTGTAACATCCCAGTCCACCGGCGAATACAAGGTGGAAGATCTGGCACCGGGAACGTATCAGCTCCGGCCCTCGCTGCAAGGATTTACTTTCGCACCTCCATTTCGGGAGGTAACCTTGGTGGATCTAGAAGTGGGCAGCGCTTCATTTACTGCGACATCTAATGTCGGCTTGGTAGAGATTCTCGTTGTCAACCGGGACGGAGTTCCTGCACGAGATATTGCCGTCAGGATTACGAGTCTGGATCGATCATTCGACCAGGTGTTTACGACTGACGCCAACGGCCTCGTCATGCCAACCGTGATCCCGCTGGGTCATCGGTACAGAGTTGAGCCGATAGCAGACGCGTATCAATTCCTGCCTGTCTTTCGGGAGATCGACCTGACGAATCAAAGTGCCGCCAACGTGTCTTTCACCTTGATCGAGACCAATTCGTTCATTGCAGGGTCGACATTGGACGAGACAGGGGCGTTGATTGACGGTGTTCGCGTTGTGGCTCAACGTTCGATAAGCGAACAGTACGAGGTCCTTTCTGTGGATGGACTCTATCTCCTGGGGCCACTTCCTGCCGGAACGTATGATGTTTCAGCTCAGAAATCAGGATTCAATGATGCATTTACAGTCGCAACGGTTGACCAAGATGCCACCCGATTTGGAGTCGAGCTCGTTCTCAAGCGCCAGAGTGTCACTCTTACGGGCCGCGTGACCAAGGCTGGCGAGCCGATAGAAGGGATTCTGGTCAAACTGAGCGGACCTGTCTCTGCTTCGGTTTCATCTTCTGCAGACGGCACGTTTCAATTTTCTGATGTCCCGGTGGCGACCACCGGTGAGTCTTTGGCACAGATTTCGATCGAAAGAGAAGGAAGGCCCAGTCTTCAACAGACGATATCGTATTCATTCCTCGATGTGGGACAAGTTCTTGTGTTGGAGGAATTCATTCTGGCTTCTGGAAGCATCACGTTGTCGTTAACCGATGGAATTCAGCCCCTGTCAGATATTCTGATTTCGTTTCGAAGCGAAAGCGGTCGAGTTGTGCAGGCCGTTTCGGATGGAAGTGGTGTAGTCGTTACCTCCGACGATCTTGACGAAGGTGACTATCTGATTTCATTGATTGGTTCGAGTCGACTCAGTCCAATTGAGAAGGAACGAATCATCCGGGTGCCTGACAATCAGTCGAATATCTCGGCAAACTTCACGCTTCCTTTCCTCCACACACCGCCGCCTACTGTGCGAAGCGATACGGGTACTCCTATCAGAGTTTCTTTCGACTCAGGAAATAATCAGGGTCTCGAAACCGCGGTTTTGAATTTGCGCCTTCCGGGGCAGCAAGATTTCTTGTTTATCCCTCTGACCCTTTCGGGATCTCAATTCAACGGAATACTACCCGCAGTTGGTGAGGGAGAGTTCAGCTATTTCATCCAGATTCAGGATGGCGCACGTCAGACCCGATTTGAAACGGAAGTGATTACAATTGTACCCGTCGTGGCGGGTCGTCTTCAGAATCTGGTTCTGTCACCGGATCCGCACGAAAATATCATTCGCACCGGTGAAGACTACACGTTGCTTCTTCAGATCCGAGATGGTCTGGGAGAAGATCTCACATCGGAGGTAATCAGTGCCGGAACTATATCCTGGACGGCTTCGGATGGAAGTATTTCGGTGAACCCGGTTCAGATTGGAGACCGGCTTGGTGTCACCATCCGGGCCGATGCCGCAGGAGAATTCGTTCTCGGCCTCAGAGTTGTGCTTGGCAACGAGGTGCTCGAACACAGATCAGTGTTCAGGGCCACCGCTACGCAATTGCAGGATATCCGGATATCAGTTTCGGAAACGAGAATGCGAAACAACAACGGATTCCTCCGATTGGGTCTGACCGGTCAGGCCGAAGACGGAACGCAAATTCTTCTGGGCAACTCGGTAAGCTGGTCCCTGTCGCCCGCGTCTGTGGCTGATATTGATGAGAACGGCATCATTCGAACAAGCAACGAGCAGTTTATTGGCCCCCTGACGGTAATCGTCACTGATGGCGTTACCGGACAGAATGATACGGTCGAAGTGGCTGCGTACGCAGAATTGGACGGAATTCATGACCGGAGCCTTACCGATCTGGCGGGCACCTTCATAGACGTTTCTGCTGAATCAATCCCTTTCCGTGCAGAGATTGGCCTTTCACGTCCTCGACAGGCACAACCTCATCGATTCATTACGGGGGCAGGTTCGACACGAGGGCTCACGGCCGGAGACCATCTGGTTCGGTTTGATCTACAATCTGACCGGTCCTTGCTCGGAGACAGTCTCGCAATTCCGGCGACCATCACGCTGCCGTCGGATCCTTCAATATCACTGTACGAAGGGGTGGCATCAGTCGGCTACTATGATGCTGAAAAGGCCGTATGGAAGGCGCTACCGTCCCTTTCGACAGGTGAGAGCACGATCACGAGTCAAGCTGTGAAGCTCGGTGATTACAGCATTGTTACTGCGAACAGAGGCCTCGACATCAGGCACCTGGCCGCCCTTCCGTCTCCATTTTCTCCTGACATCGCCCCGTTGAAAATCGGTTATTTCCTCGAATCGTCCTCTTCGCCGGCAACCGTAGACATTGATGTGATCAACATCCGGGGAGAATTGGTTCGGACCATCCTGTCAGGCGATCTGCAATGGTCGGGCAGATACGGATCTCGCTCAGGATTGCGCGAGATCACGTGGGATGGTCTCACAAATGACGGCAAAAAGGCCAGAAATGGACGTTACATCATTCGAATCGAAGCCCGTGATCAGTCCGGAACCGTCGCCAAATCGATCCCGGTCGTGCTGATCAAATAACAGACAATAACCAGCGACTTCGACAGCGAAAGCTGAATGAATCCAATCAACTACATAACTCAGGTTTTCAGCAGAGTAGGGCTCACAGCCAGCCTCGTGATGCTGATGTTCCTAACTCTGCCTTCGGCGGGTCAGGAACTGTCTGCCATTCCAGCTGCGTTTGCGGAAATAGGAATTGGCGCCCGGGCAGCATCTCTGGGATATACCGGAACTGCTTCAGAACGCGGCCCCGGCGCGATGAGTTGGAACCCTTCGTCGATTTACTCGGAGGAAGGGTGGGAGTTGGCCCTCTCGTACGTTGATCAACTTCAGACAGTGGAGTTTGGATACGCTGCCCTGACCATACCTCTTCGTGAAAACAGAAATGCGCTTGCTGTTTCAGCGCACTATTCGGGCGATGATGCGCTTACAGAGGAATCGGTAAAGGTCGCCTACGCCCATCGCATACGATTTGTGTGGTTCGGAGTCGCCGCAGGTGTCAGACGAGCCGTCTACGGAAAAAACACACTCGGCGCCGACGATTTCGTCGTATTTGAGCCAGATGAAATCGCAGAAGGACTGTCCAGGCAGGTCCGCGGATCTGCCACCGGATTTATGGTTGAAGCCGGATTGAGAATGCGATGGACAGACGATCTCACATACGCATTTACAGCGCGAAATATCGCCTCCCCTTTGACGTGGAAATCTACCTCGCAAGCCCGCGCTGGCACAAATTCGTACGTCGAATCCGTTCCTCTGGAACTGGCAACCGGGGTCGACTACAGATTGACCGAAAAGGTTACCGGATCCATTGAGTGGGTACCGGCAGTCACTGTCGATGCCATCAGCAGGGTAGGAATGGGAGCAGAATTCAGCCCGATCGACGTTATCTCGTTCCGCGTGGGGCGCTCCGTTCTACACGATGGATTGCGCAACGAAATAAATACGTTTGGCTTCGGTATCCGGACACCGAAATCGGTCAGCGTTCGCCTGCGCGCTGACTATGCATATGTGACCTCCGACCTTGCACGAACCCAACAACTTTCGATCAACGTGGGATTGTGAACAAGCTTCGCTACATATCGATAGCTCTGCTTTTTATCTGGTTCATGCCTGCGAATGGACACGCACAGGAATCGGTTGATTTTTCGGCGTTGAGGTTCGATGGGGGAGTCATCGGTTCAGACTTTCGGCTCGGATCAAATCTGTTTGGTTCGGGCGTGGGGTCCGGATCGTTCGGTCGAATTCAGTCTGCGTTACAAACCGTGGACGGAGCAGTCGTGTTCGGGAATCCAGCCTCATTATCGCACGTGACCCGAAGGCAGATTGGTTTTGAAACACGCTTTCCGTTAAAAAATGGGACGTTTGGTATCGGACCGTCGTCGCTCGTAGGCTCCAGTCCGATAAGAGGAGAGACGGACGACCTACTCGAGCGACTTTCCTGGCCCGACAACACAACCCCGGCGTACACCCAGGCTCGTAGCGTGACTTTTGGGCAGCCCCGTCAGCTGACCGCTTTCTGGCTCACATGGCCTGTCAACGAAACTGTTGGAATTGGATTTGGATATCGGCAGCCACTGGCCCTTTCCTCCGGTGTCCAACTGAGCGGAACGAACATACTCCTTGAAGGCGTCCAATCCGGAGCGGGAGGGCCCGTTCCGATCGAGCTATTGGCAAATCTGGAGTTGAAGTCTGACCTGGATGTTCGGTTGGACGAAGTCAGTATCGGCACGGGTGGCCTTCTTGAGCAATACTACCTGGGAGACGTCTGGTGGGGGATTTCGTTTTATCGATACGGTGCTTCCCTGGGCTGGGACCTCGATTTTCAACCCCAGGCTATGCTCACGATATCTGGATCCGAGCGGTATTATTTCAATGATCCTCTGGACCCGAATCTGGAAGCAGGGGAATCGAACGACTTCTTCTGGAAGGCTCAGTCGGCATATAAAGGCGGTGGTTTCGGTGTCCGCATCGGTTTGATACATCGGACATATGAAGGAAGATATGGCTCAAGCCTGTTATTCAATCTTGCACCCAAAATTTCAATGTGGGATCTCAAAGCTGACGCCCAAGCCTTCCTTCCCGTTTTTGTAGACATGAACGGAGCCATCGACAACAGGCTTCCTACAAACGACGACCTGATAGACATCGATGGAGTGGATCTGTCAAAACCGAATCGTACGAGAAAATCTCACGATGAATTGGGGAAACAGGTCATCTTACACATGCCGTCGTCGCTGACGCTGGGGGTCGACGTGCCATTCGGAAGGCACAATTTTGTGTTCAACGTTGTGCGATACTGGGGAAGTGTGTCTATCGAAGGTGACTATGGACGCGAATCAGGGATTCTTCAGCACTACAATCTTGGTAAAAAGCCAACGTGGGCTCTTCGGGGAGGCCTGGACTTCGCACGCAAACATCGCAGGAGTGGATTCAAAGCGTGGGATGTCCCTCTGAGGCTGCTGACGCTCGATTTTGACGGATTGCTCTTCGATATGCTGGGAGATTGGGCGAAGTACTCAAACGCACGATACAGGGTGTCTGGAGGGCTACAGTGGGGCAGTTCATTAACCCACGGTCTTCACTACTCTATCGCAGACGATCTTGATGCCGTGCTGGGAGGCCGACTTCCCACCTCCATCGCTGTTGGCAGAGCATACTCTGTTTTCGAGAGGGTTGATGTCGGAGTGCATGTTCTGGGTGTTCCAGATCTTCTGATGCGCTTTTCAGTAGGGCTGAACTTCGAATAAGCGAGGTCTTTCACGCAGCGAGGTC
>CAZEHJ010000020.1:0-16869 GCA_964512485.1 uncultured Rhodothermales bacterium | reverse complement strand
AGCGAGGTCTTTCACGCAGCGAGGTCCCTATACTCGTCCGCCTGATGACTGGCGCGAAGATGGATCTTCAGACGGTATCACCCCAACGAGCACCCAGGTCCCTGCAAAGAGTTTCCAGAAATTTCTGATCGGTCTCGTCAAACGCAGCTTCAAAATCAGAATCCACATCCAGAACGGCGATGACGTCGCCACCTGCGTCGCGAACTGGAACTACTATTTCAGACCGGGTTGATCCGGAACAGGCGATATGACCGGGGAATTTTTCCACGTCGTCAACCAACTGCGTTTTACCCTGTTTTGCCGCTGCGCCACACACACCCCGATCGAAGGAGATGTCGATACATCCGTGGCCGCCCTGGTAGGGACCGACCTGGAGATGTTCGTGACGAACGACCCGATAAAATCCGGTCCAGTGGTAATGGTCAAATGACCCGTGCAGTTCGCAGACGACCGTGGCCATCGCGGCCGTCCAATCTGCATCTTCGGTGAGAAGAGCCTCTATCCTCGCCAGGACCTGCTGATATTTTTCTGATTTGGTCAAATTCGCGAATTGGTCATAAAAGACTTTTATTGGCTCGTTTACGACGATAAGAGAGCTCGGATCCTGAAATCGGCAACGCAAAAATCAGGTTCTCCAACGTACCTCTAGATGGACGGAATGGACACCCGGGGTTGACTGACAGGTTCGATCTCGAAGCTTCATTCTTGTATCCGATCAAGAGATTTGAACCCGGAATTCTGAAACAGATTCAAAGCATGAATACGATTGTTGTCACGGCTGAGGATACGCTGGATATTGTCTCGGACACATTGCAGAAGCACTTCCCATCTACCATTTTTGCCCTGCGCCTGGAAGACCCAGTTATCGAAAAAGAAGGCATATGCGGAGCTGATATAGTCTGGATCGAAGGTCCCAGCAGAGATCAAATCGAAGATCTGCTCGACCCTTTCCAGAGCGTGAACTGGGATCCGGCCACGGGCAAGTTCCGGGGACGTGCGCATCTGGCCGTGGACGAAGACGGAGAATTGATCCAGATCGTCTACAATATCGACTACCTTTTCTGCGACGGTCCGAGTATCGCCATGAACGAGCTGTAGTCAGTCAGTTTCCGAAAGCAGACATTGCATAACGGTCACGTCGATCCAATTCCCATCGACGTGACCGATTTCTTTTTGTACACCCACTGTCGTGAATCCAAATTTTTCGTGCATCGCAATGCTGTGTCCGTTCTGGGTCCAGATGCGTACAAGAACGTGGTGAAATCCGGAGTTTCGGGCGGATTTCATGAGTCGCTCCTGGATAGCGCTTCCAATTCCCTTGCCGGTCAGCGACCGTCTCACGAACAGTGACGTTTCACAGGCAAGACGGTATCCCGGCCGGTCGGAATAGTATTTTACGATTCCCCAGCCGGCTAGGTATCCTTCGGTTTCGGCGACGAGTACAGTTTCGCGTTCATCCAGATGAGCCAGCTTTTGCCTCATATCTTCCGGGCTGACGACATCCATCACCATTGTGGAATCCCTCATGAGAATCGATTCGGAGTAGATTTCCGCTATCGACGAGGCATCTTCCTTCAGGGCCGGTCGAATATTGGGTTTACCTGATCGTTCATTCATGATCCGGAAAGTACGGCACTGACAGCCGCTTCCGCATCAATGAGTTTTCCGATTTTCGATGTGTCGCGAACGTTACGGCCGGTGTTCTCGAGAATTTTGTACACGTCGTCTTCTGAAATCGATGGATTCAGCGAACGCATAATGCCCACGAGACCGGACACTACAGGTGTGGACATGGACGTTCCGCTCATCTGTACATAACCGCCGCCGGTCTTCAGAGAGAGGATATTCACGCCTGGTGCTGTAATCGGGCGGGCCAGAGACATGTTGGTGTTAGAAAACGTAGCCTTGCGCAGATTTTCGTCTACCGCCGACACGACAATGACACCTTTGACGTTCGAAGGCATATGGTCGATCGCGTCTTCGTTTGCGTTGCCAGCAGATGCGATTACGATCACATCGTTGCGTCGAGCATAAGCGACGGCATCGGAGATCACTTTGGGCGCTGCAGATTTGGCACCCAGACTCATGGAGATGACATCAGAACCGTCTTTTGTAGCATCGATGATAGCCTGTGAGATCATCTCGATACTACCAAATCCTTGCTCATTCAGCGCCTGATATCCAGCGATTTCAATGAATCGTCCTTCCCAGTTCAAGGATGCGATTCCGATTCCGTTGTTGGTGCTGGCACCGGCAATTCCCGCGCAGTGACTGCCATGACCATGGAGGTCCATTGTGGCTGGGCTCGTTGTAAAGGCGGAGGATACGTCTTCATGGCCAGCGTCGACACCGGTGTCCAAGATCGCAACCCGCGCTTTTTTGGCCGGATTGACGTCGTGTAGCATACGATGCACTTCATGTCCCTGAATTGCTTCCAATGCCCACTGCTTTGATGCGAGAGGGTCATTCTCAAGAATGGAGGCATGTCCTGAAAGATGGAGCGGCCCCTTCGAGGGAATATCAAGTTCTACAATGAAATTGACTTCGACGTTGTCGATATTCTCAACGTCTGTTCGCAATTCGCGCATCAGTTTTTCGCTATCGCGCTTGGCGACATACACTATATACAATTGGGCGAGGTCAGCATCTTCATCCATGCTGACGGTTGGAAAAGCCTCTTCCCATGTCGCATCGAACGAGCTCAGTGTACTTTCAATTTCTCCGATAGTGTCGTCTTCACCGAGTTCGACAAGAATGCTGTGATCCTGTGAGGCCACTACGGGCGGATTATTCTCGCCCGCAACCACAGGCGGGTTGGAATATCCTGCAATCAGTTTCGTGCCGGCAAACATCAAAACAGCGACGAACAGAGAAGTCGCACCTATCATGAAAAATGGTCGGGCATTTTTTTCGTGTCGGCTCATCAGGCCAGCCATCAGCAGAAACCCGATTCCTGCTTCGGCGGAAACCGCCGCAGCAAGGGGAACGAATCCGGAGAATGATTGAACGTGTAGAACCGCACCGATGACAAAAAGCAAAAAGCCGCCTGTCATGAACAGAGCTCCCTTGGTTTTACGGGTAGCTCCGAGTCCGATTAATAGAAACGCAGAAACCGTGATCAGTCCTGTGAACAGCATGGTGTAGTCACTCTCTGGAATGGGTTATGAAGGTCAGCGCTTCTTCTCGATGGAATTGATCTTGACATGCTCGCCCCACATCGTGGTGCCCAGCACGTGGACGGGCTCCATTTCGGCTGCTACAGCCTGGCCGTCAGATTGAAACTCGGAAGGAAGAGCATTTATCGGGACAAATTTTTTCCCGTTGTTTGCAATAATGCCCCAGAATCCTCCTTCCAAATCCAGATACACGACGTTGCCTTCGATCTTCATAGGGATATAACCGTTGAAACACGTGAAATATTGTGTGTTTGTCGTATTCGCTACGTGCCCAGATCACCGGTGTTTCATTGCATATTAAACGGGCCGGGGGTAATCTGGCGCACTCCGATTGTTGCGTCGCTTTATTGGCGTTATCTGAGAGTCCCGCGACTTCCGGCGTCCGTACGCGTAGCATGACCTGCGCAGCAAAGAAAAACCACTCCCGACATCTGTTTCGATGGGAATAATCCCCGAATCATCCATTGAAGAGGTCCGAAGTCTCACCGACATCGTGGACGTGGTCGGGGACTACGTGAAGCTGAAAAAACGCAGTTCAAATTTCGTAGGGCTGTGTCCATTTCATTCCGAAAAAACGCCTTCATTCAACGTCAATCCGAAGCTTTCGATATTCAAGTGTTTCGGGTGTGGGGAGGGAGGTGATGTCTTTTCATTCGTATCGCGGATTGAGTCATTGAGTTTTCCCGAGTCAGTCAGGATGTTGGCCGAACGCGCAGGAGTGGTTTTGCCGGAAGAGGAGACACCGGGAGAAGATGCCAGTGAAACAGAATCCATTTACCATGCACTTCGATTTGCCGCTCGTTTTTTCCATGACAACCTGATCGACATGGAACAGGCCGAGCCGGCCAGAAAAGTGTTGCAGGAACGTGGGTTTTCAGCAGAATCCATCAAGACATTTGGAATTGGATTCGCCCCAGACGGCTGGGATTCACTGCTAAAATCGGCAGCAGCAGCTCATATCAAGGAGGAATTTCTCGAGCAGGCGGGCCTGATCATCGAGAAAAAGGAGGGTGGATCATATTATGACCGGTACAGATTCCGGCTGATCTTTCCCATTTTCTCTCATGTAGGAAAGGTCCTCGGGTTCGGCGGGCGAATCCTGCGAGAGCAGGATGAGCCCAAGTACATCAACTCACCGGAAACGAAGGTCTACAACAAGAGTCGGGTCCTGTATGGTCTTTATCACGCCAAGAACTCTATTCGCTCGAAAGAGGAGGCCATTCTGGTTGAGGGTTATACCGACGTGGTGGCTCTCAATCAATCGGGGGTTGAGAATGTCGTAGCATCATCGGGTACGGCTCTGACTCCTGACCAGATTTCTGCTCTGGCCAGATATGCAAAGACAATCGTTCTGCTCTACGATGCAGACAAGGCCGGCCTGAGGGCAGCGCTGAGAGGAATAGACCTGATTCTGGCGAAAGGACTCATTCCGTATGCGGTCCGATTACCGGACGGCGATGATCCGGATTCCTATGTCCGTGAGCACGGTGGACCCGAATTCGAATCGTATCTGAGAGATCACAGACAGAACTTTATCGAGTTCGTTCTGGACAACGCCAAGGCAGCCGGCCGAATGGAAACGCCCGAGGGACAGGCCACTGTGCAGCGGACCATCATACAGTCAATCGCCTTGATTCCAGACGAGCTGATTCGCGAATCCTACCTGCGCAGTGCATCTTCGAGTCTGGATATCCCGGACATGCAGCTTCGTCCCATTCTGGAAGCAACGGTTCGAGGCGACCGAAAAGCGGCGGCAATCAGGCAGCGCAGACAAGAAGATCGACAGAAACCGGCCGCAGGAGAACCTCCGGCTATTCAGAAGAAGCGCGTTTCGAACACGCCAATACCGGCTGAAAAAAAACTGCTGCGCCTGATGTTGGAAGGGGGATTCCCCATGATCGAATGGATAATGGGAAGTATGCCTCTTTCGGACTTTACCGACGGCGCATCTCGCAGAATGGCGGGTGAATTGGTTCGCCAGTACGAAGACGACGCTTTCGATCGAAGAGTGTTTTTCGGAGATAGTTTCGGGCCAGATATTCAATCTCTCGCAGCTGATATCATGACACTCGAGGTTGAACCGTCGGAAAACTGGACGCGTCGCAGAAACATTCCTGTTCCGTCGTTGGATGAAAACAGTTCTGAAGCTGCTGCAGGTGCGATGGTTATCCTGAAACTGTGTCGGGTGGAGGAAGAACAAGAAAAAGTCCGAGGTGAGATATTTCAGCGGCAGTCAGCTGGCCAGGATACTCTCGAGCTGAATCAAAAATTGCTTGAATTGCAGAAGTACGAGCGAACTGTCAAGGAGCGAAAATTTATCGTGTCCGTATAAAGCTGCTCGTGAAAGAAAGAAGTTGTTGACCCGATAAGTGGAATAGGACAAGGTGGATATGGCTGAGGCGACCGAGAATTTGACTCCGGAAGAAAAAGCATCTCATGACAGCAGTCACGAAGTAGAGGCACCACCTGAGATAATCTCTCGCGAGGTCGTTCCGAGAGCAACGCAACCAATAGAAGTGGGTGGAGAAGGCACCAGAGGCGAGTCTGCGCTGTATTTCAATCGTGAACTGAGCTGGCTCGATTTCAATTGGCGAGTTCTGCATCAGGCCCGAGACAAAAGAGTGCCGCTTCTGGAACGGGTTCGTTTCATCTCTATCGCGGCCAGCAATCTGGACGAGTTCTTTCGAAAACGGGTCGGTGGCCTCAAACGACAGGTAGCTGCGGGCGTGCACCGTCGTTCACCCGATGGTCGACTGCCGGGTGAACAGCTGGATATGTCCAGGCAGGCTGTATTGGAGATGTACCGGGTTCTTACCAGTACGTGGGAAGATGAGCTGAAACCTGAGCTTTCGAATGAAGCCGGAATTCATGTTCTGAATTATTCTGACCTGACAGACGTGCAGAAGTCGACCGTGCGAGAGCATTTCATGTCTCACGTATTTCCGATTCTTACCCCTCTGGCTGTGGATCCCGGGCACCCGTTTCCATTTATTTCCAACCTTAGTCTGTCTCTCGCCGTTTCATTATTGCATCCAGGCCGCCAGACCGAGCATTTTGCACGCCTCAAGGTTCCGATCCGTGACTCGCGGTGGATCGCTCTCGATGATGGTGCCGGATATGTGCCCATCGAACAAGTGATTGCTGCAAACGCGGGTGAGCTATTCAGGGGCATGAAAGTAGTGGGCGTCCATGCCTTCCGAATAACCCGCAACGCGGACCTCAAGCGGGATGAAGAAGTCGCCGACGATTTGATCGAAATGATTTCAGATGAGCTTCAAGAGCGCCGTTTCGCCCCGATTGTTCGCCTGGAAGTGGAATCGTCTATGCCTTCAGAAATCAGAGATATGCTTGCCCGTGAGCTGAGTCTGACGTCAGTGGACATTTACGAGACCAGCGCGAACCTGGATCTGGTATCAACCGTCCAGTTTGCCAACCTGGACCGACCTGAGTTTCAGAGTGAGGCC
Source organism: uncultured Rhodothermales bacterium (assembly GCA_964512485.1). Classification (GTDB taxonomy): domain Bacteria; phylum Bacteroidota; class Rhodothermia; order Rhodothermales; family UBA10348; genus CAZEHJ01. The sequence continues at coordinate 10,229 of CAZEHJ010000020.1, read as the reverse complement.
TGGGAGCCAGTTATTCCTACGCGCTTGTTGCACGAAGGCGAGACCAAAGATCGGCGGGATATTTTTGAAGTCATTCGCTCAGGCGACCTTCTGGTGCATCACCCTTATGAGTCCTTTGCGGCCAGCGTCCAGAGATTCGTGGAAGAGGCGGCAGTCGATCCCAACGTGATTGCCATAAAGCAGACTCTGTACCGGACATCGGATGAGTCACCGATAGTCAAGGCGCTTCTCAAAGCCGCCAACCGTGGTAAACAGGTAGCGGTTCTCGTTGAGGTGAAAGCCCGTTTCGACGAAAAGAACAACATTGAGTGGGGACAAAAGCTTGAGCAGAGTGGCGTTCACGTGACATATGGATTGGTCGGTTTGAAGACCCATTCCAAAACCACGCTTGTCGTCCGAAAGGAAAGCGAAGGATTGAGGTCATACTGCCACATCGGAACGGGCAATTATCACCCCTCCACGGCAAAGGTATACACGGACCTGGGTCTGCTGACGTGCGCTCCGGAAATAGGAGAGGATGTGGTAAATCTGTTCCATTATCTGACGGGGTATGCTCCCGAACAGCACTACAATCGTCTTATTGTTGCGCCGCGAGATATGCGACACTTCTTTGTTGATCGAATCCGGCATGAGATCCACAATCAGGAGGAGTATGGAAATGGCAGAATCATAGCCAAAATGAACGCATTGGACGATCTCGTAATCATCAAGGAACTGTACAAAGCGTCACAAGCGGGCGTCAAGATCGATCTAATTGTCCGAGGACATTGCAGGCTGCGTCCAGGCCTCGATGCGGTAAGCGAAAATATTCGCGTCATCAGTATCATCGGCAGGTTTCTCGAGCACAGCAGGATCTACTACTTTGGAAATAATGACGATCCGAGACTATTCATCGGCAGCGCCGACTGGCAGCGCAGAAATCAGGAAGATCGGGTCGAAGTTGTCGTCGAGATCGAAAAGCGGGCTCTTCGTGATCGGCTAATACGTATTTTGGATTTCAGCCTGAAAGATGTCTCTTCCGCGTGGGATCTGGACGCTGAAGGTGTTTACAGGTTGAGAATCGTAGAGGGACAAGACTCGATTTCTGGTATCCACCAGTTGTTCATGGAACGGGCGAAGCAGAGAACAGATCTTGCAGATCCGCCATGGGATATATAAACGATCCACAATCTGAGCATCCATGCCTGATTTGAAAACGAGGTTGACCTCTCTGGCATATCCCGGAAATCCTGAAGTCTTCGCTCTGATAGAGAAGACGGCTGTGGGTATTCATGCGAACGTGCCTCACTCCACTGTTGTAGAGGGACTGGGATTCGAAGGAGATCACGACAAAAAGGACTGGTGGAACGGAAAAAGGATTTCGGAGAGGGAGGTGACGGCGGTGTCGTCGGAAATTCTCGAAGAGCTCGGTTGCGGCGTCGCGGTTACCGGTGATAACATCGTGACAAAAGGCATCGACCTATCTACGCTGAAGGCAGGGGACAGACTGCGCATCGGAAACGTTGTTTTGAGACGAGCCGTCAAGAATCACAGGCCATGCAGCACGTTCGCCCGGAGAATATCGGACGAAGCGAGATTTGCCGTCTCCGAGTTGAACCTGAGAGGAGCTCTGTTTGCGGTCGAGTCTGGAGGTCGGATTGCGCCGGGCGACTCCATTGTATTCGAGCATTCAACCTGATTATTTTTACTATAAGCATTCACAAACAGAATTCGCGAGCAGCAATGATGAGAAATATGGCGGGGTCGAGAGTAATTTTATTCTTGATAGCGATCTCGTTGAGCGCTTGTAAAACAGATCCTGTTATGGTTTCGGGATCGGATATCTATTCGAAATACTGTGTCACGTGCCATCAGGCTGATGGAATGGGAGTGCAGGGGGCGTTTCCTCCGCTGGCTGAAAACGAATGGTCGGAAGGGGATGAGGGCAGGCTTATCCGCCTTGTAATCAACGGAATGCAGGGGCCGATTGAAGTCTCAGGGTCTGAGTACAACAACGTCATGACTCCGCACGGTTTTCTGACCGATGATCAGATTGCAAACGTTCTGACGTATGTCAGAACTTCGTTCGGCAATGATGCCGATCCGGTTTCCGCCGATCAGGTGACGAGAGTCAGGGCTACCATTGGAAGTGATGAATTATACGTCGCGTCCAGGCTCTTCCTGAAAACCGGAGTGCCGGACTGAGCCTCAGGCGATCGTTCTGGAGTCGGCTGCTACGACAGAGTTTTCCAGCAAGTCGTTTATCTCATCGGCGTTCAGTTCCAGATCCGAGGAAAGGATGTCCATCGTGGACGATGCGTAAGCAGGGGGGCGGGTCATGTCGGCGAGGTCATTCTCGGGCCAGATTGCTGACTCGCGAACACCGCGAGCAACACCGTCTGGAGACTTCAATGTGAGGTGGTCCGGTGTGATTTCGAACACCTCATTCATCTTTCGCACTGCACCCGCAGGAATTTTGACCGAGTGGCATTGTTTCAGCAACTGAGCCCTGTTCCGTTCCTTGATGGACGACTGCAGGATCGTGCGCAAGTCTTGCCTGTTGGCTACGCGGTTTTGATTGGTTTCGAAGCGTTGGTCGTGAGAAAGATGTTCAATACCGAGAAGTTCGCACAGAGCGTGGAACTGTCGATCTGTACCAACGCCGAGAACGATCGAGTGACCGTCCAAAGTGTCATAAACAGAGCCGTATGGTGCAATATTCGGATGTTCTGACCCCAGAGGTTCCGGAATATGCCCGGCGACCAGCCAGCAGGTTGATTGATTCGTCAGGGCACTGACTGCCGCATCAAAAAGAGACACGGTTACATGCGATCCTTCTCCTGACATGTTTTTCCTCAGGAGCGCCATGAGAAGGGCCTGCTTCAATTGATGGCCGGCCAGAATATCCATGAGGGGTACCGGCATCTTCGTCGGCTTCCATCCGGGATTTTTGGGCTCCCCATTTATGTAATAATATCCGGCTTCCGCCTGGATTATCGCATCGTAACCCGGGCGATTTGAATCGGGGCTGTAGCCGACGATCGAGCCAAGAATGATGTCTTCTTTGATGAGCTTCAACGACTCATAGTCAGCAGAAAGCTTTTGAGTGGCGCTGGGCAGGTAATTGCTGAGAACGATATCAGATATGCCAACCAATCTATGCATCAAATCGCGTCCCTGACTTGTTTTCAAATCGATAGCAATCGATTCCTTGCCCCAATTGCAGGCAAAAAAGTAGGAAGAACGATCAGGGTCGGACTCACCCGGCATCTTCCACGTTCGAGTCACGTCGCCACCCGTCAGTGGATTTTCAACTTTGATGACGCGTGCGCCCAGTTCGGCAAAAAACTGACCTACGCTCGGTCCTGCCAGCACGCTGGCCAATTCGAGGACAACAAGATCTGAACACAGACCACTTGTCCACGGCTCATTTCCATTCATGAATGATCCGGGCTTTCGTTATTCTCCAGGAACGCCTGGCTCGGTCATATGCCTGACGTCCAACACCTCATCAAGGGTCTTCTCATCCAGCAGATCCATTTCCAGAACCACCTGTCGAACCGATTTTTTTTCTGCGGCCGAGCGTTTGGCAACTTTTGATGCCATGTCGTAGCCGATGGTGCGGTTCAGTGCAGTCGCGATCGATGGGTTGAGTTCCAGCAATTCCTGACATCTGTCTCGATCTGCGCGGATTCCGATAAGACACTTTTCGCGGAACGCGTCCATGCCACCCGCCAGGATTGAAATGCTTTGCAGCATAGCGTGCGCCATGACGGGCATCATGACGTTCAATTCAAAATTTCCGTGCTGTCCACCGGTGGTGATAGTGACGTGATTTCCCATGACTCGAGCGCAAACCATCATTACCGCTTCGCTCAGTACTGGATTAACTTTTCCCGGCATGATGGACGAACCAGGCTGAATGGCCGGAAGCTGAATTTCAGAGAGCCCTGACGTGGGACCAGAGGAAAGATGCCTCACGTCATTCACGATTTTCATGAGAGCGACGGCCAGCGTATTCAGTGTACCGGACGCCTGCACAAATGCATCTTTGGCAGATTGAGCGGCGAAGTGATTGTCCGCTTCCCTGAAAGAGGATCCCGTAACCTCTGAAATGAACGAGATGGCCGATGACGCGAATCCTTCTGGACAATTGATGCCCGTTCCGGTGGCTGTCCCGCCTAAAGCGAGTTCGGACAATTCGTCGCGAGAGGTTTTTACACGGGTGATGGACTGACGTATCTGGGCCGCATATCCCGCAAACTCCTGTCCGAGACGAACAGGGGTGGCATCCATCAGGTGAGTCCTTCCTGATTTGACGATATCATCGAATTCGGTTGCCTTGCTTTCAAGGGCAGATGCGAATTCGTTCAGTGAGGGAAGTAGTTCCTTTTCGATTGCGACAACGGCTGAAACATGCATGGCCGTCGGAATGACGTCATTCGAGGACTGGGACATGTTCACATGATCGTTGGGGTGAACAGTTTTGTCTCCTTTTTCTCCGCCGCTGGCCACCGTCGCCAGATTTGAAATTACCTCATTGGCGTTCATATTGGACGACGTTCCCGAGCCGGTCTGAAAGATGTCCAGAACAAACTGGTCATCATATTCCCCCGACCTGACCTTCTCTGCCGCGGCAACGATGGCAGCCGATGCCTCTGCGTCAAGAATACCCAGTTGTTCGTTGGCTCGGGCCGCGGCGAGTTTTACGGTCCCCAATGCCTCAATGAATCGTCTCGGGAAGCGGATTCCTGAAATAGGGAAGTTGTCAAATGCTCGCTGGGTCTGGGCGGCATACCAGGCATCGGCCGGGACACGCACCTCGCCCAGAGAGTCATTTTCTGTTCTGAAATCCGTCATGACGACACCACGCTTTTCAGCTCTGAATAATTGGGTTTTGTATCCGAAGATTCAATCGTTTTCACAATATAGCAGCGAACCATTTCTCTGATGTTGAGCTTTGCTGAAATCGCTGTTTTTGGCCGTATTATCTTGCCGATCAAGGACACCAATCAAACTGACTGAGTACCTCAAGCCATCGCTTCTGAAACCCTGAAAACCATTCATTCCGCATCAGAAATGCGTGCATGGTCTCGTGCCTGCCTCGAACGCGGAGAAACAATCGTTCTCATTCCAACGATGGGAGCGCTTCATGAGGGTCACCTGGCGCTCGTGGAACGTGGACGAAAAACCGCCCAAAGGGTGATTGTATCGGTGTTTGTGAACCCGACCCAATTTGGGCCTGGGGAGGACTTTGAAGCGTATCCGCGCACTCTCGAACACGATACTGAGGTTTTGTCGCGACAAGGCATGACGGATGTGGTTTTTGCTCCCTCAGTTGACCAGGTCTATCCAAACGTTCAAAACCTTACGTGGGTAACCGTCGATCGGATGGGTGATCTGCTCTGTGGAGCCTCCCGGCCAGGTCACTTCAAAGGCGTAACTACTGTCGTTTCCAGACTGTTCAATATCACGCGGCCGGATTATGCCGTTTTCGGAATGAAAGATGCGCAACAGTTTTTCATTCTGCGGCGCATGACACAGGAGCTGGGGCTCGGAACCGAACTGGTAGGCGTGGAGACAGTCAGAGAGGATGACGGGTTGGCGCTCTCATCACGAAATCGTTATCTGAATGTGGCGCAGCGAGAACAGGCGCCACGGCTTTTTCAGGCTCTTCAGAGCGCCCGTGAGCAGGTTCTTGCAGGGGAGAGGGACGGCGGAAAACTTATAGAGGAAATGGAATCCAACCTTTCGGGCGCAACCGAGGGCAGAATAGATTATCTCGAGATCGTCGATACCACAGAGCTTCAACCGGTTTCTCAGCTCGAATCAGGAGCTGAGATCGTGGTCGCGGGAGCCGCATATTTTGGATCGGCTCGACTCATTGACAACGTCGTAATTCGTGTCCCCTGAAATAACGACCGAGCCGGACGCTACGCTGAATCGTCTTCTTCGAAGAATCGCGAATAGGCGGTGATGATATCTTTCACCAACCGGTGACGAACCACATCATTTTCATCAAAATGGATGAATTCGATGCCTGTCACTTCCTCCAGGATTCTGCGTGCCTGGGCAAGGCCGCTAACGTCGCGCGCTGGCAAGTCAGTTTGAGTAAGATCACCCGTGATGATGGCCCGACTATTGGCCCCCAGACGGGTCAGAAACATCTTCATCTGAAGGGCCGTGGCATTCTGTGCTTCGTCCAGGATTACGAAAGCCGAGTTCAGGGTTCTGCCTCGCATGAAAGCCAGAGGAGCGATTTCGACTGTATTGTTCTCCATGTAGGTTTTCAGCTTCTCTTTTGGCAGCATGTCCTCCAGAGCGTCGTAAAGAGGTCGCAGGTAGGGATCGATCTTTTCCTTCATGTCGCCGGGAAGGAAGCCGAGTCTTTCGCCAGCTTCGACGGCAGGGCGGCAAAGTACAATGCGTTTAGCCTGTTTCGATTTTAGAGCAGCGACTGCCAGGGCAACGGCGGTGTATGTTTTCCCGGTTCCGGCAGGTCCTATCGCGAAGACGATGTCATTTTTCCTGGCGGACTCCACCAACCTGATCTGATTTGGTGTTTTGGCCTTCACGCTTCCGCCATGTGGCGTAAACAGGACCGTATGGTGCGAGCCGTTTCCAGGCAGGTTCACTGTCGATCCATCACCTGACGTAAACAGGGCTAGGACGGTGTCCACATCGTTTTCCGTCAGATTCCCATTCCGATTCAGAAGAATGGTCAGTTCGTCAAGAATCCTGGATATGGAGTCAATATCCCCGTCTTCACCCTGAAGGACTACCTGGTTGCCGCGTGCGGTGATGTGCGCATCAGGAAAAGCAATTTCAATGCGTTTGAGATAGGTGTCGTTAAACCCGAACAGCAGCAGCGGTTCAGCTTTATCGATTTCAAGTCGTTTTTCTTTCAAGTTGGGCTTTATTCCCTTTTATCAGACTATTTTACGCGCTCTCCGAGACTCAACCTTCGACCAATCAACGGAAATCATCCAAGTCGTTATGGATACTCCCATACCAGCTCAAAAGTTTGTACTGGAATTTACAAAAATGAGCGGAGCAGGAAATGATTTTATCGTTATTGATAATCGATTCTATGCTTTCACCTCAGATGAACTTTCCGGATTTGCTTCCAGGTTCTGTCGGCGGCGGGAGGGAGTCGGAGCCGATGGCCTGCTCGCTCTGTCGAACGCAGCATCTGCTGAAGCAGACTATCGGATGACCTATTTCAACGCGGACGGATCTGTGGGAACGATGTGTGGAAACGGTGCCCGCTGTCTTGCACGATTCGCCAGGGATGCTGGCTTGGAGTCCGAACCTCTTTTTTTTGATTCGGATGCAGGCCTGTATCGTGCTTCAGTGGCGGAGTTGGGAGATGTACGTCTGTACGTCCCTGCGCCTCGAAATTTCAAATCTGTTGTCCAACTATCGAACCCGCTTCCAGACGGTTCGAAGAAGGCACATTACCTGTGGACCGGGACGGAACACGTTGTCGTGTTCGTCGATGACGTGTCCAGCGTCGACGTAGTTCGATTGGGGAGAGCCATCCGACATGATGAAATACTCGGCCCGGAAGGTGCCAACGTGAACTTCGTTGAGCAGCAGGATGCCGGTAATCTGAAGGTGAGGACGTTCGAAAAGGGAGTCGAAGATGAGACGCTGGCCTGTGGCACAGGATCGATCGCGTCGAGTATCGTGGCCGCTCTGACCGCGCGAAGTGACTCAAAACAATTCGCAGTCCACATGCGTGGAGGAACGCTAGAGATTGGATTCGAGGGCAATGCAGATGCTCCGGAAAATCTGTATCTGCAGGGAGCGGCAGACGTCATCTATCGGGGATCACTGGAGCTGTGAGTGGGGCAGATATAGAGAAAGGGGCGCTTCCGCGAGGAAGCGCCCCTCTCTTACAAAATCGCCCTTTCTTAAAAATCACGCGGACCTGTTCGGAGGTTCGCTCTACTGGAGGAAGAATCTCCGGTTGTCAGTCACTTCGGCGTCCTCACGAAGGGTCGAAATCCATCTCGCTCTGACCAGGTTCTTCTGCTGTTGGGTCAGCTGCTCCTGGAGGCTCGTGAAATCAGCTGGCAGGATCGCCTCAGGCTCATTTACCTGTGTAACGTTGATAACGTATACAGAATTCGATCCTGTGACGACATCAGACGTCGCGCCGGTCTGCATACCAAGAGCCGTTCCGACAAAAGTCGCATCACGACCGATACCAGGTACCGATGTGTTGGCGAACGAAAGACCGGTAGCATCACGCTCGGTCGATCCAACCGCTTCGGCCAGCCCTTCAAAACCGCCTGACGCAAGCGCGTCAGAGAGTTTCTGTGCCTGGATTTCCGACTTCAATTCATTCCGGAGGCGTGGCTCCAACTGTGGTTTGACATCTTCGAAATCCTGGAATCCAGCGTCAGTAACCTGATCGACTGTCGCTACGAAAAAGACATTGTCCAATTCAATGACCGGGCTCACATCACCTTCAGTAGCGATCTCAAGGAAATTAAGCAGGGCACGACTGTTGCCGAGGCCGGGGACAAACTGCTGATCTGCCTCGACGGAAACCGAATTAAGATCAAGTTCGCGACGAGCGGCTTCGTCGACGAAGTTTCCTTCCTCGGATGCGAAGAACTGAAGGTCATCGAGCTGCGTCTGAACACGGTTCAGCGTCGTGACGCTCGCTCTAAGGGAAAGAGCATAGTCTGCAATCTTTGCCTCTTCTGTTGCTCTGTCCGTCACTTTGATCAAGTGGTAGCCAAACTGGGTTTCGACTGGACCCACAACACGGCCGATGCGGGCACTGAATGCTGCATCTTCAAATTCTGAGACCATTCTGCCTGGGCCGAACCATCCGAGGTCGCCTCCACGAGAAGCAGTTCCATCGTCCGAAAACTCACGAGCCATCGCTTCGAAGTCCTCTCCATTGGCAATCCGCGTACGAACATCGTTTGCTTCGCGTCGAGCTTCAGCTTTTGCGTCGTCGTCACCCTCGGTAGCGCGGAAAAGGATGTGACTTGCCTTGACAGCCGTCTCTTCTGGTGGCCTGATGTCGAGAATTTTTACCAGGTGAACCTGGCCTTCAGAAACGAAGGGGCCTACGACCTTGCCGATTTCTGCATCCTCGAAAACAACATCGGAAATGTCGTCAGCCAATTCATCTCTTCTGAAATAAGCATCTGCGTACGGCTTCTCAGATCCATTCCGAGCCAGGAACAGAGAATCATCCTCAGCGGCAGCGAATCCTTCAATCATTGCGTTAAGGTCGTTAAATACCGCGGCAGTGTCCTGGGAGGTAGGAGCTTTGGACATTGTAACATAGGAGAGATCGAATGACTTCTCGCGGGCGAAATCGTCCATGTTGTCATTGTAAAATCTCCTCAGATCGGAATCGTCATAGGAAATTTCATCGTCTGACAGCGCCGTGAAGCGAAGAGCCACGAAACGCACATCGGCCGTGCGGTTGCGTCGAAGATGCTCTTCATGAACATCGGCTTCCGTGATTCGAACGGATGAGGCGATCAGGTTTTCCAGCTTCTGACTCCGACGTTCACTCCGGAGATAATTTTCAATATTGAGCCAGTCAGCTGTGGCTTCTGGATTTGCAATAAAGTTCTGAAGCAGAGCTCTGTCCACACCGCCATTGCCGTCACTGAAGTACGCTTTGATAATGGCATGCGGATCCGCACCCTGAATCATTTCGATCAGCTCATCATCTGAGACATCGAGACCGAGGCGTTCCATTTCCTGCTCCCGAAGACGAGCTTCGACCAGCTGGTTGAACACCCGGTCACGGGTCTGGTCAAGCATCTGGGGAGGCATACTGTCTCCCGCCTGATTCTGGTAGCTCTGAATCTGTGCATCAACGGCCTGATTGTATTCATCAATCGTTATCGGGTCGCCATTGACGGCTCCGATGTTGTTACTCAGATTCCCAACTGCGTCGAGTCCGCCCGAGTCCTGAAGAACCCAGATGACGCCGAAGGCAAAAACAAGAATCCAGAGAATGACTCCGGTGTTCTCCCGGAGATTGTTCATTACACCCATGGACGAACCTCAATTCGTGGTGTCGATCACGATTAAAATTGTTCTGGCTGATGCAAAGATGAGCATTCCAAATTGAAATCGCTCGCGTTGAAAAACCGCTGCAATCGGCCTTATTGCGTTGAAAAGAGCGGAATCCCGCATCTCTTCTGAAGCTCGGCAATATACTGCATGTCACATCAATAGTTCGCCGCTTCGCGGAAGATTAAAATGCG
>CAZEHJ010000019.1:50035-52134 GCA_964512485.1 uncultured Rhodothermales bacterium | reverse complement strand
TGCGAAAAAGGGAAATTTCGGTAGAGAGGACGCGTATTAAAACGCAATTGGCTCCGGCAGCCATCGGCCCGTACAGCCAGGCCGTAATGGTTGGAGACACATTGTATTGTTCAGGTCAGATTCCGATCGACCCCAAGACGGGTCATATGATAACGGCAGGCATTGAGTCTGAAACAGAGCGGGTGCTTGAAAACCTCGAAGGTGTACTGACCGCCGCGGGTATGACATTTGACCACGTGATCGCTTGTCGTGTTTACATGACGGACATCAACGATTACGCTCAGATCAATGAAATCTACGGCCGTTATTTTGGTGCGAACGCCCCGGCCCGCGAGGCCGTCCAGGTCTGTGCGCTACCCCGTGGTGCGCGTGTCGAGATCTCTTGCACCGCCGTAAAATAGATCCGTCGGATTTCCGATTCCGACCTGGTGCTGATGTCTGTTAGTAAGAAAGTAGAGCGTGTGTGTGCACGTCCTGAGACAGGAGATCTCTACCCTGCAAAAACGAGAGTTCGATCAGGAATGAATAGCCCGCTACGGAAGCCCCTGCGAACTCGACCAGTCTGTGAGTGGCCGCTGCCGTTCCTCCGGTTGCGATAACGTCATCGTGAATGAGCACGCAGTCATCCTCGGTCAGAGCATCAATATGCATTTCAACGGCGTCAGATCCGTATTCCAGATCGTAGGTCTCCTTGATCGTCGTAAACGGGAGCTTTCCTTCCTTTCGGACCGGGATAAACCCGACGTCAAGTTCATCTGCGAGCATTGCCCCTAGAATGAAGCCTCGGGATTCGATACCAATGACTTTCGTGACCCCTCGATCTTTCCATTCCTCAGCCAACTCCTGAACGGCGTATCGTAGCAGTTTCGAGTCGGAGAGAAGGGGGGTGATGTCCTTGAACTGGATTCCAGGTTCAGGAAAGTCTGAGACTGTACGTATGGCGGCTTTCAGCAGATCGAGCATAATCAGGGGGGAGGGCCCTACTGATTCGAAGCGCTCAGATGAAGCCCTCTGTCGTATTGAGTTTTATAATCCTGAATCGCTCTGAAGATAGCACTCGCCAGATAGGCCTGCCCGGTACCGCTCCTCATAAACGAGACTTCGCCGGGATTTGTGACAAATCCCAATTCCACCAGGACAGCCGGCATGGATGCGCCATAGAGGACATAAAAACCTGCCTGTTTGACGCCGCGGCTGTTTCGGCCTGCCCGGTCTTCAAACTGGCCCTCGATGGACTCCGCCAGCAGCTGACTCTGTCTCATGTATGAACTCTGTGCAAGTGTTCTCATGACCGAATTCATGGTGTCATATTCGCGGTAGGTTGCCAGGTCTTCCTCAAATTTAATAACCTCGTTTTCGCGGTCCATCACATTTCTGGCTGCGTCCGTCTTGTGCATTCCGAGGAAAAACGTCTCTGTGCCTTTTGCACGTCGGTCAACAGCGGCATTTGCGTGAATGGAAACGAATAATTTGCCGCCGGCCTGATTCGCCAAGTGTCCCCGACCTTCAAGCGAGATGAATTCATCCCGATCTCTGGTATAGACCACGTTCACGCCGAGCATCTCCTCAAGATATCCGCCCACTTTGAGTGCGACAGCAAGGACAATGTCTTTCTCCCGGGTCCCGTCCCGGCCAACAGCTCCCGAGTCTTTTCCGCCGTGTCCAGCGTCGATAATGATCGTGTCAAGCGTCCAGCGATCTGCAGTGGCCCGTTCGTCTGATTTTGGTGTTTCTGGAACCGGTAACGGAGCAACTGGCTCTGGCTCCGGTTTCGCTTCAGAAATGATTCCTATGAGAACATCATTTGTGTTTCGGTCTCTATATGCTGAAACGACAATGTTGTCGTTCCCCGGCTCAAATCGGATCACGACGTCACTTCCTATCTCGTCAACCCGGTAGGAGCGAACAGGCCCGCGGGGTGGGTCGAGCTGGCGCTTTCTGTGAATACGTGTTTTGAAGAGCTTGATTTCAACGGAACCATCATTCAATATCGAAGGAGAGCCGTGTGATGAGACACGTCCGGATAGATGGAGACGGACCACATAGCCCTGTCCATCGGCTCGTTCGGAAAAAGAGACTCGTTCAAGTCTGGGGGAGGC
>CAZEHJ010000019.1:38896-49935 GCA_964512485.1 uncultured Rhodothermales bacterium | reverse complement strand
AGCCCTGTCCATCGGCTCGTTCGGAAAAAGAGACTCGTTCAAGTCTGGGGGAGGCTGTTTCCGTTGCGCTTACCATTGCCGGACGCAAAGTGAACAGCATCAAAAAGACGCCGGTCAATAGCATTGATCGGGTGTGGTAGGTATGTGATTTTCCTCTCATATCTGAAAGAATAGCAATCTGGATGCCAATTTTACCCCTGAGGGCCTGGGAAATACCCTTCTGCAGCCCATATCGGGTCCATGAAGCAGTTTTCGACCGTTTCTCTCGATACAAAAGAAAGTGGGCGGGGGCCAAAGGCCCCCGCCCACCGGGTCCAGCGTTATAAAACGGAACTCTCTTCGGCCTCAGCCGGAAGGTTTTTCCCTTCTCCGCCGTCCAATTGCCGCGAATTCGCCCCTCCCTGTGCGAATTCCCAGCAATGTGTTTACCACTCGTATTTACTCGATTTGCCCAGTAGCTCGTTCCTGCGCTTGGCAATAATCTCGTTCTTGTCTGATCCTCTTTGGGATACCCGTTCTTCCAACTCGGTCAGCTGTTCTCTCAGTTTGTCGACACGTTCCTGCTGTGTGTCCTGTTTGGCAGCAAAGATTTCGTCGAGAAGCGCATCCAATTCAGCTTCCATGTCAGATGTGTCCCCATCTGCACGGCGAATTTTCTGCGCCATTTCACGCGCCATACGTTCCTGCTTCATGGTTTCGGCATTCCCGCCCGAATACAGACCGAAAGGCCTTGCAGCGTAAACTTGATTGTTGCCGCGATGCAATCTCAACGTTTCCATCTCATTTTTAAGCTCCGACATATCCATATAGTCGCCGATGGCCATCTCATAGTCTTTGCGGATATCATTCTCGTGCAGGAATTCGCCTGAAAAATCTACCCTTTCACCATCTTTGGAGATGAATCCAAAAGCGCGAGGACTTGTCGATACGGAGAAGTTCTTTTCGCCGTCTCCTTCCAGAAATAATGTCCGACCACTCCGGCTACCAAACACGCCGTCTGCGGAAGAGAACCACATGTGATTGCCGTCGCCTTCGCCCTTTTTGAACAGGACCGGCTTATCTGCATCCTCCAATTCAGCTACTACCTCTCCGTTGACCAGAACTTTGCCGTCTTTAACCTCAATGGTGGTCGCATTTTCCTCGCTCCAGCTTTCGTTCTTTTTTTCCTGTGCAGTTGATGTTGATGCCGTGCCCAGGAACAACGCCATGGTTACAGCAAACAAAAATGTGTTTTTAAAAAGTCGCATATCTCGTTCAGTGGTTTTCTGAATTAAAAATGGTGTGGAGCTCTCCGGTGCTACCAGCGATGCTGCTCGAGTAGATCTTTGAGCCTACTTTCGATGATGTCTTTGCGCAGTGACTCGCGCTCGTCAAGTCGGGATCGTAACTCTTTCAGCTGTTGCGAAAGTTGTTCGATTTCCTCCTGTCGGTTTTCCTGCTTTAGCTGGAAGATCTCTGTCAGAGCAGCGCGGAGTTCCTCTGTCAGATCTTCCTGTTGCTGACGGGTCTCGGCGCTTCTTATCTGCCGGGCAAGCTGATGAGTTCTCATTTCCATCTCACGCTCCCGCAAAAGTTCTTTATAGAGGTCCTGGTCTCTTCCCTGAACCTGCCCCAGATACGATTCGAACTGGACACGTGGAAAGGCCTGCGCAATGCGAGCTGCATTTTCTGCTTCAACGACGAGCTGACGCGCAACGGCATTCCCCTCAGGGACGAGATCCTGGAGCTCCAATTTCAGTTCGACCATTTCATGAGCTTGATCGTTCAGAGCCGTGACATAGGATTGCATGGCTTTCTGATTTGCATGCGGTGCCAGCACATATGTATTTGCAGGTAATCCAGATTTCTGGAAAACTCGAAATGCAGATTTCTGACCCTCATCGGTAGAAAAGAAAACACTGACATTTCCTTCGTCAACGAAGTCTGAATCCGCCTCAAGGATTCTACCGTTTTCGATAGAAAACACATTTCCGTTAATCTCGACCAGCGCATCAGCATCACTCCAGAAACTGATGAACATGTCAGATTCAAGATCGTGAAGCGAAGGTGGCAGATTCTTCTGAGCGACCTCTTTTCCGTCGATGAATACTTTCCCGTCTTCGATCGTCACCTTCTGGATGTTTTGGGCAAACGCCATGGGCGCCGCTACCAAAAGAGCCAGAAAGGCCATCGTCATTGTTTGTATAGTCTTTTTCATAATTCGTCACCCCAGTCCGCTTTGGGCAGTTACTGGATTTCCCTCTCTGATTAGCCTGATTGATTCAGGCAGGTTGCTATTTTTTCTGGCCGGTAAGCCGGAGTCCATTGCCATTTGATCCTGGCACTGATTCCAGCGGGACGGCTCTTTCGCCCCAGTCAAGCCTGTCGGTGGGGCGCATATCTTCAATGCGGCGATGCAAATCTTGAATTGTGGCTGCTTCATCCCAGGCAAGTCTGGGATCAGCCGTTGAGGCCTGGGTCAGGCCATTCTGGCGGGAGGGTACAAATCGAAACAGTGATTCGGGCGGTACAGGGTCGTTCGGGGAAATCTCTGCAACGGCTGGGTTTTCTGGGGAGACGCTTTCCGGAGAAGCACTGAACCAACCGATGCCGATTCCGAAAACAATGGCGGCTGCGATGGTCAGCGCGGGAATCAGAACCCGTTTCAACTGAGTATTTCTGCCAATTGCAGGACGATCTCTTCTGGAGGTCGCGTCCGGAAGCCCAGCTTCGGTAGCAGCTGCCGCCAGAATCCGATCAATCACGGCCTGGTTGGGACGCTGCTTGTTCATGTGGTCAAGTTTGAACTTGGCCTCACTCAGCGTTGCGTACTCCGTTTTGAGTTCTTCGTCCTTGAGCAGGGTCCGAAGATCACTCGCGTCGGTTGAGTCTCCGTAGAGATGCAGTAGTATGTCTTTTTTGCCGTTTTCCATATCCGTTTCCGGTATCGAAGGTTATTGTCCCACTTCCGTGAGATCGCTTATTGCCGTAGTTGACATCATTCGCCGCAAATTGATCAGTGCGTAACGCATGCGTCCCAGAGCAGTATTGATCGAACATCCCGTGAGGTCGGCGATTTCCCTGAAAGTCAAATCAGACTCATGCCTGAGCAAAAGGACTTCGCGTTGTTCTTCGGGCAGCCGTTCGATGCACTCTCGGAGTAGATCGTTCTGCTCACTCGCGTGAAGTTGAACATCAGCCGATGGTCCATCATCAGGAAGCCGGTCCCAATAGGAGGTATCTTCTTCGCCGTTGAGCGATGACACATCCTGCCACTTTTTTTTCGCCCTGAGGTGATCCAGAGCAGCGTTGCGAGCAATCCTGAGAACCCACCCGAGAAATTTCCCCTGAACCGTGTATGATCCGCGATCCTTGTTCAGAGCCTTGATTACCCGTAGAAAGGTCTCCTGGAAAAGATCGTTGGCAACTTCTCGGTCACGCACCATTCCCTGAAGGTATCCGAATACCCTCTCTTGATGTCGATTTACCAGCGTACTGAAGGCCGCCTGATCGGCGTCTTCAACGTACCGGAGAACCAGAACTTCGTCGGCAGGATGCATGTGATGGTGGATTGCTCACTTGGGACACGGGCGATCCGACTTGGACCGCCGATGTTCGAACTGCAGGACTAACGAAGCACACAGACCAATTATTGTGTGCCTGCTCGCAAGAACTGAAAACGGAAAACCACTCTCAAAGATTCGTGGGCGCAACGACAACGGAGGGCAGACACAAGGCTTTGACTCAGGCGGAAAAGTCTAGCGGAAAATCTTCAGGATTTGTCCGACGCGAATGGTGTTGGAATTAAGATTATTCCAACCTTTGATGTTGGCAATCGAAACTCCGTATCGCTGAGCAATTTCAATGAGAGTGTCCCCTCTGCGCACGACGTGGTCCTGGGGACCGGATCCATTCGATGGCGGATGAATGGTCAATCGCTGATCGATCCGAATGTTTGATCCACGAATATTATTCCACTGACGAATCTGGGATACGGTCACGCGATACGTACTGGCAATTTCACTGAGTGTATCTCCGCGTCGAACCCTGTGGGTGACCGGGCCGGATGCGGCGGCGGGAGCATCCCGTCCGTCGGTGTAGATCGTGAGGCGTTGCCCCGAGTTGATCCTGTTGGATGTCAGCTTATTCCATCCTTTGATCTTGTTGACGTTCACATTGTGTTTTTCGGCGATCCCACCGAGGGTATCTCCGCGTCGGACCGTATAGGTAATTCTCGCGTTGCCGTCGGGCTGTTGGCTGGTGATCGATGCAGATCCTGCCGACGCGCTCGAACCCGTCGAATTGGACTGAACGCTTGCCTGGCGGACCGGAGTACCAGAGTTTGATGCCACAGCCGGAGTATTCACCACTTCCTGCTGCATGAGGATCGGACGACTGACGCGACGACGATACATAACCGTCGATTGGGAAGCATCCGCAAATTGTGTGTCAGGAAGCGTACCCGAATAGTCTGCGATGGGAACCACAAGTCGCTGTCCGACACGAATGGTGGTATTCCTGAGCCCATTTTTCTGCATCAACCTCGTCACAGAGACACCAAACTGAGAGCCGATCCCACCGAGTGTATCGCCACGACGAACGATGTACTCACCCGAAGGTCGTTTGGCGGCCGGCGGGAGTGCGTCGAATGCTGCTGTAAAACTTTCGTACGAGCCAACAGGAATGCGCAGATAGAATGCTCCGACAGTGGGTGGCAACGTATTTCGTTTGAGACTCGGATTTAGCGCCTTGATCGTCGCGACATCCGTACCTGCCATGTCAGCCACATCGTCGAGGCTCAGCATGCCCGTGACCGGAACGATGTGATAGGAGTAGTCTGGTCCCGGAGCCGCTCTCTCCAATCCATATGCTTCCGGATTGGACGCAATCAGAGAAGTGGCGATGTAGGTCGGAATATAATTCCTGGTTTCGCGTGGGAGGTATCGATAGATATCCCAGAAAGTCGGATTGGATTTCCCGCTGTTTCGCTTTGCACGATTTATGCAGCGTGGGCTGCAGTTGTATCCAGCAAGCGCGATCTGCCAATCTTGATCATAGAAGTCGTAGAGACTCTTGAGGTGTTTGGCGGCGGCACGCGTCGAGAGTTCAGGGTCCATTCGATCATCAACCCACGCATTTACATTCAGGTCATACACTCGGCCTGTTGCTGCGATGAACTGCCACATTCCGACCGCGGAGGCCCAACTTCTGGCTCTCGGGTTGATTCCCGATTCGATCATTGCCAGGTATTTTAGTTCTTCGGGAACGCCTTCTTCTTCGAAGATCTGCTCGATCATGGGGAAGTAGGTATCTGAACGACTCAGCCAGGCCTGCATGGACTCGCGGCGCTCGCGAAGCAGAAACTGCATACTGCTTTCCACGAGACGATTCATCGTCATGGCAACTTCGGTACCGATGGGCTGAAGTCCCGTTGGAGCTACATCTTCCAGCAGTGGATCTTCAACCTGATCAAGGCTGGCAAACAATGCCTTTCGAACCTCAAAAATGTCTCCGAAAGCGGTAAACAGCGTGTCGGAAGGCCCATATACTCGTTCATACTCGTCGACAAGCGTCCGGTACACTTGTGAGAATCTAGGGTCTTCGACCAGGTAGTCTTTTCGAATGAGGCTACCCAACTCAGTCATGGCGAGATCCAGTACGGAGGCGATGGCATCGTCATCTTCTCTGGCAGCGGCGGCCATCAAATCGGATTGATATCCATACAACACAGAAAGGCGTTCAAGGAACGCGGCATTTGAGACCGTATCCGGTTCGGCCTGTTGTATGGTATACGAGGTTGCAGTTGGGGATGTAAGTTGAACTGGCGGTAAAGTGGGAACTCGATCCGCACCAATGACCTCACTCTGCCCTGAGGCCGTCCCGGCCAAGAAAATCGCTACGAATACCACCGGGAAAAAATGCCGCACGAAACACTCCAACTGGTTTTGAATCAGGTCAATAACGGACATGTGAAAACCAAAGCCCCAAAATACCGAGCTCATGACCTCTATATCCCTGAAGGATAACAGTTTGCGTGGAATCCTTCAAGTTCATTCCAAGTTCCCGCGATTTGCGCAATAACGCACATAAACAATCGACAGGGTCCAGGTGAAACAACATTCCTGTTCTGACTCTGGGTCAAAGAGGAATATTTCCATGTTTCTTGGGAGGATTTTTGGCCACTTTGTTCTTCAACATCTCCAGTCCACGGATTAATCGGAGACGGGTTGCAGAGGGCTCTATCACATCGTCTACAAATCCATGTTCGGCTGCGATGTACGGATTCGCGAACCGATCCCGATACTCCTCTATGATTCGCTCTTCTTCTTTCTCAGGATTCTCTGCTTCAGCGATCTGCTTGCGATAGATGATTTCGACAGCTCCTTTGGGGCCCATGACCGCAATCTCTGCCGTCGGCCAGGCGAAATTCAGATCTCCTCGAATGTGTTTCGAATTCATCACGTCGTACGCCCCCCCATAAGCCTTCCTCGTGATGACCGTTATTTTGGGTACGGTCGCTTCGCAGAACGCATAGAGGAGTTTGGCCCCATTTCGAATAATGCCGCGCCACTCCTGATCGGTGCCGGGCATGAATCCCGGGACATCCTCCAGAACCAGAAGCGGTACGTTGAAAGCGTCACAGAATCGAACAAATCGAGCTCCCTTGATCGATGAATCAATATCAAGAACACCCGCCAGCACGGAGGGGTTATTTGCCACGATTCCAACGGACTGCCCGTTCAGCCGGGCGAAGCCCACGATGATGTTCGGCGCAAAGTCTGCGTGGACCTCGAAGAAGCGACCATCATCGACAATCTTCTCGATTACCAAAGTCATTTCATACGGCTTGTTCGGATTGGACGGGACGATAGTGTCCAATTCGGTGTCAGCTCTATCAATCGGGTCCGACGTGGCCACGCTTGGAGCAGGCTCTTCGCAATTTGAAGGGAGATAGGAATAGAGCTCCCGAATAGCCAGAAGACACTCAGCCTCACTGTTGCAGGCCATGTGAGCAACGCCACTTTTGCTGGCGTGTGTATCCGCACCTCCGAGGTCTTCGAACGATACATCTTCCTGCGTCACGGTCTTGACCACATTTGGTCCGGTGACAAACATGTAGCTCGAAGAGCGAACCATGAAAATGAAGTCGGTTATCGCAGGAGAATAGACCGCACCGCCCGCACACGGCCCCAGGACCGCAGATATCTGTGGAACGACGCCCGACGCCAACGTATTCAGAAGAAAAATGTCCGCATACCCGCCAAGCGAAACGACTCCTTCCTGAATCCGGGCTCCTCCCGAATCATTCAATCCAATGACGGGAGCGCCGTTTTCCAGCGCCAGATTCATGAGCTTGACGATCTTGTTGGCATGTGCCTGCCCCAGGGATCCTCCAAAGACGGTGAAATCCTGACTGTAAACGTATACGAGGCGTCCGTCAATGGTCCCATATCCCGTGACGACTCCGTCACCATAGGGTCGATTGTTCTCCAGACCGAATTCGTGCGTCTGGTGCCTGACAAACATCCCCAGTTCTTCAAAGGACGCGTCATCGAGAAGAATTTCGATCCGTTCTCGCGCCGTCAGTTTTCCTTTTTCATGCTGCCTGGAGATCCGAGCTTCACCGCCGCCCTGATGGGCCTCGTCGCGCCGGGATTTCAAATCTTGGATCAGCTCTTCATTGGAACGCATGGCGCAGGCGGTTTTCAGGTTGGATCAAGTCTGTTTTCCGGAATATCGAGATTCTACGGCATCTGTAAATTCCACCGCAACCTCAGAGTAAATATCGACTCGAAACGGACGAAAAACCCGCTCGGCGATTATCGATGTTGCCGTCGTCCAGTCCGGGGCCGCGGCAAGTGCGTCCATAACATCTGAAAAGGCTCCTTCGTCCCCATTGAACAGGTCGCGGATAAATCGCTCTTTTCGCCCGAGCGCAGCGCCCAGTACTACCTGTTCGGTAGTTGACGGCTGTGCTTCCAGAATGGGTATTGGATCTTCGTCGGGAACGTAAGATTCTGATGGTTCCGGTTCGCGTGCACGTTTCGAATTCGAAGAACTCAGGATGTCAGTCTGGCTCTTCGATTCAAACCGCTTCCACAGCGGGTCTTCATTTTCATTCGATTCTGATCCAGACGACGACGTGCCCGTTTTTTTCTGGAATTTTTTCCAGAGAGGCATTTCCTGTTCCGTCGTTTCAGCTGAAGGTTTTTCTACAGCTGCTATTTCTGGGGTAGGTGCTTCCTTCGGTTCATCAAAAAGCGTTGTGGGTTCGGACGCCTTGGCTCTTCTGGAATCCAACTGACCTGCGATGATGGTTTCGAGCGAAGCTGAGGTAATCATCTCAGCCCGGTGCTGTGCGGCCGCCGAAGCTATCACTTCTGAAATGTCCTCGTTTTTCTTGTCCGAGAAAAACTGAACTGCGAATTTCACGGGCAACCCCGGGGCATTTTGGCCGGTGAAGTCCATCAAGGACAAGATGGGTCGAAGAAGAGACATCCAGGCTTCAGTTTCGTACCCGGCCGTGATTTCAGAGTCAAGATGGGTGATGGTCGACTGAAATTCCTTTCTGGTAATACGCTTTTCACTTCTCCGGGAGAGGAAGGCATCAACAGCCTTCGTGATGTATGAGTAGTCCGAGAAATAGCCGGTTCGACGTTGCAGGTCGGTCGTAGATATTGATTCTACGTCGTCGGCGAAAATGAATGCAGCGAGAGCGTTTCCGGGAGATATGAGGTAATCGAGGACACTTTCGGCGGCCTGCCTGACCGCACGCCGCCATTCTGAAGCCGGAAATCGAGCGGTAGTGTGCAGAGTCAGGATGGCCTGTTGAACCACATCCATATAGGCTGTATCGCGACTGTCAAACCATTGCGAGTCTGAATACAGGATGTCAGAAGCTTCCAATTCTGCTCGTCTATCCAGCGTGCTCAAGAGGAAATGCTTGATTCCGTCTGGAATGGGGCTATCGACTATGTCGTTTCTGCCTATGAAATCCCCGACCGGATGAATCGCCAGAGTGGCATCCTCAATCATCTTCAGAATCTGTTCTCGCATGGGTCATTCGTTCGTTTCAGGCGGCTCATACGCTGTATTGGTCGGCAGGTTTGGAGTAAAGAGCCAGAATACTCCCAAAAGGTTGGTTTGGGCGTTCACAGTGCAGTATGTAATTCCAGTGAATGCGCTCAAAAACGGAATTCAGCCCAAAAATTCTGCGTCTATGACTCGTAGAGTCGTTCAGAATTGCCAAAGGGCATCTTACAGATAGCCTTAAGGAAATTCAGACCGGGTCGATAACTCTTCCGAGACGAAAACTGATTCATCCAGGATTTGTCTCAAGGCGGTTTGTCCTCAGGAAGAGCTCGGCCCTGTAAGGCCGGGCTCTTTCTATTTATGCCAGATATTTTTCAACCTGCCAATCTTAAATGAAAACGAACTTTTTCAGCCAACTATTACTTGTGTTGGCGATCTCGATGGCATTTGCGCCGTCCGCAATGGCACAGGAAGACAAACCAGAAACGCTGGATGTTTTCCTCGACTGCGAGAGGTCTTGTGATTTCGACTACATCAGAAGAGAGATTCCTTATATCAATTATGTGAGGGATCGAGTAGGATCAGATGTACACCTTTTGGTGACGCGCCGCAGGACTGGATCTGGTGGGAATGAATACGAGCTGCAGTATCGGGGCCAGGATGACCTGTCTGCGATGGTTGACACGCTCGTCTACGTCAGTGGGAGCACCGAAACCGACAATGAAAGGCGAGCCGGTCTGACAAATGCTATGGCCCGTGGCCTGGTGCCCTTTTTGATGATGACCAAAATCGGGGATCGTTTTACAGTTTCCGTACCTGTTTTGGAAGAGAGCTCAGATCCACTGGAAGAGCAGGTTATCCATGATCCATGGAATTTCTGGGTCTTTAATGTAAGTGTGAGTGGCGATTATGAGGCGGAGGATACCCAGACAAGCACTCAAATTCGTACGCGATTGTCGGCGGATCGAGTCACAGAAGATTGGAAGTTCGGTCTATCAGGGTGGTTCAATTATCGTGAGAACACGTTCGAATTCAGTGATGGGACCTTCAACAGTCTCAACAGAGACGGAAGCGTTTTTGGTCAGTTGATCAAGAGCCTCGGCCCACACTGGTCGGCAGGTATGATGACATTTTTCAACACATCATCCAGAAGCAACACGGACCTGTCGGGTTCTTTTTCTCCCACCGTCGAGTACTCGTTTTTCCCGTACTCGGAATCTTCGACTCGGGAATTGAGAGCGCGCTACGAGGTTAACCTGAGAAACAACAAATACGAAGAACTCACGGTTTATAACGAGACCCAGCAAACATTGATACAACATCAATTGCAGCTCTCTGCCAATTTCAGGCAGCCCTGGGGTAACGCCCGTGCTCGCGTTTCGATTGAGTCATACGTGACCGATTTCGAAGAGTCACTTTTCGACCTGTATAACATCGGCATCGGTGGCGATCTGAACTTCAGGGTAGCGAGAGGGCTATCAATCAACCTCGGCGCGGAAATGTCTTCGGTTCACGATCAGATCTGGTTGGCTGCTGAAACGGCGAATGACGAGGACGTACTGCTAGGTAACAAGCGACTTCCGACCGATTTTGAGTATGAGTTGGAGTTCGGATTCAGTTACCGATTCGGGTCCATCTACAACAACGTGGTAAATCCTCGATTTGGATTCGGTGGCTTCAGGTAGATCCTGATCGACGACCTGATATATGTTGTTGGCGCTGCGTTGCGCAGCCTCTTTCTCCAGCTTTTTCGTGTAATGAACGGTCCTACCTTTTCTGCAAAAGGAAGATTATATCCGATTTTCAGGGGCTCTCGTACAATACAATTGAAATCACAGGAGTAGGCCCGCACTTCCTCCAGCGACGGCCCCAGGGCCGGCAAGTCTGATACCGGGTCTACATGGTGCTGAAAGGGCCGGTGCGCATTCGCGCGCCGGCCCTTAGGGGTTTACCCAAAGGCGGCAGCGCGGGAGCGCGCCGGCCCTTAGGGGTTCTGGCCAAAGGCGGCAGCGCGGGAGCGCGCCGGC
>CAZEHJ010000019.1:0-38796 GCA_964512485.1 uncultured Rhodothermales bacterium | reverse complement strand
GCGCGCCGGCCCTTAGGGGTTCTGGCCAAAGGCGGCAGCGCGGGAGCGCGCCGGCGCGCGTTTTCACGTTGTGGCCGCTCAACAATTCGCAACTGGCACAAGCCCGTCACTATCTTCTCGGCTGATTTTCAACACAGGTCGGATATGAGTCAGAGAAAGAGACTGGGCGTCGGTTTTGTCGGAAGCGGTTTCATCGCGCGCTTTCACATTTTATCTTGGCAGGCGGTACGGGATTCAGATGTTCTTGGGATATGGAGTCCCAACAGAGACAATTCAGAAGCCACCGCAGCGTACGCCCGCAGTCTGAATGTCGGGGAGGCTAAAGCCTACGATTCCATAACCGACATGATTGCCGATCCGGATATCGATTGTCTCTGGATATGTGGCCCCAACCACAAGAGGGTCGAAAACATCGAAGAAATCGTGAGTGCAGTGAAGCGTGGAGTCGGTGAACTGGTTGGCATCGCGTGTGAAAAGCCACTTGCTCGCAATGTGGCAGAGGCGAAGCAGGTGATGACTTTGATGGCGGAGACCGAACTTCTGCATGGCTATCTGGAAGACCAGCTCTTCTCGCCGAGTTTGGTGCGCGGTCGAGAAATAGCCTGGAAACGCGGAGCAGCGTTGAGTGGTCGGCCCTATCTGGCCAGAGCTGCAGAAGAGCATTCAGGCCCCCACGCGCCGTGGTTCTGGAGTGGAGAACACCAGGGTGGAGGCGTGCTGAATGACATGATGTGTCACAGTGTCGAAGTCGCTCGATTCCTTCTAACCCGTCCGGGAGCCCCGCGCTCTTCTATAACACCGGTGTCGGTGAATTGTCAGATCGCGTCACTCAAATGGAGTCGACCCGAATACGCCGAGATTCTTCGTGACAGGTACGGCCGTAAGATCGACTATACAAAGCATCCTTCAGAGGACTTTGCTCGGGCCACAATCGAATATGTCGACGAACAGGGACATCCGCTGATCGCGGAAATGACAACTTCCTGGAGTTTCGTTGGCCCGGGCTTGCGACTCTCTTCAGAACTCCTCGGACCAGAGTATTCGCTTCGAGTCAATTCTCTCGACGCAGGTGGAACGGTATTTCTGAGTCGCAGCGTAACTGGAGCCGCTGGCGAAGACCTGGTTGAAAAACAGAATGCCGAACAGGGCGATATGCCATTCGTGGGCAATGAAGCGGCTGAATACGGGTATGAGGATGAGAATCGGTACATGATCCGGTGTTTTCTTGCTGGAGAGCAACCGGCAGAAAACTTCAACGATGGCCTGGAGGTCACCGAATTGTTGATGACCGCTTACATGAGCGCCGAAAAAGGGTGCCGCGTTGAATGGAAACCAGATGATCTGGATACATACATTCCTCCGGTCGCCCGAGGAGAGTGGAATCCGAACAAGGAGTGATTCTTCCTCTCCTGAACCCGTTGAAAAGAGATGAAGGAGATTATTGAGCCTGAATCCTGGCGCTTGTGGCCATGTGGATTTCAATGTCCTGTTCTGAACCAGGATTAGCCGGGCAAAAGCAGGTTAAAAAGTGGGAAAAGTGGGGGATCCTCGTATTTTGCCCCCTGCTTTTCAAGGTCCCACTAAATTTGCACTCCCGGCCTCATGCGTCTTCGAATTTCAGCTCTCGTAGCCCTTTTTGCGCTCATTTCTCTCCCCGCCAACGCTCAGCAGCTGGACATGGACCTGTTCGAGGTCATGAAGCCTCGAAATATCGGCCCGGCCGGGATGAGCGGGCGTGTCACAAGTATCGATGCTGTTCATGCTGATCCGAGCATCATTTACGCCGGTACCGCTTCGGGGGGCCTGTGGAAATCCACATCAGCAGGAATTGATTGGAAGCCCATATTTGATGAGGAACCAACGCATTCGATAGGAGCGGTGGCGATCTACCAAGCGAATCCAGATATCGTCTGGGTAGGAGCCGGTGAAGGAAATCCGAGGAACAGCCAGTCTGCCGGAAACGGCCTGTACCGGTCCATCGATGGAGGCGTCTCTTGGTCCTATTTGGGATTGGAAGACTCGCGAAACATCCACCGAATCATTCTCGATCCGAATGACCCAAACGTCGCACTCATCGGAGTGCAGGGTCCCGCGTGGGGTGAGACCGAAGAACGCGGCGTTTTTCGCACGACGGACGGCGGCCAAACACTTGAAAAAGTCCTGTACGTGAACGAAAAAACGGGCATCGGAGACATGGTCGCAGACCCATCCAATCCCGATCACGTTCTGGCCGGTATGTGGGAATTCCGTCGCTGGCCATGGTATTTCCACTCAGGCGGTGAAGGCTCCGGCCTGTATGAGACGTGGGATGGCGGCGTTACGTGGAATGAGATCACGGACGAAGACGGGCTTCCAAAGGGCGATCTTGGCCGCATGGGCCTCGCATTTTCGACCAACGAACCAGATGTCGTTTATGCGCTTGTTGAAGCAAAGAAAAACGGACTTTACCGCTCAGATGACGGCGGTAAAAAGTGGCGTTTGATCAACGACGACAACGGTGTAAACGGACGTCCATTTTATTACGCCGATATCTATGTAGACCCTGAAAATGAAAACAGGATCTACAAAATTGAGACGTATATCTACGTCTCGGAAGACGGAGGTAAGAGCTTTCGTCAGTGGCAGCCCGGCTACCAGTCCAACGGTGTCCATCCGGATCATCATGCCTTCTGGGTGTCTCCAGAGGACCCCGACTACATCATCGAAGGCAATGATGGAGGTATGTCTATAACGAGAGACAAGGGCAAGTCCTGGCGATTCGTCGAAAATCTCCCCGTGGCTCAGTTCTACCACATCAACGTGGACAACGAGTATCCCTACAACGTGATGGGCGGCATGCAGGACAATGGATCCTGGGTTGGGCCTGGCTATTTGTGGCGCTCCGGCGGAATCCGCAACTCGTACTGGCAGGAAGTAGCTTTCGGAGATGGCTTCGATGTATCTGCTGATCCTGACGATTCCCGTTATGGGTATGCCATGAGTCAGGGTGGAAGTATCAGTCGGTTCGACAAAGAGACGGGCAACAGTTCATTCATCAAGCCACTGCATCCAGATCCAGATGTGTTTTTGCGATTCAACTGGGATGCGGCGTTTGCTCAGGATCCGCACGACAACTCGACCATCTATTATGGAAGCCAGTTCCTGCATAAATCGACCAACAAGGGACAGAGCTGGGAAGTTATTTCTCCCGATCTGACCACGAACAATCCCGAGAAACAGAAGCAATCCGTTTCCGGTGGGCTGACCTACGACGCAACCCAGGCGGAAAACAACACGACGATCGTATCGATCGGAGTGAGCCCCGTCGAAGAAGGCATTCTGTGGGTTGGAACAGACGACGGCAATATCCAGCTCAGCCGCGACGGTGGAGGCTCGTGGACTGAAGTCGGCTCGCGCATCAATGATGTAGCGGATGAGTCCTGGATCACCCAGATCAGGGCCTCGAAGTACAACGCGGCCGAGGCCGTGGTTGTGTATGACGATCACCGCCAGAACAACTGGGAGCCCTATGTCTATCGCACCCAGGACTGGGGTCGGACGTGGACACGTTTGGTTGACAGCAATTCGGTCTACGGATTTGCGCTTTCATTCATTCAGGATCCAGTCGAGCCTCGGCTGATGTTCATCGGCACGGAATTCGGGCTGTACGTCTCAATTGATGAAGGTGATACCTGGACAAAATGGACACAGGGATACCCGACCGCTTCAACCAGGGATCTTGCCATTCAGGAGCGAGAAGTTGATCTGGTCATCGCTACATTTGGTCGAAGTGCTTGGGTACTGGATGATATTCGACCCCTCAGAGAACTGGCCTCTCAAGGCGTATCTGTACTTGACGAATCCGTTCATGTATTTGCCACTCCGACCGCTTATCAGTCATCCAACATTCAGGCAGAGGGCACTCGGTTCCGCGCGGATGCCATATATAGCGGTGAAAATCGTCCGGGAGGGGCTCGCATCACCTATTCCGTAAACCCCGATGCTTTCGAATCTGCTCCGTCTGAAGAAGATGAGGATGCTGAACACGATGAGGGTGAAGGAGAAGACGGCGACGAGCATCACGATGGCGAAGAAGGAGATGATGCGGATTCCAACAAAAAAGAGAAGGCTCCAGATGAAGTAAAAATTGAGATCCTCGAGGGTGACGAAGTCATCCGAACGTTCGATGGGCCAGCCAAGAAAGGTCTCAATAGGACGGGATGGTCCATGAACCGGAAAGGCGTTCGAGGCCCCAGTCGGACAGCTCCAAGGAAAGATGCTTCAGAGCCGGGAGGCCGTCAGGTCCTGCCGGGTACCTACACCGTTCGAATCACATATGGCGCTGCGGTCTCGGAAACCAGCATAACAGTTGAGTCGGATCCCAGATACGAAGTCGATCTGAATGCCCTCCGCATGCGAGCCGGTCTTCACGCCCAGTATGAAGAGCTGAATACTGAAGCTGCAGCTCTTCTAACCCGCGTTCGCGAAGCCAGGGAATTCGTGGATCTGGTGGGTGCGAATCTTGGGGATCGTGAGGATGATTCAGCGAAAGAACTGAGCAAACACGGCAAAACCGTAGCTGATTCTCTGAAAGCATTCCAGGATGCCTATTTTGGAGAGCAGGGCAAACAAGGCATCTATCGTCCGCCAACGACAGTGGGTAACCAGGTTGGAGGCGCCGGGAGGTACATATTTTCTTCGAAGCGAGCTCCCAATACACCGGAAGAATGGTCCATGTCGGCTGGTCGTCGTGCCCTTGATGCCTTCAGGGCTGAAGTGGAATCCTGGTTCGACTCCGAATGGGCATCCTATATGGACGCGGTCCGGGCGTCAGACGCATTTGACATCTCAGACAAGTAGATCCCATGCTGCGCTCCGACTTTTTTCAGAAATACCTGCTTCCGGGTTTTGTATTCCAGTCAATCATAATTGGCGGCGGTTACGGTACAGGCCGGGAAATGATAGAGTTTTTCATGAGTCAGGGACCGGTAGGCGGCCTGCTCGGGATGCTCGTATCGATGGCCATCATGAGCGTCGTCCTTGCGCTCGCCTTTGATCTGGGACGACGTTTCAAGACGTATGACTACAGGACTTTCATGCAACGAGTACTCGGAAAGGGTTGGTACGCCTTCGAGGTACTGTATCTCGTTATGCTTGTCCTGATTGTGTCGGTCATGGGATCAGCAGCGGGAGAATTGCTTGAACGCATGTTGGGATGGCCACAGATTACTGGAATTATCGTCCTGATTGCAGCCGTAGGAGCTCTGGCCTTCTATGGGAACGAAGTGATTGAACGGATTTTTTCGGTCTGGTCTTTCGCGCTTTACGGTACGTTTACCATCGTTATTGTAACAGCAATTGTTACATTTGGAGATGAAATAGGCGGTCTAATAGGCGTTTATGACCCGGATTCAGAGTGGTTATTCAACGGAATAAAGTATGCCGGGTACAACATCGGGCTGGCTCCAGCCGGATTTTTTGTATTGCGGCACTTGCAGACCCGTAAGGAAGCATTGACGTCTGGCGTCATCGCCGGAGCCCTCGGAATGATCCCGGCCATGTTCGCATTTGTCGGTATGTTGGCTGTCTACCCTGAGGTTCTGAACGAGTCCATCCCAGTCGACTACCTACTCACAGCGATCGGGTGGCCCTGGCTGCGAATTCTGTTTCAGATTGTTCTCTTCGGTACGCTCATTGAAACAGGTGTGGGAGTTATTCACGGCTTCAACGAGCGGATCGCTGGCGTCTACCACGAGCAGGGTCGCGAAATGCCTTCGGGGCTGAGAATTGGCATAGCGGCCATTCTACTCATCATGGCAATTTTCCTTGCCGACGCGATCGGAATCGTTGATCTGGTCAAAAAAGGATATGGTACAATCACCTGGGCCTACTGGGTGGTCTTCCTGCTGCCGGTAATCTGGTTTGGGATCCGCTCACTGCGGCAACCGGAAATGGACTGATTTAACAATTTCGAAACGGAATGGAAACAATAAGGAAATAGTCGATTGATACACTGGGGTCCAGCCTGATAATCTAAAGGACCCAATGAAAAGACTGCTTCCCATTTTTCTCGCCGCGATCATCATCGGTTGTGACTCTGCTTCCAATTTCGACGGCGAAGTCGAATCACTTTCTGGCAACTGGAAAACAACCACCTTGTCGATAAACACGGATGCTGGAAACGTTGATTGGGCATACCTGCTCCAACTCGATGTTTCAATCGACGGATCGTTTTCCGCCATTCTTTCTCAAGAAATCGATGGTAGTCCCACTCCAGGCACTCAAACATGGCACGGAATGATCGATGTGCCTGTGATTGATGTATTTGCCTTTTCACCAGCACGTGTAGCTATCGGACCGGGCTCTGTGGGCGGATTCCGTGGAACAATTTCCGAGCATTCCATCACACTGGAAGGGGCTCCGTTGCAAGGATATCCCAACCAAGAGCTGAGGTTTTTCCGGGGCAAATAAGCGATGTGCGAGGGTTACCCGTGTTGTGGCCTGTTCAGAGACTCATGCCCACCGACCTTTGATATCAGTCGAATTGAGGTGGAGCGATCCGTCGGTGGGTGGCTTGCTCGTACGAATAGGCCAGGCGAATCAGTGTTGGTTCGTCGAACAGCCGGCCAATAAATGTCATGCCGACAGGGAGGCCCTCGTCGGTGTATCCGATAGGGACCTGAATGGCCGGAAATCCGGACTGGGGTGACAAGTACTGACTGTTGTCCCCGGCCGGAGAATCCCAGTCTCCAATTTTTCGGGCGGGATAACTCCACGTTGGATAAATGAACGCATCAACCCTCTGTTCTTCCATCGCGGAGAGCAACGTTTTGCGGAATTCAATGTTGGGCTCGTGTGTGTAGAGGTCCGGACACGGAGGCTCGGTCCAGGCTGCAGCAAATTCGAGGGAGCCGTCGATGTAGTCTGCAAATTTCCCTGTCTCGTGAATCTGAGCGAGCGTCGTGTATGGGAAACCGTCTTCGCGGCTCGCGAAGTATTGCTCAACGTCATGTTTGAATACTTCACACCAGATTGACTCGTCGAGCTTCAGATTCGGTATGTCGAATGGATCCACGATCGTTGCGCCTGCGGCGCGCAAGTCTTCGACGGCCTCCTCCATCCGGGCCAGGATATCCGGATGTGTCGAATCGGGCCGCATGTACCACCGGAAAACACCGATTCGGGCATCTGACAGTCCTTCAGAATCAAGAAACGACATGTAGCCAGCTTCTGGCAGCTGTCCTTCGCTTCGCGCCGTGATCGGATCGGCCGGGTCGTGCCCTGCTATGACATCGAGAACTCGTACGGCGTCTTCGACGGTGCGGGCCATCGGGCCCCCGATGTCGTTTCTGAGATAGAGCGGTACGATTCCGTCGCGGCTCGTCAATCCCATGGTTGAGCGAATTCCAACGAGCGCATTGTGGCCCGATGGCCCACGAATGGAATTGCCCGTGTCGGTGCCCAGACCCAATACTCCCAGGTTGGCCGCTACAGCAGCGGCCGTTCCGCCGCTTGATCCGGCAGGGACCCTCGTGAGGTCGTACGGATTGCGCGTCGTTCCACCGATCGAGCTGATGGTCACGAACGGACTGAAAGCCCATTCAGCCATATTGGTTTTTCCCAGAATAATGGCGCCGGCCTCCCGAAGGCGGGCGACTTGCCAGGCATCGTCGGGAGGAATCATTCCCTCCAACGCCGCCGATCCCGCCGTAGTGGGCATGTCAAACGTGTCGTAGTTGTCCTTGACGACAATGGGTATGCCATGCATCGGACGGAGAATTCCGGTTTCAGCAAACTCCGCATCAAGCTCTGCGGCCCTGATCAGGGACCTTGGATTCAGGGTCAAGAAAGCATTGAGCGAATCATCGTACTCGTCGATGCGCTTCAGATACTGCCGGGTCAGACCCTGTGCGGTCAATTCCCCGGATTGAAATGCGGCGTGGATGTCGGAGACCGTTGTCTCTACAAGTTCAAACCTTTCGGGAGGAGAGGCGCATCCGATGACAACAATACTGACAATCAGTCCCAACAGCCGCAGGGAGAGATTCTCATTCTGTAGGCGCGAGTGTTTCCAGGTATTGAGAAGCATTGGTTATCACATTGATCGAATTATTTTCATCCAGTCGATCGGCTGACTCCAATACCAGCACCGTTCCGTCGGCGATGACGTAAACGCCAGCCAATCGATCTGATTTTACGACCGACTCAATTTGTCCCGTGAGTCTGATCGTCCCCCGCGTATCGAAATAATATCTGAACACCTCTCGGTCTGTGACATTGGTAATGTCTGTCACATAGATGGATTGTGAGTCCAACGACCAATCGTCAAATACCAGATCTGTGTCCAGAGAAATCTGCCCCGATCCATCTGAGGGTGCTATTATTGTCTGAGCCTTGCCGCCACTTTCGGTAGTGAAAGCAACGAAACGACCGTCAGGGCTGAATTCTGCCGAACTCAGACCTGTGCCGGCTTTCACAAACTCTGAAATGTCGCCTGATTCCGGATCGATGAATGCCAGCGTCCGGGAATCATCATCCCGCCGAATTGTACCGGAGAACAGGATGCTCGATCCGTCAGAACTCCACGACTCCAGGTCAACATCCTCATATTCGCCCAGACGATGAGACTGGAGGACATCGCCTCCATTCGCATCCACGATCTTGATCAAAAGTTGGGATCCGTCATCCGATATGTACGCCACCCTTGTTTCGTCATTCGAAAATACCGGCGTGATGATTTCGTCATCTGAAACGACGCGTCGTTCAAATGTGGATCCCGGTGCAATGAGTTTGAGATCTTCTCCCTCGTCTGATTCGACCGTTTTGGTCAGGTTTCCGGTCGGCGTCAAACCCCAGATTTCGTCTTCCTTCATTTCGATAAGTGTGACGTCTTCCGGGTCATTCAACGGATACAGTCGGGTTCGGAAGGATTGTTTTTCAGCCTGATAAATCAGCATGTCTTCGGCACTCCACTCGACTGAGTGCATGGACGAGAAAAACAGATTGAACGGAGGTCCGGTAACTTCCATGTTTTCCAGGTCAAACGCTCTGACTACTACCTGATCACTCTCGTGCAACTGGTAGAGAAGGTGACCGGAGGGGACATACTTGGCGTGTTGTCCATCATCTACCATAAGCATTTGGTCGCCCGTTTCGCGATCCAGAATGCGTACCTCTCCGTAGCGTTCATCTGTCTCGTCATAGAGCACAGTGAACAGAATATACCTGTCGTCTGGCAGTGGTTGTGGCCACCAGTAGAATCGCTCGCCCGCTGACGTATCCGGCTCGGCGACAATAACCTCTTCTCTCCCGTCCAGATAAACCTCCCTCAGGATGCCATCTTGAGGATCCAGCAAAATAGAGGAGTCTGAACTCCAGACAACGTCGCTGTTTGATGCCTCACCGATCACAGAAACACCACTTCCGTCGGGTCGCATGACCGACACTTCGTTTGTAAACATCGCGACGGCGATCATTGAGCCGTCGGGTGAAAAGGACATCGCACCAAAATCCTCGGACGAAGGTATCAGGCTCAAACTTGCTGTGCTGAGATCGTATTCATACGCACCTGGAGTACCATCCCGGTTGTCGTACGCATAAAACAGCATCGATTTTCCATCTGGAGTGAAGGCCGGGTGGCTGATATAATTTATCTCGTCAAAAACCATGGAAAGCTCCATTGGCAAACTGCCTGCCGAACCTCCAGCTCCTCCGGTGAGCGAAGCGGCGAACCAGCCCAATAACAACATGACCGCCCCGGCGATGGAAGGAAGAACCCAGCGTCGGGACAACAGAGCCGAATTGGCTGAACCTTGAGCTTGTGGCGCGGCAATTCCATCGGTCAACGACGCGTGGTGTCCACTCATCCGCGACGGACGTTCGGTGACGTTCTTGAGATCTACAATCAGATCGTCAGCCGAATTGTATCTGTGAGAAGCGTCTTTAGAAAAGAGTTTGCCCACGATCCAGTCTAGATCCATCGGTACGCCGGTCCGGATGGCCGTCAATGGATTGGGATCTTCGTTCAGGATCGAATACACGATGGCCTGCTCGTAATCGCCGCCGAACGGCAGGCGCCCCGCAATCATTTCATATATCACAACTCCCAGGGCCCACAGATCCGTGCGATGGTCCACATCCTCTCCGCGAGCTTGCTCCGGGCTCATGTAGGCGATTGTACCAAGCGTTGAACCCATCCGAGTCAGCATCGTCGATTGGGTCGTTTTCGCAAGGCCGAAATCCAGCACCTTTGCCCGATGGTCCTTAGCGAGCATCACATTGGCCGACTTGATGTCGCGATGCACAATGTCTTTTTCGTGGGCCGCTTTGAGGGCTTCGGCAATTTCGCTCGCGATCCGGACGGATTCCTTGACCGTCAGCGGGCCTTCTCGAATCCGGTCTTCCAGCGAGATGCCTTCGATGAATTCCATTGCGATGAATGGTCTCAATTCATCGGATGGCGCGCCTTCCGGTACAGCTTCATCGATCTCGAATACGCTGGCGATATGCGGGTGGTGCAACTGAGCAGCTGCTTTGGCTTCCCGGTAGAATCGCTCCTTGTCGTGCTCATTCGTCAGAGCCGAAGCAGGAAGCAATTTGAGGGCAACCTGACGATCCAGCTTCGTATCTGTCGCCAGATAGACGACACCCATACCGCCACGCCCGAGTTCTTTCTCGATTCGATAATGGGAAAGATTGGTTCCGATCATATTCTTGGAGGCGTTGCTCGTTCTTCCGGCCCGGAAAGGGAGGTGGGGTTCTGAATTAGAGATCCTGAATTAACGCGAACCGCAGATCAAACTCAATGATCAGATCAGATTACATTACATCTCCCACAGATTTGGACTGATCATAAGCTTGCTGATTTTCCAGCCATTTTCCGTGCGATGGTAAACAACCAGTTGCTTCACATTCACGTCGGCCGAATCAGAGCCGTCTTTGGCCTCAGCTCTCGCGCGAACTTCACTGTAAACGTGTGCCCAATTCCCCTCGATAGTAATGTCTTGGGGCTCGATTGTGACGTCCACATCCCAGCTTTCGAAGGCAGTCCGGGTCATGGCAATGAGTGAGTCCCGATTGGTGACCGCCGTCTGATAGGCCGGCATGTACCAGAATGGGTCGTCAAACGCACCGACCCAGGATTCAACATCGCCTTCGATGTTTGCGGTTGCCACCTGCTCAATGAGCGCACGGATATCGGCTTCATCCTGCTCAGGGTCCGATCCAGTTGAACAGGCGGTGATAAATAGGGCGAGAACAAGGAGAATGCGCATGATTTCAGGTGATTTGCTTGGGTCATTCTGTTCCGTTAAATAGGCGGAAGACTCGCCGGATCCAAGGAAGCCCATGAAAACATCAAGACCTGATATTGCCAAAAACGACCCCACTGGTTTCAGCAGAAATGATTGCATCACCAGACATATAGACCGACCTTCGGAAAACGCCCTCTGATTCCGACCAATTCTAATCCATGAACATTACCCAACCATCGTTTATGAGACTTCTGACCATTACCAGTTTACTGTTCATCGCTTTCTCCGTCCACGCTCAGGAGTTCACTCCGCAGATGACCGAGCAATGGGAGCCCGTTCCGCCCGTGGTCACCTCCGGACACATGGGAGCAGCACCTTCGGATGCCATCATTTTGTTTGACGGATCGGATTTGAATGCGTGGGAGTCCGTCAGAGACGGAGACGCTGGCTGGGTCGTTGCAGAAGGAATCATGACGGTGAGCGCTGGCACCGGCGATATTCGCACCAGGCAAAACTTTTCAGACGTTCAGCTACATATCGAGTGGAGAACTCCAGCAGCTGTGTCGGGAGAAGGTCAGGGCAGAGGAAACAGCGGTGTCTTCTTTCATGAGATTTACGAGGTCCAGGTTTTGGATTCATTTGGCAATATCACCTATCCAAATGGGCAAGCGGGGGCCGTGTACAAGCAACATATTCCTCTTGTCAATGCTTCCCGTGGACCTGGTGAATGGCAGACGTATGATATCGTCTTCATGTCCCCCGTTTTCGCCGATGATGGCGAAGTAGTTCGCCCAGCCTCGGTAACGGTGTTTCACAACGGTGTGTTGATCCAGAATCACGTGGAACTGACCGGACCGTCCCAATACATCGGTATTCCGGAGTACTCTGCGCACGGACCCGGCTCCATCAAGCTTCAGGATCACGGCAATCCAACCAGTTATCGAAATATCTGGGTCCGGGAGCTGTAAAGACTACTCACATCTCAGACTGTCAACCGGATTGCGACTGGCCGCCGCATACGATTGCCTCGATACCGCCATCGCTGTGGCGGTGAGAGAGATCGCGAATACAATCACGACGGGCCAGAGTCCAATGCCGACCGAATAGGCGAAGCCGTCCATCCATCGTGCCATGAACACCCAGGAGATGACGCTGCCAAGCAGGCAAGCCACAGCCGTAAGCCGGGCGAACTCGCCGGTGAGTTTTCCGACGAGGTTGGAGGTCGAAGCACCCACGACTTTTCTGACGCCGATTTCTTTGGTTCTGCGCTCCAAGGAAGCCGAGGCTATTCCAAACATGCCGAGGCAGGCTACGAGCACTCCCAGACCGGCAAACAGCCCGAAGAGCGAGGCCAGTCTTCGTTCGGACGCATAAACCGCTTCAAATCGATCATCGAGGAAATCCGGATCGTACGGGTAGTTTCCTTCGTGCGGCTGCCATTGTTCGCGAAGGAATGAGACCAGGCCTGAAATGTTCGTAGTCCGGAATCGAACGCCGATACTGCGATAATTGTCGGGCCGAGGAAAAAGAATCATCGGAGCGATTTCTGAATGCAGTGATTCTTGATGATAGTCCTTGACCACACCCAGCACCGTGCCGTCTCTGCCTCCATAATTGACGACTGAGCCGGTCGCCTCTTCGTTGGACGCAAAACCGAATCGCGCGACGGCCGTCTCATTCAGCAGAAAGCCCGAATCCAGATCGCTGTCCATCTCAATGTTGAAATTTCTGCCGGCGACGATGCTCAGGCCATACGTGTCTACGTAATGCACATCTCCCCACATCGGAAAGATCTGAATTCGCTCCAGTTGTCCGTCGACTTCAGCCGTTGCATCCGAAGCAACGACGAGTGGTCGCAAGGGAGGACGGAAAGCGTGAGTGACGTCAATTACGTCAGGGTGCTGGATGAGTCGTTTCCGAAACGGTTCGAAGTCTTCTGCAAGCGAATACACTCCGGGCATGATAATTACATCTTCCACAGCATGGCCGGGGTCGAGATTCTGCATGAACCGGAGCTGATTGAAAACGATTACAGTCGCGAACATGAGGCCCGCAGCGATCGAGAACTGAGCCACGACGAGAGCACTTCTCAAACGTGAGCGACTCCCGACCGAAGCTGTACCTGATTTGAGAATGGAGGTGGGCTTGAGACCAGCCAGGAAAATGGCAGGGTAGACGCCGGACACGCTCCCGATGAGCACGGCTCCTGCGAGGAGTAACAGGATACTTCCCAGGTTGAAGCCTATCATTTCAAGCTCCTTGTTCAGGAATAGTTCGAACTGAGGAAGTACGATCCAGACAAGAAGTACAGCAATGCACGTGGCGATCAACGTTGTCAGAATCGCCTCGCTCAAGAACTGCATGGCCAGTTGCCACCTCGATGCTCCAACCACCTTTCGCATTCCGACTTCTCTTGATCGACGGGCCAGCCGTGCGATGGAAAGGTTGACGAAATTCACGGCGGCAATCAACAAAATGAACAACGCGATGATCGTGAGCAGTCTGACTGTCGCGAAGGAGCCCTGAGGATTCAACTCTGAAATCACTTCTGAATGGAGGTGGATGTCCTGTACCGGTTGAAAAGAAAGAGATGCCCTCTGAGGGGCGTTTCGTCCTCCGTAATCATCGAAAAAACTGGTCAGCCGTGAGGAAAGACTTTCAATACTGGCATTCGGTGAAAGGCGCACATAGGAAGCATAATTCGGGCTGTCCCATATATCGTCGACGTTGCTTCCAAACCACCTGTTCAAAACTGAAACCGGCCCGATTGCGTCGATTCCCAGATGAGTTTTTTCAGGAAGATCTGCGAACACCGCATCAACGATGAAGGGCGTCTCTTCGTTGATCATCACCGTTTCTCCAGCAATATCCGTTCGTCCAAACAACGTCGTTGCCGTAGACGCGGACAATACCAGTGAAAACGGATCTTCAAGCGCGCCTTCAGGCGTTCCGGAAACCCACTCAAATCCCCACATGAGCAGAATCGAACGGTCCGCCCAGAACGTGTTTTCAGGCGCGATATGAACGTTGTCAACACTGAGCAGAGGGCCAACAGGTGTCAGCCGTGCAAATGCCTCGATTTCGGGAAAATGTTCAGCCAATGTTGGCATGATGGCTGGCGAAATGAGAGCCCTTTCAAGCGTTTCGGATCCCGCTTCATCACGCTCGGAGGTACTGACGCGATACAGGGAGTCTGCCTCGGGATGAAAACTGTCGAATCCGATCTCGGACTGAACATAGAGAAGAATCAGCAGACTGGATGCCAGTCCGATGGCCATCCCTGCAAGATTCAGAGTTGCATTCATTCGCGATCGCGACAGAGACCGCAGGGCCGATCGAAAGTAATTCTTGAGCATATTGATAGAGACGGTTTCACAGGCAAATGTCTCAGCAGAATGATCGGGTGTTAAAAAATACGCAGCTGCAGTCGAAAGGGTTACATCTGCAGTAGAATGAATGTGTCTTAAGTCGAATTTGGATTTCCCGTGTGTTCATCAACATATGCGAACATGAAAGCCGATGGATCGTACATGTGCGCTTCGATGGATTACCAATCATCACATCACAAAAATGAAATTCAATTGGACGCCCGTTGCAATGCTCGCTGCAATGCTGCTGAGCGCTTGTGGGCCCAACGGCGGATTCGTTACAACAGAAAGCGGGCTTCAGTACCGCGATGACGTTGTAGGGAGCGGAGATGTGGCCGAATCGGATGACGGCCTGCTCGTCCACTACACTGGATGGCTTCAGAATGCCGACTCAACAGACGGTCTTGGGCTTAAATTTGACAGTTCAGTCGACCGGGATCAACAGTTCGCCATCGTTCTCGACAAAGGAATGGTGATTCCCGGATGGGATGAAGGACTTCAGGGAATGCAAGTCGGCGGGAAAAGACGGCTCATCATACCTCCAAACCTGGCTTATGGAGAACAGGGAGGCGGCCCTATTCCCCCCAACTCAACGCTCATTTTTGATGTTGAGTTGTTTGACGCAACTCCCCTTCAGATCGACGTAATTACCGAAGGCGAAGGCGAAGTCGTAGAGACCGGCGCGAGTATAACCGTGCACTATTCGGGATGGCTGTTCAATGCAGATTCAACTGATGGTCTGGGCATGATGTTTGACAGTTCTGTTGAACGAGGAGAGCCCGTAACCTTCGGAATCGGAATGCGGCAGGTTATTCCTGGTTGGGACGAAGGATTGCCAGGAATGAAAGTTGGAGGTAAACGTCGCCTGACGCTGCCACCAGGCTGGGGCTACGGTTCCCGAGCGTCAGGACCAATCCCGGCCAACGCGACACTTGTTTTTGACGTTGAAATGCTGGGAGTGGAGAATCCATCGGCCCCAGCCTTGGAGGAATAAAATGATTACAGAACT
The DNA here is from genome assembly GCA_964512485.1 of uncultured Rhodothermales bacterium. Classification (GTDB taxonomy): domain Bacteria; phylum Bacteroidota; class Rhodothermia; order Rhodothermales; family UBA10348; genus CAZEHJ01. The sequence continues at coordinate 23,188 of CAZEHJ010000019.1, read as the reverse complement.
GAAAATGGATGATCTCGTGAACGGTGAAGGAACAGAAGCCGTTGCCGGTCAGATGATTGAAGTACATTACACCGGATGGCTCTACGACGAGAATGCTGAAGAAAATAAAGGCTCAAAATTCGACAGTTCAGTCGACAGAGGAGAGACCTTTTCGTTCATGCTCGGTGGTGGTCGTGTGATCCAGGGTTGGGATCAGGGATTCGCCGGAATGAAAATCGGGGGCATGCGCCGTCTGACGATTCCTCCCGAAATGGGATATGGAGCCTGGGGAGCAGGAAGCGCCATTCCGCCGAATGCGACTCTCGTCTTTGATGTGGAATTGATCGGCGTCGGTTAGACCGACGCTCCAGATCGTAAGATCAAGGGCGGCCAGCGAATGCTGGCCGCCCTTTTTTAAATCCGTCAGGATTATTCCTCAGGAAGGAAATCGTTGGGAAGCATATCAGCCATCCTGAAAAAGGTCCAATACCCGAAACGTTGGGGCGGAGGCGAATCTGATGGCAAAAACACACCTGTCTGGTGAAACAACGCTTCGAGTTCAGGGAGCTGAAAATAGGTCACATTGAGCTCTTTCATCGCCATAGAAAGCTGGGACACTGGCCAGAAGCGATCCACGTATCGCTCGACCCGGGAGTCTCCTCCGGAGCCGAAGTAACGCACTCCGACCCAGCCGGCGAAGTCCAGTTTTCGTTCCGTCGGTGATGGTCCTTCATACATGATGGGTGTCGGCTCACCGTACATGGAACGAAGTCCGGCCTCAGCCACGGGGTTCTCATCTGGAAGCGACCCGGGGCCATCAACGAAAAAGGCCTGCCATTCCTGCTTCTTGAGGTTTTCAGCTGCCAACGCAGCCAGAAAATGTCTCAATGAGCCTTCGTAGGCCGTTTCTCTGTTCTTGTTCCAGTTCTTCGTGTCCTTGGATTTTTGTGGTTGAAGAGGGATGTAGAGGGCAAAACCCTGCCATCCATATCCGATCTGATTGCCGCCCAGCTGAAAATCATAGATTCGAACTTTATAACCCAGAGCATCATTCTGGAATTCAAATGGGGCGTTGGTGGTCACTCGCATTACGTTGTTCGCGGCATCGTGCGTCATCTGGAGCACGTCCGGATTAATCAATTCGACGTCTGAAGAAAACTTGGTCCACGAAAACGCAGTCGATTCGAAAAATTCCAGCAGGTCTTTGCGACTCATATCAGTCGCGCCATCGGGCGGATCCAGAGGAGGAGCCTGTGAAATGGCAAACGATGCGCCGGTATCATCTTTCTGAGCCTGCATAGCGGCAGGCGCATATCCATCATGAACCGCCACAACTTCGAAGGTTTGCTGGGGTGGATTACTCAACGTATATGACCCGGATGCATCGGTTACGGTAGAGATGGTCGAATTTGCTATGAACACGGTGGCACCAGCCACAGCGTTCCCTGATCCGGCATCAGTGATGGTTCCGGAAATGGTCTGGGCATACACGGTCGACGTCATCAGGCCGAGAATGACGAAGACTGAACTGAGAGCGGTTGAGTGTTTCATGGGAAAACCCGTTTGAATGGCGGAACTCACAATAAACCGGCATTAGTCCGGAAACTCAAGCTATATCCCGTGGGCTACGATGCTTGAGGCGGAATCCCTGATGGGGGTGCGGGGCAGTCACACATTCAATTCGAGAATGGTCTCGTCTTTTTCGCTCTTCATGAACATTAATAGTGCCCGGGTGAACAGGATGATGCCAAATATTTCCATGCCTTCTTCGACGAGAGTCGAGATGTTGTAGGCAAGCGAATCTCCATCGAGAGGTTCGCCTACCAGTTCCATCCCCACGGCACCACCCACATAAATGGCTCCGGCAATCACAAAATCCCGGAAAGTAGTTCGGGGAAGTGTCTTCAGAAACGGCAGGAAGTAGATCCCGAGAACGATAGCCACGACCAATCCTCCCCACGCCCAAGACACGTCGATCACAGAATTCAACGACTCATGAAGGCCGGCAATCTCGTCAATGGAAAGGAAACAGAATCCTGCAAAGAGGATGGTCCACCTTCCTTTCATGGCGTCAGACATATTTCGCTTGTCCATGACGATTACGCCCAGAAGAGAAGTTGCCACAACAAGATTGAATCCTGAGAACCACGTCGGCAGGTTATGCTCTTCGTTCACGTCAAATAACTGAAGAAAGTACCAGGTCACCTCATCGATGGTGTAGTTGTAGGTGACAAGAATCGCGTGCATGGACAGCAGGAAAGCTGCAGTCAGCGAGAGGACATTCAGAATTTTCTTCTGATCGAGCGGGATTCGGTACATCGGATCGCGTCATGGTGATTTCAGTAACGTCAAAATAGGAAAAGCAATGTCACATTAGTGCGGAAATACGTGGCAATTGATTCCGAGCGCGCGCACTGGCGCGTTTCCTCCTGTCCCGTTAGTTTGGGCATCTCGCGCTAGAGATATCAATACCACCACTTCTGATTCATTATCGTTATGCGAATCTCCCGTTTGGCTGCCCTGCTGGCAGTTTTTTCACTCGTTTACTTCGATTCCCAGGCTCAGTCAGTTGATCCAGCCCTGTACGAAGGCCTGGAATATCGATTCGTAGGTCCCTATCGAGGTGGCCGATCCGCCGCCGTCACAGGCGTACCTGGCAAGCCTCTGCTCTATTACATGGGTACGACTGGCGGAGGTGTCTGGCGAACGAAAGACGGAGGTCAGTCCTGGTCGAATATTTCGGATGGGTTTTTCGGAGGTTCAATCGGAGCCGTTACGGTAAGCGAGTGGGACAACAATGTGATCTATGTAGGCGGTGGTGAAAAGACCATTCGAGGCAATGTTTCACACGGTTATGGTATGTGGAAGTCCGACGATGCCGGCAAGACATGGTCTTCGATCGGATTGGACGATTCCCGACATATTTCCCGCGTCCGGGTCCACCCCCGTAACCCGGATCTGGTGTACGCGTCTGTGATGGGGCATTTGTTTGGCCCGAACGAACAGCGCGGTGTGTATCGCTCGAAGGATGGAGGCGAAACGTGGGAGGCCATACTGCAAGTCAGCGACAAGGCCGGTGCCATGGATCTCGTCATGGATCCAAACAATCCCCGCGTGCTGTACGCTTCCATGTGGGAATTCTACCGCTCGCCGTACGAGATGTCTTCGGGTGGCGAAGATTCAGGTCTGTACAAGTCGACAGACGGCGGTGACACATGGACGGAACTGACCAATCAGGACAATGGCCTGCCTGGTGGAATGCTCGGCATCATGGGAGTGGCGGTCTCACCGGTCGATTCAGATCGCGTATGGGCGATCATCGAGCATGAAAAGGGCGGAGTATATCGCTCCGATAATGGCGGGGAATCCTGGCGACGGATCAATACAGATCGCAATCTTCGTCAACGAGCATGGTACTACAGCCGCATTTACGCCGGAACGCAGGACATCGACGATGTGTGGGTACTCAATGTGAGCCTCTGGCACTCGAAAGACGGTGGCTCTGAATACGAGCGTGTCAGGACTCCGCACGGAGATCACCACGACTTCTGGATCGCTCCTGAGGACGCAGATCGATTGATTGTGGGCGATGACGGAGGGGGCCAGGTCTCATTCGACGGTGGTGAAAACTGGTCGACTTACGGCAATCAACCGACGGCACAGTTTTACCGCGTCTATACGGACAATAATTTTCCTTACCGCATTTACGGCGGGCAGCAGGACAACTCAACGGTTAGAATCCTGCACACGTCCGGAGGCAACACAGAGCGAACATGGGAATCCACGGCGGGAGGCGAGAGCGCCTGGCTCGCGACTGATCCCAATGATGATGATATCGTCTATGGTGGGTCTTACGGCGGCTCATTTTCCATCAACAACCATCGCACGGGCCAGAGCAGATCAATCAATGTCTGGCCGGACAACCCGATGGGGCACGGAGCGGAAGACTTCAAATATCGCTTCCAATGGAATTTCCCGATCATCACTTCGCGTCATGACGATAACGCCGTGATTGCCACATCGCAGCACGTACATCGCTCGACGAATAAGGGCCAGTCATGGGAGCTGATTTCTCCTGACCTCACGCGCAACGATCCGTCCACCCTCGGACCTTCGGGCGGACCAATCACCAAGGACAATACAGCTGTCGAATACTACGCGACCATCTTCACGTTGGCGGAGGGCGAAGAGCCGGGTGTGATTTGGACGGGATCTGATGATGGACTGATCTACATCACGAGAGATGATGGCGAAACGTGGACCGATGTGACTCCTCCCGAACGCATTTTCCCTGAGTGGATGATGGTCAACGACATGGTTGTTGACCCACGCAATCCTGGTGGGCTGTATGTGGCGGGAACGCGGTATAAATCAGATGATTTTGCACCGTACCTGTACAGGACGGATGATTATGGAGCAACATGGACGAAGATCACAGACGGTATTCCGGACAATCATTTCACCCGCTCGATCGAAGTCGATCCCGAACGTGCTGGTTTGCTGTATGCGGGGACGGAGTCAGGATTATACATCTCTTTCGATGACGGGCAGTCGTGGCAATCATTCCAGTTGAACCTTCCCATCGTCCCCGTCACAGATCTGGAGTGGAAAGATCACGATCTGGTAGTAGCCACTCAGGGTCGTGCTTTCTGGGTACTCGACGATCTGATGTATCTGCACCACCTGGCAGCATCGGACATCGATTCCAACTACACATTTTACAGTCCATATGTCGCCACTCTGGGCGCCGAAAATTCGGTTCGACTCCGCTACTGGTTCAAGGAGGATCAGGAAGATGATGTCACGCTTCGCATCCTTGAAAAGGACGGAACGATCATCAAATCGTACGAAGGCGACGATGTGGATTCCGATGCTGGTGTCAACCAGTTCAATTGGAATATGCGCTATGAGGACGCGGAATCGTTTGACGGGCTGATTATGTGGGCCGGCTCGGTTCGCGGTCCGCAGGCCGTTCCGGGAAGTTATCAGGCGCGCCTGATCGTCGGAGACGATTCCACGGATGTCAATTTCAGTATTGCACCAGATCCTCGTTCAGAATCGTCTTTAGATGATCTGCGTGAGAAGTTTACCTTCTTGATGGCGGTTCGGGACAAGCTTTCAGAGACCCACGAAGCCATCAAGCAGATCCGCTCACTGAGGGATCAGGTGAATGATGTGCTGGACCGCATTCCAGAAGACCATGCCGAGGCGGACACGATCAACGGATTTGCTGAAAGCATGCTGGATGGAATGAAGGAAGTTGAAGAAGCTCTGTACCAGACCAAGAACCAGTCAGGCCAGGATCCTCTGAACTTCCCGATCCGCTTGAACAACAAACTGGCGGCAGTAGGTGGCGTGGCATCACGCGGTCATTTCAGGCCAACCGATCAGGCTTATGATGTGCGCGAGGAACTGGTGCAACAGATCGACGAATGGCTCACCAAACTGGCCGACATCACCAGCTTCCAGATGAGCGAGTTCGAGGAGATGGTCCAGAATGTCCGTCTGCCGGTGATCAAGCTGGACAGTTAGTCCGACCAGGTCAGTTTCCGAAGTCAATCTCAGCTTCGGGCAGTTGAATTCGAAGGCGCTCTACGCCTTCGCTTGTTGCGGCCGTCTGCCACAGGTAGACGGCCGCAATATTTGGTATCTGCGCGATGTGATCCAGGGCTGCGTCGTTGACGCTACTGCCGTACAGATTCAGGTAGGAGAGGTATTTCATGTCCGCCAGAACATCAAGTCTACTTCCGTCGATTTCTGTCCGGGAGATGTCCAATCGGGTCAGGTTTGGAAAGTGCGACAGGGCGGCAATATCCTCATCTGTAGCATCGCTTGCACCGAAATCGATGGAGATTATGTGGGCTGAGAGTTCGCGCATGGACGGCTCGTTCAAGCAGCTTCCTGTTTCACACTGCACTTCGAGGAACGGCTCGTTTTCGGCCAGGGCAGTCACACGTACGCCAGTCATACGCAACGCAGAAATGAGGGAAGTGTCTGGCATCGCAATGTTCAGTGAGAAGACGCCTCTTCGGATCGCACCCAGACCGTAGGCCTGAAGAATGGTTGTTATTCCATAGGGCATTTCGGCATCAGCGATCGTCTGTTCGAAGCTGGCACCCTCAGAGATCCACCATTTCAGCAATTCGACATCTGCGTGGGAGATCGGCTTGGCATCCTGCGCGGGTGGCATCTGATCTTCGTGACCATCCGGGAGGGAAATTCGCTTGATGAGAAGACTCTCTTCTGGAGACCCGGCCACGATGAGGGGTTCATCCCCGTCGTGATTCCCGATCGCCTCCTTCGTGTGCAACCGGAGGCTGCCTCTTTCGCGGTTGGGTCCGTGACAACTGACGCACTTTTCGGCAAAAATAGGTGCGATGATGCCGTCATAAACGCGAACGGAGTCTGGAGCGCCCGTCTCAAACCGGGTTGACATCGGGTCTGGATGTCCAAGCAGGTTACGGGCCAATGAGGGTGCATATTCGGTCACGTATCCGGGGCCATGTGTGATCTGGCCACCGAGATCACTGCCAATTGTCAGCAAAACCAGCGTCACTCCCCACATGCTGAGCACCACGCGGCGCTCGTAGACGTATCGAGCATAAAGAAGAGCTGCTGCCAGCACCGTCACACTGTAACCCATCATTTTGTGCAGAAAGAGTATATCCTCGGGATATCCACCCATCTGCCCCAACCATGAACCCGCCATGACGGCTTGTAGTCCGGCCCACGAGGCCAACACAAGAGTGATGCTGATCGCGTTGTCACCGTCCTTCATCCACCCAACTGCCCTCAATATGGAAAGGGCCAGCGCCAGAATCAGAAATCCTATGGGGAGATGAGCATAAGCTGAATGGAATCTCCCAAAGAACCGTTGCCATTCGACGGCGCTGCCGACCGGGTCAATCCAGAAATAAACCAGGACGAGCGAGAGGACGACGCCGATAAGATTCCATTTGGCGAATCGGGGTGTGATCATGTGTGGTGAATGTTGGGTATGGATTTGCTTTGGGTCATTTCGCCTATGCCAGAATCTCGCGAATGACATTGCCACTCACATCAGTCAGTCGGAAGTCACGTCCCTGAAACGGGAAGGTCAGTTTGGTATGATCAAACCCGAGCTGATTCAGAATGGTGGCCTGAAGATCGTGCACGTGGGTACGTCCGCTCACGGCCTGATAGCCGATTTCATCTGTCTCGCCGTGCGTATAGCCGCCTTTGACTCCGCCGCCTGCCATCCACATGGTGTAGACATCGCTGTGATGGTCGCGGCCGACGAATGGATTGTCCTGGCCTGATCTGTTCTCGAGCATCGGCGTTCGACCGAATTCGCCACCCCAGACAATGAGGGTATCCTCGAGTAGTCCACGGCGTTTGAGATCCACGATGAGCGCGGTCATGGCCTGATCGGTTTCTTTGCAGCGATCTACGAAACCGTGTGTCAAGGCTTCTGATTCTCCCGCGCCGTGTGAATCCCAGCCCCAGTGAAAGAGCTGCACAAATCGGACTCCCCGTTCGACCAGTCGACGGGCAAGTAGGCAGTTGTTTCCGAAGGAGACTTCGCCCGGCGCTGTCCCGTATTCCTGATGGATGTAGTCGGGCTCGGCCTGTATGTCCATCGCTTCGGGAACGGACATCTGCATACGGAACGCCAACTCATATTGCGAAATCCGCGTCAGAATCTCCGGATCTTGCGTCTCTTCGTACTGCTGTCGATTGATCTCGTTGATTGCTTCAATGCTGGCCTTTCGCAGATCTCTGGGCACGCCATCCGGGTCTGAGAGGAATAAAACGGGGTCGCCGTCTGATCGGCACTGGATTCCCTGATAGACGGTTGGCAAAAAGCCGCTTCCGTAGACCGAAGCACCAGCACTCGGCCCCGCGGCTCCCGAAATGAGCACCACGAACCCGGGTAAGTTCTGATTTTCGGAGCCCAGCCCGTACATGGCCCACGAACCAAGCGACGGTCGCCCAAGTCTCGGGCTGCCTGTGTACATGAAAAGCTGTGCTGGAGCATGATTGAATTCGTCCGTATGCATTGCTTTGAGGAATGAGACCTCATCAGCCACGGTCGAAAAGTGCGGCAAGTGATTGGAAATCCATGCGCCGGAATGGCCGTGCTGTTCAAACGTTGCCTGAGGCCCGAGCATTTTCGGAATGCCACGGATGAACGCGAAACGCTTGCCATCGAGCAGCGATTCAGGCGCCTGCTGTCCGTTCAGACGTTCGAGCAGAGGTTTGTAGTCGAACAGTTCCAGCTGCGAAGGGGCACCAGCCATATGCAGGAAGATGACGTGTTTCGCTCGCGGTGCGAAGTGGGGCGCCTTTGGAGCAAGTGGATCCGGGTCAACTCCGGGCACGCTCGCTGCAAATGCCGAAGGCCCGATCATTGTGGACAGGGCGGCGCCCCCCATTCCGGCTGAAAATGACTTCAGGAAGTGCCGCCTCGTCTGCAAGTGCGCGAGTCGTAGTCTGGCTTCGTCGTAAATCTTCATATCGTGGTCATATGATCATCAGTTTCTTCTCATTCCTTCGTCAGGAACTCGTCCAGATTCAAAATGGCGTTCGCCGTCAATTCGAGCCCCGCATCTTCAGCCAAATCGATGAGAACTCGGAGGGTATTTTCCGATGGCTCCGAGGACATGGCTCGTTTGTAGCCGAAAGAAACTTGTTCTTCGACAGCCGGGTCATGCTGCGCCATAAGCTTGGCCAGTCCCTGTGCCGCTTCCCAGAATGCCGGATCATTCAAAGTCACGAGGGCCTGAAGCGGAGTATTGGTTCGAACCCGACGAGATATGCAGAACTCTCTGGTCGGCGCGTCGAACGTCAACATGGATGGATACGGACCGGTCCGTCGGTAAAACGTGTAGATCGCCCTACGGTGTTTGTCTTCCCCTTCAGCCTCCTTCCAATTCAGTCCGTTGTAGGGGTTCTTCCAGACTCCGTCAGGTTGGGGTGGCATGACCGACGGGCCAAACTGTTTTTCAGACAGAAGACCACTCACCGCGAGAGCCTGATCTCTCACCTGCTCTGCGGAAAGCCGGAATCTCGGTCCTCGTGAGAGAAGCTGATTGCGGGGGTCTATTTCTAGTTTTTCGGAACTGGTCGTTGAAGCCTGGCGATACGTCGACGACATGACAATTTCGCGGAGCAGCGTTTTCACACTCCAATTGGCCTCATCTTTGAAATAAAGCGCCAGCCAGTCGAGCAACTCCGGGTGCGTGGGAGCGATCCCGACTGTGCCGAAATCATCAGCGCTCTCGACGATGCCCAGTCCGAAGAGCTGCTCCCAGAATCGATTCACCGTGACGCGCGCCGTCAGCGGGTTTTCATCCGAGACCAACCATTCTGCAAATTCGAGGCGAGTCGAAGGGGCTCCTTCCTGGGGTGACCCAAACATCTTGGGAATGCCTGGTGAGACCACCTCCTGCGGCGAAAGGAAACTTCCGCGATCAAAACGATGCGTCGTTCTTGCCTCGTCTTCTGACAACTCCTGCATTACGGGCGTGATAACGGGCTTAAGTTCATTCACCAGGGCAAAGAGTTCTCCGAGCCGTTTGCGCAGAGAGTCGGTCGAAGCGTCTACTTCCGCGAATCGATCCCTGATGAAGGCTTTTTGATGATTGCTTCTCAGCGAGTCCGGGAGCGCAGCGATTCTTCGGACCTCGTTCTGCGCCGTTGTAGTCAGCTTGCCCGATATCATGGGATCGTCCATAGACTGCTCCCAGATCGACCGCAGTTGCATAATTTCAGGGGTTGAAACCGCCGCAACGATATCGCTTTCCAGGGTTGATATCTCTGCCAGCAATCGCGTCCCGTCCTGTTCATGCGCCGGTTCGAACTCTCGAAGGACAGGAGCTTCATTGGGCTGGTCCCAATCTGCCGTGTTGTTGAAAAGCGCAAATGAAGCGTAGAAGTCGTCGTGAACAAACGGGTCATACGGGTGACCATGACACTGGACGCATCGCATAGTCGTGCCCTGGAAAACCTCCCACGTGGTGCTCACGCGGTCCACTACAGAAGCGACTCGATGTTCTTCATCGTCAGTGCCTCCTTCTTCATTTGTCATCGAGTTGCGATTGAAAGCCGTTGCGATGAGTTGATCTGTCGTCGGATCCTCCAATAGATCACCCGCGAGCTGCTCGATTGTGAACTCATCGAAAGGTTTGTCTTCGTTGAACGCCTTGATCAGCCAGTCCCGATACCGCCAGATAGATCGTTGCCGATCCGCCTCGTAGCCTTTGGTGTCGGCGTAGCGGGAGAGATCCAGCCAGAGCGCGGTCCATCGCTCTCCGAATGAAGGGGATGCCAGCAGTTCGTCCACCAGAGCCTCGTAGTCATTGGATGCGCAGAGATCGTCGGCCTGCCGCATTGATGGCGGAAGCCCCGTAAGGTCCAGACTGACCCTTCGCGCCAGAACCGAGCATTCAGCTGGCCCTTCAGGCTCTAGCCCGTTCTCGCGCAATCGATCAAGAATGAAAGCATCGATGGGCGAACGAATCCAGGCATCTTCCAGCTCGAGCTCGGGTTTAACAGGAGCAACGTAGGCCCAGTGCCGTTCCCACTCGGCGCCAGAATTGATCCATTTTTTCAGAGACGTGATTTCCTCTTCCGTCAGGGGATCATCGTCTTTAGGCATCCGATCCGATGGATTCGAGTGAGACACTTTTCGAATCATCTCGCTGGCCGAGGCATCACCCGGAACGATGGCCGGATTTCCGGACTCGCCCCCAACGAGGGCTAGATTTCTGAACTGCAAATTCAGATCCGCCTGCGTTTTCACTCCACCATGACACGTCACACACCGCTCATTGAGGATCGGTCTGATTTCACTGTTGAAATCAACGCCCTGGGAGCCACAGCCTGAAAACAGGACGGCAAGGAAGAGTATGGGGAGCCGGTGCGTCATCGATCCTAGAATCGGGCACTCTAATGCAAATAGTCAAGAAGGCAGCTCAAGCAGGCGACAAGCTTTCGAAATTCATATACTCAAAAAGAATCACCCTCCGAATGCCCATGAACCGCCGTCATTTCGCAAAACAGGCTGCACTGGCTTCTGCTGGCGCGGCGCTCTTGCCAGCATCCAATCTTCTTCTCGCAAACGAAACCATGAATCGTGCACTACACATTATTTCCAAACGCCCTTTTGCAGATGAAATAATCGGCCATGGTGATTTCAGGTACCAGGTTGATCAGGAATGGGGAAATCTGGATCCGATGGCATATCCCGTAATCAATTGCCATGAGATGGTTCAGGATCGTGCTGGTCGCCTATTCATGATCACGGATGAAACGCGCAACAACATCCTTGTTTACGATACAGGGGGAAAGCTGCTAGATAGTTGGGGCACGACGTTTCCATACGGGCACGGCCTGACTCTTTCAGATGAAGGCGATGCTGAATACCTGTGGATCTGCGACAATGGATTCGACGGAAATGCCCAGGTCGTGAAAACGACCCTCGACGGAAAAGAGGTTTTCAGGCTGACGCATCCTCGCGATATCGGCGAGTACGGTGAGGACGACAACTTCTATCCAACCGAAACAGCCGTTGCGTCCAACGGTGATCTGTATGTGGCCGATGGATACGGATCACAATGGATTCTGCAATACACGTCAGAAGGCGAGTTCATTCGAAAATTCGGTGGGCGTGGAGACGGCGACTCCCAGTTTTCGACTGCTCATGGCGTTTGTGTAGATAACCGGGGAGCGGGCGATCCCACTCTGATGATAACCTCTCGCGGACACAACGCTTTCAAGCGTTATTCCATGGATGGACGGTATCTGGAAACCATTTTCCTGCCCGGCGCATTTGTCTGTCGCGGCGTAATCGATGACGATATGCTCTATTCAGGAGTCTGTTGGTCCCGATTGAAGTATTTGAATCAGACTCCTAACTCCGGTTTCGTCACGATTCTCAACGCTGAAGATCGTGTTGTGTCCAATCCGGGCGGCACCGAGCCAGAGTACGAGAACGGACAATTGCAGTTGATGCTGCAGCAAGAACACCTCTTCCATCACTGCCACGATGTTTGTATCGACACCGACAAGAATGTCTATGTATGTCAGTGGAATGCCGAGCAGTCATACCCGATCAAGTTGGTGCGTATATAAAACAAGGCGGCGGATCCTTTCGGATCCGCCGCCTGACGCGATCTTTGATCGCTATCCTCTACCCAGGATACTGAGTTTGGGTGTCGGCTGTGTTTTTAGTTGTTCGTGATCGTGTATGTGACGGTGCGAACTACGTTGTCTGGTTTGGCGTCGACAGTTGCAACGGCTTCGTAGTTGAGTGCAAGACCGCTACCGCGAACGTTGCTGATTTTCGAGAGCAGATCAACTGATTTGTTGGAGAGCTCAACTTTGCCGGCAGATTTTGCTTTCGAAGGTGCGGCCATCTGAGCAAAAAGTGTCAAACCTGTTGGCATTTTTTGGTCGAGCTCGGCAGAGACTTTTTTATCTTTTCCGTTGGTCGTCAGATCGAATGTTGCAGAAGCGGAAGCAGCGTCAGGAGCCTGGCCGGCGGTTGCTGAATTGATGGTCATATTGATAGTGCCATGAACAGCGATGACGGCGATTTCAGCTACGTTGATTGAAACCTGCTGTGAAGCTTTGTTGCTCTGAGCGACTGCGTTGTGAGAGAAAGCGACTGTGATGAGAGCGAGAGCGATTAGTGTTTTGAAGCGTGTCATTGTTTTGTCCTCGGGTAGAGTGTTCGTTGATGCCCTTTCGAGCGGTTGTGCCCAGAGAACTACAAGCACAGTGCCAACACACGGGTAAAGATGGCACACCCTCCAAAACAGCTCAAAAACGACGAAAACGCTGCATTTCAACATTCAAACGGTCGAAAAAGTGTTTCGATGGCGAAACAGAAGCGGGACGCCAGAACAACATTGTGTTCTCGGCCGATCGTCAAAATCCTGAAGGAGAACGACTTGCTGCGGAAGTCGTTGATCTAGTCTCAAGTCATATCTCAAAACTCGAGTTCTATGGGAGAACCGCTGAAGAACCATTTCGGGATCGATATCCCCGTCCGGATCGCAGACATGATCCTCTCCGTTTACCCGTCGTTCAACTCGGACGCATTCATTGCGCACGCTCAGAATGGGTACGAGGAGCTGGAACTGAAGGACCGCGGCCGGAAGCTGGCCCTCTCTCTGGGCGAATACTTGCCTGGACACTTTCCTGAAGCTGCAGATATTCTGGTTCGATCAGCAGGCCCCAAGCTGACAAAAACAGAAGGAAATGGCATGGCTCCATTCCTTTACTTCCCACACGTTTGTTTCATAGAGCAACATGGATTGGATCACTTCGATGAAGCCATGCAGGCTCAACATGAGCTGACCCAACGATTCAGCGCTGAATTCAGCATTCGCCCGTACATCAGGCGTTACCCGGAAAAGGCCCTCAAGCTGCTGAAGAAATGGACGACAGACCCGAGTGAGCACGTTCGACGGCTCGTGTCTGAAGGAACGCGACCACGCCTTCCCTGGGCAGCCCGAATTCCTGAATTCCAGACAGATCCAACCCCGGTGATCGAGTTATTGGAACGGTTGAAAGACGACCCGTCTCTTTACGTTCGTCGTTCGGTGGCCAATAACCTGAATGATATCGGGAAGGACAATCCGAGCATCCTCCTGGACGTGGCGCGTCGATGGTCCCTGAATGCCGATGAAAACAGGAATTGGTTGATCAAGCACGGCCTGAGATCGCTCATTAAACAGGGAGACGCAGAAGCTCTTCAGGTGCTGGGTGTTGGCTCTTCGGAAGGTCTTTCAATCGTATCGGTTTCGATCGCTCCCGACTACGCGGCTATTGGTGGAAAAGTGACTATCTCGTATACGGTACTCAACGAAACCAGCGACGATATCTCTGTAATGGCGGATTTTCGGATCAGATACGTGAAAGCCAACGGGTCACTCCGTCCGAAAGTGTTTAAACTCAAAGCGTGTGATTTGGGCTCGGGTGAAACTGCGACTTTCAGAAAATCCATTTCGGTCGCAGATATGACCACCCGCAAGCATTATCCCGGTCAGCACACTGTGGATGCGCTGCTGAATGGCTCGATAATTGAAATAGGCCAATTTGAACTTGCACCTGCCAGTTATTGACTTAGTGGATATTCAGGCGCATTCTGTCTGTGTATTTCGTTGTTGCCTATAGGGATTGGGAATAATATTCGTTATTCGGGGTTAGAAGGGATTTCCATCGGTTTAGTATAATTCCTTCGCAGACAACACTGTGGCGGGATTGCGCCGTATCTTCCGACCTGCTTCAGATGACCACAGGAGACCAAATGGCCGGATCCGAAACATCGAAAATGAAAAAAGAGCTCGGGCTCTTCGATGTGTTTACTCTCGCATCGGGCGCGACCCTGTCGTTCGGTTTCTTTCTGATGCCCGGGATTGCCGCATCCATGGCTGGAAACGGCCTCCCCATGGCTTATCTCATTGCCGCCCTGTTTCTGCTCCCTGGACTGCTGGCAAAGGCCGAGCTGGCAACTGCAATGCCGCGCTCCGGAGGCGTTTACTTCTTTCTCGATCGGTCGATGGGCCCGCTCTGGGGTACAATGACCGGGTTTGGGACCTGGTTTTCGCTCATCCTCAAGACCTCGTTTGCACTTGTTGGGGTTGGAGCATACATCGGGATTTTCCTTCCCAATCAACCCCTTGAGCCAATAGCCGCTCTGCTGGCTCTCCTGTTTGGAGTCATCAATCTTTTCGGGGCCAAGAAGACGGGGCAGGCACAGGCATTCCTCGTCATTGGACTGTTGCTGCTCATTGCCTGGTTCAGTGGTTTCGGACTGTTCAAAATGCAGGCTGGCAATCTGACCGGAATGATCGCTTCTCCGGATGGCTCTGTAATTGCAACCGCCGGTTTCGTAATTGTCAGTTATATGGGACTGACAAAAGTGGCCAGCGTTGCTGGTGAAGTCAAGAATCCTGAACGCAACTTGCCACTCGGCATGTTGCTGGCGTTTCTGGCGACTATCACCGTGTACGTGCTTGGAAGTGTCGTCATGCTCGGCGTGGTCGGGGCAGATGTATTGGGAGCGAATGGAGGCGACCTTGTTCCGGCCGCTACAGTCGCTGAGCAACTGGTTGGTCCCGCGGGTGCAATAGTTATGGCGATCGCTGCCGTTTTGGGAATCTTCTCTGTGGCGAATGCTGGAATCATGAGTGCGTCCCGGTATCCGATGGCCATGGCAAGTGACAGATTGCTGCCGGAGCAACTGGCCAAGGTGAATGAAAAGACCGGTTCGCCGGTGTTATCGGTCTTGTTGACCGTGGGCGTGATTGTCCTTTTCGTGACAGTTTTGAATCCCATCAAGATTGCCAAGCTGGCGTCAGCGTTTCAGCTCCTGATGTTTGCGATGAGCACGATGGCGGTCATCGTGATGCGCGAGGCTCGTTTGGCCTCATACGACCCGGGTTTCAAGAGCCCGTTCTATCCCTGGCTGCACATCGTCGGAATTATCGCAGGGTTGTGGATGATTTTCCAGATGGGATATCTGGCCGTGGCATTTACGGGCGGACTCCTCTGGTTTGGCGCTCTATGGTATCGTTATTACGCGTCCAGCCGGGTGCAGCGAAGTGGCGCGATATTCAATATTTTTGAGAGACTCGGCCGCAGCAGTGATGACAATCTGGATCGAGAGCTTCGCGGCATCCTCAAAGAGAAAGGGCTTCGGGATGATGATCCATTCGATGAAATCATTGCCCGCAGTTTCGTGATCGACAATCCTGGAAATACGTCATTTGACGAAATTGTTGAACAGGCGGCAGCCTGGTTGTCACATCGTATACCGCTGACGGCACACAATATCTCCCGCAAGTTTCTTGAAGGAACGCGCGTCGGCGCTACGCCGGTCACTCGTGGTGTGGCCTTGCCGCACATGAGCATCGAAGGATTGAAACAACCCGAAATGGTGATTGTGCGCGCAACAAAAGGGATTTCGCTAGCCGCACCGGATTTGGAGCTCGATCCCGATGGCACAGAAAGCCAGGTCACAGCCATCTTCTTTCTGATCAGCCCCAAGGACAACCCGGGCCAGCATCTTCGCATTCTTGCGCAGATAGCCCGTCGGGTCGACGGTGAGTCGTTCCCGGAAGACTGGACCTTTGCCGAAGGCGAACAGGGACTCAAAGAAGCATTGCTCCGAGATGAACACTTCCTGTATCTGATTTTGTCTGCCGAATCGGGTACGAGAGATCTTATGGGCAAATCACTGAAGGAGATTCATCTTCCTCCGGGCAACCTGATTCCGGTCATTCGCAGAGGCGATCAGAACATAATTCCGCGTGGGGACACAGTTCTCGAAGAAGGAGATCGTCTTACTATTCTTGGCGAGCCCGATTTCCTGAAAGAAATGAGACTGAAGTACACCGACTAGGTGATCCAGTTCATCCGATCCGTTCGAGCCCTCAGGCCAAAACTCCCTTGACGACCTTTCCGGCAACGTCGGTGAGCCTGAACCGGCGGCCTTGACTCTGATAGGTCAGCCGTTCGTGGTTGAATCCCAGAAGGTGTAGAAGTGTCGCCTGGAAATCATGAACGTGCACCGGATTATTCTGGATGTTATATCCGAAGTCATCCGTTTCGCCGTAGACACTTCCGGCTTTGACCCCGCCGCCCGCCAGCCAAACCGAGAAACAACGCGGATGGTGGTCGCGACCGTAATTGTCTGATGTAAGGCGTCCTTGAGAATAACTGGTTCTTCCGAACTCGCCGCCCCAGATGACCAGCGTGTCGTCGAGCAAACCTCTTCGTTTCAAGTCTTTCACGAGAGCAGCGGAAGGCTGGTCGGTGTCTTTAGCCATGATGGAGATATCGTTCGGCAGATTGCCGTGTTGATCCCATCCCTGGTTGTACAGTTGAATGAAACGGACATCTCGTTCTGCCAGGCGCCTGGCCAACAGGCAATTGGCTGCATAGGTGCCGGGAATTCGGGCTCTTTCACCGTAGAGTTCAAAAACTTCATCCGGTTCATCGGACAGGTCCATGGCTTCTGGAACCGATGTTTGCATCCTGTATGCCATTTCGTACTGTGCGATCCTGGAATTGATATCCGGATCCATGACGCGTTCGTGTTCCGCGATGTGCATCTGCTTAAGTGCGTCGAGCATGTGCCGTCGGTCTGTGCGTGACAAGCCATCGGGGTCATTCAGATACAAGACCGGATCCATTCCGCCCCGAAACTGGACACCCTGATGTAACGAAGGCAGGAATCCATTTCCCCAGAGTCTGGAGTACAGGGGCTGATCTCCTTCACGGGTTCGGGAGAGAAGCACCGTGAATGTGGGCAGATTGTCGTTGAGCGATCCGAGTCCGTAACTCATCCAGGACCCGAACGAGGGCCGACCTGTCTGCTGGGATCCAGTCTGGAAAAAAGTGATCGCGGGGTCGTGGTTGATCGCCTCGGTGTGCATCGAGCGAATCACGCAGATATCATCCGCGATACTGGCCGTGTGGGGAATAATATCTGAAAACCAGGCGCCTCCCGGGCCGTGCTGACTGAAGCTGAATTGGGCTCCAGCCATTGGAAGTGACTTCTGGTGAGCGGACATGCCCGTGAGTCGCTGACCACCACGAACGGAATCCGGGAGTTGTTGTCCGTTCAATTCCTGGAGTGTGGGTTTGTAGTCCAACAACTCCAGATGCGATGGGCCGCCACTTTGAAAGAGGTAGATTATGCGTTTGACCTTCGGCTTGAAGTGCGGTCCGACGGGATCTGCACTCCCGGCCGGAGCACCCAAAGCATCCAACACACCCATTGGATTCAATATGGACGCGAGTGCCGCTGAACCGATGCCCACGCTGGTCTTCGCCAGGAAATGCCTTCTGGTAGAGAGATATTTTATGTCATCGAAGTCGCACATATCTAGCGCAGTATGGTTGTGGCGTCGAAGTTCATGATAGTCGATGCGACAGTCGTGTAGGCCGCTACTTCACTGGCCGAAAGACTCTCGTTTCTCGGATATTCGCCCGCAGTAAGCAATTCACGTGCAGCACTTCGGTCCCGAGCGAACGAACTCCTCTGTGTTGCCAGAAGATCTTCCAGCGCTCCCATCTCCTGTGCGGTCGGTTCGCGGCTGGTGAGCAGCCTGAATCCGTACCGGATTCTTTCGTTGTCAACATCTCCTCCTTCTTGAATCATCCGTTCGGCGAGGATACGCGATGCCTCCACGAATTGCGGATCGTTCATCAGAACGAGAGCCTGAAGAGGGGTGGAGGTACTCTGTCTTTTAACCGTACATAGATTCCGTTCGGACGTGTCGAAGTTCATCATGGCCGGAGGAGGAGTGGTACGTTTCCAGATCGTGTACATGCTGCGTCGGTACAGGTCTTCCCCGTGATCCTGGACGTATTCGGTGCCATTGCGAGTCGCCTGTTCCTTCCAAAGTCCAGCCGGTTGGTAGGGCTTCACGGGCATTCCCCCTATATCTGGAACCAGCAGACCACTGGTCGCCAAAGCATTGTCACGCATCATTTCGGCCGTCAGGCGTCGTGCAGGGCCTCGTGCCAGCAGGAGATTGTTCGGGTCCTGTGCCATGAGTTCAGGCGAAGCGATTGACTGTTGCCGATAAGTTGCGCTCAACACGAGGCGCTTCAACATGGCCTTGGTATCCCATCCCGACTCGCGGTATTCGACCGCAAGATAATCCAGAAGTGCAGGATGGGTTGGCACGGAGCCCTGTGATCCGAAATTATCAGGCGAAGCCACAATACCCGTCCCGAAAACTTGTTGCCAGAGCCGATTCACGGCCACGCGCGCCGTAAGGGGGTGGTCCTCTTCGAATAGCCACTGTGCGAGCCCCAGTCTGTTTCGAGGCAACGTTTCCGAATATGGGAGGATAGCTGATGGTGTGCCGTGTTCCACCCGTTCGGTGGGTTGATCGTAGAGTCCGCGATGGAGCACGTACGTGTCGCGCGGTTCTGGCAGATCCCGCATCACCATCACTTCGTCGGCGTGGGTCAGAATCGAGTTTTCTTCCCTGCGCAGGGCTGAAATTTGTGAAAATGCATCCCTGTATCTGGATGAACGAGTACTGATCACATATTCTTGCAAATGGTCAGTATCCGCCTCCAGTCCTGCAAGAACCTGAATTTCAGGAGGAGTCAGTTTTCGATTGAAGACTTTGAATTCGTCGACGGTCACGCCTTCGAGCATCGGTCGATTAGTTTCTGAAAAACCCAGTCGAAGATCGCCGTCACCTGCCCAATTCGTGGAATCCCCGGTGAATGGATCTATGGTGACTGTAATGCTCTGCTTCAGGTTGTCCACCTCCACGAGCGAAGGCATTCGAGTTCCATCGAGAAACAGACCAATTCCGGAGGCTCTGCTCGAAGCGTCATAGCTCAGAGCCACATGATGCCACTGTCCGGTAGACACCGAAGATTCAGTTCGAATGGATATCTGATTGTCTGGCCCTACATGAACAAGGCTGGCGGTCAGCGTGTGATCCGGATTCATGAAGACGTGGTAGCCCCGATTGCCATCAAAAAGACCGCTTGTTTTGGCCATCAAAGGGCCGAATGCTTCGGGGTCCTCAATTCTGAACCAGAGACTCAGACTGAACTGGTCTGTCCTGTCAAAGTGGTGTCTTTCACCACCAGCATCAAGCCATCCATCCCCGACGAGAGTCATTGCGTTCCCATCTACGCCGTCAACAATCGTTGGGAGATTTTCCTTGTCCCCCCAGAAATACCCTGCACTGTCAGGTTGAACGCGGTCCTCGAGCGTCAGCAGGTCGTCTTTTTCTACGAATTCTTCTATTGGATAATGTGCAGTCATTCCCACAGGTCGAACAACGGGATCGTGACTCGACATCAGATCGTCAAATTCTTCCTCGTATACCGAATTCATCGGATCGACCAGCGGCTCCAGTTCCGCAATCGCGTCTCGAATTTCGGCTAATCGAGTATCTTCCTCGGCGCTGGTCAAAATCACCGTCGGGCTCGCCTCACCGGCGTATGGAATGTTGCCGATCTCATTCACACTGTTGAAGAAGGCGTAGAGCTGGTAATACTCAGCCTGTGATACAGGGTCATATCTGTGATCATGGCAGCGGGCGCAGCCGGTCGATATTCCCAGGAACGCCTTTCCGAACGTGTCTGTGCGATCTGCCACATAATCGACCCGGAATTCTTCCAGCACGATGCCCCCTTCCTGACTCTGAAGGTGATTCCTGTTGAAGCCCGTAGCCAGGATTTCGTCTCTTGTTGGTTCTTCGTAGAGATCCCCGGCGAGCTGGTCCGTCACGAACTTGTCGTAGGGCATGTTTTCGTTGAACGAACGAATGACCCAGTCGCGCCAGGGCCACATGTTGCGCCAGCCATCATCCTGATAGCCATGACTGTCGGCATACCGGGCGATGTCCAGCCATTCGGTCGCCATTCGTTCGCCGTACTGATCTGAGTCGAGAAGCCGGTCGACGACCTTTTCGTGGGCGCTGGGGGACGTATCGGCCAGAAAGGCGTCAAGTTCTTTGATCGTGGGAGGGAGTCCAGTGAGGTCGAATGTCACCCGCCGCAGCCATCCTTCTTTTGTGAGCTCGCTCGATGGAGTCAGATCTTCCCTTTCGAGGCGAGCGAGAATGAACTGATCCACGTCATCTCTGGCCCACTCCTGATTCGATGTTTCGGGGAGATCTGGTTTTTTCGGTGGCGTGTAGGCCCAGTGCGATTCGAACTCGGCTCCCTGTTCGATCCAGCGCACGAGTACAGCTTTTTCTTCAATGGTGAGAGCAAGGTTGGATTCAGGAGGAGGCATCCGGTATTCCGGATCGTCAGAGGTAATGCGGTGAAACAGCTCGCTTCCACCAAGATTTCCTCCGCGGACAGCTCTACTCCGACGACTCTCCAGCAGCGATGCGCGAAGTCCCTCGGGCGTGTCGAAGCGAAGATCCGTGACGCGACCTTCTACATCCGGTCCGTGACACGCGTAGCAGCGATCAGAGAGGATCGGACGGACATCGAGGCTGAAACTTATCTCTTCGGGGATGCGGGACTGGGCATCGGTGATATCTGAGGGTATCTCAACAGAGCACCCAAACGTGGTGGCGGCCAGGGCAATAATCACCATTCCCTGGAATACTGTTTTGACTTTATCGCCTTGTAACATCATCTCTCTTCTATTCACTCATCACCCATCCGGGTTGTGGGCCAGCTGGGCTTGACCGACCAACGGATGTATTATACTGAACAAGAGTGGGTGACCGCCAATAGGAGAAGCAATGACCAAATCCAGACGAGAAATACTTGATACGGTAAAAGCAGTGGGGTTCATGATGGGAAGTTTCCATGTGAAGCAGCCCCTTCCACACCAGCGCTTCGACAATATCGATCCATTTTTACTGCTGCATCATGCAGGGCCGACTCCCTATCCGGCCGGCGGGAAAGCGAAAGACCTGGGAGTGCCGCCACATCCGCATCGTGGATTCGAACCCGTCACCTTCGTTTACAAAGGTGGTGTGCATCATCGGGATTCACGAGGCAATGATTCTGTTGTCGGTGAAGGTGGGGTCCAGTGGATGACAGCCGGCATGGGCATTGTGCACAGTGAACGACCACCCAAAAATGTAGCTGAAGAAGGTGGCGAGCAGGAGATCATCCAGCTCTGGATCAATCTTCCTGCGAAGCACAAGATGGTTCAGCCTCGTTACCAGGGTCTGACCAAAGAAGAGATTCCGGTCGTCGATTCGGGCAATGGAGCCGTCGTCCAGGTCGTCGCAGGGTCATTGCAAGGCGTGGAAGGACCGATTGAGACGTGGACTTCAGTGACGGCGCTGAACGGGACGTTTGATGCGGGTTCGTCGATTGAGATTGATCTACCAGAGGGAGAAGCGTCCCTGATTTACGTTTTGAGTGGATCACTTTCGGTGAACGGTTCGCAGGTGGATGCACTGCATATGGTAGAAATGGGCACTTCCGGTTCGGTAGAAGTCGAGGCTTTTGAGGAGTCGCGAGCTCTCATATTGTCGGGCGCTCCCATCGGCGAGCCGGTCGTGGCATCAGGTCCGTTTGTGATGAACACACGCACGCAGATTATGGAGGCGATGCGGGATGCGCAGATGGGCAAGATGGGTGTGCTGGTTGAGGAGTTCGAGTGACCGGGATAAAAGTGGCTGTGCAGGCAAATTGACCCAAATATTTATCCCCAAGTCCTTGACTTAGAAGCCAATAGTGCACATTTTACCGTTTAACTCAGATAAAGGATTGTCGCATCCAATTAATGACACCCGAAGGGGGGAGCCAAGATCGTGACCAAGCGTAATTATTTAGCCCTATTTATTTTTCTACTCGCTTCGTCTGTGACGCTCGTAGCGTGTGACTCAGGTGATGACGAGGATACTGAAGTCGCGATTGAGGTCGAGACCGAAACAACAACTACGGTAGTTGCCCCAACTGCGCCAGTTGTCCAAGACGTCGTTACCCAAATTGCAACTTCACTTTCTGACATTGTTGGCGATGACGTAGCCCCGGATCCCTCATCTGGTGCGATTACACAAATCTCAACGACCGCGACTTCGAGCGCTGGTACACAAACGACAACTACGGCTACGATAGTGCCTCTGGTCAACGCGACAACGGGACAAGCCACTGCCCAGGCTGTGGTTACCGTTCAATCAGCGGGTACAACTAGTACTGTCGTAACTTCTCTGGCGAGCGCTGATCCAGCAAGTCTGGTGTCTTCTGTTCAGAGTTCCAGCGGCGCTCAAACTCTGGTCCCTCTGGATGCAAGTTTTAATCCTGGAACGGTAACAACACAGAATACATCTCAGGATGTCCAGTTTACGGTTAGCCAATTGAATGGACTATTTTCATCAATCCCGAATTATTCCAGCACTGTTGAGGGAGCTCCCGGACAAACTTGGGCGCAATTGATTACGGCGGCGATAGCTGCCGGCAAAAGTGGTGATGCTGAAGTAAACAATGTGTTGACCGCGCTTAATCTTTCAGCGTTCACCGTAGTCAGCAATAATATCCAATCAGCTCTTAACCAATGTTCGGCCAACAGTTCTGTCACAAATGTTACTGTTACCTATGATTTGGGGTCCGGACCAGTCAATGTGCCATATACGTGTTCCGCCCTCAGGACGGCATCGCTTGGCTGATAGGTGAACATTTCAGATAAAAGATATCTGATGTGGGCGGTGCTCTTGTTGAGCACCGCCCACATTTCGTTTGGGCAAATTCTTTCGCCGGG
>CAZEHJ010000018.1:0-53227 GCA_964512485.1 uncultured Rhodothermales bacterium | reverse complement strand
GTGCAGCCGGAGTGATCACAGGAGAAATCCTTGCCCTTGTGTTGGCCCTTCTCCAAAAGAAGTACGAACTGATTCCGTTGCCTTCAGAAGCATACTACATGAATACGGCACCCATCGATCTGAGTCCGGTTGATTTCATGCTGGTTGCAGTAATAACCTTGGTTCTATGCATGGTTTCGTCCTGGATACCGGCAGGCTACGCTGCCAGGATTGAGCCCATAAAAGCTATACGCTCGAGGTAGACGAGTTCAGATGATCAAAATTGAAACTGTGCAGTAAGCACGAGGCACCGAAAAACCGGGAGAGATCCTGATTTCGAAGCCATCAAAACAACAATTACAGGTCTTCAATGATAGTCACCCTTCGTTTTTTCTCCGTTCTGAGAGAATCCTTTGGATCCGCAATTGCCGAGGTCGAATTGGAAGACGGAACCACGGGCTCAGAGCTCATCGAATTGTTGGCCCACAACAACGAAGATGTCAACAGGCTGAAAGGTGTTGTACGGCTGGCAGTGAACGACGACTACGTCGAGCTGACAGAAGCGCTGAAAGAAGGTGACGAGGTGGCGCTACTTACTCCGGTGTCAGGTGGTTGAGTGAATCAATGGATTGACATCTCGCCGCATGTTCTTCCCATAACGGAAGTCCATGAATTCCTTGCCCAAAGCGAGGGGGGAGGCATATCTGTATTCGTCGGAACCACTCGCAAAAATACCGGTGGCAAAGTCACCACGCATCTTTCATATGATGCCCATGACACTATGGCCATCAAGGAAATGCAAAGACTGGTTGACGTGGCTTCTGAACAATGGCCGCTCCTGCGATCGGTCCTTCTGCATCGCACGGGCGAAGTGCCGGTCGGCCAGGCGAGCGTCATCGTGGGTGTGGCCACTGCTCACCGCGTCGAAGCATTCGAGGCTTGTCGTTTTCTGATCGATGAACTTAAAAAATCAGTTCCGATCTGGAAGAAAGAAAACTATGAGAACGGCGGCGAAGAGTGGATAGGAGACGAATGGCAGACTCAGTGAGGATAATCCTTCCTAGAGTGCGAGCGCTTTTTGGATCGCCCGTTCTATTCTGTAAATAGGATCCTCAGAAGTGTCGGGCTCAAAATCAGAGCCTGTAATGGTTTCATAGAGTTCGATATACCTCATGGAGACCTGATTTCGAAATGCGTCAGGCATATCGGGTAGTACCTGGCCCTCGAGTCCCTGAAACCCGTTATCCATCAGCCATTCGCGGACAAATTCCTTCGAAAGCTGACGCTGAGGCATATTCGCAGCCAGCAGTTCTTCGTACGTGTCCCAGTAGAAATACCGTGAGGAATCCGGTGTGTGGATCTCGTCGATCAGAACGATTTCACCACTCGTATCGAGTCCAAATTCGTATTTCGTGTCGACCAGGATCAGTCCGTGCTCTGCGGCTTTTTCAGTGCCTCTTCTGAACAGAGCGAGAGAAAGCCGCTCGAGCTCGTCCAGCATTTCCTGTGACAGAATGCCCTGTTCCACAATTTCTTCCGCCGAAATATCCTCATCGTGCCCTTCGTCAGCTTTGGTTGCGGGGGTGAGGATTGGGTCGGGTAGCTTACTGTTTTCACGAAGGCCTTCCGGAAGACGTTTTCCGCACAATATGCGTCCGCCCGAGCGATACGTTCTCCAGGCGTGTCCGGCCAAATAGCCTCGCACAACGAATTCGACGGGAATCGAACTACATCGTCGCGCAATCGTCACATTTGGATCCGGAATGCTGAGAACGTGGTTCTGTACAATATCAGATGTTTGCTCGAAAAAGTAGGCCGCCAACTGGTTGAGAACCTGGCCCTTGAACGGAATGGTCTGCTTCAGGATATGATCAAACGCCGAGATACGATCACTGGTAATCAGCACCAGACGGTCATCATGGAAGTATGTATCGCGGACCTTTCCGCGGTACCGATTGGCAAGAAAATCGAAATTGGTTTCTGTAACGGTCGACGCCATCTGGGCGTTGATTGCTGATTCTATCAATTGCTTCTTTTGAGATCGCTGGAAGCACGTACTTCCAATTTTGGTTCGATTACAACCTGTTCTGGCCCATCCGAAGAGGGTCCGTCGAGGCGTTCACAGAGTTTTTTGGCTGCAGCGTATCCAATCTTCTGCATGCTCTGATGTACACTGGAGAGGCCTACAAATCGGCTGGTCTTAATATCATCATACCCGACAAGAGCAATGTCGGTAGGCATCTGTTTTCCAGCCTCATTCAAGGCCGAGATCGCCCCGATTGCCTGGACGTCAGAGCTGGCGAATACGGCAGTGGTGTCGGGATGCAATTCCAGAATGGTCTTCATGGCGTCATATCCGTCTTCCTCTGAAAAACCGGAATGGTACAGAGGTTTTCCGGCGACAATTGAGGATTCCTCAAACTTCCTTCCGGCCCTTTCCATAGCGTTCCTGAAGCCTTGGATACGTGACAACTGGATTTCTGAGTCCACTCCGGAGCGAATCATACAGATCTTATGGTGTCCGTTCTCAATCAGGTGGGTGACCGCCGATTCGGCACCAGCTTCATCGTCCCATATGTAGGAATCGAAAGCAGGCCAAGTATAACCCACGAGCACTGTTGGAGATTGAAGCGCCGAAAGCTCTCCGGCAAGTTTATCGTCAATGGGAAATCCGCAGAGCAGAAGTCCTCTGACTGCGCCACGTGAGAGAAACTTGTGAAGCGCTTTCTCCTGATTGCTGGATCCGAGATCACATATCAGAAGGTCTTGATCGTTTTCACGCAGGTAGGCTCGTATGCCTTTGAGAAGTTCGTTTTGAAACGGTGCGGTGAATGACGGTAGAGCCACGGCTATGGTGTGAAACTCCTGTTGCGCCAGGGAACGGGCAGTTCTGTTCGGGTGATACATCAAGTCTTCGATCGCTTGCTCAACTTTCGTTCGAGTTCGATCAGACACATCGGGAGAGTCGTTCAGGACACGTGAGACGGTGGATATGGCCACACCGGCACGTCTGGCGACATCATATATGGTGACTTTGGTCTTGATGATTGCTGAGAAATCGAAACTGGGAGGTATCCGTTGAGGTCGCAAGATAATGAGAGCCAGGGACAATCAAGTGTGAATGAACACAAGATTCGCACGTGAGAGGCAATGTAGGCGGATCAATCTACTGTGCGGGGCTTTCCAACAGAGATTCTGGTCGGAGAAAGGATGCTTCAAATCGTCTTCTGGAAGCATTTCGAATCTTGACCTGAATTCGTATGCGCAACCTGGACGTACTATCCGGATGGAGAAAGTCATCAGACATACAGAGGTGCAGGACGCGGGGCAGTTCGCTATACCCGTTGAAGGAATGACGTGTGCCGCCTGTGCTCTGCGCATCGAAAGAAAGCTCAATAAGCTGGAAGGTGTTTCCCAGGCAGGAGTCAGTTACGCTACAGAGGAAGCTCTGATCGAAGTTGATTCAGAGAAAGCGAAGCTTTCCGATCTGGTGGAAGTGATTCGCCAAACAGGATATGACGTAAATACTGCCCAGGCAGAGACGAGGTTTGAAGGCTCGAAAGCTGAAGAGAGCAGTAGTGAGCTCAAAGCAGTGTTGCAGCAGACAAATGGTGTGATCAATGTTGAGGTCGTCGAAGAATCGTACACGCGAGAAGTGAGCATTCGATATGTCCCCGGTATGCTCAGCGGGAAGCATTTGTCGGCACTCATCAATCAGTACAGGCCTGCCGGGAAATCTGTTTCCGAAATCGACTCGGAAGAATCACATAGTCTGAATCGAGCAGCATTATTGATGCGTCGACTTGTGGTAGGGGCAGCTCTGAGTATACCTCTGGCCATTCTGGCTATGAGCCACGGTTCATTTGATATACCGTATGACCACTGGATTCAATTGATTCTGGCAACACCAGTAGTTCTCTATTCCGGCAGGCCGTTCTTTGATGGAGCATTCAAGGCGCTGAAGCACGGCGCGGCGGATATGAATACGTTGGTGGCTCTGGGTGTTGCCGCGGCGTATGGCTATTCGGTCTGGGCCGTCGTCTCAACCTCCCTCGAAATGCCGCTGGTATATTTCGAAGCGGCCGCTCTTATAGTCGTTTTTATACTGTTTGGCCGATACCTGGAGGAGAAAGCAAAGGGCAGGACAGGAGAAGCCATCAGAATGCTGAAAGATCTCCAGCCCAAAACAGCGCGTGTACTCAGGGACGGTGAAATGGTGGAAATCCCCGCAGACGAAGTGATCTTGGGAGAGCGGGTGAGGATTCTGGCAGGAGAGAGGATATCGGTAGACGGATTTGTCGTTGAGGGGCAAAGTGCGGTAGACGAAAGCATGATGACCGGGGAGCCGCTTCCCGTGTCGAAGTCTACGGGGTCGCGTATCGTGGCTGGCACATTGAACACCAACGGTGTTTTGGAGGTCGAAGTATCACGAACTGGTCCGGATACCGTTCTAAGTCAGATAGCGAGGCTCGTTTCTCGTGCACAAGCGTCCAAAGCGCCAATTCAGCAGCTGGCAGACCGAATTGCAGCAGTTTTTGTACCCGTCGTGCTCTTCATTGCCACTCTGACAGGAATCGTTTGGTGGGTGATGGGACCAGAGCCTGCATTCAGCACAGCGTTGTTGCGTTTCGTCGCGGTCCTGATAATTGCCTGTCCATGTGCACTTGGTCTTGCGACACCGACGGCTATCGTCGTAGGGACGGGCCGTGCTGCCCGAAACGGAATACTTATCAAAAATGCGGCTGCCCTCCAGAGATTGAGCGACGTGACAGTGCTTGCGCTCGACAAAACCGGAACGCTCACAGAGGGGAGACCGGCTGTCGGTTCAATCCTGTCGTTGGCACAGGAAACGGAAAGTGAGATTCTGGCTCTCGCTTCTGCTGTCGAACAGCACTCCGAGCATCCTCTGGCTGAAGCGGTAAACCGAGAGGCCGCAGCGCGTGATCTGACGCTCCCACAAGCCTCGGCGATCGAGATACTCCCGGGACAAGGAATACGAGCTCAGGTCGAAGGTATGGCCGTTCTTCTGGGCAACGAACGTCTCATGCATGAGGCCGGAATCACGATTCCTGAATTTTCGGATACCAGTCAAGGAGAAACTCAGGTCTTGATCGCAAGGAACGGCCACGTCGTTGGATGCATTTTTATCGGCGACACGATTAGATCTGAATCAGCCGAGGCCGTTCGAACACTCAAGGACCAGAATGTCCGGGTAGTCATGCTGACCGGTGACAGAGGGGCGTCTGCTCAAAGGGTGGCCGATGAACTCGGAATTGGTGAAGTGCACTCCAACCTTCTTCCGGAACACAAGGTAGCTGTTCTTGAAGAGCTGAAGGGACGCGGAGAAGCGGTATCGATGATAGGGGACGGCATCAACGACGCTCCCGCACTGGCCATGGCTGATGTGGGATTTGCGGTGAGGAGTGGTTCTGACATCGCTTATGAAGCCAGCGATATTACGCTTATGACGAGCGATCTCCGTCTATCCGGTGATGCACTTGTACTCGCAGGAGCGACGATGCGAATCATTCGACAGAACCTGTTTTTTGCCTTTGTCTACAACGTTATATGTATCCCCGTAGCCGCAGGCGCACTCTATCCGGCCTTTGGAATATTGCTCAGCCCGGTTCTCGCTTCAGCGGCGATGGCGCTTTCGAGCGTATCCGTGGTGACAAACAGCCTCAGGCTCAAACGAATGAAAATCAAATAACGAAAGCGCTTGAACCATGCGATATAAGATAAAAATGGACGGAATGAGCTGTGGTCACTGCAAGATGGCAGCCAGGACGGCTCTCGAAGGAGTGCGCGAAATCGAAGTGGAGAATGTGGAAATCGGAGAAGCTGTAATTCAGACAGAGGACCTGGATGCAGCAGAATCCCTCGTTCGCAACGTTTTAGAGGAAGAGGGCTATCCGTTGGTATCGATAGAAGCAGCGGACGCCTGATCTGGGTCGAAAAAGATGCCCGAATTCTAACAGATATGTCTGTCAGAATCCATTCGTGATGGAGAGGATTATTTGCCGAGAGCGGCTTCCATTTCCTGCACCGAAGTGAACTTGACACGGGGACGGCCCTGTGTTTCTCCTCGCGAAGACTCCATCTCGTCCAGCTTTTGCCAATCAGCATACGTAAAAGTGGCTGGTTGTCGGGCAAACACCATTTCGGATGCGTCTTCATGGACAGGATTGAAATGATTTCCTGACCCGAGGTCTTCGATCATGCATTTCACGGTTTCCACTGCATCGGGCTTGTTCGTTCCGATCACACCTGTCGGACCACGTTTAATCCATCCACCGGCATAGCAGCCTTCCATCACATTACCGTCAGCGTCGGTGATGCGTCCACTTTCATTGTGAATCACTCCCCATGAGTCGTTGAATGGAATATCGGGAAGAGCAACTCCACGGTAGCCAACAGATCTGAAGACGAGGCCGACAGGCCAGTTGAATCGTTCATCCGTAGATCGGGCGGACAGGCGTCCGGAATCTGAAGGAACGAGCCGATTACGCACTACGTCGATTGACTGCACGCCACCATTCTCATCTCCATGGATAGCTGTCGGAGAAACCAGAAATCTGATCTGACATGTCCTGCTCCCTGATTCGTTGGTTCCGCCGATGAATGTGTTGAGGACATCCAGCTTCTTACTGACCATTCTGTCTGGCGTCTCTTCAAGCTGAGCTGCAGAATGTTCGTCGAGGGTCATTTCCTCCGGAAGTGTGATCGATGAGGCATCCTCAAGCACACCCATTTCTTTGACCTCCTTGAGTGTAAACGCGGCCTGTGCCGGGCCGCGCCGTCCCATGAGAATCACTTCTTTGACATTGCTTTGAGCAAGAGCATCCAGAGCATAGTCTGCGATATCGGTAGTCTTCAGTTCATCGACGGTCTTACAAAGAATGCGTGCGACGTCAATGGCGACATTCCCAACTCCCACAATCGCTACACTCTCCTGACTCAAGTCAAACTTGAGATCGCGAAAATCCGGATGACCATTGTACCAGGCAACAAACTCTGTTGCCGAATGGCTGCGATTCAGGTCCTCGCCATCAATACCGAGGCGGCGGTCTACCTGGGCTCCGGTCGAAAAGTATACCAAGTGGTAATACTGTTTCAGATCGTCAAGAGAAACATGCTTTCCATATTCCACATTTCCGAAAAACCGAAAGCTCGGATTTGAAGCCGTCCTGTCGAATACCCGTGTGACATTTTTGATCTTTTCGTGGTCCGGCGCAACACCTGCACGAACGAGTCCATGCGGAGTGGGAAGCCGGTCATAGACGTCAACCTGAACATGGATGTCGGCCTGCTTGAAGAAATGTTCGGCCGCGTAAAAGCCTGCAGGTCCGGCTCCTATCACGGCCACTCGCCACGGATTCGCTTCCGTTCCTGAAGTGGACATGTGCATCACAGTTGGGTAGTAGAATGGCCAAAGGTAGCACGTACATGGATACCGGGGCAAGGAATCCTCCGGGGAAAGGACATTTTCGGAAACAGCCTACCTTTGGCAGGGTAAAGTCCCTGCAAAAATTCGGGGTAGGTCCTGTATTGCGAAGTCTATTCTTAAAGATCAAGCGTTGTTCGCGATGGGGAATACCGGCACGATGGTTGGTTGCGCTCGTGGCCGTCCAATTCATAGCAGTGCCAACGAGGGGGCAGGATGGAGGGTTAATAGAAACACGAGTTGACACGCTTCAGGTGACCGGCGCGGGTCCGTTTTTGATTCACCCGTTTCTGGTCTCAGACAGCGTGGAAATCAGGATGTACGGCGAGCGACTTCAGCCATCAGCGTACCGAATGGACCTGCGGCAAGGTTTCATATCGTTTTCAGGTGTCGGACCAGACTCATCGTTCACTTTCGTGGCTCGTTACAGCTATATCGGTTTGGATCTGGAAGATGAGTACAGTCTGTGGCCCCGAGCAGGCGTCAGAACCGAGCAGGTGCCAGAACAAACTCAGCCTGTTCCCGTGAGCCGACTACAGACGACGGGCTCCATAACACGAGGAGTATTGGCCGGAAGCAATCGGGATGCGAGTATCGAATCCGGCTTGCGATTGCAGATCCAGGGAGAGATCACTCGAGGCGTCACGGTTACCGCGGCATTGACCGATGAGAATACGCCGATTCTGCCCGAGGGCACCACTCGACGTCTTGACCAGTTTGATCGCGTCTTCATTCAATTTGAATCACGATATGGCCGTGCGAATCTGGGTGATGTAGATGCGTCTCTTTCAGGTTCATATTTCGCCACACTCCAGCGAAAACTGCAGGGGGCCTCGATTAAAACAAATTGGCTCCAATCCTCCTCCCGTTTTCTGACTGGAGGATCCTTTCAATCGGGCGCAGCCGTTTCTCGCGGTCTATTTCGCTCCCAGGTGCTACAGATATCAGAGGGTGTGCAGGGGCCTTACAGACTGGAAGGCGGGAAGGGTGAACGGTTTATTCTCATCTTGCCGGGTTCTGAAAAGGTTTATCTCGACGGCAGACTTCTTGAGCGTGGACTTCAGAGGGACTACACGATCGACTACACAACGGGGGAGGTTACCTTCAGCCCTCGAAATATGATGGGCTCGGACAAACGGGTTCAGGTGGATTTCGAATACACCACCAACCAGTTCACCAGGACTTTTGCCTTTGCGGAAAGCAAAATTGGTTTTGGGTCCTATTCGGGCAAGCCTCTCGTCGTGCTTGGTGTGCGCGGAATCCGGGAGGCCGATGGCAGTCAGTTTTCAGATGAATTCGGACTGAGTGGTGTGGATTCTCTTAGTATTGCCTCAGCCGGTGACAGTGGTGCTGTTTCGTCTGGAGCGATAGCCGTTGAATACGATCCAGAAGCCTTGTTTACCCAGTACTTCAGAACGGAAACCGGCCTCGGACGTGTGATTTATGAGGCCGTAAATCGGCCTCCATCAGAGGGAGAAGAAGTATTCAGAGTCACATTCTCGTTCTTGGGTTCGGGACAGGGTTCGTACCGCAGAGTCGGGGGCGTCTCCAATGGAATTGTGTACGAGTATGTTGGAGAAGGTGTGGGAGACTATGAACCCGTCAGGTTGCTTCCCATCCCGTCGAGGCAGGAGTTGTTTGATGTCAGCCTGCGCTCCGAGAGTATCGCTGGAACGCGCATTGAAGCAGAATGGGCTGTTTCAGATCATGACAAGAACAGACTCTCGTCGCTGGATGCGGGGGATGATATTGGCCGGGCACATGTGCTTGGAGTGGAAACGCCACGTATTCCGATTGGAAATTCAGTTTCATTGCGGGGAGTAGGGCGCCTGACTCGGAGAAGCTCGTCATTTGTGACCTTTGATCGCTCCAGATCGATAGAGTTTGAGCGGGAGTGGAATCTGCCTGTGATCAGCTCAGATCAAACAGGTGCTCTGGTGCCTGGATCGTCGGAATTGTCCCGCTCCGTCGGATTAGATCTTCAGGCTCTTGATTCAACTTCGGTTTCGTGGTCACGCGATGACCTTCGCATAGGACATCTCTACGATGGGACCAGATCCACAGTTGCTGCACGTTCTTCGGAGGACGGATGGCCTGCAACAACGCTCCAACGACGATCAGTTGACATGTTTGATGAGATCGCTGGAGCCCACTCAGGATGGGTGCACTATCAGGGACGAATTGAAAAAGGGCGCGCGGATTCCAGAATCTTGCCTTTCGCGGAATGGGAGAGGGAGAAGCGATCCAATCCGACCGGGATTCAGGCCCTTTCTTCCGATTATGACGAATACCGAGCTGGAATCCGGTTTAATTCCCGTTTGCTTTCCGGTGAAGGAACGGGATCGGCCGGCGGTTCGGTAAATGCCAACCTGTTTGTGGAAGAGAGGAGGGAGCGCAGGGTTACGGAGGGATCAGAAAGTTCAATCCTTACCATTCAAGCGGGGGTGGAATATCAGCCGGGATCGCTGTTTCGAAACAGGTTGGATGTCGGTTGGCGGCAGACTACCAGTCTGGGCGCTGATAGTAACGAGAAGGCAAGGGACGCCCTCATCGTCAGCCTGGACGGACAGGCAACCGCCGGTCGATCGCATCGCTTTCGATGGTTTTATCAGGGGCAATCGGAGCGCTCTGCAACCCTTCAGGAGATCTATATCAGAACAGGGCAGGAGAGAGGACTATTCGTCTGGAAAGATGCGAACGGAGACGACGTAATACAGCTGGATGAATTCATTCCGGAGACAACACCTGGCGAAGGGGAGTACGTCCGGACGTTTTTCCCAGGCGATTCGCTTGAAAGTGTGACCTCCGTTAATGCTTCATTCAGGTACGAACATCTTCCTGTCAGAAGTGGATCTCGCCTGCAGCAGATCCGCGTGAGGCTGTTCTTCGAGGTTGATGAAAAATCCAGGGCGGATTCGCGTTCTGATCTGTATCTGTTGCAGCAATCGTCCTTCCGGGTAGCCGGAAATACGATTCGTGGAAAGGTGAGATTGGGTCAGACCGTGTCTCTTCTACCATTGAACAGGACCTCGGATGTTGATCTGGATATGCAGCAGATCCGAACCATGTCTGATCTTGCTTCCGGCCTTGAGACAGGCAAAAATCAGATCTACTCCGTCAGGCTTCGACGGGATCTGGGATCGCGATGGAGTTCAAATATCAGGCTGTCTCGTTCCAAAGAAGAGTCAGCCTCGTCCAGGTTTTTGTCACGAAGTTTCGAAATTCAATCACACCAGATTATTCCCGCGTTTACGTTCACCGTCACAAACAACATGAGCCTGACGACATCGACGCACTTCTCAGAAAAAACAGATTCGAAGAGCTCGAGCACGTCGCGAGTTTTCAGACTGCCGCTTGATCTCAATTACGCGGCAGCATCCAGGTTTACCGTGCGGGCCGGCATCGAGCGCTCAAGCGTAGTCGTGGAAGGAGAGCTTTCTGGACTGCAATCTTTCGAAATGACGGACGGAAGAGGTCGGGGCACCTCCTGGCTGTGGCAAACCGCGCTGGAAGCCAATCTGACGGATGTTGTGCGGGCCACATTCGGGTACAGCGGCAGAGCCCCTTCCGTGGGTGATGTCATTCACACAGGAAGAGTGCAGCTTTCCGCACGATTCTGATGCTCAGGCTGGATCAGCCCACTCGTCGTATCGGACGCGTGTGACGTCGATCCCGGCTGCAGACAGCTTTTTTTCAATGTGTTCGTAGCCGCGATCCAGATGGTACACGCGGAGAACATGCGTTTCACCATCGGCGATCATCCCGGCCAAAACCAAAGATACGCTGGCTCGCAGATCTGTACTCATCACGTTGGTGCCCTGAATGGACTTGCCACCTTCTATGACCACTTCGTCTCCCACAATGATGGCGTTCACTCCCATTCGCTGCAATTCCGGAATGTGTTTGAAACGGTCTGGATAGACGGACTCGTGTACCTTCGAATTGCCACTCGCGCGTGAGAGCAGAACAGTCCACTGCGCCTGAAGATCTGTGGGGAAACCTGGATAGATGTCTGTCTTGATACTCACGGGTCGGAGTTCTGCGGGCGGAGTGACAGTCAAGATGTCGTCCGTGATGTCTACCTGAGCTCCCGTACGGGTGAATGCCTCCATAAAGGCGGCTCCGAGATGGTCCGGATTTCCATGAGTAATGGAAACAGGCTTCCCGGGGGCGCCTGACAATGCGGCCGCAATCATGAACGTACCCAGCTCAATCCGATCAGGACAGTTTGTGAAATCCACAGGTGAGAGGCTGTCGACACCCTGTATTCCCAGGGTGCGAGTGCCAACGCCGTCCAGAACCGCGCCCATTTGCTGGAGCATTTCGCAGAAGACGACCACATCGGGCTCAATGGCGGCATTTTCAATGACAGACTCACCACTGGCGAGTGCGGCAGCCAGGGCAATGTTGATGGTCGCACCCACAGAAGACGGCTCAAGTACCACGCGGCCTCCGCGCAGTCGCCCACCTTCAGCTTTTGCGACCACATACCCTTGATCCAGATCGATCTGCGCCCCGAGCGCCTCCATGCCTTTGATATGCAGATCTACAGGCCGAGGACCCCACGCGCAACCACCTGGAAGTGAAACCCGTGCTTTGCCAACTCTTCCGAGCAGCGCTCCGAGCATGTAAAATGAAGCCCTCATGCGTTTGACCAGCTCGTACGGGGCTTCTGCTTTTTCAAAGGCAGACGCATCAATCGTTACGCGATGGTTCTGAGCATCGATATCAACTGAAGTCCCCGTGACTGCGATGACCCGTCCGAACGTATTAATGTCCCGCAGATCCGGGACGTTGGAAAGTGTCACAGGGCCGTCAGTCAAAAGCGCTGCAGCCA
Source organism: uncultured Rhodothermales bacterium (assembly GCA_964512485.1). Lineage (GTDB taxonomy): Bacteria > Bacteroidota > Rhodothermia > Rhodothermales > UBA10348 > CAZEHJ01. Next base: position 40,967 of record CAZEHJ010000018.1, on the reverse strand, counting down.
TGAGGGGGAGAGCAGTGTTTTTCGATCCGCTGACTCTGAGAGAGCCGCTCAGTGTCTTTCCGCCGCGTATAACTAACTTGTCCATTCAGAAGGAGAGTGTTTGAAAGATATTGGTCTGCTCACCCAGCCACATGTTTGCGATGGTGATACAAAAATATACCATCGCTATAGTTGATTGGGCCTTCGTCAAATGATGAAAAGCACCGAACGTTTCTGAATCATGCGATTATTACGCAAAACGCTTGCGGAATCATTACGGGGCCCAAACGCATTGGAGGCGCGAGCGCAATGATCTCGTAACCACCGCACGAGCCGAACTGGCAGCTGACCGAGAGTAGCTTGACAAAACTATGACCAGCTTAGACACCATTTATCTGGACCACGCCGCAACTTCGGGGTTGAGGAGACCGGTTCTGGATGCCATGATGCCCCATCTGACAGAGCACTTTGGCAATCCATCTTCGGTGTATGCAAGTGGTCGGGAAGCCAGACACACGCTGGAGCAATGTCGCGCGAGGATCGCCCAGCTGATTGGCGCTGGTCCTGCCGAGGTGTTTTTTACCTCGGGGGGCAGTGAATCGAATAATACCGCCATCCGAAGCGCATCAAGGAAGGGAGCGCCGTTCCTGACGTCTGGTGCCGAGCACGAAGCTGTTTTGGAGCCCGTTCGCAAACTGGATGTCGGTGCGGTCCAGGACCCCGACAAGAGTGGGTGTATTTCACCATCCATGCTGGATGCAGATTCGATACGAGGTGGAGCGCTCAGTTTGATGCTCGTCAACAATGAGCTGGGATCCATCAATCCCATTCGAGAATTGGCCGACTTCTGTCACAAAAATGATGCGCTGATTCACACGGATGCTGTTCAAGCTGCGCGAGTGCTGGATTTAACTCAAATCGTGCCCGCGGTAGACTATTTGTCCCTGTCAGGTCACAAAATTGGAGGGCCCAAAGGTATTGGCCTGCTCTATGTGCGTGCCGGAGCGCCATTTGTGCCACTCATTCTGGGGGGCGGGCAGGAGCAGGACAGGCGAGCAGGTACTGAAAATGTGGCGTCAATTGTTGGATTTGCTACAGCCCTCGAATACGCAGTCGATCAGCGTGCCATTTTTGTTGAGCATTGCCGCAGTCTTCGTTCTGCCGTGATCGATGGTCTTGTTGCAGAGTTAGGTGTTCTGGTGGAGGTCAATTCTCCTTCGGATAATTCAGCACCACATATCGTCAATCTTTTGCTACTCGACGATGAAGGCAATGGTCTTGATGGTGAAATGCTTCTCCTTGGTCTCGACATTGAAGGTGTATTTGTCTCGGCCGGATCGGCCTGCAGTTCCGGTACCGTGAAAACAAGTCACGTGCTCAAAGCAATCGGCATCGCTGAGCAGAAAGCCAAAGGAGCTATACGTATTTCATTTGGACCCGGAACGACGGTGGCTGAAGTCAATGAAGCCGTGCGCAGAATCGTGTTGGTTTCCAAACGGATGAGAACGGGGCAAATATAATTTGCCTGTAGAGCAACTAAAGCAAATTATATTTGCCATAGAGCCATTCAGAGTGCATTAACCGTGATCTGGACAACTCGTTGGTCTATTCATGATTTTGTGGTTGGAGCCTCCGCCGTACCGAAATATCTTGCGATAACAGTGTTCGCTCATTCAATAAAAAATGTCAATGCAACCTGAAGGAAAGCTGGAAGAAATTGGCGCGTTCAAGACTCTCGAACAGTTCATTATCGAACGTCAGATCGCTTATCAATCTTCGACGGGAGCGTTTTCCAGATTGCTCAGAGATATCAGTGTCGCAGCCAAGCTCGTCAACTGGCATATGCGCAGGGCGGGCATCGTGGATGTGTTCGGCAGCACGGGTGAAATAAACGTACAGGGCGAGGTCCAGCAGATAATGGACGCGCTTGCACACAAGGAGTTTGTGAGGGCTCTCAAGCGCGGAGGAGAGTGTTGTCTTATTGGTTCTGAGGAACACTCAGAAGCCATTCCAATTCGGGCAGGTAACAATAACGAAGGCAAATACATCGTTTTGCTTGATCCGCTCGATGGTTCGTCGAACATCGAAGTGAATGTCTCCGTCGGGACGATCTTCAGTATCTATCAACTGCCCGAAGGTGAAACGGAAGCAACGCTGGAATCAGCACTTCAGCCTGGTGTCAAACAGATTGGTGCCGGTTACGTTGTGTACGGCAGTTCCACGATTCTGGTTTACACGACAGGGCACGGAGTAAACGGTTTTACGCTTGATCCCTCGATCGGTGAGTTTCTTTTGACGCATCCAGATATCAAAACGCCAGACGATGGAGGCATGTATTCCATCAACGAAGGAAACTACGAAAGCTTCGAGCCAGGCTTGAAGCAGTACATCAAATGGATGCAGCAGGAAAAGAGTGAAGAGGCACGCCCACTGAGTACCCGGTATATCGGATCGTTCGTGGCAGACTTTCATCGTAACCTTCTCAAAGGTGGCCTCTACATGTACCCGGCAACGCACAAGAGTCCTTCGGGAAAACTGCGCCTGATGTATGAAGCCAATCCTCTGGCGTTTATCGTGGAAGAAGCCGGAGGAGCCGCGTCTACCGGCTATCAGCGCATTATGGAAGTGCAGCCGGAAAAACTGCACCAGAGGACGCCTGTTTTTATCGGAAGTAAGAAAATGGTCCAGGTCGCGGAAGCCTTTTTGAGTGGCGATATGGACATTAATTCCTGATTGTAGTGATGCGAGAGAGAGTTACTGCGTGGGCACCCGCCTCCGTTTCAAACCTTGGTCCGGGATTCGACGCCCTCGGAGCCGCCCTTTCATCCTGGGGGGATGAGGTGTCTGTTCACCTGACACCCGACAGTTCAGATCGAACAGTCGGGTTTGATGAAACCGGAGTCTGGCAAGGCACGACAGCCCTTCAGAAGAACACTGCCGGCGTGGCTGCAGAAGAAGTTGCCACCATCGCCGGATATGAAGGAGGGTTCTCGATATCGATCAAAAAAGGGATCCACGCTGGTTCAGGGGTTGGTAGTTCGGCGGCAAGCGCCGTTGCCGGCGCCCTCGCAATGAGTGAGGCACTTCAAGCTGGACTCGAGAAGCAGGACCTGATTCCGGCTGTGATGAAGGGGGAATCGATTGTCTCTGGAGCATGGCACGGTGACAACGTACTTCCTTCGCTTCTGGGCGGATTTATACTCATGCGCTCCGACGTTCCGAGTGATTTCGTCAGAATCGCTGCCCCACCGGGAATGAAATTCATCATCGTGCTCCCGCAAGTCGAGGTCTTCACCAAAAAAGCCAGAGATGTTTTGCCGGAGTCAGTATCTCTGAGAGAGGCGGTTGACCACGCAGCGCGTCTGGCGATGTTGATTGACGCCTTGCATCGCGGTGACGTCCCGAGATTCGGTAGTCTGGCCATGAGTGATGGGATCGTAGAGCCGAGGAGGGCAGCTCTGCTCGAAGCGTATGCACCTTTAAAGGAGGCGGCTCTTTCCTCGGGTGCGGATGGATGTGGGCTTTCCGGATCTGGTCCGGCCATGTTCGCCGTATCGAACTCGGAAGAGACCTCCAGGACCATTCAGAAGGCCTTTGAGACAGTCTGTGAGGAACAGGGTCTTCGCTGCCGAACGGCCATCGAAACGGTCGATGACGTTGGCGCCAGAATCTTGAACAACGACTAGGTATGAACGAATTGCGATTTCACAGCACCCGTTCAGCTTCTCCTGTCGTTTCGGTTGGTGAGGCACTTGAGGCCGGCTTGGCACCGGACGGTGGATTGTTTATCCCGGAGACCGTTCCTCAGGTAGATTTTGGAGCACTGCCGGACTCTTCTTTCCAGTATTGCAGCAAGGCGTATCTGTCCCAATGGCTGCAGGGTACCGAATTTGAGAAGCACGTCGACGCTCTCGTCGATAATGCCCTAAACTTCGACGTCCCGCTGGTTGAGGTAGAGGCCGGAACGTTTGTTCTTGAGCTCTTTCATGGTCCAACGCTCTCATTCAAGGATTTCGGTGCACGAATGATGGCTCGCATGCTGGGTATGCGAATTGCGAGCCGCGGATCAAGCGCGATAATCCTTGTAGCGACGTCGGGCGATACGGGCAGTGCCGTTGCGGACGGATTCTCGGGAGTTCCAGGAATTGATGTCGTCCTACTCTATCCGAAGGGAGGAGTAAGTCCTATTCAGGAGCATCAACTGATCGTGAAAAGACCGGGTGTGCGTGCCCTTCAGGTCGAAGGTACTTTTGACGACTGCCAGAAACTGGTAAAAGGTGCATTCGACGATTCAGCACTCGAGGATCTGCCTCTTTCAACAGCCAATTCGATCAATGTTGGGCGCTTGATACCTCAGATGCTGTACTATGTCTGGGCTGTCAAGGTGTTGCAGCGTAACGATGTGCGTGTGTGTGTGCCAAGCGGTAATTTGGGAAATCTGACGGCCTCACTGTGGGCTCACCTTTCAGGAATGCCCGTTTCCGGTTTCATTGCCGCCCACAATGACAACGACTTTTTCCCCGCATATCTGTGTGACCCTGACGCTGCATTCAAGACCTCAGTTCAGACGTTCTCCAACGCGATGGACGTTGGTGCTCCAAGCAATTTCGAAAGGCTGGCTGCAATGCTGGATTTCGGAAAGATGACCTCGTTGATCCAGGGCGTGTCGATATCTAACGAGGAGACGTTGGAATCCATGCAGAGTGTTTTGAACCGAACTGGATATCTCGCAGATCCGCATACTGCCGTCGGGCTGGAAGCCCTGAGCAGATTTAAACCTGAAATGCCGAAGGAACAGCCGGCACTGGTCGTATCCACGGCTCACCCTGCAAAATTTCCCGAGACTTGCGAAAAAACAGGTATGGTTGCTCCAGTGCCTGAGCAATTGAAAAGGCTTGCCGGAATGGAGGAGGAGGTTACCACCATTGCCGCAGACGCCGGGGCGTTTCGCCAGGTACTGCTCGATCTGCACCAGGCTTAGCGTCGGAACGGAATGCTCAGATGAGCCTCGTTGTTCTTATTGTCTGTGACGTAGACGTCCAACGTATGATTGCCCTTGGAAAGGGAGCTTTCGAAGCGATGCCTGAGCAGAGAATACTTGGAGTCATACTCGAAAAGGACCCATTCCCCGTCAATGAGTCCTCGATATCTGTTGATACCGCTGAATGAATCTCTGATTCGCAGTCTGATTTCTCCACTGGCCGACATGTTTTTACCAGAGGAAATATTCAGTCCCCTTATGGATGGGGGATCAGAATCGACAGTTACGGCGAAGTCTCCGAAGCTTCGTACCGAGGTTGTCACAGCACCGTTGTTCCACTCGCCACCCGCGGAAGACAAACTGCCATTGGGAGAGACATATGCTATCAGGGCTTTCTCTCGAAGTTCAACCGGGAGTCCCGATGGTGTGATCTCAATTGACATTCCTTTGTGCACTGGCACGATGGGATCATGGAGATTGTGAACCATCGAATAGATCGCTCCTTCAACCTGGCGAGGCGTGGGCTCGTATGTCAGAATCTCATCCTGATAGATCGTACCGGCAGGGGCGCGCAATACAAATTCTGATCGTCTGAGAGTGAACGGTCTGTCGTGATGCATGGTCGAGCCTGCTTCATCTCCGTTCGAAGCAGCGACCGATGAAGCAGCCAGTCCGTGAATACTGAAATCGAAGCTCGCGGAATTGCCTGTTGCGTCGGACACCTTATACACCAGATCGTAGTTCCTTCCTTCGTGCACATCCAGAATTCCATTATTGCTTGCTTCGTAAAGAGGCAAGCGGTTTCCGGGAAGAACATGGCTTAATTGAACCCATCGGCCACTGGTTTTTCGCTCTTCATAATCAACATGCGCATTGATATATCGCGTTTGATCGAAGGAGAATTCGTTCATTTCCGATTGGAAAAGCGTGGAAAGCCCATTACGAAGACTGATTCTGAACGCGCCAAGTCTGTTGTTAGAGCCTTCATGGTAATCATGGGTTTGAACGCCAAATCCGACCTGTCCTGAGGCCTCAATCTTGCTGACACGCTGCATGACGATCTTTCCGCCCACTCGCGTCAGTTCAATAAACGCGTCTTCACCCGCTGATACCGTTCTCCATCCTCCGGTTCTGGAATCCTGGAGCCGAACAGTGGAACCCGCTCCAACGGGATAAACCTTGATTCTGTAGATGCGCGGCGGCGTATTGTCGACAACGTCCATTCCCCACAACATGGGGTTTACGGGAAACCCGGTTCGTTCGTCACGAATTTCGAAATGAAGGTGGGGGCCTGCCGAGCCTCCAGAATTTCCTGAAAGGGCTATTTGCTGACCCTGTTTCACGGGGAATTGATCACGATTGGGGAAGTTTTGCACAGCAAAGGACTCGTTGCTGTATTGGAGGTCCTTGACGTAGTCTTGAATCTCGTCGCTGAATTTATCGAGATGTGCGTAGACGGTCATGTATCCGTTGGGGTGCGATACATAGAGCGCGTTACCGTATCCGTTGGGAGCAACGGCAATTCTTGAAATCCATCCGTCAGCGGCCGCGTATACGCGATAGCCGGCCCGTCCCTGAGTTTTGATATCGAGACCGGCATGGAAGTGATTGTTTCGCATCTCCGCAAAACTACCTGCCAGAAGGAGCGGTATTTTCAGAGGGGATGCAAAATAATCGTCCGGGTAAGGATCCGGATTCGCACTGCCAAATAGAAGGAGGGCAGCCAGAGCTATTAACACGCCTTTCAGTCTCATAACAATTTGATGGTCCGCGACGCTAAAAATAACAATCTGCTGAACATCTTTCTCGGTATAATAGCCGTTTTTGTTCTGGGAGTGGCGTTTGTGCAGATGAAAGCGGTTCTAATGCCGTTTGTCATCGCCATTTTGCTTTCGATTATTTTCAAGCCCATCATTCTCGGACTGAGGGAAAAGAGCATTCCCACAGCTATCGCGCTGTTTGGTGTGCTCCTCATGTTCTCATTATTCCTGTTTTTAGTAGGATGGGTTCTCTTCGCCAGCACGGAGACTTTCATCAACGAGTTTCCAAAGTACGAAACGAAAATGTCCGTTATTGTTACGAATCTGGAAGCAACTCTCATTGCCTGGGCGGAACGATTTAATTTGATCGCATCAGATTATCAATGGAGTGATGCCATTCAATTGTCCTCCGTCACGTCTGCCCTTACTTCCGGACTTGGCTCATTCATCAGTTTTGTGACGACTACTTTTCTTGTGTTACTGTTCATGCTTTTTATTCTCGCTTCGAGTGGAGAATTGGGCAACAAGGTCAGAAAGGCTTTTCCAGAACAGTATGGAGACTGGATGGCAGAGGTCTTGAAAACAGTTGATTCACAGGTTCGTCAGTATCTGGTCACAAAGACCCTGATCAGTCTGGGAACCGGTATTTTGACTTGGTTGGTATTGCTCATTCTTGGAGTCGATTTCCCGCTGGTCTTCGGCTTTATTGCTTTCGTGTTGAACTACATACCCAACATTGGAAGTACCATTGCCGTTCTGTTTCCATTCGCTTTGTCCCTACTGCAATTTGAGTCGCTGGGAGTCCCGCTGGGAGTCATTCTAGGATTAGGTGGGACCCAGATGATGATGGGAAATGTGGTTGAACCAAGGATAATGGGGTACAGGCTTAACTTGAGTCCTCTCTTGATTTTGGTCTCCCTTATTTTTTGGGGTTGGCTTTGGGGGATGTGGGGAATGATCCTGGCAGTGCCGATGATGGCTGCCATTAAAATCGTTATGGAGAACCTCGAATCGGTCAAGCCGATAGCGGCACTGATGAGCGGATCGTCATCCTGAAGGTTACCCTTCCAGGATGTTCGCCCCACTCAGAATCAGTCGGACGTTAGAGGCCAACAACCATCTGCTTGAGGGTTCGCATTCGTCACAGTCGTGGCACTCCAGCCACGAAGACTTGCTCGATGAGATCGCGACCTCCTGCGTAGACGTACGCATTCATGGTTTCGTCTGCGCTCAGTCCCCGAGACATGCGGTGCTCGGAATTCAAGGCGATGAAGTCTGCGTGGCTACCAACCTCGATTCGACCAACGGGCATTCCCGCTGCTTTTCTGCCTCCTTCACATGCCTGCAGATAGAGACGCGTTCCCGCTCCCAATGCGGAATCGAAGTGAAATACGTTTCGCCGGCGATGCGTGAGTCGTTGCTGGTAATCGATGAGTCGCAGTTCTTCGCTCGGACTGAGGCAGACATTGCTGTCTGATCCTATTGCCCAGGACCCGCCCGCTTCCATGAAATCAGGAAAAGGAAAGAAGCCGTCTCCAAGATCCGCCTCGGTAGTCGGGCACAGACCGACGGTTGCTCCTGATTCAACGATACCCTTCATTTCGCTTTTCGTAATGTGAGTGGCGTGGATGAGGCACCAAGCCTCGTCCACCGAGCATGACTCGAGAAGCCACTCCACTGGACGTCTTCCCGTTGCCAATACACTTTCGTTAATCTCCCTGAGTTGTTCGGAGATATGAATGTGAAACGGTGAATCTGGATGGGAATCAGACCTGTGATCGAGAATCGCCCGAAGAGAATCAAGGCCGACGGCACGAAGTGAATGGGGAGCGTAACCCACAATCTGCAGATCGGAGATGCTGGACTCTGTTCGAACGTGGTCGATAAGGCCCAGATATACTTCAGTGTTGAGTAAAAACGGACGTTGATCGGCAGAGGGCGGACGTCCGCCAAATCCTCCTTCCTGGTAGAGAACAGGAAGCAATGCCATCCTGATTCCGCTTGAGTTTGACGCTTGAATTAAGGACTCACACATCAAAGCGGGAATTTCAGCATTGCCGCGGTCTACTGCTCCATGTGTATAGTGGAATTCACAGACCGTAGTGTATCCATTGAGTAAAAATTCTCGAAACAGATGAGTGCTGTTCTCCCTCTGTGACTCAGGAGTGAGGCTTTCGGCGGTGGAATACATTCTTGTGCGCCACGACCAGAAATCATCCTCAGGGCGCGTGAAGCGCTGGGTAAGACCTACGAGGCTCCTCTGAAACGCATGAGAGTGGACGTTTACCATTCCCGGGATTAAAACTCTGTGATTGTTCGAACCTTCTGAGGCTGCGAGAGACGAGATCAGTCCCGAGTCTTCGAATTCTATTTCGACGTGTTGATGCCACCCATCCGGCAGTAATACCCAATCAGCGGAAATCTTCTCTTTTGAAGATGATCCTGTCATGGGGGGCGTCAGTTCAGAGTGAGAACGGTGGAGTCGTGAGCCGCTAAGACTGTGATTCGAAGAGACGATTGATTATGTCGACACCAGAAACGGAATCTGCTTCGGCGTTGAAGTTGGTCACGATGCGATGTCTCAGGACCGAAACAGCGATCGAATTGACATCTTCAATCACGGGGGTGAGCCTACCATCAAGTGCAGCAATCGCCTTGGCACCAAGTATCAAATACTGTGACGCTCTCGGACCTGCACCGTAGTTGATGTACTCCGATACGAAATCAGGGGCAAGCTCACTGTCAGGTCTCGTTTGAGCAACCATGCGCACAGCGTATTCGATCACGTTGTCGGCGACCGGTACCTGGCGCACGAGCGTCTGGAAGCGCTGGATGTCTTCACCGCTCATCACGTGTCGCTTATCTGGTTTCTCCGCACTCGTCGTCTGACGAACTATGTTGACTTCCTGGTCGAACGTAGGATAATCGAGCCACAGATTGAACATGAACCGATCGAGCTGGGCCTCGGGAAGGGGATAGGTACCTTCCTGTTCGATCGGATTCTGCGTGGCCAGAACAAAAAACGGTTCTGGAAGCGAAAATGTATGTCCCGCTGCGGTTACGCGGTGCTCCTGCATGGCTTCAAGCAAGGCTGCCTGAGTCTTGGGAGGAGTTCTATTGATTTCATCCGCCAATACGACACTCGCAAACACAGGGCCCTTGACAAATCTGAATTGACGTCGTCCGGTCGTGGCGTCTTCTTCGATAATCTCAGTTCCAGTTATATCACTTGGCATCAAGTCCGGTGTGAACTGAATCCTGGAGAACTCAAGGTCGATCGCGTCTGCAATGGTGTGGATGAGTAGCGTCTTGGCAAGACCCGGCACACCGACAAGCAGAACGTGACCTCGGCAGATCATGCTGATGAAAATCTGTCGGATGATGTCATCTTGTCCAACGATTACTTTTCCGATCTCCTCTCGGAGTGCGGCAAATCCTTTGTTCAGCTCTTCAGCAGTTTCCGGGGAGGTGGTGATTTCCATGTCGCGGAATAATGGGTCTAGTTGTCAGCCAGGAACAGCTCTTTGGCCTTTCCTCGGATATCAATGTAAACAGTTTCTTTCAGGCTCTCCAACCATTCATCCATCACGCGTCCCTGTTTTGCCTGTAGGGCCCTTCGCTCAATGATTTCATAGTCAGTTGTGATATCGACCCGATGCGCCGGAATTCTGGCTTCGAGTCGAACGATGTGAAAAGCTCTCCGTCCATCAAGGAGTTGGACTTCGGATGGTTCTGAGATGTCGTCCACTTCCAACGAGGAAAGCGTACTCTGCCAGAATCCACCCAATGCCTCTATGTACAGATTCCGTTCACCGTTTGAAGGATCGGTGACTCTGCCGCCCTGGGACTTGGAGAGATCTTCTTCGGACTCTTCACGGGCAAGAACTTCAAAAGATGCACCCTTGGTCAATATGGAATCACGAAGAACCGTCAAGCGACTGACAGCTGGCTCGTCGTCTACCTTCCTATCGTCAAACGAAATGAGAATATGGTTGTAGTCAATTCTGTCTCCGCGGCGAGCGTTTACGCGAAGGAAATGGAGTCCAAACTCAGTTTCAAATGTCCTTGAATATGCCCCAATAACCGCTTGGGAAGCCATAGCTGCGAATTCCGGCACTACTTCATCCAGCCCCATATCCTCATAAAGACCACCGTTTGAAGCTGATCCCGGATCGTCTGAGAACAACTCTGCCATTTCCTCCATGCTGATCACACCGGCAACAACGGAGTCCCGGATGGCGGTAATAATTTCATTGGCTTCCACGCGGGCGGCCTCTGTGACGAGCGGCATGCGAACTATGTGAGACACACGCACAACATCCGGGAGGGTGGGAAGAGAGTCGGTGGGAATCTCATTGAACCACTCGCGAACATCTGATGGCGTTGCCTTGAGTCCGGCAAACTTTTGCCGACGAAACTCATCGGCGAGCAGTCGATCTCTGAAATCTTCTCTCAGGTCAGCTTTTACCTCCAGTAATGTTCGACCATACAGCTCTTCGAGGCGGGCCTGCCCACCAACTTGGGCTTGAATTTGAGCAATTTGAGCGTCAAGTCCCTGATCAACCTGCTGATCTGTGACGACAATGTTCGTGTCTCGTCGCGCATGGATAACGAGAACCTTTTCGGCAATCAGCTGATCAAGAGAGCCCTTCCAGAGGTCTTGTGAATACGGTAATTCCTGCTGATTCATCACTCCCATGGCGAATCCATCGACATCGGACTGGAGAATAATGTAGCTACCGACGACGGCGACGATTTCGTCCAGGATGGGCTCTTCTTGAGCCGAAGCCCTCGTGGCGGACATCGAGACGAGAATCAAGATCAGGAACGCGCGAATCAGAATCTGTGAGCCAGAGTCAGTGAAACGTTTCATACAGGGGAGAGATTGACAAAAGATAAAAGAAAGTTGTGTCCAATTGGTCCGTGTCCTTCAGGTCTTCGCCCGGACATGAGACACGAGTTCAAAACGAATGATCGGCAAAAATAGTATCCAGCGGATGAGCAGATCTCGTTAAGGTGGCTACTTGATTTCCAGTTCGTCCCTGGACAGTGCTCTCGTGCGGAGCCGTTGAACCTGCCGTGCAAACAACTGTTTCCGCATCTGAATTGCGACACGATCTCGCAGCTTGTCTGAGATCATATCAAGACCCGGGACAGTACCGGCCGGTATACGATCAACGAGCTTGATGACGTGAAATGAGCCCTCATGGCCAAATACTGGAAGAACTTCATCGGTTGAGAGGTCATTGATAGCTTCTGACAATCCTGGAATTCTGGAAAACAGTTGGCTCTGAGGGAAATATGCATCGGTATCTGTTCCAGCAACCATGTAGGGCTCGACGAGAGCTTTGCTTTCGGGATTCTCATTCAGGTCAGGATTTTGAACCAGGATCTCTCGAATTGAGGAAGCTGAGTCCGGATTTTGAAAAACCAGGTGAAACACTCTGACGAATGGCTCTCGCAACGCAAGTTGCTCTCGGTTTTGCTCGTAGTACGTCTGAATGGACGCATCGTCGGGTCCGGCACCGATTTCAGTCTCGGCCATCCGGTTGACAAGGGCGTTGATCATCACAGAGCGCTCGTTGTCAGAGAGAAGTCGTTGGACTTGAGGATCCCCTCTGAGTCCGCGTTCAACCGCTTCCTGATACAGTAACTCATTCGTGACCCACTGTTCGACGATCTGGGAAACAGCATCGGAAGAATCCAGAAAGGCGGACGTATTCTCCAGAAGCCGATTCACCTCTTCCTGTGTCAGCATCTCCGATCCGACTCTGGCCAGGAAGTTCTGCTCTTCCTGCTGGTTGGAGCACCCTGCTACGAAGAGTAGGAAGAGGGACAGCAGTCCGATTCTGAAATGTTTCAGGAAGAGGAGACCAATATGGTTCTGGTGTCCGGTCAATTGAGCGCCTCGGCATTGGAGGATTCAGTCTCAGGAGGTGACAGTATCACATCACGAAGGTTGGCCGGAAATACCTCGACGCCGTATTTGGCTCGAAGTCCAGCGAGGATTTCAGACTCTACGATCATTTGATAGTCGCTCACCGTGGATGACCTTGCTTCTTCAAACGTCATTGGCCGTGCAAGGTCGACTCCTGCGTGATAGAGTGCTATCCAGCCCTGATTGTAGGAAGTGGATTCAGAAATCTCTCCCTCTTGAAGGTCAAAAGCTGCGTCGAAAAGAGATCCCGTAACTTCAGACACATACGTCGTGTCCGTGCGCAGGGCATACGACGAATCCGAATAGGCAGATCTCAAGGCCGCTTCCAGATCGGAATTCCTGAGCGTCTCGATGAATGAGCTCATCCCATCTTCTGACGTGGATGAATAACTCACGACTCTGATCCGGTCAGGATACTGGTATTGGTCTCGATTTTGTTCGAAGTGATTGAGAAGTCCTGTTGTATCAGTGGACGCTGCGGACCAGATGTGGTCTTCCATATATTTGAACAATATCAGCCCATCCCTGAAGTCTTGCATGGTCCGGGAGAACTCTTCGTCACTTTCTTCGAGTTTTTCCACCCGGTATGAAATCGCCTGCTCGTCCAGATACTGGTCTACCACGGCGAAAATCCTGTCATCTGTTCCGGTTGCCTGTGGAAGTCGCCCCGATGAGAAATAGGCAGCGAACTCGGAAACCGTCAGTGACTTGTCTCCTATCCGGATGAACTCGGCAGCACCATCTTCAGCGTCTATCGAGCCGGAGGCGAGCATGCGAATCAGGGAATCTGCAGACATCGTACCAGCCCACCTGTATACGCGAGATGAATCCACCCAAGTCTCCAGTTCTTTCCTCACTTGCGCGGCGAACAATTTTTCAGCCTTCTGAGCACGCGGCATTTGATTGACGCGGTCTTTCAGTGCTTCATATTCCTCTTCATACGTACCGAGATCGTTCTCGCTGATGAATTGGATGAAATGCTGACCGAAGGGGCTGGTGATGGGGCCTGTATGACTCCCAGCCTCTGGGATGGAGAAAGCGGCGTTTCTGAAGTTGAACGGAAGGCCAGCATCGTATGTGACGAATCCGATGTGCCCTGCATTCGGGGCAGAGTTCTGATCATCAGAGAGTTCCTTGGCCAATTCACCAAAGTCTTCTCCTGCCTCAAGTCGAGCAGCGACCCGAGACACGCGTTGATCCATGTCCGCCACGTCAGAGGCGGCATTTCCACGAGGTCGAATCATGATATGAGCGAGTTCTCTATCAGAAGGCATCCTGATCCGGTCTCTGACCTGAAGGATGTGGTAGCCAAATTGAGTTCTGAACGGCTTCGATACCTCTCCGACAGGCGTTGCGAACGCCGTGTCTTCGAATTCCTCGACCATTCGACCACCACCGAAATATCCCAGATCGCCCTGGTATCCGGGAGAACCCGGAGCGCCTTTTGCGGAAGGATCTTCTGAATGAAGGCCGGCCATGACACCGAAGTCTGCACCCGCGAGAACGGAATCTCTTATGGCGGTGATCCGATTGAATACAGCCATGGTATCTGCCGGTAGAGCGGTAGGCGCGAGGGTAATGAGAATGTGGCGCGCAGATACCGCTTCAGATCGCCTCTCATACATTTCCTTGACCAACGGTTCGAATATGTTTCGTTCCATTATGTACGGTCTGGCAAGTTGGAGTCGGTACTGCTCGATCTCCGTCTTGATACCCGGATCTTCGTCGTATCCGTTGGCTCTGGCTTCAAGAACTTTGACTCGAAAATCGACATATCTGTCCAGGAAATCCCCAAGTGCCGATAGCGTGTCCGTCACAATACCTGAATTACCACTCGTTCTTTCGTAATGGATTACAAATTCCTCGGTGGAAATAGAATCAGAATCAACAATCGCCACCAGGCCATCTGGCGAGTACTCGTCCATAATGCTGGATGAGGAGGAGCAAGCCGGCAGGGAAGCCAGGACAAAAATCAAGACAGGAATAACGAATCGAGAGCGGAGCATGCGTCTTTTTCGGGAAAATGAGACTCTTTCAGTCATTCGCGGAGTTACGAGCGTGAAGAATGGCAGCGCATCCACGCAACATTGCCTTTAATGGTTCCTGACTCGATCCGCATTTTTGTACGCAATTATTGTAAGCGAGAGAGCAACTTTAACGTCATCGCGAAGTCCAAAAAACATGAGGTCGGACTTTCCGCACGTGCGTGCGAGAAAAATTGGACCAATTTCCGCGGAAGTATGCTATCAAAAACCCAGATTGTTACGACAGATGGCGGGACCAATCTCGGACGCGAAAGTGCATGAATGAATTTGCACTCATAGAATCGTTCCAAGCAGGCGACGAATTTGCATTCGTCGGGATATACAATCGGTACAAGGGACCGGTTTATTCGTTCTGCTACAAGATGTTACTGGATTCTGATGCGGCACAGGATGTGATGCAGGAGACCTTTCTCAGGGTCTATGAAAACAGATCTCGACTTCTTAAAACTGCTTCTTTCAAGTCCTGGTTGTTCACGATTGCCAGAAATCAGTGTCTGAATTCACTTCGACGATCAGGACGCCATGTCGGGTTGCAACATGACAATTGGGACCTCGTTGTCTCGAGCGACACTCCATTTACACAAATGGAAAAATCGGAGCAGATCAAGTTCGTAGCCGGCTTTCTTGAAACGCTGAACCCAGACTATCGAGAAGTAATCATTCTCAGGGAATATCAGAACCTGACGTATGAAGAGATCGCTGCGGTAACCAAGAGCACGATCAGTGCAGTCAAATCTCGGCTTTTCAAAGCCAGAAGGAAACTCTCGAAAATGATGAGTCAGGCCATCGCCACGTCAGAGTTGAATTTGGCTCAAGCGACTGGAGAGAAACGGCACACAGAAAAGATTCGATTGAATTGAACCATTCCGGCGAAACGGTTTCATGAACCCACACATCGAACATAACGACGAGTTCCTTAACCAGGAGGAGGATTTGAACCTCTACCTGGACGGAGAACTCCCACTCGAAAAGCAATCGGGACTGTACAGCCATTTGGCTGACAGCAAGGAATCCAGAGCGTATATGGACAACGTGATGTTGTTCAGAAGAATGAGCAGGCAAGAGCACATAGCTCCACCTCAGGTGGCGGATGATCGCTTTTTCGAAAGACTTGCCATGCTGAAGGAGTCGAACGAGAAGTTTGACCGGTTCGAGGATCGGGAGCCTCTTTGGAATGCGAAGCGTCCGGTATCTGTTCGCGCAGCGATTGCGGCTGTCGTGGCAGTATTTATGGTTGGACTGTTGCTTCCAATCACAAACACGTCGGGAATGACGACCTTCTTGGATCAAGAAGAAGAACGCGTCTTCTTCGAATCGCCTGACACGCGGGTCCTTCAGTCCTATATCTATGTGTTTGAGCCTGGTCTTCTGATCGAGGCTGATCAGGACTGATACCCGATCGCGGTTTACGAAAGCTTTCTTCGGGATTTCACCGTCAATACTCCATTTGGCTGATCCGCTGGGATCTGGTCGCGATTCAAAGTGGTATCTTGTGCTTTGTATTTACCACGCCAATTCGCCTTACCTGATCTCGATCCATGCGCGTTCGATTTGCACCCTCCCCGACAGGATTTCTACACATTGGCGGTCTCAGAACCGCGCTCTATAACCTTCTGCTGGCCGAGAAGGAAGGGGGCGTGTTCGTTCTCCGCGTAGAAGACACCGACCGATCCAGATTTGTACCTGAGGCTGAAAAGGACATTCTCGACAGCCTGGCGTGGGCCGGGCTTGAATTCGGTGAGGGACCGGGCAAGGATGGCGGATTTGGACCGTACCATCAGTCCGAACGGAGCGAACTCTATACCTCCGTCGCCGAAAAATTGATTCAGTCGGGCAACGCATACGTTGCATTTGATACTCCCGAGGAGATCGATGAAATGAAGGAGCGTCACCGGTCGAAAGAGAATCCGAATCCGAGATACGATCTGACGACGAGAGGAGAGATGAGTAATTCTCTGTCCCTGGACGAAGAAGAGGTATCCCGACGCCTCGGGGCAGGTGAAGATCACGTAGTTCGGATGAAAGTAGAGCCAGGGCGTGTGATCGAGTTCGAAGATGCGATTCGTGGTCTTGTGAGCTTTGAAAGTTCTACGGTCGACGATCAGGTACTGGTTAAATCAGATGGCCTTCCCACCTATCACCTCGCGAATATCGTGGATGATCACGAAATGCAGATTACGCATGTGATCCGCGGTGAAGAGTGGCTTCCTTCTACTCCCAAGCACATATTTCTTTACGAGGCGTTGGGGTGGAGGGCGCCGACCATGGCTCATCTCCCGCTGATATTGAGTCCAACCGGCGGCAAATTGTCGAAGCGAAATGCGGAGAAGCAGGGTATTCCCGTTTCGGTGTCCCAATATCGTGATGCCGGCTACGAACCTGAAGCGCTAATCAACTTTCTGGCACTTTTGGGGTGGAATCCTGGAGACGAGCGCGAGCTTTTTAGCCTGAGTGAATTGTGTGAGGCATTTTCCCTCGAGAGAGTGGGGCAATCCGGTGTTCAATTCGATCTGCAGAAGCTGCAGTGGTTCAACGAACAGTATTTGCGAGAGCGTTCATCAGAGAGTATCGCTGGCCAGGTTCTGGAAACTGCCGTGAGTCGATTTGGCGATGTTTCTCTTGAAAACCTCAGCCGAGCTGTCGATCTCATGAAAGAGCGGATGAGCTTTGCGCATGATATTCTTGACGCCAGTTTTCTGTTTGAGCGCCCGAGCGAGTACGATGAGAAATCTGTTCAGAAGAGATGGAAAGAAGATTCGGGGTCTACTCTGACCAGATTCATCGAACGACTTGAGCGGCTGGACGATTGGTCAACCGAATCTCTTGAGGGTGATTTGAAGGCCATGGTGGAAGAAGAGGAGATCGGAATGGGGAAACTCATGTTTCCACTGAGGCTGGGACTTAGCGGATCTCCGTCAGGACCGGGGCTTTATGACATGATGGTTTATTTCGGCAAGAACGAGACTACTGAACGGCTGAAACAGGCTGTTGCACAGCTTCCGTGAGCAGAATGCTGGTCGTTCGAGTGGCTGGCAAATTGTTTTCCATTCGCTCAGTCGGGTTCTGCTTTGCCGTTCAGGGTGTAGATCAGTCTCTCAGTATTCTGGATACTAACTCATTGGCGGCGGCATACGGATTCGCTTGATCACCCTGAATTCGGTCGGCTAACTCCTTTCTTAACTGCACAAGTGTGTTATCAGACGAGATGTGTTGCTCGAGTAGAAATGCGGTCGCGTCATCGAACCACTTCACGCGTTGTTCGGCTCGATTGGAGTTGAATTGCCCATTTGCCCTTCGGTCATGCACCAGGGTATCCATGTGGGTCAAGAGCTCAGATACGCCCAGACCCGAGAGAGCCGAAGTTTTCACCACCGCGGGACACGCATTTTGTCCTCGTAGCAACAGCAGTGCCTGGCTCAATTCGGAGGCGAATAACTTTGAAGCGGCCTCGCCACTTCCGTCACATTTGTTCACAGCGACCAGATCAGCTGTTTCGAGAATTCCGCGCTTTATTCCCTGAAGCGAATCTCCAGCCCCGGCGATCGTGACGAAGAGTACAACGTCCACCAGGTGAGAAACGGCCGTTTCTGACTGCCCGACACCAACAGTTTCAACAATTATTCGCGTGTACCCGGCTGATTCGCAAAGGAGAATCGTCTCACGTGTCATTTCGGCTACGCCTCCGAGCACGCCGGAAGTTGGGGAGGGGCGAATGAAGGCGTTTTCCTGTCTGGAAAGGTCTGTCATTCTGGTTTTGTCACCCAGAATACTGCCACCTGTTCGTTCACTGGTCGGGTCGATAGTCAGGACGGCTACGGCTTCCGAAGAACCGGTCATCTCTAGTCCCAACTTTTCAATCAATGAACTTTTACCTGCTCCAGGAGCTCCAGTGACGGCAATTCGTGTACTCTCTTTGGGGGTGGCGTGACACAGATCCAAAAGGCGAAGTCGGGAAATGTGATCTTCTGCCAGCTTGCTTTCGACGAGGGTGATGGCTTTGGCGAGCGCCTGCCTGTCACCGGAGGTCATTGCATTGAAAAGTTCAGCGATAGACTGCATGTTCTCAGGAGTTGATCTGATTCAGCAGTTTATCGAGAAGCGATCCGGCGGCGTCAGGTATAGCCGTACCGGGACCGAAGATATCAACGACACCTTTTGAGCGTAGAAACGCTTCATCCTGCTCGGGGATAACACCCCCGGCAACGACCAGAATATCGCCCCGTCCGAGACGATCGAGCTCTTCCACTAACTGGGGAATCAGGGTTCGATGTGATCCGGCGAGGGTGGAAACTCCGACTACATGTACGTCATTTTCAGTCGCCTGGCGGGCTGTCTCCTCCGGGACCTGAAAAAGTGGTCCGATATCAACATCATATCCGAGATCGGCGAAAGCAGTCGCAATTACGCGCGATCCACGATCATGCCCGTCTTGACCCATCTTGGCGACGAGGATCCTGGGCCTGCGTCCGGTCTGCTCCAGAAATATGTCTGATTTCGTCTTCACTGCGTCTAAAATAGTGCGCTCTGAATATTCGGACGCATAAACTCCTGAAAATGAATGAGTCTGCGGAATATGACGTCCGAAAACGGACTCAAGCGCGGATGATATTTCTCCCAGGGTAGCGCGAACGCGAGCAGCTTCAACACAGGTTTCGACCAAGAGGCCGTCTTCTTGTTCGGCCGCAATTTGAATCGCAGACAGTGCAGAAGCGACTGCTTGCTCATCCCGATTCCGGCGAACGTCCTGCAATCGGTTGATCTGTGCTGTTCGAACGGCAGCATTGTCAATCTCTCGAATTTCAATATCGGGAGCGTTATCAGTCTGATATCGATTCACGCCCACAATGATTTCATCACCTGAGTCGATTCTGGCCTGGCGTCGTGCTGCGGACTGCTCAATTCTGGTTTTGGGGATTCCAAGCGAAATGGCCTGTGCCATCCCTCCAGCTTCCTCGACTTCATCCATCAGCATGCGTGCTTTTTGGATCAACTGGGACGTCAGATCTTCAACGTAAAAGGAGCCGCCGAACGGGTCAATCGTCTGCGTCAGATCGGTTTCCGTCTGCAGAATCAGCTGCGTGTTCCTGGCGATTCTTGCCGAAAAATCAGTCGGAAGAGCAATCGCTTCGTCAAGTGCGTTGGTGTGCAGGGATTGAGTGTGACCCAGGACAGCTGCGAGAGCCTCAAGCGTCGTTCGTGCAGCATTGTTGAACGGATCTTGAGCGGCGAGGGACCAGCCGGACGTCTGGCAATGCGTTCGAAGCATGGTTGATTTGGGATTGCTCGGCTCAAACGCCTTCATCATTTCACACCAGAGCGTTCTCGCTGCCCGCAATTTGGCGACCTCCAACGTCAGGTCCATACCTATTCCGAAGAAGAACGATATCCGGGGAGCAAACGCATCAATGTCCAGACCAGCGGATACCGCCTGTTTCACGTACTCGAGGCCGTCGGCCAGCGTATAGGCCAGTTCGAGTTCGGCAGAAGCTCCGGCCTCGTGCATATGGTAGCCGCTCACCGAAATCGCATTGTAGCGAGGCATGAATTCAGATCCGAATCGGATGATATCCCGTACGATTCGCATCGATTCATCCGGCGGATAGATGAATGTGTTCCGGACCATGAACTCCTTCAGAATGTCATTCTGAATGGTGCCGGAGAGTTGGGCCGGCGAAATTCCGGACTCTTCCGCAGCGACGATGTAAAAGGCCAGAATGGGCAGGACCGCCCCATTCATCGTCATTGATACGCTCATTTTGTCGAGGGGAATTCCCTCAAAGAGGAGCTTCATGTCTTCTACCGAGTCGATGGCTACGCCTGCCATTCCGACGTCCCCTTCCACACGCTCGTGATCCGAGTCATACCCGCGATGTGTAGCCAGATCAAACGCCACTGACAACCCGCGTTGGCCAGCTTCAAGATTGTTACGATAGAACGCATTGGATTCCTCGGCCGTCGAGAAACCAGCATATTGCCTGATGGTCCACGGCCTGCCCGTATACATCGAAGGATAGGGTCCTCGAGTAAATGGCTCCTTTCCCGGATCGTTCGGGGCATGGTTGTGCCGAGGACTCGAATACTGTGACATCAGCTCGAATCCGTCATATCTGATTTCAGTTCCTCTTGAATCTTCATCAGACGTAAAAGGTGGCAGCGGTGTGTATTCAGGGGTCATGGAGCGAGTCCCCCCGAAGATATATCCGAGAGTGACCCGATGTGCTGTGATACTGGGCTCGACTCGTCAACAAGAGACCTTTCTGAATACCTGGCACAATCTTCGGTAAGCCAGTCCTTTACCAGTGGCTCATTCAGTAGATCGTGAACGGCGATGTGCTGAATCCGAACAAATCGTTCCCACGCCAGGCGTACCATGGCGTGCGTTGCTGATTCGACTGAATGTGAACCGGCGAGTGAATCAGCAACTCGGTCCAGATGACCTTCGTGCTTGAGAAGGAGTGAGATATTGAGCGACAATCGAGCAGCATTCTCGTCCGCGTATCCCTGATCATGCAGATTCCAGGGCTGAATGCTGAGCCGGTGTACTCCCCCGAGTACTGCTCCTGTTGCTTGAATCGTAGTGCGAACGAGGTTGTTGTCTGGATTGTCTCGCCCCAACTCAAGAGAAGACGTGATGGCATGAAAATGCGCAGCGTAATTCTGGCGCCCGTGTATTGCCACAAGATGATCGATCGCCAGGCGCATGGCGCGAAATTTCGAGATTTCTGAAATCAGTCGTGTTTGCGCCGGTAGAAAGACCGGAATATCAGTTCCAGCACCCCTCAGATGTTGATCCATGGAATAGAGGGCCAGCACAATCTGGGAAACGGGACCAATTCCGGTCGACTCCAGCTGATATAGGTTTATGGCAGATGAAGGCAGATTGATCGCAGTGCCCGGGTGGAGCGCGCAGTGGAGCGTGGCGTCAAAAAAAAGGGGATGCACCTCATTTCCGAGGCGAGTAACCTGGGAGGGTTCAATGGCACTGCCGGAGTCTGAAGCAGACGAAATCAGAGCCCTGCCGCTTCCTTGCAAATGAGCGCGCCCGATGTACAGCCCTTCTGACTGCGGTTCTTCTGTGAGCGCTTCATACTCCCAATCACTCGAAACCTTCAGAGAGGTGAATCGCTGGGCATTCTGAAGAGGATCCAGTCCGATGGCAGGATCTGGATGCCACGCGGGATCAGCGGATTGAACCGGATGTGCAGTCGTAGTGCTCAAGTATCGCTTGTGCTCAGGTTGTGGGAGTAATAAGTAATCGATTGCCCGGCTTGGAAGTCATCCGTCGCCATAGGTCAAGTTACGGTAATGTCTGAGTAGATCGAACAGCATGATTCCGACAGCAACAGATACATTCAACGACTGTTTTACTCCCAGTTGAGGCAGTTCGATCGCAAAATCACACGCATTCAGGGTATCATCTGATACACCAGCTACTTCGTTTCCAGCTACGAGACACAAGGGAAACGCCGATTCAGGCAAATCAGCGGCCACAGTTGGTGAATCCGTAATCTCAAGAGCTGCAACGGTATAACCATTCTGCTTAAGGCGATGGATTTCATCTACCGCGTTTTCGACCTGTCGCCATGGCACAAAGTCTTGTGCTCCAAGCGCTGATTTGTGAACCCCTTTGTGATTTCCATCCGGAGAGTACCCGGACAGAATAACTTCTCGTGCGAGGATGGCGTCGGCCGTCCGCATGACGGATCCAACATTATGGGCACTTCGAACATCTTCGAGCAGTACGCAAATAGGAGATCTTTCGACGGACTCGTTTTCCGAGGGTCTGAGTCTTGGAATTTCTTCATGTGCGAGCTTGCGCATGCAGATCACCGGTCCAATTCATGAAATTCAGGCGGTTCAGAGTTTGAAAGGTCGGAACTGCGGCAATAATTTTGGCGCAAACCAGGTGAATACGTGATCATTGCCATTGACGGACCTGCAGGTTCTGGAAAAAGTTCAACCGCACGGGCGGTGGCAGAGCGATTAAGCTCGCTCTATATCGATACCGGTGCGATGTATCGCGCCGTTGCGTTGCATTCTATTCGTACAGGAATTGCGCCCGAAGAAGAAGGGTTCGAATCCGTTCTGTCTTCGATTTCGATTGATCTGAAGTCTTCTTCCGAGGGCAACCGCGTGATCCTGAATGGAGAGGATGTTTCAGAAGAGATCCGATCCAGCGCTGCGAGCGACATGTCTTCGAGAGTGAGCAAACGGGCTGACGTCAGGAGAAGACTCGTGGACCTGCAAAGAACGCTTGCATCCAAGGCGTCAGAGAAGGGTTCATCTGTGGTCATGGAAGGAAGAGACATCGGGACCGTGGTTTTCCCGGATGCTGATTTCAAATTCTACGTCACTGCGAAGGCTGAGGTGAGGGCTAAGCGGAGAGCTCTCGAAATGCGGCAGAAGGGCGAGGATGTAGACGAAGAGGCACTCCTGCTTGAGATTCGTGAGCGGGATAATCGGGATGCATCACGCGATATTTCTCCACTCAAAAAGGCGGCGGATGCCATCGTCGTGGATACGAGCGAGCTGTCATTTGAAGATCAGGTGGAGAATATTTTAAGCCAGATACGCGGGAACGACTAGTCTAAGATGTTGTAATACATCATCTGCGCCAAATTGGAGCAGTCCGTTTGCGATGTGGGATTCCAACGGAAAAACATGAACTAGACCGAGCCCGCCGAAACCACCCGTCTATTCTTTTTCGGCGTATGCTCAAACGTGAACACCATGGCTGAAGATCAGCAAAAGGATGTTCAGGACCAGGAAGAAACTCCCGTAGAATCCGCAGTCGCGGAAGAGGAGACACCGGTCACTGAGGAAAATCCTGAAAGCGACGCCGTGACTCCTGATGAACCTGCAGCAGCAGAAGCAGACCAGGAAGCAGAAACGGCCGAAGAAACCAAAGAACCAGAAGCAGCCGCTGAAGAGGCACCTGCAGAAGAGGAAGCACCCGCTGAATCACCTGCAGAAGTGGCCGAAGAACAGGCTGAGACTGAAGAAGAAGCTGTAGCCGCCGAGGAGCCAGTCGCTGAAGAAGCGAAAACAGAAGAAGAGCCAGCAGAATCCAGTTCGGATGATGCAGGTGATGCTCTTGTTCAGGCGCCTGGCATGATTGGCTACACAGGCGAGATTTCCGGAGAGGTATACAAACTCGAAGATCTGGACCAGGTAACTGATCCGGAAGATGCGAACGTAGGCCTCGATGACCTGCGCAAGCTGGTCGAGAATACGTTGACCAACGTATCCGAAAATGAAATCGTCGCCGGTAAAGTTGTAAGCGTCGGGGAAAAGGATGTCGTAATCGACATCGGGTTCAAAAGCGACGGTATCGTTTCCAGAAGCGAGTTCGGAGAAGAACTGGCAGCAGGAGCAGATGTCGAAGTTTACCTCGAACGTATAGAGGACTATCACGGACAGTTGGTTCTTTCGAAAACGAAAGCCGACACCGTTCGTCGCTGGCGCCGCATCGAACATGCGTTCGAAAGCGAAGAAGTTCTCGAAGGAACGATTGTTCGCCGAATCAAAGGTGGTATGATTGTGGAGCTTCTGGACGGAATGGAAGCATTCCTTCCTGGATCCCAGATCGACGTTCGTCCGGTACGCGATTTCGATGCGTATCTCGAAAAGCGGATGGAGTTCAAGATCGTCAAGCTCAATCCAGCGAACGAAAACATTGTTGTATCTCACAAAGCGCTCATCGAGAAAGATCTCATGGCGCAGCGCGAGAATATTCTCTCCACGATGGAGCCGGGCCAGATCCTCGAGGGTATGGTCAAGAACATCACGGACTTCGGTGTATTCATCGATCTCGGTGGCGTCGACGGTCTTCTGCACATCACCGACCTTTCATGGGGCCGCGTGTCGCATCCTTCAGAGCTCGTCAGCCTCGACGAGAAACTGAATGTTGTAGTACTTGACTATGACAAAGAGCGCCAGCGCATCTCACTGGGTCTGAAGCAGCTGCAGAAACATCCATGGGAAGACATCGAAGAAAAACTCGCTGGCAACCAGCTCGTGGAGGGTAAAGTTGTCTCGATCACCGATTACGGTGCCTTCGTTGAGCTGGAGAAAGGAATTGAAGGCCTCGTTCACATCTCCGAAATGAGTTGGACGGAGCATATTCGCCATCCTTCGCAGATGGTTTCCCTCGGTCAGATGGTCCAGGTCAAAATCCTGAACGTCGATTCGGAAGGAAAGAAGATATCTCTGGGAATGAAGCAGCTGGAGCCGGATCCATGGGAAAACATCGCAGAGCGATATCCACCTGGAACGGTTATGCGTGGCAAAGTCCGCAATATCACCAACTTTGGTGTGTTTGTTGAGATCGAGCCGGGCATCGACGGATTGGTTCACATCAGTGACCTGTCCTGGACCAAGCGAATTCGCCACCCTTCGGATATGGTCAAGAAAGGCCAGGAACTCGACGTTGTCGTATTGAACATCGATACAGACGAGCGTCGCATTTCACTCGGGCACAAGCAGGTTGATACCAATCCATGGAATCAGTTTGCGCAGGTTTACTCCGAAGGTGCAGTATCCAATGCCAAAGTTGTTCGCGTAGAGGACAAAGGCATGGTCGTTGAACTTCCAATGGAAGTGGAAGCGTTTGTACCCGATGGAGAACTTCCTGAAGGCAAGACACTTGGTGATTTCAAGGAAGGCGAAGAGGTGGAAAATCTCTATGTCATCCGCTTCGATGCGAATCAGAAAGAAATCGTACTCAGCGCAACGGCTCAGGCCCGTTCACAGGAACGAGCAGAGCGTCATGCTGAAAAACGTGAAAAAGCTGAATCCCGCAAGCAGGAAGCCCGCGAAGTAAAGCAGTTCATCGACAAGGAGGCCGCAAGCGGTCCGACTACGCTCGGTGAACTATCTGGACTGGCGGAACTGAAAGCCAAGATGGAAGAGACTGAAGCAACCGCACCGGCCGGAGAAGCCGAGGCAGTTGAAGAAGCCCCTGCCGTCGAAGCTCCTGAAGAAGTAGCTGAAGCTCCAGCCGAAGAGGCTCCTGCAGAAGAAGCCGCGGCTGAAGAAGAAGCCCGTGCCGAAGAGGAAGCCAAGGAAGAGACGCCAAAAAAGAAGGCTCCTGCGAAGAAGACCAAAGCCAAGGCGAAAGCTAAAAAAGCTGACGCTCCGGCCGAAGAACCTGAAGCAGAAGCCACAACAGAAGAAGCTGAATCAGAAGAAAAGACTGAAGATGAAGGCTGAATTTGTTGACATGCGATGATTGCAGGAGGGGCGGCATTTCATGCCGCCCCTCTTCTTTTTACGCATACCCTAGTTCCGACAATCGTGTTGGGACGTTGAATGAATAGAAAGGAAAAAGAAATGACTGAAATAATCCCAGATTGGAAGGCTCCAACTCCAAAGGAAAAACAACTCAACACCGCCTTGAAAGCCCGTTACTCGGGACGGCTCGGCAAACTCCTGGAGCGCCTACTTGATGACAAGGAAATAAACCTGTATCACAGTTATGCGAACGTAGTTTCAGTCAGGAGACTGGGCTACAATGATCACGGGCCGGTTCATGCCCGGATTACCACCTACAACGCTCTCAAGATATTAGGTTTGCTGAATGAGGGTGGAATCAGAACCAGTTTCGAAGAGGAACAGGTAGCGGACTTCGAAGACTCACAGTTGGCAGTCGCGCTAGGCTGTTTTCTTCACGATACCGGTATGGGCGTGACGAGAGATCAACACGAGTGGCATTCCATAAATTTGATCGACCCGATAATCGTGAAGTATTTGGAGTGGCTCTATCCTGAAGAACAGGACAAACGCATCGTACTTCGAGCGATGGTTCATGAAGTGATCGTTGGTCACATGGCCCACACGAGGATTCACTCGGTTGAAGCCGGTGTCGTGCTTGTAGCTGACGGAACGGACATGACCAAGGGGCGATCGCTGATCCCAATCAACCTGCAGTTTGATGCGAAGGTGGGTGATATGCACCGTTTCTCCGCCAACACGATTTCTCGCGTAGAAATTACAAGTGGGCAGAACAAGCCCGTGCGTGTCTCAATTCAGATGGACAATGCAACAGGTCTTTTCCAGATCGAAGAGGTGCTGATGGGCAAAGTGAAAGCATCACCCATCATGAAGCACCTGGAGATCGAAGCTCTTATCGATGGGGAAGAGCCCAGGATGTACCTGAAGTAGATCAGATCGATGCGCGCCCGGCAATAATCTCCCGCACCATGTCGGGCTTGCGTTTTGCAGTGATGGCGTCAGCGATCAATTTTCCGAACAGTGCTCCCCATTTGAATGAGTGGCCGGACCCGCCGCTGATAGAGAAATAACGCTCACGCTGTTCAAACCGTACCTGTTCGTCAGGTACCATGGAGTAATAGCATACTCCGTACTCATCAACGTCGGGAGCGCAACCGCTCGAAAACCGATCATCGGCTATCTCACAAAGCGTTTGCACCTCAAGAGCACTCAGTTCGCGTATATCGGATGGCGCCTCATAGTGACGCGAGATGTGGTTTCCGTACTTGGAGGGAAAAATTGAGTTTCCGGGAATGAAGTAGAATCCTCCGCCTGCCTCGAGGTCCAGAATCATTGGGCATCCAGCGTCAACAGTCATGGCCGCTGGCGGGGAATAAGACCTGGCATATACCTGACGTGATGCGCGAACCGGACTCTCAAAGAATTGAGAATGCCATGCCCCAAGAGCTGTAACCAGTATGTCCGCCGAAAATGATCGCCCGACGGCGCTCGCAACTCGGCAGTTTGAAACCTCAAACGATTCAATTTCGCAATTTTCGATGAGCCGTACATTTGCGTCCTTGAGGTATTGAGCGAGGTTAGCCAGAATTTTGTCAGCGCGGAGTATGCCACCGTCAGGTGAATAGAGAATGTCATCCGTGGAATGAAAACGTAGCCAGGGAAAACGATTCTGGGCCTCGAACTGGCTCAATACCTCGTACTCTAGATTCAGGTTGGTGAGAGACTTCGTGGATACATCCAGCCAATCGGTCCCTTTTCGGCCGAGAGAAAGACATCCTGTACTCAGAAAATGATCTTCACCAATGTCTTCGAACAGATTTTCCCACGCCGCGAAAGCGTGTGGTACAAGCCTACCATATCCCTTCTGATCTCCGTACACGAATCTGATCAGCCTGTGATGATCGAAACTGGATGAGAAAGGGTTCGGAATCGGCCCCTTATCCACTATCGTCACGTCGAGACCTCTTTCTGCCAGATATTTCGCGATAGTCAGTCCAAAAATGCCAGCTCCAACGATCAGCGCGGTCATGGATGCTTCTCCGGCTTTGTCAAGATTCCTGAGGTCGATAGTCGCTGTTCAGCCATGGCGGACATCAGCCTGTCAACAGACGGAATGTTGGACGTTGATAACATTTGATTTGACGAAACTGGCCGGGGTTGTAGTTTGCGCACCCGCCCAGATGACAAATCGGAGGTCGAACCCCAGATCTCCTTCAGAATACGCATGGAAAAGCTAGACAAGCTACATATTGTCAGCGAGTCCGACGGATCCTCGATTCCTTTTCTCAGGGGAATTCTCACGCGGTCTCTTCAAAAGGCAGGAATGACCTTTGAGGAAGCTTACGCTACGGCTTCCGGATTGCGGAATCGACTGGGTGGCGCAGGAGGCCTGACGACAATACAGTTGAGAGAAAAAGTCGCAGACTATCTGATCGAGATTGGCTTTGGTCAATACATCGAAGCGTATCACCACAACTCGATTGAGCAGTCGAGAGTCAGTGTTGTCACAAGTGACGGATCAGACTCGCCATTTTCGAAAGGACAGCTTGCAGATTCGCTGGCAATATGTGCTCTTCCTCAAGACTCGATATATGAGGTTGCGACAGCTGTTGAAAATGAGTTGCTTGCAAAGGATATCGCGGAAGTATCGACAAAAGATCTGACAAGTCGGGTACTCTGGTTTCTAAGAGAACTGGTGGGTAATACTTCTGCAGACAACTACAACAGGTGGGTTGAGTTTTCGCATCAAGATCGACCACTTATCATTTTGATTGGTGGAACAACCGGCAGCGGAAAAAGCTCGATCAGTTCGGAGTTAGCACACAGTCTAGATATTGTTCGGACCCAGTCTACAGATATGCTTCGCGAAGTAATGCGATTGTTGATTCCTGAGAGATTGTTGCCGACTCTGCATACATCAACCTTCGAAGCGTATGCCAGTTTGCCGACGGCAGATTCGGACGAGCTTGGATCAGATATGATCAATGGATACCTGACTCAATCAAGTCAAGTTGCAGTCGGAGTTGAAGGCGTCCTTGGAAGATCAGCTCAAGAGCAAGTATCTCTCATCATCGAAGGCGTACACCTCCATCCTGAGCTGATGCGTCAAATCGCGGAAGAAACAGACGCGCTCGTAGTGCCTGTTCTATTGGCTGTTCTGAAAGCGAAACGTCTTAAGAAGCGGCTAAAAGGCAGAGGGCACGCAATCCAAACGAGAAGATCGGAGAGGTACCTGGAGAGCTTTGACCAGATATGGCAATTACAGTCCTTCCTTTTGTCGGAAGCTGACACGTTCAACGTTCCAATCGTACCCAATGATGACGAAGATCAGTGTCTGAGAGCAATTTTGCAGACCGTTTCTTCCTTCGTTAATAAGGCTTGAAGGCAAATCAGCCGTACCGACCTTCGATGTAATCGGCGGTCTGCTGACTATCGGGAGTTACGAAGAGGTCCTCCGTCCGCTGGTGCTCCACCATTTTACCCATGAGCATGAATGCACATTCGTCTGATGCTCGCCGAGCCTGAGCCATATTGTGCGTTACGATGAGGATGGTGTACTGCCCCCTCAGGTTCCAAATCAGCTCCTCGATGGTCTCTGTTGCTTTTGGATCCAGAGCGGAACACGGTTCGTCCATCAAGAGAACGGATGGTTTTACAGGAAGAAGGCGTGCGATGCAGAGCTTTTGTTGTTGTTCCAGCGAAAGTGATGTAGCCGTTCGATCGAGTATATCCTTTGCATCGTCCCACAACAGAACCTGACGCAAAGCTGATTCAACGATCTCATCTGCTTGCGCTTTTGTAGTCGTCTGTCCTGAATGGAGTTGATGGCCAAACAGAATATTCTTCCTTATGGAGACGGGAAGTGGATTTGGCCGTTGAAAGACCATTCCTACCTGTTGTCGAACTTGAGTGAGGTCAACATCAGGGCCGTAGATATCGTGTCCGAGCACTTCTACACGACCTTCCGTCCGCACATACCCAAGACGCTCGTTGATGCGATTCACGCACCGCAGTAATGTCGATTTTCCGCATCCGGAAGGGCCGATCAACGATGTAATCAATCCCTGTTTTACCTGAAAATCTACATCGAACAGTGCTTGAAACGTGCCGTACCACAGATTCAGCTCACTCGTACTGATCGCGTGTTTATATGCGTTGTTTGGAGTCAGTGATTCCGCGGTAGTTTGAATTGGATCAACCAAAGCGTCCCTCCACATAATCTATCGTTCGCTGATCCTTGGCATTGCGCTCAAAAATGTCTGCGGTTTCACCGATTTCAACCAGTTCTCCGTTCAGAAAAAAAGCAGTGCGATCGGCCAGTCGTTCAGCTTGTTGGACGAGGTTCGTTACAAGGATGATGGACACCTCGTTTTTTAGTTCCTTCAGCACATCCTCAATTCGCATCGTGGTAACCGGATCGACGGCAATCGAAAACTCGTCCAGCATAAGCAGGTCCGGTTCTTGTGAAAGCGCTCGTGCAATGGTGAGTCTCTGTTGCTGGCCACCGGAAAGCAATGATCCAAGCGAATCGAGTCGATCTTTCACCTCATCCCAGAGGGCGGCCCGCGTCAGGCAGCGTTCAACGATGTCATCCAGCCGTTCCTTTTTTCGGATACCGGCAGTTCTGGGCGCGAAAGCAACATTTTCATAAATGGATAGAGGCAATCCGACAGGGAGGGGAAAAACTACGCCGATCCGTTTCCGCAACGAGAAGAGATTTCTCCACCGAGAGGTGTCGTAGCCCTGAAATCGAATGGAGCCTGACGTGGACATGCCGTTGGTAAAACCGTCCATCCTGTTGATGGCCTTCAGGAACGAGGTCTTTCCGCTGCCGGCAGGACCAATGATGCCAAAGATTTCGTTTTGTTTGACATCCAGAGTCACGTTTTCGAGTACGGTCTTGCCCGAGTAGGAGATGCTGAGGTCATCGACCTCCAGGACCGTTTGGTGTAGAGACTGTTCTGGGGATTCCATCATGCTACCACTTCTTCTTGTTTCTCAGGTATACCCTGAATCCGATGGAAAGCGCGTTCATCGTTAACACGATGCCGATGAGCAGTAGAGCAACACCGTATGGAAGGTGGTCGGGTACGTTGGGTACCTGCGTGGAAACCACGAAAAGATGCAAGGACAGCGCCATCGTCTGATCGTAGACGCTCTCGGGAAGGAAGGGGAGAAAAAATGCCGCCCCCGTAAACATGATTGGAGCAGTTTCGCCAGCCGTTCGCGACACTTCCAGGATGATGCCCGTAAGTATCCCGGAGACTGCGTTGGGTAACACAATTCTTCTTATTGTTTGCCAACGGGTTGCACCCATGCTCCAACAAGCTTCCCTGAACGAGTAGGGAACCGCCTGAAGGGATTCGCGGGTTGCCACAATCACCACGGGCAACGTCATGATGGCGAGCGTGAGACTGGCTGCCAGAATGCTCGTACCATAATCCATGAATATGACGAACGCTCCGACACCAAAAAGTGCGTGAACAATGGATGGGACTCCTGCAAGGTTGATAATCGCCAGATTGATTGCGCGAGTCAACCAGTTATCAGCTGCATATTCGCTGAGGTAAATGGCGGCAGCAATACCAAGCGGTACCGAAAAAACAAGTGCGAGGGAGACCAGGAAAATCGTACCGAGAAGGGCAGGAAATATGCCGCCCTCCGTCATTCCGTTACTGGGGAATTGCGACAGGAATTCCCATGATATTGCAGGACCACCTCTGATGATCAGCAAAACCAGGATTATAAGTACCGGAAGAATCAGGAGAAGTGTCATCACCATGAACAACATTCTCCATCTCGACTGGATCTTGTAGTTTTTAATATTCAGCTGTGAGGCTGCAAACATGGCTACTTTTTGCGGATACCGCGGACAACGAGGTCAGCAGTAAGGTTGATGATGAAGGTGATGAGGAAAAGAAAGATGCCCAGGGTAAACAGGGCCCCGTAGTGATCTGAGCCCACAGCTGTCTCGCCGAGTTCTGCCGCGATGGTCGCCGTCAGAGCGCGCACGGAATCGAAGACGCTTCCAGGAATGTTTACAGAATGTCCACTGGCCATCAAAACGGCCATAGTTTCTCCGAAACCCCGGCCGATACCGAGGAGGACAGCGGAAACCAGTCCATTTTTGGCGGCCGGCAAAATAACTCTGCGGATGACCTGCCAACGGGTTGCTCCCATCGCCTCGGCAGCTTCCCGATAGCGATCCGGGACCGCTTTCAGCGCATCCTCGGCGATCGTAGTCATGATGGGAGCTGCCATGAGACCCAGAATCACCCCGGCATTGAGCACATTCAACCCCACCGGAACGTCGAACAGGTCGATGATGACGCCATTCATGATGCTCAGGCCGATGAAACCCCAGACCACGGATGGAATGGCGGCAAGAAGCTCCACCAGGACTTTCAACGATTCGCGCGTTTTACCTGTGGCAAATTCTCCGATGTAGATGGCTGCCCCGAGTGAGAACGGAATCGCGATGAGCATGGCCATACCGGTGATGCTTGCCGTTCCGACTATGAGGGCCAATGCTCCAAAAGACTGATTGTTTTCAGAAGTTGGTCGCCATTTGATCGAGGCGAAAAACTCCATGAAATCAAATCGATCCCCCAGGAAGGAGACACCTTCTTTCGTGATGAAAACGAAGATTCCGATGATGAAAACGACGGCAGAAATACCGCCGATAAACATCAGGACCTGAACGCCTCGATCGATGATCCACGAAGAATCTCTACGATCAAGTTTTGATACACCAGCCATTTTGTTAGGCATGAATCAGCGACTCCGTCAATCAGTTACTGGCCCGCGGACCAGATGGACGAGGTCGTCCACTTTGTCCGAGAGGTCGTGAAAAACGGATTCAGCTGAATCTGTATCAGACAGGTCCCATTTCACAGCTGCCGCGTCATATGGCAGGCTGCCACCGTAGTCATCCACATTGAAGTTGATCGTGACAAAGACATCAGCGTTGGCCCAGTACTCGCTTTCAGTATCAACGGACGAAGGATCCAGACCACTTGTGTCCAGACCCCGCTCGTCACACAGATCCTTAGTGGCTTGTGATAGTTCAGACGACGGATTCGAGCCCGCACTGAAAGCCTTTATTCGGTCCCCATGGTACTTGCGACAGATAGCAACTGCCAGTTGAGTTGCTGAATCGTCCTTTTCGTCCAAAAACAGAAGGCGGTATTTTCTGCGCTTCTTCGTTTTACCGGTTTCAGAGAACACGATCTCTTCGCACAGATTCTTGGCCTGATCGCTCACGCGTTCGATTTGTCGAATCACAACCAACCTGGAAAACAGCTCGGAGGTGGACAGGCGGTCGTCATCCTCTTCCACGAGATCCGAATAGGCGAGAAAAAATTTACGATCCACCTTTTTGGCCAGCTTGATGGTTGCCAGCGCCTTCTCAGCATTCTGATCTTCATATGCGCCAAGCGCCTTTTTCAGCATCTTCTGAGCATCATCAGCCATCTTCGCCGCATCGTCCCGGAACTGTCCTTTTAGGCCGCGACGTACGTGGGCTGCTTCTTTCGAAATCGTGACGGCGTAGTCACCGATGCGCTCGAGCAGGATGATTATCCGCAAGGAAGACGAAATGAACCTCAAGTGCCCGGCCGAGGGCAGATGTTTGGCGATGAAGCGATGACACTTCAGATTGAGGGCTTCCATTTCCCGGTTGACCGGGTGGTCCCCCAGTATGGTGTTGTACGCCAGATCCCTGTTTTTGGAGAACAGAGCCGAAATGGAATTGGCAAGATTGAGCTGAACGGCTTCTCCCATTCGTGAAATGGAGGAGCGAATGTCAGTCAGGTCGTGCTCCAGGCGTTGTTCGTAATGTGACATGTAGGGTGATGAGCTATACGTCTAGAAGTTGAACTGAAATCAGGGTCAGGAAGCAGAACATTCGACGTCGACAGCCGGAGCGTATCCCTTGGCCAGAATGATGCACTGACCCTCTTCGCTGAGGATCCATGACAGATATTCTTTGACAATCCCTGCCGGCTGACCCGCCGTATACATGAACAGGGGACGCGCGATAGGGTAACTGCCGTCCAGCGCGGTTGCAACGGAAGGTGCGATACAGGAATCAGATCCGGCAGATATCACACAAGGCATTTTGACCTCATGTGTTGCGTAAGCCAGACCGCTGTAACCGATTGCGCAGGACGTGTTCATTACCAGATCCACGACATCTTTGGATCCGTGCATGTCCCGTGAGCCGAGTTTGAAGTCGTCTTTTTCAAGGACGGCATCGCGGAAATAAGCGTACGTCCCGGAATTATTCTGACGACTTACTCGTACAATCTCATCACTCGAGCAGCCTGGAACCGTGACTCCCAGTTGC
The DNA here is from genome assembly GCA_964512485.1 of uncultured Rhodothermales bacterium. Taxonomy (GTDB): domain Bacteria; phylum Bacteroidota; class Rhodothermia; order Rhodothermales; family UBA10348; genus CAZEHJ01. Next base: position 6,685 of record CAZEHJ010000018.1, on the reverse strand, counting down.
GACCAACGTTCGACCGCTCCTCCTTCCGCATAGATATCCTTGAGTTGCGCGGTTGATATTTCATCAATTGGATTATCCGGATGAAGGAAGATGGCAAGAGCATCGAAGCCGACAATGTGCTCGACAGGCGTGGTGCCTGATTCGACCATTGTGGCACGCTCTGAGTCTTTGATTTGGCGTGATGCGTTTGCGATATCAACTGTTCCATTGATCAGGGCGGCAATACCGGTTCCGGAACCGCCTCCCGTCACGGCAACTGCCATGTTTGGATTGACAGTCTGGTACGTTTCTGCCCACGCTTGAGCAACGTTCACCAGAGTATCGGAGCCCTTGTTTTCCAGAACGACTCGTGATGAGCCTCCTTCCGGCCTACCACACGCAGTCAGAAATACGGTGGCCAGCAGGATGAGACAGAGATTTTTCATTGTGCGCATTTTCAGAGGAAGATTTGAGTTAAGTCGAAAAATTGATCGGATGCAGTGTAGTGGGAGTCCTAAAAGGAGGCCTTTACTGTAAGTCGAGCGATAATTGTAGCATCATCTTCGAAGTCATTCTTGGTGTAAATGACATTTGGAATGATTTCAATTCCGTTTTCCGGGCTGAAACCAACGCCGAGGATGGCCCAATTCTGGTTTGAGGTGACCCCCATGTTATCCCGGTCGAAGAAATCGAAGCGCGCAACAAGTCGTTTGGTATCATCGATCTGCTTTTGGCCGAACACCGAAATTCCGATTCGTGTATCATCTTCGTCGGCATCGTCGAATGACCGAGGATTCAGGTATCCTTCGACACCCAGCTTGAAACCATCCCCCGAATAGCCGGCGAATGCGTTGCCACCGAGCGAAGTGCCACCATCAAAATCGTAGTAGTCTCCTCCCAGCGTGATGGACACGTTTTCGTTCGGGTGTAGCTCGATCTGACCGTAAATCCTTTTGTATTTATCCGATTCCGCCTTTCCGCCAGAGTTGTTGGCAGCCATCAAAGCATATTTGATCGTGCCGTCAGGATTCAATGGGCCCTGAAGAGTTATACCCATGTCTCTCGAGCTGGCGATTTTGGTACGGTCCATGATTGTCTTTTCAAGACTTCTGTACCCCCAGACCTTTTCTGAAACACCCCACATCGGAGGCGAAGAAAGGCCGAACGTGATGTTATGTCCATCGCCGATCGCATTCTTCCATTTGACGTATAGATCCTTGACAAACGGAGCAGGCTTGCCCTGCGAGGTGGTGGAATTGTCGGCTCCTTCGAAACGTACTCGCCCGGAAAAGCTTTCAGACATTTTGTAATCGGCTGTGAGATATACTCGGCGGAATCCAAAGCCGTTCTCGCCATCCATGTCTCCATTCGGCGAAGTGACGGTATAGCTGTAGTCTGAGAAGATGGTACCACTCAGCTGAACAGAGTCTTGGGCTGAAACAGTTGTCAATGAAAGGTGGGCGAACAGGGCAACTACTACCAGAACTGGCAGAGAAGGCGTTTTCATAACGTAGATGTTTGGGATGTTGTAGTGGGATTCAGAGCTTGAATCAATCACATCCGCAAAGCTAGATATGCAATGTTATCTTAGTATTAACACCCTGACTATTCGTCATATTGAGATTGTTCGTTAACACAATAACACCCAATAATGAGCCAATCTATAGGCTGGACGGAACTGATTATCGGAGTAGCCGGGGGGCTCTCTATTTTTTTGTATGGACTCTTGATTCTGGCTGAGAGCTTGAAGCGGCTGGCCGGAAGCACCATGAAGCGGGTCCTCTCCAGACTGACTTCTAATCGATTCAAGGGCGTTTTGGCCGGTGCATTCATCACAGGTGTCATTCAGTCCTCGTCGGTTACCACAGTATTGCTTGTAGGGTTCATTTCTGCCGGACTGATCAGCATGTCAGAATCCGTGGGAGTGATAATGGGTGCGAATATCGGTAGCACCGTCACGGCTCAGATCATCGCCTTCAAGGTGACAAAATTGGCGATGGCGTTGATTGCCGTGGGAGGTCTTTGGGTGGTGTTTACCAAAAAGCAGTACTACCGCGATGTTGCGACGATGACACTCGGGATCGGTCTGATCTTTTTTGGAATGACAATGATGTCAGATTCCACGTATCCATTGAGGTCTTATGATCCTTTCATCGATATGATGGGAAGTATGGCATCTCCCATGGCTGGCATTCTGGCCGGGGCACTGTTCACGGCGGTAGTTCAGTCGTCAGCCGCAACCATGGGGATAATAATTGTGTTGTCCTCTCAAGGCTTGGTGTCTCTGGAGGCAGGAATAGCGCTCGCTTTCGGAGCCAACATCGGAACGTGCGTTACGGCAGCACTTGCGGCACTCGGCAAGCCAGCAGAGGCTGTGCGAGCCGCCGTAATCCACGTTATGTTCAACGTGATTGGAGTATTGATTTGGGTTGGCTTCATAGAAGAACTTGTGCTCATGGCAGATTGGATGACCGTAAATATGAATCCGACATCTGCCAATCTGGCGGCTGAAAATGTTGCTCGGGAAATAGCGAATGCACACACATTATTCAACGTCGCCAATACTGTATTGCTCATCGGATTCGCACGTCCGATGGCATGGTTGGCAACGAAGATGGTGAAGGAAAAACCAATCAAAGATGAGCTGAGGTTGCAATCGAAATATCTAGACAATCTCCTTGTTTCGACTCCGTCTCTGGCCATTGATCGGGCAAGGCTTGAAATCGGAAGGATGGGCGATCGAGTCATCGAAATGATTCGCCGGGCAGCAGACGTAGTCTTGACAGGAAGTGAACTCGAGTTGGACGCATTGAGAGATCTCGATGAAGAAATCGACGACCTGTACAGGCAGATCACAAGCTATTTGGGCCTGGTTTCGGCGCAATCACTGTCGCCGGAAGACGTTCGTGATCTCAGGCTGTACCTGAACAGTGCTAATATCTTGGAGAATATCGGTGATTTGATTGAGACGGATTATGTGCACACAGGTCACCAACGCACTCGGTTTCGAGAGGAGTTCAGCGATGAGACGAGAGAAATGATGAAAGCACTGATCCTCTCGGTCATTCCGTCCCTCGAAACCGCCATTCAGTCGATAAATGACAAGAATGTGAAGTTGGCGAAGCAGATCAGAAAAGAGAAGGGAAGACTGAATACCAGGGTAAGTGAACTGAACACCCACTTGGCGGCAAAGCTAGCGCAGAGTTCTGGCGAGCGTGCGAGGCGATTTGGTCTGGAGTCCGAAATTGTGGAAGCATCCAAACGAGTGTACAGTCTCACGCGGCGCCTGGCGAAAGGTGTTCTTGAACATGCCCGTGATGGAAGGGAGGAAAACTGAAAAAAGAGGGGCGTGTCACTACGGTGACACGCCCCTTTTCAACAGATTGGTTGGATTTCTAGTCGTCTACGTTGTCAATCTGTGCCTTCTGCAGCTTGCCGCTGTAGTCAACATAAACTGTCTTCGTTTCTGTATAGAACTCAAATACTTCCCATCCGCCCTCGCGGTGGCCATTACCGGTTCCCTTAACGCCGCCAAATGGCATGTGGGCTTCTGCTCCAATCGTTGGGCCGTTCACGTAGGTGATACCAGCTTCGATTTCGTGCATCGCTCGGAAGGCTGTTGCTACGTCTTTGGTGTATATCGCCGATGAAAGACCATATTCTATGTTGTTCGCCACTTTGACAGCCTCCTCGTAGGAAGAAATCTTGATGACAGACAGAACGGGGCCAAAGATTTCTTCTTTTGCCACCCGCATGTTTGACGTCACATCGGTCAGGATGGTAGGCTGGAAGAAGAATCCGTCCTCATATCCTTCAGCGAACTCACGGCTGCCACCAGTCAGAACGGTTGCTCCTTCTTCTTTACCGACACCAATGTAGTATTCGATCTTCTCGAGGCCCTTCTGGTTGATGACGGGTCCCATCTCTGTGTCGTCCTCGTTGCCGTAACCCAGTTTCAGAGCCTCGGCTTTGTCCTTCAACATTCCGACCAGCTCGTCGTGCACGTCTTCATGGACGATAAGGCGGGAGGTTGCTGTGCAACGCTGACCGGTCGTACCAAACGCGCCCCAGAGAAGCCCGTCGATTACGAGATCCAGATCTGCGTCGGCCAGAACGATCATCGGATTCTTGCCGCCCATTTCGAGGGAGAATCGCTTGTGCATTCGTCCGCAGGCTTCACCAATTTTGGACCCTGTTTCAGTCGAGCCGGTGAAGGACACGGCGTTGACGTCCGGGTGCTCAACAAGAGCACGGCCCGCATTACCACCACCCTGTACAAGATTGACAACTCCCGGAGGAAGGCCGGAATCCTCAAAGATTTTCACCAGGAGGGCACCACTGTGTGGAGCATCTTCGCTCGGTTTGAAAACAACCGTATTGCCGGCAGCAAGCGCTGGAAACATCTTCCATGTCGGAACAGCCACCGGAAAATTCCATGCTGTGATTACGCCGCAGACGCCAATTGGACGTCTGATCGACATATTGAACTTGTTGGGCATCTCCGATGGCACCGTGTGTCCAAACAAACGACGCGTTTCTGTCGCGGCGTAGTAGGCGGTGTCGATCGCTTCCTGAACATCTCCTTTCGTTTCGAAAAACGGTTTTCCCATCTCACGGGTCATCTGGAAGGCCAGTTCACTTTTTCGTTCAGTGAGCAGGTCTCCGATGCGGCGAAGCACGTCTCCACGAGCGGGAGCGGGCATGCTGCCCCAGGTCTTGAACGCTTTTCGTGCTGCTCGCACGGCGTCATCTACATCCTCGACACCCGATTCGGGAAACTGACCGATGATGTCACTGTTGATGGCCGGATTGACGTCTTTGAAGGTCGCTCCGCCGGCAGAATCCTGCCAGATGCCGTCGATAAAATTCTGATTCAGTACTTCAGACATATTGCCTGTCATTGCCTGTGAGTGATTGCGAAATTGAATTGGCTGAAATTACCGAGGCCTCCGGCTCGGAACAAGCAAAGATTCTGCGCGGAAAATCAACCGATCCCAGATATGGTGGTTGTATATTCCAAACCGCTTTTTGAGCAGGATTGAACAGTAGAAGGTGTTTCAAGATGGATCTGGAAAAAAGATTATCTCAGAGAGTTCAGACGGTTCCACCGTCAGGAATACGACGTTTTTTTGAGATTGCAGCGACCATGGACGAGGTTATTACCCTCGGAATTGGTGAACCGGACTTTGTTTCACCCGCTGCCATCATGCAGGGAGCCAAACGTTCGATGGACGAAGGCAAAACGGGTTACACGTCAAACGCCGGGATTGCACCGCTTAGAGAGGCCATTTCAGAAGAGATCAATCGCCTCTACGGGGTTCATTACGATCCCGCAGACCAGATTCTTGTGACGGTAGGAGCCAGTGAAGCTGTTCAATTGGCCATGTTGGCCCTGTTGAATCCCGGCGACGAAATTCTGATACCGGAGCCATGTTTCGTGTCCTATGGTCCAACGGCGATATTTGCCGGGGCTACGGTCAAATATGTCCCTACGTCGGTAGAGCACAATTTCCAGGTTACCGCCGCCGATATCGAATCCCGCATTACAGATCGCACGAAAGTGCTGTTCCTGGCTTATCCCAGCAATCCTACGGGAGCAGTGTTGCAGAGGGAGACGCTGGAAGAAATAGCTGAAGTCGTTGAAAAACACGATCTGCTCGTTCTTTCGGACGAGATATACGACAGACTTATCTACGGTCAAGCTTACGAGCGTGGTCATACGTGCCTTCCGTCCATCGAAAGCCTGAAGGAGAGGACGGTGTTGATGGGCGGCTTTTCGAAAGCGTATGCCATGACCGGATGGCGTGTCGGATACGCGTGCGCGCCGAAGCCGATTTATGATGCCATGTACAAACTGCATCAGTACATCATCATGTCTGCACCGACGGCAAGCCAATGGGGAGCCCTCGCTGGAATGCGGGAGTCTCAACCGGATGTTGAGAAAATGAGGCAAGCCTACGATGCACGTCGTCGCACGATCGTGGATGGATTCAGGGCTGCCGGACTTCCAACGTTCGAGCCTGAAGGAGCTTTTTACTGTTTCCCCGACATCACGTCAACGGGTCTGAATTCAGAAGACTTTGCCCAACAACTTCTGGAGGCAGAACACGTGGCGGTAGTACCAGGCGATGCGTTTGGTCCCAGTGGGGCCGGGTATGTGCGCTGCTCATACGCGAATTCCATGGAGAACATCGAGGAAGCTGTACGGCGAATCACCCGATTTGCTGAACAATGCAAAGAAGGATCACTTTCTGCAACCAGCCTCTAACAGATACGGATGAGTAAAACTGCGGTACCCGTTGGAGTCCTTCTGGCACTGGCTCTTCACCTGATTCTCGGTTGGGAATTGGGTGTAGTTGGAGCCATTTATGCCGGCTGGGCCGGAAAAGGAAATGGATTCAGGACCGGCGCACTGGTCCTGGGAATTGTGTGGGCTGCTCTGATAGCGTACAATTTTGCGGTGGCGCCGTCGGAAAGCATGAACATGGCCGAAGTTATGGCGGGCCTTCTGGGATCACTTCCGGCTTTCGTCACGGTTTTGCTTACACTTCTGATTTCAGTTGTGGTTGGAGGAGTCGGCGGAATGATCGGATCCTCCTTTCGACCTAAAACAAACGATTGACCCGGAATGGATAGAGAACTGATACGAAGCCTGTTAGAGCGTGTGGACACGCTCGGGAGGTATCTTTGACCCCGAATCAAGGGC